>JAJYDK010000027.1 GCA_021777555.1 Pseudomonadota bacterium | reverse complement strand
GCTATGGCCGACTCGCGATGACCACAAAACAGACCATTAAATGACAACCGGCTGCGTTCTCGACGTCCTGATCTACGTCTACGACCACTACATGATGTCGGACCCGGCGGACATTCCCGGCCGGGCCCAGATGTTCTCCGAGCTCGCGCGGCAGGGCTTCACCATGGGGCAGGTGGTTCAGGCGATGGAGTGGCTGTCGGTCCTGGCCGCCGGCTCCGAGCGCTCGCCCTCGGTCGAGGGAGAGCCGCCCCCGCGCGCCCTGCGCGTCTATTCGGAAGGGGAGCTGGGGCGACTCTCGCCGGAGTGCCGGTCCTTCCTCGCCCGACTCGATCGCGACGGCGTGCTCACCCCTGAGCAACGCGAGTTGGTCATCGACCGCGCTCTCGCGCTCGATGTCGAGGAACCGACGTTCGAGCAATTGCGCTGGGTGGTGCTGCTCGTACTCTCCATTCAACCCAAGCAGGAAGCCGCTTTCGCGCGTTTCGAGGCCCTGATGGTCGGCGAGCGCTCCGCCTTGCGGCATTGACAGGATCCGAAGCGAGACATGGCCGAGAACCTGGTCATCGTGGAGTCGCCCGCCAAGGCGAAAACCATCAAGAAGTATCTGGGCAAGGACTTCGAGGTGCTGGCCTCCTACGGCCATGTCCGCGATCTCGTTCCCAAGGAAGGCGCTGTGGACCCCGACCGCGGCTACAGCATGCAGTACCGGGTGCTCGAGAAGAACGAGCGCCACATCGAGAGCATCTCCCGGGGATTGAAGAAGTCGAAGGCGCTCTACCTCGCGACCGACCCGGATCGCGAGGGCGAGGCCATCGCCTGGCACCTGAGGGAAGTCCTCAAGGCCCGTGGTGATCTGGACGGCAAGACCGTGCACCGCGTGGCCTTCTACGAAATCACGCGCAACGCGATCCGCCAGGCGGTGGCGCAGCCTCGCGACCTGTCGCTGGATCTCGTCAACGCGCAACAGGCCCGCCGCGCCCTCGATTACCTGGTGGGCTTCAATCTCTCGCCGCTGCTGTGGAAGAAGGTCCGGCGCGGCTTGTCCGCGGGCCGGGTGCAAAGTCCGGCGCTGCGCATGATCTGCGAGCGCGAGGCCGAGATCGAGGCCTTCGTCGCGCAGGAATACTGGACGCTGGAAGGCGAGGGGTCGGTCGAGGGCGCAGCGCCCTTCCCGCTGAGATTGCTCGAGTACCGCGGCAGGAAGGTGGAGCAGTTCTCCTTCACCAACGAGACCGAGGCCCGGGAGGTCGAGCGCGCGATCCACGGCGCCGCCCTCGAGGCGGCCGGCGGGAGTGAGCCCGGCCGGCTGCGGGTGCTCGCCGTCGAGCGCAAGCAGCGCCGCCGCACGCCCGCCCCGCCGTTCACCACTTCCACGCTGCAGCAGGAGGCCGCCCGCAAGCTGGGCTTCAACGCCCGGCGCACCATGCGCCTCGCTCAGCAGCTCTACGAAGGCGTGGACCTCGGTGAAGGCAACATCGGCCTGATCACCTACATGCGTACCGACTCGGTCAACCTGGCCGCGGAGGCCGTGGGGGAGATCCGCGAGGTCGCCGCGCGACTGTACGGGCAGGACGAGGTGGCGGAAGAGCCGCGCGTCTACAAGACGAAGTCGAAGAACGCCCAGGAAGCGCACGAGGCCATCCGGCCGACTGCCGCATCGATCATTCCCGCGGACGTCGAAGGCAAGATCGACCACGATCTCTATCGTCTGTATTCGCTCGTCTGGAAGCGCGCCGTTGCCTCGCAGATGGCCGTGGCGGTCTACGATACCGTGGCGGCCGACATGGTCGCGGGTCCCGACACTGCGCAACGGCACGTGCTGCGCGCCACCGGATCGACGCTCGTCAAGGCAGGGTACATTTCGGTCTACCAGGAAGGGAGCGATGACGCGAAATCGGACGATGACGATCACGCGCTGCCGCCGATGAAGGAAGGCGACATCGTGGGCCTGCTGGCATTGCATGCGGACCAGCACTTCACCGAGCCGCCGCCGCGCTACAGCGAGGCATCCCTGGTCAAGGCGCTCGAGGAGCATGGCATCGGCCGCCCCTCGACCTACGCCACCATCATCTCGACGCTTCAGGATCGGGAGTACGTCGAAATGGACAACCGGCGCTTCATCCCGACCGACATCGGCAAGATCGTCAACCGCTTCCTGACCGAGCACTTCCACCGCTACGTGGAGTACGGCTTCACCGCCGCGATGGAGGACGAGCTGGATGCGGTCTCGCGCGGCGAGGAGGTCTGGACCGCGCCGCTCGAGAAATTCTGGAAGCCCTTCATCCACCAGGTCGAGCAGATCGAGAAGAATGTCACCCGCGAGCAGGTGGCGCAGGCGCGCGAGCTCGGCACGGACCCGGTGAGCGGCAAGCCGATCAGCGTGCGCATGGGGCGCTTCGGGCCGTTCGTGCAGATCGGCACCAAGGACGATGCCGAGAAGCCGAAGTTCGCGGGTCTTCGGCCCGGCCAGAAGATGGACTCGATCCGCCTCGAGGAGGCTCTCGAGCTGTTCAAGCTGCCGCGCACCCTCGGACAGAACGCGGACGGCGAGTCCATCATCGCCAACGTCGGCCGCTTCGGACCGTACCTGAAGTACGGCAGCAAGTACGTGTCGCTCAAGGAGGATGATCCCTACACGGTGAGCCTGGAGCGCGCGCTCGAGGTCATCCGGCTGAAGCAGGAGGCCGATGCCAACCGCATCATCATCGACTTCGGCCTCGACAACATCCAGGTATTGAACGGCCGCTACGGTCCCTACATCACGGACAAGGTCAAGAACGCCAAGATCCCGAAGGAGCGCGACCCGAAATCCCTGACGCTGGAGGAATGCCGGGAGCTGCTCGCGCAGGCGCCCGCGCGCCGCGGCCGCTTCGTCCGCGGCAAGCGCGCCGCTCCGGCGAAGACCAAGGCGCCCGCCACGGAGGCCCCGGCGACACCGGCGTCATCGGCCGGCGCGAAGAAGAAGTCCGCAGGCACCCGCGCCGCGGCGCGTGCCAGGACACCGGCCCGGCAGGCCGGAGATGGCGCGCCGACGACCCAGCGACGCGCAGCTGCGGCGCCGAAGAAGGCGCCCGCGACCGCAAGGCGCGCCGCGGCGCGCAAGACCCCGGGGCGTGCCCGCACCGGCCGCTAGACCGACGCCGCGGCGTCGGATCGGGTGCGCGACAATGGCGCCATGAGCGATTTCGACCTGATTGTCATCGGCGGCGGCAGCGGCGGACTGGCGGCGGCCCAGCGCGCCGCGGAATATGGCGCGCGCGTCGCGGTAGTGGAGTCACACCGGCTCGGCGGCACCTGCGTCAACGTCGGCTGCGTGCCGAAGAAGGTCATGTGGTACGCGGCAGACCTCGCCGATGCCCTCGGCGATGCGTCCGGCTACGGATTCGACGTGTCGGCCGATAGACATGACTGGAAGCAGCTGAAGGACCGGCGCGACGCCTACATCCTGCGGCTCAACGGCATCTACGAAACCAACCTCGCCAGGCGTGGCGTCACGCTCGTGCGCGCACGGGCCCGCTTCATCGACCGCCGCACCGTCGCGGTCGGCGACGCCCGCCTCAGCGCGCCCCATATCATCCTCGCCACCGGCGGCCATCCGGTCGTGCCGAGCATCCCGGGCGCGCAGCTCGGCATCACCTCCGATGGCTTCTTCGAGCTGACCGAGCGGCCAGGGCGCGTGGCGGTGGTGGGCAGCGGCTACATCGCCGTCGAGCTCGCGGGCGTGTTCGCCGCCCTCGGCTCCGCGGTGGACCTCGTGCTGCGCACCGGCGCCGCGTTGCGGCAGTTCGATGCCATGCTCGGGGAATCGATGCTGAAGATCCTCGGTGAAGCAGGCGTCACGATCCAGACCCAGGCCATCCCCGAGGCGTTGCGGGGCGGGCCGCATGACCTGCGGCTCGCGGTCCGGGACGGGCGGCAACTGGGTCCGTACGACTGCGTGTTATGGGCGATCGGGCGCGCCAGCGCGGTGGCCGACCTGGGCCTCACGAACGCCGGGGTCGAATGTGATGCCGAAGGTTTCATCGCGACCGACAAGTACCAGCTCACCAGCACCGCCGGCATCTATGCCATCGGCGATGTGACCGGTCGGGCGCAACTGACGCCGGTGGCCATCGCCGCGGGCCGGCGCCTCAGCGACCGGTTGTTCGGCGGCAAGGCCGACCGGCATCTCGACTATCACAACATCCCGACCGTCGTGTTCGGCCATCCGCCTCTCGGCACGGTGGGACTGACGGAAAGGGAGGCGCGCGAGTGCTACGGTGACGACAATGTCACCGTGTTCAAGTCGGGTTTCCTGCCCATGTACCACCAGCTCACCTCCCGCAAGCCGCGCTGCGACATGAAGCTCGTCACCGTGGGACCGGAAAGGCGCGTGGTGGGCGTGCACGTGATCGGACCCGGCGCGGACGAGATGATGCAGGGCTTCGCCGTGGCGGTGCGCATGGGCGCGACGAAGGCCGATTTCGACGACACGGTGGCCATCCATCCGACGAGCGCCGAAGAGCTGGTTACGATGAGATAGTGGAGGCTGCGGCGCCGGACATGCGCTCCGCCTGCCGCTCGGGCAGAATAGCCCTCCATGAGCAATCCCCTGCTGGCCGACGAGCCGCTGCCCCCCTTCCCCCGCATCCGGGCCGACGATGTCGAGCCCGGCGTCAAGGCGCTGCTCGAGGATGCGCGGGCGCGCATCGATGACATCGCCTCCCGCGACCCGCCCACCTTCGCCGCGGTGATCGAGCCGCTGGAGGAGCTGCAGCACCGGGTCGCGCGGCACTGGTCGCCGGTGAGTCACCTCAATGCGGTGCTCAACTCCGAGGCGCTGCGTGTCGCCTACAATGCCTGCCTGCCGCTGCTGTCCGCCTACCAGACCGACCTCGCGCAGAACGAGCCGCTGTACCGGGCCTACCGGACAATCGAAGCGCGCGAGGGCGGCACGCTCGACCCGGTGCGCCGTCGCGTGATCGATCACGCGCTGCAGGATTTCAGGCTGGCGGGGGTGGGTCTGCCGGATGAGGACAAGCGACGCTTCAAGTCGGTGATGCTCGAGCTGACGCAGCTGCAGGCGAAGTTCGAGGAAAACGTGCTGGATGCGACCAACGCATGGAGCCATCACGTCACCGACCGCGCGCAGCTGCGCGGCCTCAACGAGGTGCTCGTCGATCAGGCCCGGCGGCGCGCCCATGAGCAGCGCCTGGAGGGTTGGATCCTGACACTGGACCAGCCAACGTATGTTGCCGTGGTGACCGACGCGGAGTCCACGGAGCTGCGGCGCACGTTTTACGAGGCCTGGACGACGCGCGCCTCCGACCAGGGTCCTCAGGCCGGGCGCTGGGACAATGCGCCGGTGATGGAGCAGATACTGCGCAAGAGACACGAGGCGGCGCGGATCCTCGGCTTCGCCAACTTCGCCGAGTACGCTCTCGCCAAGCGCATGGCGCACAGCTGCGAGGAGGTCATGAAGTTCCTCGAGGATCTGGTGCGCGCCGCGCGGCCCGCGGCCCTGCGGGAGTTCGAGGAATTGCGCGCCTTCGCCGACCGGGAGCTCGAGGCCTGGGACGTCTCCTTCTTCGCCGAGCGCTTGCAGCATGAGCGCCACGCCGTCTCGCAGGAAGAGCTGCGGCCCTACTTTCCGCTCCCGCGCGTGCTCACGGGTCTGTTCGAAGTGGCCGGGCGGCTGTTCGGCGTGCGCATCCGGGAGCGCTCCGGCGCCCCGGTCTGGCACCCCGATGTGCGCTACTTCGAGATCGAGAGCGCCTCGGGCCGGCCCGTGGGGAGCTTCTACCTCGACGCCTACGCGCGCCCCCACAAACGCAGCGGGGCGTGGATGGATGAGTGCGTGGGACGCAAGCACCTCAGCTCGGGCGATGCACTGCCCGTGGCGTACCTGGTCCTCAATGTATTGCCGCCCGGGGAGGATCGCCCCTCGCTCCTCACCCACGACGATGTTCTCACCCTGTTCCATGAGTTTGGTCACGGCCTGCATCACCTGCTCACCCGGGTGGATTACCCGAGCGTCGCCGGCATCAACGGCGTGGCCTGGGATGCCGTGGAGCTGCCCAGCCAGTTCATGGAGAACTACGCCTGGCACCCGGAGGTGCTCGGCCGCATCTCGGGCCACTTCAAGACCGGAGCCCCCCTCCCGGCCGACATCCAGCAGCGTCTGCGCGCGACGCGAAGCTTCCATGCGGGCCTGCAGATGATGCGCCAGCTGGAGTTCGCGCTGTTCGATTTCCGGCTGCACGCCGAGTACGACCCCGCCCGAGGCGGCCGCATCCTCGAGCTGCTCGGGGAGGTGCGCCAGCAGGTCGCCGTGGTGCCGACACCGCGCTGGAATCGTTTTCCCATGAGCTTCGGCCACGTGTTCGCCGGCGGATACGCGGCGGGCTACTACAGCTACAAGTGGGCCGAGGTCCTCGCGGCGGACGCCTTCTCGGCATTCGAGGAGCACGGGGTTTTCGATCGGACCACGGCGCAGCGCTACCTCGACGCCATTCTCTCGCGCGGAGGCAGCCGGGACGCTCTGGAGGCGTTCGTCGAATTCCGGGGCCGGCCTCCGCGGGTCGAGGCGCTGCTCGCGCAGCACGGCATCCACTCCCCCGGCGATCTGGCGACTTAAGTTACGTTCCCGTCTTTTGCGCGCCCGGCGCCGCCTCCACGTGCGGGGTTCGCGGGCCCCCACCCCGTAAGCCCCATGCGCAGCGCATGAAATTGGGTGCTGGCTCTCGGTATTGCCGCGGGAATTGCCCCCAGAATGAGCAAAATCACTCTGGGAGAGCGGGCCGCCCCCGCCGTGCAGGTCCGCTAAAAACAGAATGCCCAATGCCCGGCGTAGTGATTACGACGTCACCGACACGGTCCAGGTAAGCTCCACGAGCGCGGTGCGCGAGGCGGTCGAGGCGCTGTTCCAGCCCACCTGGCCCGACCTCGCGCTGGCGCCGCTGCAGCGCTCGTTCGAGCACTTCGAGCTGCTGTTTGCCGGACAGGTCCCCGGTTACCACGGCGTGGACACGGTCTACCACGACCGTCAGCACACACTGGACATCACACTCGCTCTGGCCCGGCTGCTGGTGGGCTATGAGCGCCAGGCCGAACCGCGCAACCGGTTGGGCGCGGAGCGTGCGGTCGTCGGCCTCATCACGGGCCTGTTCCATGATGTGGGCTACCTGCGCCGTACCGACGAGCGGGAATCACGCAATGGCGCCGAATTCACCCTCGTGCACGTCTCCCGGGGCGCGCGCTTCCTCGAGGAGTTCCTGCCGCGGGTGGGCCTCGGACGCTGGGTGGCCGTGGCCCGCGAGATCATCCATTTCACCGGCTACGAAGTGCCGGGCGCTCAGATCGAGGCTCGCCTCAGCGATCCGCGTGACATCCTCGTCGGCCACCTGCTCGGCACGGCGGACATGATCGCCCAGATGGCCGATCGCTGTTACCTGGAGAAGTGCCGCGACCGGCTGTACGCCGAGTTCGTGCTCGGCGGCGTCGCGGTGCCCATATCGGCGACCGGCGACCGGGAGGTCCGCTACGCCTCGGGCCTCGATCTGCTGCGGCAGACCCCGGAATTCGCTACGGAGACGCGCAAGAAGCGCCTCGACGGGGAGTTCCGCTCGGCGTACCGCTACCTCGAGGTCCTCTACGGAGGCCGCAATCCCTACATGGAGGCCATCGAGCGCAACATCAATTTCCTGCGCCGGGTGCTGCGCAGCGAGAACTGGCGGCTGCTCAGGCGCCGTCCACCGATCTTCGCCGCCACCAGCGACCCCATGTCCACCATGCGGGGCCTGATGATCAACTACCTCAAGCGGGTCTGGTCCGGCTGAACGGCCGACGCCTGATTTGACGGGGGCCGGCTGGCGGTTAATATCCCCCTACCGACCTCGCCCTCCCCCGCCCGTGGCCCAGAACAGCAAATTCAGATACGCGCTCGGCACCTTCGCGGTCACGCTGCTGGTGGCCGCTGCGACCGGCGCGACGCTCGCATTTCGGCATGGGCCCGCACCCCTCACATGGGCCCTGGCCGGCGCGGTGGCGGTGACCGGCAGCCTCGTGGCCGCCGCCCGCACCTGGCTGAGGACGCGCGGCGTCGGCGTCTCGGCCGCGGCACTGGTGCGCGGCGCCAATCGCATCGGGCACGGCGACTATACCCGTCCGATCGAGGCGCACCCGCGCGGCGCGCTCGGTGATCTCGAGCAGGCGATGGAGCACATGCGCTCACGCCTGCGCCAGTCGACCATCCACAAGGATTACCTGCGCAGCGTCCTCGACAGCATGACGGACGCGGTGTTCATCACCTCGCCCGACGGAGTGATCAAGACCGCCAATTCCGCGGCGTGCCGCCTGCTTGGCTTCGCCGAGGAGGAACTGCTCGGCCGCGGCATCATCGGGGTGCTGGATGAGCACGCGCGCGCGGACTTCGATCTGCCGCAAGCGGCGCAGGGGACCCGCGAGACCGTGGTCCGCACCCGGGACGGTCAGACGATCCCGGTGTCACTCGCCGGCTCGCGCATCGAGAGCGACGATCCGCAATTCCAGGGCAGCATCTTCGTTGCCCGCAACATCACGGACCGCAAGCGCGCCGAGCGGCGCATCCGCTATCTCGCCCGCTACGACACGCTCACCAAGATCCCGAATCGCATGCAGTTCCAGCACGTGCTGCAGCAGACGCTCGCGCGGGGGCTGCGTGCCGGACGGGCGGTGGCGCTGTTGTACCTCGACATGGACCGGTTCAAGGAGGTCAACGACACCTTCGGTCACGACACCGGCGACCGGGTGCTCGAGGTGCTCGCGGAGCGGCTGACGCGCTCGCTGCCTCAGGACGCCATTCTCGGCCGACTGGCCGGGGATGAGTTCGCCCTGTGCCTGCACGGGCTGCCCGCCGAGGGCGACAGCCGCGGGCCGGTGGCGCAGCTTGCGCGCGCGATCCTCAACGAGGTGGCGCGGGCGTTTCAACTCAACCAGCAGGAAGTGTTCCTCACCGCCAGTTTGGGCATCGCCTTGTGCCCGCGCGACGCCGAGAACGTGATCGACCTGATCCGCAATGCCGATGCCGCCATGTACTACGCCAAGCAGAACGGCGGCAATACGTTCACTTTCTACTCCCCGGAAATGAACGCCGCGGCGGTCGAGCGGCTGATCCTGAAGAGCAAGCTGCGCCGCGCGCTCGAGCGCGACGAGCTCGTGATCCGCTACCAGCCCAAGGTGGATCTCGACAGCGGGCGCATCATCGGCGCCGAGGCGCTGCTGCGCTGGCGCCTGCCGGGCCATGGCGACATCCCGCCGGCGCGCTTCATCCCGCTCGCCGAGGAAACGAATCTCATCCTCGACATCGGCGAGTGGGTGCTCAACCGGGTGTGCATGGACTATCGCCACCTGAGCACCGAGGGTGGCGATCCCGGGCGCATCTCGCTCAATCTGTCACTGCGGCAGTTGCGCCAGGCGAGCTTCATCCTGCGCTGCCGCTCGGTGTTCCGCCGCCACGGTGTCTCCCCCACGGCGCTCGAGCTGGAGATCACCGAGACCACCCTCATGGCGGACAGCAAGAACACGCTGCCGCTGCTCGATGAGCTCTATGCCATGGGGCTGCACCTGTCGATCGATGACTTCGGCACGGGCTATTCCTCTCTCTCGGCGCTGCAGCAGTTCCCCATCGGCACGCTCAAGATCGACCAGTCCTTCGTGCGCGACGTGAGTGAGAACACGGGCAACGCCACCCTGGTGCGCACCATCATCGAGATGGGCCGCAGCCTCGGCATGGTCGTCGTGGCCGAGGGCGTCGAGTCTCGCAGCCAGCTCGAGTTCCTGCGCCGCAACGGCTGCCACCAGGGTCAGGGGCGTCTGTTCGGCGACCCGTGCGCCTCGGAAGAGCTGCTCGAGCTGCTCAAGCGCCAGAGCGTGGGCGGTGCGCCCTTCGCCCACTTGCTGCATCAGACGCAGGCCACGGGCCGCCCGGCCTGAGTAGACACGCCGCACTGACCTCCCCGGGTGGCGAGGCACCCGGCCCGCGCCACTCGCTGCACTGTCCCTGCTCGGCGAGCGTACCGGGGCTCGCTCCTGCTCGCGCGGTCGTTCGCCGCTATCGCGGCTCACCCATGCAGGTGGGCCTCGAGGAACCACAGCTGCTGGTCGGTCTCGCGGGACACTCCGGTGAACAGGTCCGCCGAATCGGCATCGCCCAGTCCCGCTGCCTCGTCGATGGCGGCGCGCACCTTGCGGCCGAAGTCCGCCACCGCCGCGGCCAGCGCCTCGACATGCGCCAGGCCGTCCGCGATGTTCTCCGGGTAGGCTGCCAGGCTGCTCGCGCGCACGACTGCGCCGAGCGTGCCGCCGGCGCTTCCACCGAGAGCGGTCACCCGCTCCGCCAGAGTGTCCACGTGCTCGTGGATCTGCCCGGCGATCTTGTCGAACAGCTCGTGCAGCGCGATGAACTGTGCTCCCTTGACGTTCCAGTGCGCGTGCTTGGCCGCAAGGGCGAGGTCGATGGCATCCGCCAGGCGTGCGTTGAGCAGCCGTATCACCTTGGTGCGGATCTCGACGGTCAGATCGTTTCGTGTATCGAACATGGCAGCCTCCTCATCTCGAACCGGGGACATCCGCGGCGCCGCGTGCCCGTGCGGCATAAAGTATGCTTTATCCCGCCTGCGGGACCCGCGCGTGCGCGTGAACCGATGAGGCTGTTGTAGCACCGCAGTAGCGCTGCCGGCCAATTGGTTGGCCGAATCGGGGTGATAAAGACCATCTATCGGCGGTAGAATTCCCGCTCTTTCCCTCCCTGCACGGACTCGAGCACCATGAAAGCCCCCTTGAACGTCGCGATCACCGGCGCCGCCGGCCAGATCGGTTATGCACTCGCCTTCCGCGTGGCCTCAGGCGCCCTGCTGGGCCCCGACCAGCCGGTGAACCTGCACCTGCTGGAGATCACACCGGCGCTGCAGGCGCTCAACGGCGTGGTGATGGAGCTCGCCGACTGCGCCTTCCCGGGGCTCAACAAGGTGACGGCCACCGATGATGCCAAGGTGGCGTTCCGCGACTGTCACGTGGCGCTGCTCGTGGGCGCGCGCCCGCGCGGTCCCGGCATGGAGCGCAAAGACCTGCTGCTCGCCAATGCGCAGATCTTCTCTGCGCAGGGCAAGGCGCTCAACGAGGCGGCCGACCGCAATGTCAAGGTGTTGGTTGTCGGCAATCCCGCCAACACCAACTCGCTGATCGCCCGTGCGAATGCCAAGGACCTCAATCCGCGAAATTTCACCGCCATGACCCGTCTCGACCACAACCGGGCGCTGTCGCAGCTCGCCGAGAAGACGGGCGGCCACGTGCGCGACGTGCGCCGCATGACGATCTGGGGCAATCACTCCTCCACCCAGTACCCCGACATCAACCACGCCCTGGTCGGCGGCAAGCCGGCCCGCTCGCTCGTCGATGCCGCGTGGGTGGAGCAGACTTTCATACCGGTCGTCCAGCAACGCGGAGCGGCCATCATCAAGGCGCGCGGCGCTTCCTCGGCCGCCTCGGCCGCCTCGGCGGCCATCGATCACATCCATACCTGGGTTCACGGCACGCCGGAGGGTGACTGGGTCAGCATGTCGGTGCCCTCCGATGGCAGCTACGGCATCCCGGAAGGGGTGATCTACTCCTATCCGGTCACCACGAAGAACGGCGAATACCAGATCGTGCAGGGACTCTCCATCGACGAGTTCAGCCGCAAGCGCATGGACGCCTCGCTCGCGGAGCTGCACGAAGAGCGCGACGGCGTCAAAGCGCTGCTGGGGTGATGAGACGGGCTGGACGCGCCCCCGGAGTATCGCGGCGGCGCGTCCGGCCAGACGATTCAGTCGCCCGGTGTCTTACCGCCGGCGGAGGCGCCGTTCGACCACCTGGGCACGACGACCATGAAGATGGTGATCGGCTCGTAGCTGGTTGAGTCAGCGAAGACCGGTGAGCCCGCGAGATTCGCCCCCCATTTCGCCGCCGGCATGTCGGCGACGTACATCATGACATGAGGACGCCACGGACCCCGGACGATGTCGTTCAGATATCCGCCCTCGGACATCATGTAGCACATGGAGCCCGGTGCCGGTTTGCCTGATCCGCGGACCGTCCGCTCAGTCCGGCTTCTGGCCCGCATACTCGCGATGGAGTCGCCGGCGAGCACCCACCGGGTGCGCTCGAGGTAACGGGGAAGCACGGAGCGCGCTGCCGCGGCGTTGAAACATTGCGGCGAGCGGATCTTCGGATTCCAGAACTCCGGATCGTTGAACCGCAGGTCCCAGGACCTGATGACGAGGCATGTGAATCCGTTGTGCCCGGCGACGGCCGTCTGGTAGCCGTGCCTGCCCAGGACGAGCACCTGCGCGCGCCGGGAGATCACGGCCGGTGCCGCGCTGCGCGCAAGGGCGACCTCGGCGGCCCGATCGGGCATTCGGTAACGAGCGACTGGCGCCATGTCCGGGTACCGGGCCGGCGCGGCTTCGACCGTCGCGCAGCTCACGCCAAGAATCAGCGCACCCATGAGTCGCATCGCCTGTAACGGTTGCCGCATGGTGAATCACCTCGTGAAGATGAACCGTATGGCAACGAGTCAACCCCGTGCCGCCCGGAGGAAAGGGACTTGCTCTTGACACCTCTTTCGCCCGAAGTATACTTTACCACATGGTAAGGTATAACGAAGAGCGTCTCGACCTCCTTTTCTCGGCACTCAGCGACCCGACACGGCGCTCGATCCTGGCCCGGCTCGATCGGGAGCCGCGGTTGTCGATCAGCGAGCTGGCGCAACCCTTCGCCGTCACGCTGCCCGCGGTGTTGAAACACCTCGACGTTCTTGCCGATACCGGCCTCATCCGCCGCTCCAAGACCGGCCGTACGGTCTGGGTGGAGATCGAGCCCGGGTCCTTGAAACTCGCCATGGACTGGCTGGAGCGTCACCGGATCTTCTGGTCGAGGAGTCTCGATCGGCTGGTGGGCTATGCCGAAGCCAGGGAGCGGGATACGGAAGAGGGGCGAAAATGACACAGGCCGTCCTCGTGCGCCGCATCGCCGCCCGACCCGTCGTCGTATTCGACGCGCTCGTGACCGCGGAGGGCATCGCTTCCTGGTGGGGCCCGGATGATCTGCCGGTGATCTGCGCCACGGTGGATCCGCGGGTGAACGGAGGCTTCCGGGTTAGGTTTCGCAGGCTCGATGGTGCAGAGCACGAGTGCACCGGGGAGTTCCTGGAGATCGTCAAGCCCGATCACGTGGTCATGAGCTGGCGATGGGCCGATGGCGGCGAGCCCGATGAGGCGGGCAACGTGTCCAGGCTCGAATTCATTCTGCGCGCGATCGACACGGGAACGGAGCTGACGCTCATTCATTCCGCGCTGCGGACCGAGACCTCGGCCCGCTCCCACGAAGGCGGCTGGGCGGGCGCTCTGGTGAAGCTTCTGCGACGATACCCCGAGCCCTGCACGCCGGGACGCTGACTCCGGGCCACGCAGCTGCACCGCCAATAATGGACCAGTCGGAAGAGCATCAATGGTGCATGCGACAAGTCCATCCGGAGCATATCATCCAAATCGTCCGTCGCAGGCGCGGGTGAGATCGTGCCTCATGTGGGCAAAGGGACCGCTGTGTTTGCGGGGGATTTGATCTCATTATCCGACACCGGCTGTGGAGCGGTCCACGAGACGGCGTTCCAAGTGTCAGAGCCGGTGCCGCGCGATCGCGGCAATGATGTTGCTGGCGGTGACCGCGGCGCCCGCTCGGTGCCCTCCCGGCGCCTGATGCGCGCGCAATGGGTGCTCCGCAGCGATGGCGAGATGGGCGCTCGGGGGAAGACCGCCTGGCCCGACGGATCGCCGGCAACGGCTTGCAGCTGAGGGCACGCGGCGCGATGCGAGGAAGGATTCATCCGCATGAGCCACACGTCCGCCCAGTTCATTCCGCCCATGTCACTCGATCTTGCGGGTGAGGCGCCCCTGTATCGACAGATTTTCGAGTGGTTCCGGCGCGCGATCTTGACGGGTACGCTGCGGCCCGGACAAAGGGTTCCTTCGACCCGCGACCTGGCTGGAGCGCTGAATGTCTCGCGTATCCCGGTGCTCAGTGCCTACGAACTGCTCATCGCCGAAGGCTATTTCACGCCGTTGACCGGCGTCGGCACCTGCGTAGCGCTGACGATTCCCGGCAATCGGGCGCCCCCAGGCGGCGAGAGTGGATGGGCATCACGCGCCGTGAGCAGCTCGGCTGCGGCGAAGCGCAGGGTATCGCGGCGTGCGGCGCTGCTGCGAGGACCGGCGCACCGCTGGCTGCAGGAGATGCCCGCCACTTCATCCGGCATCGGCGTGCCGGATGAGTTTCCCATCGGCATCTGGTCGCGGCTCGTCGCCCGGCACGCCCGGAGAATATCGGGCGACCTGATGGCCTACGGTGACCCGCTGGGAGTCGCACCCTTCCGAGCGGCGCTGGCGCGCTACCTGGGGGCATTCAGGGGCATCCGCTGCGATGAATCCCAGATCCTGGTGACCACCGGTGCGCAGCAGGCGCTGCAGATCTGCGCCCTCGCGGTGCTCGATCCGGGCGACGGGGTCTGGATCGAGGAGCCCGGCTATCCGGGCGCGCACCAGGCCCTGCGGGCCGCAGGCGGACAACTCGTTCCCGTACCCGTCGACTCGGAGGGGCTCGATGTCGCATATGGCAGCCATTGCGACCACCGCGTCCGCGCCGCGTACGTGACCCCGGCCGAGCAGTTTCCGCTGGGCGTTACCATGAGTGAGGCGCGCAGGCGGGAATTGCTGAGCTGGGCGGAACGCAGGAGCGCATGGCTCATCGAGGACGATTACGGTGGAGAATTCTGCTCCGGCGGCCATCCGCGCGCCCCGCTTCAGACTCTCGACACCGGCAGCAGAGTCCTCTATGTCGGCTCATTGAGCGCGGTCATGTTCCCGGCGCTGCGGCTCGGATACATCGTCGTACCCGAGGACCTCGTGGACACCTTCATCGCGGTCCGCAATGCCAGCGACCTCTTCCCATCCCCGCTGTACCAGCTTGCGATGGCCGACTTCATGCGCGAGGGGCACCTATCACGGCGCCTCAAGAGGTTGCGCGCCGCCTGCGCGGAGCACGGGCGCGCTCTGGCTGCGGCGCTACGCAGTGACTTGTCCGACATGCTGGAAGTGGTGCCGGGCGAGGCCGCCACGCGGCTCCTCGCTTTGCTGCCGATCGGAGTATCCGACATCGAGGTCGTGCACGGTGTGTCGATTGCGGGATTGCGGATCAAGGCGCTATCGCAGTGCTACGTCCACCCGCCCGCGCGAGGCGGCCTCCTCATGGACCACGCGAGTCTCGAGTTGGAAGGAATTCCGGAGGGGCTTTTCGCTCTACGAGCCGCCATCCGTCGATGCTCCCGCCAGGCTGCGCTCGAGCCTGCCCCGGGATGCACCCGTTGGCACGACGCCCTGCGAGAGCCGGCCTGAGGCCGGCGCCCCTCCTGACGAGACAGCGCTCGCGCCACCTGCCGCATAACATTCGAAGACCTCACGGTCCGCACGACCGGTGGCCGGTGGTCATATCCGAAAGTTGGCGATTGGCTATTTGACGCGCCGGCCCCCACTCCTAGCATGCGACTCACTGCGATGTCGTTACAGTGCAACAGTGCCCGGAGCACTCAGTGCGTATGCACCTGACGTTCGTCCCTCGTCAACGCGCTTCAAATCCAGCGCGATCGCTGCTTGGGAGCGCGTGGCCGGCACGCGACAGGGTCAACGGGAGCACTGGACGCCGACCGAACACCACAACCATTTCCGGGGATCACTCGATGACAAAATTCACGGTAGCACGCCGCGGCGTACGCGGTTGGTCGCCATATTCTCCCGCGGCGGTCCGGCCTGCCTTCGGGAAGCGCACCTTGCGGGACAAGGCCCTTGGCGCCGGCCCCCAAGGCCAATCCGCCCTGAGACAGGCGCTTGCGGTGGGTGCAATCGCGCTGTTCGGCGCGAACGCGATGACCGCGCATGCGAAAGCGGTGCCGGCCGCGAAGCCCGAACCGCAGACCACTCCCACGCCGAGCGCCAGCGCGCCGGCGGCCGCGGTGCAGCTGCAGACCATCGTGGTCACCGGCACCATGATCCCGAGGACCGAGGCGGAAACGGCGCAGGCCATCACGATCCTGCAGACCTCCGCCCTCAAGAACATGGGCATCGTGAATGTGGAGCAGGCGCTCAACACCGTCACGTCCAATTCCCCGACGCTGAACATCGCCTCCTCCGTAGGAACGTTCGACGGCGGCGGCACCTACGCCAATCTTCGCGGCCTGGGCAGTGCCCGCACGCTCGTGCTACTGGACGGCCATCGGCTGGCCGGAAACGCCTTCAACAGCAACAATGCGGGCAGCGCCGTCGATCTGAGCGGCATCCCGTTTTCGGCGATCAAGAGCGTTCAGGTGCTGCGGGAAGGCGCCTCGGCGCTCTACGGGTCGGATGCGATCGCGGGCGTCATCAACTTCATCACCAAGAAGAATTATCAGGGGGCCGAGCTCGACGCCACTCTCAGCCATCCGCAGCAACCGGGCGGCAGCTCGGGCCAGGTCAATGTCACCTTCGGGCACGGGAGCCTGACGCGTGACGGCTACAACTTCATGATCACCGGAAACTACAGCCGGCAGAATGAGCTGATGGCGACGCAACGCTCGTTTTCGACCGAGGGCTTCGATCCGGCGCGCGGCATCGCCAGCACGAACAACCCGGGAACGTGGCCCGCGACCATCATAGATGCGAACGGCAATTCCTGGCAGCCCGACTTTCCGGCCTGCACGGGCAATCCGTTCCTCACCACGTACTTCGGCAACTGCGCGTACCGCTATTCGGCCGCGACGGATCTGATTCCGAGATCATATGAGGCGTCCGGGCTGGCATCGTTCACCAAGGAGCTGCCGGCGAACAACACGCTGTCCGTCCAGTACTTCTATACCCGCTCCAAGGCGACCGGCTGGTCCGGCCCGATGTTTTACTTCTTCGAAATGACCCCCCAGACGAACCCGAGCTATTTCCCGTCGGCATCCGGGCTGACCTGCGAGGCCAACTTCTCAGCCGACTGCACGCTCGCGCCGGCGCTCAACGGCCCGATAGACGCGGTCTGGACCGATCCGAACAACAACCGCTTCGGCGACAGCATCAATACGGAGCAGAGGGCCCTGGTGTCGTTCTCGGGGGACAACGCCGGCTGGAACTACACGTTCAACCTGAACTACAGCCAGAACGAGAACTCGGATGCCTGGGTCGGCGGAATTCCCAATGAGGCGGTTCTTGGGCCCACCGTGGACCCAGTGACCGGGGTCTCGATCCTCAGTAATCTGATCAATCCCTTCGGACCGCAGAGCGCGGCCGGCCAGGCGTTGATCAACAGCAGTTACGTCAATGGCGTATATCAGGCCGGCAAGATGCGACGGTGGAGCGTCGGCGGCCACGTGAGTCATCGCCTGGGCGACGCATTCCACTCGGGTCATGATGCCGTCCTGGCGCTCGGTTTCGACGCGCGCGGCGACAGGTACACCAATGCGACCACCCCTTTCAATGACCTCGTCATCGCCGCAACGGGACTCACGAACTCCGCTGTCGAGGGAAGCCGGACCGCACAGGCCATATTCCTCGAGCTTGACGTGCCCATGTCCAGGAGCCTCGATGTCGATATCTCGGACCGCGAGGACCGGTACAGCGATTTCGGCACCACCAACAACGGCAAGGTCACGGTGCGCTACCAGCCGTCGCGCTTCGTGACTTTCCGTGGCGCCGCCTCGACCGGCTTCCGTGCGCCCACGCTCTTCAATTTGTACTCACCGGATTTTCTGGCGGCCTCGACCAGCGGCAACATGGGAAGTGGAAACCCATTGTGCGTGCCGCCGTACTCGGACCCGGAGTGGCCCTCCGGGGTCTGCAATACCCAGGGCCTCGGGCTGTTCGGCGGAAACAATCGCCTGACCCCGGAAACGTCGCAGAATTTCGATCTCGGCGTCATTCTCGCGCCGGTCGAGAATCTGGGGATCACGCTCGATTACTACCGGATCCTGCTCAAGAACACCATCGGGCACGTTCCGGCCGCGGCCATCTATGGGAATCCCGCCGCATTGTCGAGCTACATCGCCACCAACGATCATGGGACGCTCACTCCGTCGATCGAGGAGTCCGCGTATTGCAATCCTTACACGCAGGCGTCTTGCGGCTACATTCTGCTGACCAACCAGAATACGGGGTTCATCACGACCGACGGGTTCGATCTGAGCGTCCAGTATACGCAGCGGACCCGGATCGGGGTGTTCCACGAGGACCTGGAAGGCACCGCGGTCACCCAGTTTCGGCTGCAGCAATACAGTGGCGGTCCGGTCGTCAACATGGTGGGCGCGTACAACGGCGGGACTCTGTATCAACCGGCGTTGAGGTGGCAGCATGAGCTGCGGATCGACTGGACGAGTCCGCGCGGCAGGTGGGGCGCGGGGCTCTCGAACCGTTTCTTCTCTTCCTATATCGACGAGTACGGCATTGGCCCTACCAATTCCGGCCCGCAGAGAACCGTGGGCACGCAATCGACCTGGGACGGCTACGCATCGTACGAGCCGATCCATGGGCTGACGGTGCTGTTTGGCATTCGCAACCTGTTCAACACGAACCCGCCATTCAGCAATTCGTCTCAAAACAACTTTGCGGCGGGCTACAACTCGTTGTTTTCGAACCCGATATTGCGGGACTTCTATGTCAACCTGAGGTACCGACTGCTCTGATCCGGCCTCGATCTCGTGCGTTCCCCGGGCGACCGCCGTGCGGGCGGGTGGCCCCGGGGACCGCGGACCTCGAACTCCGCGGCCGTCCCTTGCGGGACGCCGTTTTGTCGGCCCCTTCGGGGGCCGCCTTTTTTTCGTACCGCCGTCTGTGCCGCCGCCGGAGGGGCATGTGCCATCGCGGCGCGGCGCACTCGATTCAGCGGCACGATCCAGGCCGTAGCGCCCAGGCCCCGTTACGAGGGGCGCTCCGGCACGGACACGTCCGACGGGCAGGCGAGGGCGCGGCCAGCCGCCTTGGCGGGCGCCCGCTACGGCGGGAAAACCGCTATAGTTCTCCGCAGCCGTGGCCACCCACGAAACGGCCCGAAGGAGCTTCCATGCTGGGTGTCGTCCTGTCGCTGGTCATTCTTGCGGCCATCGCCTATGCCGTGACTCAGGCGGGCGGAATCATCACGCTGATCTTCGTCGCCGCGGTGCTGTACCTCGCCTACCGCCGGCTGTCCCTGCTCGCCTTCACCGCCACGTTCACGGTCCTCCTTGCCGCATACAGCTATTTCGGCGCCGCCGGCGCTGCGGCGCAGACCTGGAAGGGGTTTCTGTGGCTCATGCTCGCCGGACTGTGGCTGCTCAACGTCCGGCCGCTGCGCAAGGCGCTCATCACGCGCCCGTTCATGAAGGCCTACAGGAAGCTCCTGCCTGCGATGTCGCAGACCGAGCGCGAGGCGTTGGAAGCGGGCACGGTGTGGTGGGACGGGGAGCTGTTCACCGGCGCGCCCGCATGGTCGAAGCTGCTCTCGGCCCGGCCACCGCAGCTGACGGCCGAAGAGCAGGCGTTTCTCGATGGCCCGTGCGAGGAGCTGTGCCGCATCCTCGATGACTGGAACATCACCCACGAGCGTGGGGATCTGCCGCCCCACGCATGGGAATTCCTCAAGTCGCGCGGATTTTTCGCGATGATCATCCCCAAACGCTACGGGGGACTCGAGTTCTCCGCGTATGCGCACTCGTGCGTGCTCGCCAAGCTCTCCAGCCGCAGCATCACGGCCTCCTCCACCGTCGCGGTACCCAATTCACTCGGACCCGCGGAGCTGCTCAACCACTACGGCACCGAGGAGCAGAAGAACCATTACCTGCCCCGGCTTGCGCGCGGCGAGGAAGTGCCCTGCTTCGCCCTCACCGGTCCGCGCGCGGGCTCGGACGCCGCCGCCATCCCCGACACCGGCATCGTCTGCCGTGGACAGTGGCAGGGGAAGGAAATCATCGGCATCCGGCTGAACTTCTCCAAGCGCTACATCACCCTGGCGCCCATCGCCACGGTCATCGGACTCGCCTTCCGGCTGTTCGACCCGGAGGGACTCCTCGGCGGGAAGTCGGATGTCGGCATCACCTGCGCGCTGATCCCGCGCGACACGCCGGGGATCACGATCGGCCGGCGCCACTTCCCGGTGAACATCCCGTTCCAGAACGGCCCCATCCAGGGGCGGGATGTTTTCGTGCCGCTCGACTGCATTATCGGCGGACAACGGATGGCGGGGGCGGGCTGGCGCATGCTGGTCGAGCAGCTCTCGGTCGGCCGCTGCATCTCGCTGCCCTCGAACGCCACCGGTGGCGCCAAGGCGGGCGTGTGGGCGAGCGGCGCCTACAGCCGCATCCGGCGGCAATTCAACATGCCGGTGGGTCGGTTCGAAGGCGTGGAAGCGGTGCTTGCGCGCATGGCAGGCCTCACTTACACCATGGATGCGGCCCGCTCGGTCACCGCCGGCGCCATCGACGGCGGGGAGAAGCCCTCGGTGCCTTCGGCGATGCTGAAGTACCACGTCACCGAAATGGGCCGCCAGGTGGCCAACGACGCCATGGATGTCCACGGCGGCAAGGGCATCTGCCTCGGACCCCGGAACTATCTGGCGCGCGCCTGGCAGGCGGTGCCGATCACCATCACCGTCGAAGGCGCCAACCTCCTGACGCGTAACCTGATCATCTTCGGCCAGGGCGCGGTGCGCTGCCATCCCTTCGTGCTGCGCGAGATGAACGCCGCGCGCAATCCGGACCGCGTCCGCGGCGTGGACGAGTTCGACCGGGCGCTGTTCGGACACATCGGCTTCACGATCTCCAACGCCGTGCGCTCGCTCATCATGGCGCTGACCCACGCGCGCTTCACGCGCTCTCCGGTCGACGGACCCACGGTCCGCTACTACCAGCACATCGTGCGCTTCAGCGCCTCGTTCGCCTTCATGGTGGATGTGGCCATGCTGACACTCGGTGGCTACCTCAAGAAGAAGGAAAGCCTCTCGGCGCGCCTCGGCGATGTCCTCTCGGACATGTATCTCGCCTCGATGGTGCTCAAGCACCACGAAAACCAGGGCCGCCCCGCCGAAGACCTTCCCATCGTGGAGTGGGCCTGCCGCAACCTCCTCTACCATGCCCAGGAGCAGCTGCACGGCTTCCTGCGCAACTTCCCCAACCGGCCGCTCGCCGGCCTCATGCGGGCGGTGGTGTTTCCCCGCGGCCGGCACTACTCGGCGCCTTCCGACCGGCTGGGCCGGCAGCTCGCCGAGCTCGTGACCCGGCCCTCCGCTTCACGCGAGCGGCTGTGCCGGCACATCTACCGCACGGTCGAGCCCGGCAATCTGCTCGGCCTTCTCGAGGAGGCGCTCGAGCTCAGCGAGCGCATGGAGCCGATCGAGAAGCGCATCCGCGTGGAGGGCGTGAAGACCGGAAAGATCACCGCGCTCGATCTCCCGGGGCAGATCGAGCAGGCGCTCGCCGCGGGCATCGTCTCCGAGCAGGAAGCGGCGCAGTTGCGGGAGTATGATCGCAAGGTCATGAATCTCATCCACGTCGATGACTTCGCGCCCCACGAGCTCGGCACCCAGACACATCCGCAGCTCGAGGAGTCGGGGGTCTCGAGCGCCCTCGCATGAGCTCCCCTGCGGATCCAGCCGCCGATGCCGGCACGCTGGATGACAGCACGCTCGAGATCGAGCCGGCTGCGGCACCGACGGCGGGACACGCGGGGAGCCGGGCGTGCGAGAACTGCGGCGCGGCGCTCTCCGGTCCCTATTGCGCCGGGTGCGGTCAGCGCCATCACGATCATCCGGTGCATCATTTCTGGCACTTCATCGGCGAGGCGACCGAGGATCTCACTCACGCCGACTCGCGCCTGTGGCAGACCCTCTTTGCGCTGTTGTTCCGACCGGGATTCCTGACGCGGGAATTTCTCAATGGCCGTCGGGTCCGCTATCTGCCGCCGGTGCGGCTGTACCTGGTCGTCAGCCTGATCTTCTTCCTCGTCGTCGGCCTGCACACGCGCCTCTCGAGCTCCACGGCGCCGACTTTCACAAACGCCCGCGGGTCGTTTCAGTACAAGGTCGTTCCGGCCCACGTGGCCGCCAGAGTGGGCGCCGTCGCCCATACGCCCGCCCGTGTCGCCGGCGGAATCGCCTCCGGACTGGCGGGAGCCGGCGCCACACCGCGGACGCGCCAGCGCATGTGCGACAAGGCGGGAACCTATGTGAGGCAGCACGCTGGATGGCTCGCCCGCTTCGCGCCACGGCTGACACGGAGCTGCCTGGCCACCACCGCGAACGGTGGAGCGCAGCGCCTGGGTGAGGCCATCGAGCACAACCTGGAACGCGCGATGTTTCTGTTCCTGCCGCTGCTCGCGCTGGTGATGAAGCCTCTTTACCTCAAGCCGCCCCGGTACTATGTCGAGCACCTGCTGTTCTTCCTGCACAATCACGCTTTTCTGTTCCTGGTGCTCGGACTCGACAGCCTGCTCAAGATGCTCACCCGCTCTCCCGTGGTGCTCGGTCCCCTCGACACGGCGGTGACGATCTACATTCCGGTCTACTTCTATCTGGCGATGCGCCGCGTCTACGGACAGGGGCGCTGGCTGACGCTGGGCAAGCTGACCACGCTCGGTTTCGCCTATTCTTTCCTAGGCGCGCTGATGTTCGTGGCCACCATTTCATACAGCTTCCTGATGATGTGAGCGCCAGGCCCCCCCGTGCCCTCGCCATGAACCACGCCATTCTGCATGTCGACATGGATGCGTTCTACGCCTCCGTGGAGCAGCACGATAACCCGCAGCTTGCCGGCAAGCCGATCGTGGTCGGCCACGACGGCGGCCGCGGAGTGGTGGCGGCGGCGAGCTACGAGGTTCGCCGTTTCGGCGTGCGCTCGGCCATGCCCATGGGCGTTGCGCTCAGGCTTTGTCCGACGGCCATCTGCGTCGCACCGCGCATGGGACGCTATCGGGAGGTCTCCCGGCAGGTATTCGCCGTGTTTCACGAGATCACGCCTCTGGTGCAGGGCCTCTCGCTCGATGAGGCATATCTCGATGTCACCGCCAGCGTTCAGGCACTGGGCGAGCCTGCGGCCATCGCCCGGCAAATCAAGGAACGCATCCGATCCCAGACCGGGCTTACGGCGTCGGTCGGGGTGGCCACCAACAAGCTGGTGGCCAAGATCGCCTCCGATCTGGAGAAGCCCGACGGCCTCACGATCGTGCCGGAAAGCCGCATCCTCGAGGTGCTCGATCCGCTGTCGGTGCGCCGCCTGCCGGGGCTTGGACGCAAGCTGGGCGAGAAAGTGGAGACCGCCGGGCTGCGTACCCTGAGAGACTTGAGGAGCGCCCCCGACTCGGTGCTCTGGCCGCTCTTCGGACGCGATACGCCTCGAGTGCGCGAGCGCGCCGCCGGAATCGACGAGCGTCCGGTGCGCACCGATCTCGAGGAGAAATCCCTGAGCGCAGAGGACACCTTCGCCCGGGATCTGGGCGATCCGCGCGAACTCGACGGACAGATCTGCCGACTCGCCGACAAGGCCTGCGAGCGGCTGCGGCGCAAGGGCCTGATGGCTGCCCGTGTGGGCGTGAAGATCCGCTGCCACGACTTTACGACCTTCACCCGGCAGCGCTCCATCACCCCTCCCACGCAGGAAGGGCGGGCGATCCGCGATGTCGCCCGAGAGCTGCTCGGGCGCTGGCTGGCCGAGCACCACAATGCGAAACTGCGCCTGCTGGGGGTGGTCTTGACGGAGCTGGCTCCGGCGGCTCAGCTCGGTCTGTTCGAGCGGGAGCCGCGGGCCGCCACCGGCGGGGGGCCGGCCTCGGGCGTCGACGCGGCGCTCGATGAGGTCCGGGCGCGCTTCGGCGAGCACGCGCTGCGGCGCGCCAATACCATGGACAAAATCGCCGGGAGCGATTTTGGACGATGCGAAGCACCAGCCCCGAAGGGGCGAGTCCCAGGATGGGACGAGCACTAGCGAGTTGCAACAGCTGTCCTCATGTACCTGACTTTTTTCGGCCTCAACGAAAAGCCATTCTCGATCACCCCGGACCCCCGCTACCTCTTCCTGAGCGAGCGGCACGCCGAGGCGATGGCGCACCTGCTCTACGGCATCAACGAGGCGGGCGGTTTCATCCAGCTCACCGGCGAGGTCGGCACGGGCAAGACCACCATCGTGCGCTCGCTCCTGGCACAGGCGCCGGAGAACGCCGAGATCGCCCTCATCCTCAATCCGCGGATGACCCCTCCGGAGTTCCTCTTGACCCTGTGCGAGGAGCTCGGCATCGGCGTGCCGGACAGCGCCGAGCGCAGCCTGAAGGACCTGGTGGACATCCTCAACGACTACCTGCTGCGCGCCCACGCCGCCGGGCGGCGCGTGGTGCTGGTGGTGGATGAGGCGCAGAACCTCGCTCCCGAGGTGCTCGAGCAGGTCCGCCTGCTCACCAACCTTGAAACCAACACCCGCAAGCTCCTGCAGATCATCCTGATCGGCCAGCCGGAGCTGCGCGAGCTGCTCTCGCGCAACGAGCTGCGCCAGCTGGCCCAGCGCATCACGGGCCGCTATCACCTCGACCCGCTCAGCGAGCCGGAGACGGCGGCCTATGTGCGTCACCGGCTGCGCGTGGCGGGCGCCACGAGCGAGATCTTCGGCCGGTTCGCGCTGCGGGAGATCCACCGGATCTCGGGCGGCGTGCCTCGCGTCATCAACGTGATCTGCGACCGCGCCCTGCTCGGCGGCTACTCGCTCGATTGCCACCGCATCACCACGGCGCTGGTGCGGCAGGCGGGCTCCGAGGTGTTTGGACGGCGCTTTCCGGCCCGATGGGTCCCGTGGACGGCGAGCCTCGCGGCGGCCCTGGTGTTGAGCGCGGCCGGTGTGGCGCTGTGGCGGCTCGGGCCGGGATGGTTGGCATCCGCGGCGCCCTCCCGTCCGAAGATTCAGCCGGTGCGCGCCGCGCCCCAGGGGCAGGGGCCCCGGCATGATGCGCCGGCCCTGCCGGCGGCCGTTCCCCACCCCGCCCCGGCCGCCGCCGAGCCGCTGCCGGCATTGTTGGTGCGATATACCGGCGACACCACGCCCGATGCGGCCTTCGCGAGGCTCTTCCACCTCTGGGGTCTGCGTTATGCCCCGGGAGGGCAGGATCCTTGCGCCCAGGCGTCGCGGTACGGACTCGAGTGCCTGAAGGAGCGGGGCTCGCTCGGTCAGCTGCGCCTGTTCAATCGCCCCGCCATCCTGCGCCTGGCGGACACTGCGGGCCATTCTCATCAGGTCGTGTTGACCCGGCTCGGGAAGTCGCGGGCTACCCTCGATCTCGGCCGCCCGGCGCACCAGGTTCGCCTCGGCGAGCTGACCAACGAGTGGCTGGGCGATTACGTGATCCTGTGGCGCCCGGCTGCAGGCCCGGTGAAGATCCTCTCCGCGGGCATGAGCGGCGCGGATGTTCTGCGGCTGCGCCAGAGCCTGCAGAAGCTCGAGGGCGTGACCGCGAGCCAGCCGGAGGATGATGTGTACGATTCGGGCCTGACACAGCTGGTGCGCCGGTTTCAACGCACGCATCGGCTGACGGTGGATGGCATCGCCGGGATCGAGACACAGGTGGCGCTGTCCGGAGCGCTCCCCGCCCCGGACACTCCATCCCTCACGTCCGCGGCACACGGCAGCTGAGGCAGGAGACGCGCACATGTCATTCATCCTGGATGCGCTCAAGAAATCGGAAAGCGCCCGACAGCGCCAGGCGGGGCCGTCGCTCTTCGAGGTCAAAGTCGCCGCGCCCAGGCGGGGACTGCCCACCTGGGCCATCGTGCTCGGCGCGCTGCTGCTCATCAATGTCGCCGTGTTCGGTTGGGTACTGCTGCGCCGGCCGGCGCCGCAGGCTGCGGCGGTCGCCTCGGCAAAGTCCGCGACCGGGGCGATGCCCGTGCGGGCCATGCCCCCCGCCGCTTCGGGCAGCGCTGCGCGCACGCCACGGCCCGATACCGCTTCCCCGGGCGGCACTCCGGGGATTGCACCGGCTTCCCTGGACAGTGCCCGGCAGGCTCCCGCGGCCACCTCCGGCGGGGCGCCGCCGGGCGCGCCCGACACGGCTGCCGATTCCGCCGATTTCGCCCCGGCGATCCAACCTCCCGCCCAGAGCGGGTCAGGAGCACAGGAAGGTGCGGCCGGCCTGCCCCGTTACCAGGACCTCGCCGCGACGCCCGGCGTCTCCCTGCCGCGCCTGCACCTCGATCTGCACGTTTATGACGCGAACCCCCGCAAGCGCTACGTCATGATCAACATGCAGACATTACGACAGGGAGACACCCTGTCCGACGGGGTCGCGGTGGTCTCGATCCGTCCGGACGGCGTGGTACTGTCCTACGAGGGCCGGCAGTTCCTGTTGGCACGTTAGGCCGCGCCCGTCACGCATGGCGATGCCAGGCTCCATGACGCGCCGGCACACCCGGTGTGCGCAGGCGACATAAGACATAACCCGGACACCGGATGACGCAGTTCACAGAATCGCGGCGCGCACCGCGACAAACCGTCTGTCGAAGTCCATGGTGCGAGACGAGCACATGAGCAGCGCAGCTATACGCATACTGGTGGTCGATCGCGATCCGAAGTATCGCGAGTGGCTGCGGCTGCACCTCGGAATCATGTACCCGGACGCCATGGTGAGCACCCTCGCCCCCGAGGAGCTCGGGTCACGCTCCGGCATCGATGCGAGCCGCGCGTGCGATGTGCTCATCCTGGCGGCGGACTTCGGCTCCGATCCCGATATGCCGCAATCGGACGGCGTGACGCTGCTCTGCCGCCTCGAGCCGCGGGAAACCGCGCCGCTCGTGGTGCTCGCGGAGCGCGGCGACGAGCTCACCGCCGTACGGGCGATACGGGCCGGCGCGGCCGATTACCTGCCCAAGCGCCTGCTCAATCCCGAGCGCCTGAGAAGCGCTCTCGATGCCGTGCTGAACGGCGCGGAGCGGCCCGCTCGCGCCTCCGGAGAGCCGCGCAGCGGCGAGCGGCCGGACCGTGACGGATCGCGCAGCGAGGAGCGGGCGGAGGGCGGGGACGCGCCGCCTCCTGCGGTGGAGGAGACGCCGCAGCGCGACCGGGCGCGCATCGGCGATTACGCGGTCAAGCGCAAGATCGGCGAATCGGAGAAGGCTGTCGTCTACCTGGCCTCGAGCGGACGTCTCGGAACCGACGTGGCGTTGAAGGTCAGCAAGATTCCCTCGGAGGGCCGCGCCAGGCAGGCGCTCGAGCGGGAGTATCAAGCCATACTCTCCGTGCACGATCCGGCCGTGGTGCGCATCTTCGATCACGGCATCGAGGGCGGTTACGAATATCTCGCCATGGAATACTTCCCCCTCGGGGACCTCAAGGCGCGCATGCAGGTCGGGGTGACCGAGCCGGAGGCGCTGCGGCTGCTCGAGAAGATCGCGACGGCGCTCTCGGTCGTGCACCGCGCGGGCCTGTTGCATCGGGACCTGAAGCCGCCCAACGTCATGCTGCGCGACACCGACAACGTGGTGTTGATCGATTTCGGACTGGCGCGCCTGCTGGACGGCACGCACAACAGCACCTACACCGGCGTGCTGCGCGGCTCGCCTTACTACATGAGCCCCGAGCAGGCGCTCGGAGAGCAGCTCGATCCGCGCTCCGATCTGTACAGCCTGGGTGTGATCTTCCATGAAATGCTGACCGGGCGGAAGCCTTTCACGGGCGCGAGCGCCATGGAGGTGCTGCAGCAACACGTGAACTCCGCTCCGCCACACCTGCCGCCGTCGCTGTCGCGCTATTCGTCCCTGATGACCCGACTGCTCGCCAAGAAGCGCGAGCAGCGCTTCGGCTCCGCCGCGGAAGTGATCGCCGCCTGCAATTCCCTGGGCCGCAACCGCTGGCCCCGCCGGGCGCAGTCGGCCGCCTGAGCGGACTTCGTCCGACAGTGCGTTTTCCGGGATCGCGCGCCGATCCCGCGCCGCCGAGGCCGTGATTTGACATAACGTCTTGACAGATCGGCGCGAGGGGAATGCAATGCGTGCTCGGAGGGACCTGGTCCATGCAGCCGCGCCACCTCGTCGACACGACATTGTTCTATTCACCGACGAGCGGCGGCGTCCGGCGCTACCTCAATGCCAAGCACGACTGGCTCGCAACCCAGCCCGGATGGCTGCACACCGTGCTGGTCCCGGGCGCCGAGCGGCACATCGAGCGCGGCGGCTCGAGCACGCTCCCGGGCGTGGCCATACCGGGGTCGTTCAATTACCGCCTGCCGCTCACGCCGCGTCTGTGGATGCGGATGCTGGATGCGCTGCAGCCCGATCTGATCGAGGCCGGCGACACCTTCCACCCGGCGTGGGCCGCGTTGAGCGTCGCCCGGCGCAGAGGCATCCCGGCCGCCGCGTTCTGCCATTCCAACCTGCCGCGCATCGTCGCCCGCCGCGTCGGCGGGCGCATGACCGAGCGGGTGCTCGGCCGGTATGTGCGTTGGCTCTATCAGCGCTTCGATGTGGTGTTTGCGCCCAGCCGCCAGGTGCTCGAGTTCCTGAAAAGTCTCGACATCCGCCACGCGGTTCACCAGCCACTCGGGGTGGACGCCGAGCTGTTCCATCCCGGGCGCCGCGGCGATTGGCTGCGCGGCTGGCTGGGCCTCGGCCCCGAGTCCCGGGTGCTCGTCTATGCCGGCCGCTTCACGGGCGAGAAGAACGTTCCGGTTCTCCTGCGAGCCTTTGCCAAACTCGGCCGCCGGCATCACCTGTTGATGATCGGCGGGGGCCGCCAGGGGCGCATCGCACCCAATGTCACCCTGCTGCCGTACCGCCGCGACGGCATCGAGCTCGCTCGCTGGCTCGCCTCGGCCGACGCCCTGGTGCACGCCGGCACGCGCGAGACATTCGGGTTGGTGATCCTGGAGGCCATGGCCTGCGGCAGGCCGGTGGTGGCCACCCGCTCCGGGGCGGTGCCCGAGCTCGTGGACGATCACGTGGGGGTCCTCGCCGAACCGGAAAGCGCCGACAGCCTGTCCGAGGCGATCACGGCGCTCTACCAACGTGATCTGCATGTGTTGGGCGCCAATGCGCGCACCCGTGTGCTGCGGCAATTCACCTGGCAGATGACGTTCCAGGGACAGATGGCGGTGTATCGCGCGTTGCTCGCCGGAGAGCCGGGCGGGGTGGCCGAGCAGGCCGCCGAAGCCGGCTAGGACTCAACTACCGCGCAGCGCCCGCAGCATGCGCCGGCCGAGGCGCCCGCCCGCCAGCAGCAGTACCAGCCGCCAGAACAGCCGCTTCTTCAACGGCACGGGCCGTGGAGGAATCGCCCGGTAGAACGCCGTTCCGACATCCCGGTGCGCGTATATGGCGCGCACCGACAGCAGCCACTCTCGAGGGGAGCTCTCGATGCGACAGCGTTGCCCGTCGAGGGCAACGACCCTGGCCGCCGGCAAAGTCCCCGGCAGATCCTGCGGCGCCATTCCGATGAGGGTCAGGATCAGCGTTTCCCCGGGACTGTCGGCCGCCGCGCCGACGAGCGTCACCCCCACGGATACGCCGTCATCGCGCCGGCAGGTGACCGGACCCTGGAAGGCCGCCACGACGTGTGTTTCGGGGTCGGTCACGGTGCGGCGCGCCTCAGAACTGGGATTCCAGCTCCCAGACGGTGAGCGGCACGCCGCGGCGCAGCCAGAAGCCCGTACCCACCTCGCGAAAGTTGCGCAGCAACCGTTGCCGGTACCAGCTCCCCGGGCGCAGCTGCACGGCCGAGTCCGTCCGCGTGCGGTCGCAGTTCCACTGCCAGTCCCGCCGCGTGAGCGCACTGAAATACAGCACTCCCCTGCACGTGCGTGCGAAATTGGCGAGCGCGCGCGCCGCCCCGTGCGCATCGAGATACTGCAGAACGTCGTAGCAGATCACGAGGTCAAACGGCTCCTGCGGGCGGTAGTCCTCGAGGCGGCCCGACTGCCAGCCGTAGCGCCGGCAGAGGTACTCGCTCGTTTCGAGGCCGACGTACTCCGCCTTCGGCAGCAGGCGCTTCAGCGGGGCCCTCAGCATGCCCGTGCCGCAACCCGCATCCAGCACCCTGCGCACCGGCAGGCCGATGTGCTCGGTGAAGGCCGCGATCAGGCGGGCCCGCGCCCGCATCTCCGGGCGAGAGGTCACCGCGGTGCGCGGATCGTAGTAGTAGCGCCTGTAGTAGGCATGGTCGAACGCCATCAACCCACCCGTCTCATCGCGTCACGGGTCAGCGTGCCGCTCACTTCGGCGAGGCGCCGGCGGGCCTCGGGATCGTAGGCCATGGCGTGCGCGCGCGCTGGCCGCAGGCCATCGAAATATCCGCCCGTCGTGTCCGCGAGCTCCGGCGCGCAGGCGAGCCTGAGCACCGCCTCCGCGCCCTCTTCCACGGTGCTCGCCGGATTGACGCCGGCGGCACGCACCATCGTGGTGTCCATGTAGGTCGCCGGGTGCAGACAGTTGACGGTCACACCGCTGCCGCGCAGGTGCTCGGCCAGATCGAGCGTAAACATCACCTGTGCCAGCTTGCTCTGCGCGTAGGCGCGCATGCCGCTGTAGGCGCGGGCCAGCATCAGATTGTCGAAGTCGAGTGGATACTGACCCACCGAGGCCACGTTGACGATGCGGGAGGGGGCGCTGGCACGCAGCAGCGGCAGCAGCCGCTCGGTCAGCAGGTAGCCCGCCAGATAATTCACTGCGAATCTCAGCTCATGGCCATCGGCGCTCAGCTCGCGCGAAGCCGGCCGCCCCTCAGTCGCCGTGCCGATGCCGGCGTTGTTGATCAGCAGGTCGAGCCGCGGGGCTTCATGCCGCACTGCATCGGCGAGCGAGCGCACCTCGGCCAGGGAGGCGAAGTCGGCGCGCTGAAAACGCGCCTCGCCACCCTGTGCGGCGATCTCGCGCACGAGCGCCTCTGCCCGGGCCGCGTCACGGCCATGCACCCAGACCCTGAAGCCCCGCGCGGCGAGCGCTCGCGCCACGGCACGGCCCAGGCCGTCGGTCGATCCGGTCACCAGGGCGATACGGTTTTCACTCATGCGCAGTAGTTTGCCGGATGCATTGCGCGGCTGCACACTAGACACTCTCGCTGATAGAGCCCCGAGGTGCTCGTGCGACCGAATTCTCCGAACAACCCGAGAGCGCCGATGACCGCGCTGGCCGCGGTGCTGTGCATGGCCTTGCCCGCCTGCGGCCAGTCCAACACGCTCGCCGCGCCCGGGTTTGGGCTCTCGAGCGCCGATCTCACCCCGGGCGGCAGGTTCGGCCTGCGGCAAGTCAACGATACGGGCGGCTGCCGGGGGCGCAACGTCTCCCCGGCCCTCGCCTGGAACCATCCGCCTGCCGGGACGCACAGCTTCGCGCTGCTGATGTTCGACCCGGATGCCCCCGGAGGGGGCTGGTGGCACTGGGTGGTGTTCGATATTCCCGCCGGAACCCGCTCGCTGCCGGCCGGGGCCGGCAATCCGGCCGGTCAGCTGATGCCCCCTGGGACGCTCCAGGGGCGCAATGATTTCGGATCCCTCGGCTACGGCGGACCCTGCCCTCCTCCGGGCGCCCCGCACCACTACCACCTCATGCTCTTCGCCCTGCGCGTGGCGAAGCTCGGGCTCGGCGTGGGCGCGAGCCCTGGCAAGGTCGCCTCGAAGGTGCACGCCGCAGCCATCGCCAAGGCCGAGATGACGGTACTCTACGGCCGGTGAGCCCTCGGGCGGTTGCGGAGCGGGATGAGCGCAGGTAGGCTTCGCGCCCCATGCCAGCTCCCAACCGGCGCCGCGCTGCCTCGCGCCGCGTTCCCAAAATCGGCTTCGCCAGCCTCGGCTGTCCCAAGGCGCTGGTGGATTCGGAGCGCATCCTCACCAGGCTGCGCGCCGAAGGGTACGAGATCTCCCCGACCTATGAGCAGGCCGACCTGGTGGTGGTCAACACCTGCGGCTTCATCGACGCGGCGGTGGACGAGTCGCTCGAGACCATCGGCGAAGCGCTGGAGCGCAATGGCCGGGTCATCGTCACCGGCTGCCTGGGCGCGCGTCCCGAGCGCATCCTCGAGCGCCATCCGCGTGTCCTCAAGGTCACCGGCCCGCAGACGTACGCCGAGGTGATCGAGGCCATCCACGAGCAGCTGCCTCCGCAGCACGACCCGTTTCTCGATCTGGTGCCGCCGCAGGGCATCCGCCTGACGCCGCGCCACTACGCATACCTGAAGATCTCCGAGGGCTGCAACAACTCGTGCACCTTCTGCATCATCCCCTCGCTGCGCGGCCGGCTTTCGAGCCGCCGGATCGACGAGGTGCTCGGGGAGGCCGAGCGCCTTGCGGCGGCGGGCGTCAAGGAGATCCTGGTCATCTCCCAGGACACCAGCGCCTACGGCGCGGACATCCGATACGCTCCCGCGACCTGGCGCGATACGCATTACCAGACGCGCTTCATCGACCTGGCCCGCGCTTTGGGGACGCTCGGCGTGTGGATACGCCTGCACTACGTCTACCCCTATCCACACGTCGACGAGGTCATCCCTCTCATGGCCGGGCGACAGGTGCTTCCCTATCTCGACATACCGTTCCAACACGGCAGCCCCAGCGTGTTGAAACGCATGCGCCGGCCCGCACACAGCGAAGACGTGCTCGCGCGCATACACCGGTGGCGGCGTCAATGCCCGGACCTGACGCTGCGCAGCACGTTCATCGTCGGCTTCCCCGGGGAGACGGATGCGGAGTTCGAGGAATTGCTGCAGTGGCTGGATGAGGCCCAGCTCGACCGCGTCGGCTGTTTCAAGTACTCCCCCGTGGAAGGCGCAGCCGCCAACGAGCTGGCCGGTCACGTGCCGCAGGATATCCAGGAGGAGCGCTATGCGCGGTTCATGGAGCGGGCGGCCGGAATCAGCGCGCGGCGTCTGCAGCGGCGGATCGGGCAACGAATGCGGGTGCTCGTGGACTCGGTGGATGAAGGCGGCGCGATTGCGCGCAGCGAAGCCGACGCGCCCGAGATCGATGGCGTGGTGCGGATCGCGGGGACGGGGCTGAAGCCTGGAGACTGGGCGGAGGTCGAGATCACCGGAGCGGACGTCTACGATTTGCTCGCGCGGCGAGCCGCAACCACAGTGCCCTCCCATGGGGCCGCCGAGCGAAACTGACGACAGCATGCGCCGGGGCGTGCTCTACGCCCTGATCGCCGCCGCGCTGTTCGGCGCGAGCACCCCGTTTGCCAAGCTGCTGCTGACTCAGACGCCACCCGTGCTGCTCGCGGGGCTGCTCTACGCCGGCAGCGGCCTCGGCCTGAGCCTGTGGTGGGCATTGCGGGGTCGGATTCAGGGGCGCCCTCGCAACGCAGCGCTGCGACGCTGGAGCGGGCTGCCCTGGCTCGCGGGCGCCATCGCGATGGGCGGAGTGCTCGGCCCGGTCCTGTTGATGACCGGACTGCGACAGGTGCCGGCGGCCAGCGCCTCGCTGCTGCTCAACATGGAGGGCGTGTTGACCGCGCTCCTCGCCTGGTTCCTCTTCAGGGAGCACTTCGATCGGCGCATCCTCGCGGGCATGATCGCCATCGTCGCCGGCGGGGTGGCCCTCGCCTGGCCGCGAAGTCTGTCGCTCGGGGGGAGTGGGGGCGCCGCCTGGATCGCCGGGGCCTGCGCTTGCTGGGCCATGGACAACAACCTGACACGAAAAGTGTCAGTGGGCGACCCCGTGGTGATCGCCGCGCTGAAGGGACTGGTCGCGGGGGGCGTCAATCTCGCCATCGCGGCCGAGATCGGCGCACCCTGGCCGGGCGCGCCGCAGGTCGCGGGCGCGGCGCTGGTGGGGCTCATGGGCTATGGCATCAGTCTCGCGCTGTTCGTGCTGGCCCTGCGCCACCTCGGAGCCGCCCGCACCGGGGCCTACTTCTCCACCGCTCCGTTCATCGGCGCCGCGGTGTCACTGCTGCTGTTCCGCCAGATGCCGGACGCGGTCTTCTGGATCGCCGCAGCGCTGATGGGCGCCGGTGTGTGGCTGCATCTGACCGAGAAGCATGCGCACCCGCATATCCATGGGCCGATGCACCATGCGCACAGCCACGTCCACGACGCGCACCACCGCCACCATCATGATTTCGACTGGGACGGCCGCGAGCCTCATGACCACGAGCACGCGCACGCGCCGCTGACCCACTCACATGCGCATTATCCCGATATCCATCACCGGCACGAGCATTGAGCGGACCGTGCCGCGTACCCGGAAGGGGACTTCAGGCGCCGCGCGAGCGGGAGGAACGACGGGCGGAGCGCTCGATCCGGTAGACCGCCGCGGGAGGCAGGTTGTTCACCACCCAGCCCATGCGCTTGGCGCGCAGGCCGAGCCGCCTCAGGATTGCCGCGGGAACCGGGCAGCGTGGACCGTAAGTGAACTGGTAGAAGGCGCCGCCGTGTTCGAGCCGGCTGAAGGCCCCGTGCAGCACGCTCATGACCTCGCTCTTGCGCATCGAGAGCAGCGGCAGGCCGCTGATGACCGAGGCGGCCGCATTGCCGTCGAACGGGTCCACGTGACGCAGTCGCTGGGCGGGGATGGCCAGGACCTGCGCCGCGGGAAACCGTGACCTGAGCAGCCTCGCGAGGTGCGGATCCGATTCGATGAGGGCCAGCTGCTGCTCCGGCACACCACGATCGAGCAGCGCGCGCGTGACCGCCCCCGTACCGGCCCCCAACTCGATGACCGGGCCGCGGGCGGGGGAGATCTCCGAGGTGACCAGTCTGGCGAGCGCCCGCCCCGAGGGCGCCACGGCGCCGACGCGGCGCGGCTCGCGCAGACCTGCGCGCAGAAACTGCAGGATGTCGAGCGGGGGATTTACGGAATAATTTCTCGACATAGCCTCCGCCCGGGTGGTGTCGGTCCAGACCTGCGCTCGCGGGATCGCGCACTCGTCAGCCTGCCGTGCCTCGACAGGGACCAATGTAGCCACCTTTGCGCGCTCGAGCAACTCGAGTGCCTAAATCGACTGTCCCAGATGCCGCTCGAGCTGGGTGCGGGAGAACAGGCCTCGCACGAAGGCGCCACCCTGCTCCGCGTACTCGACCACCACGATGTGCGATGCCTGAGGGGCCTTGAAGGCGCGGATCACGTCGGCCACCCGGGCCGAGGCCACCCATTGTGCATCGAGCGTCGGAACCTTCTCCCAGGGCGTCATGATGTGGCCCACCTCGATCTCATCGTGGCGGGTGAAGCCGGAAGTCCTGAGGAACTGCAGGGGGCGCTCGCCCTGGATGTCGTACGAGGTGAGGAGACCGACGGTGACCTCGCCGCGCACGACCAGCAGCGCGCGCACCCCCGCGACGATCATCTCGCGCAACGCCTCATCGATCGAGCGATCCGGCGCGATGGTGACCGGGGAGTCCGCGGTGAAATCGGTCATCACATGCGCCGCCGGATCCTTCGGGGCCACCTTCCTGACAGGCCCCGAGGGTCGCCTTGGACTCTCGGGGACGCGCCCGGGACCGGTCCCGCCCAGAAAGGCGATCGAGCTGTAGGCGGCTTCTTCGGATGGACTGTCGAACATTTCCAGCGCTCCCTTGTTGACTGCGACGATGGCCGGCGGTGGGGCCGTCTAGACTGTGTTCATACCACCTTGCCGGCCAACGGGAGTCACATCTCCCTCCGACGAGAGGGCGGACATGCTCCCCTGAGAGAGTTCGGCCGCGAACCGGCAGCATGGCTCTCCCGCTGCGGCGCGAACGATCAACCCGCCGCACCCCGTCAGAGTATCCGCGGCCCGCCTAAGTTCCTTCGGCACCGCGAGCAACCGGCGCGCGCGCGGCCGATCCTTCGCGCCACCGCGGGTCGCAATGCACCGTGTTGGGGCATGCTCGGGGAGGGCCAGGGGTATTGCGAGCGGTGGCCGAAAATCGTAGCCGGTTTCACCTTCCTCACAGTCCAGTCGCCCGCCCGGATTTCAGCCTGAAGCTGACCGGGCACCCAGCCGGCATGACCGACGAAGATCCGCAGGCCCGCCATCGGCCTGCGGCGGGCAAGAAGCTGGCGCAGGAGCCTCGCATCCGCGCTCAGGAAAATCCCATCGAGGACACGGACCGCGTGGCGATGCGCGTGTCCGGCGCGAAACAGGAACCACACCGACGTGAAATCGACGGGCCCCCCGAAGTACACCTTGGCCGGCGCATGGCGAAGGCGCGCGACATCCGGAAAGAGCCTGGAGACGGGCATCGGCGTCGGCCTGTTGATGATGATACCGACTGGGGCGGGCGCCAGATTGCTCATCACCAGGACGATCGAGTGTGCGAAGAAGGGATCCGACAGCTCGCCTCGGGCGATGAGGAAAATCGCGCTCGGGGAAGCGCGGATGTTGGCGCCGCGAGCCGACGGCCACGATCCCCCCAGCGGCAGGAGCGCGCAAAGCGCGCCGACCAGGCAGCGTTGCAAAAAGGGCCCGTATCTCACCGGCGACACTCGCTTCGGCGCCATCGCACCGCATCGACCGTCCCTCGGGACATCTTACGCGCATCGCCGGCCGGCGGATCAGGGGACTGCGCGCGCGAAGGCTCCGCGGCGTCGCAGGCAGCCCCACACTGCCCCACCCGTGGCGGCAGACCGGGTCGCCCCCTATAGTGCCACCCCTTCATGAGCAGCAGATATCCCATACCGGCCCTCGTGGCCGCCGCCTGTGCCGGCGGGATGGTCGCGGCGCTTTCACCTGCGCGGGCCGATTCACTTCACACCATCGTGGTCACCGCGACGCGCACCCCGGAGCCGGAGGGGCGCATCCCAATCGACATCTCGGTCGTCTCGGGAAAGACGCTAGGGGCCCTCGGTGCGCAGGATATGGCGAGCGCACTCAGCCTGGTGCCGGGCGTCGAGGCGCCCGCCGGCGGCGACGCCGGTCCCTCGAGCGCCGTGCCTGCGTTCTGGGGCCTGCACGAGTTCGACGCGTTTCTGCTCGTCGTCGACGGCGTACCTTGGGGTGGGGCATTCAATCCGTCGATCCCGACCCTCGATCTGACCGATGTCGAGCGTATCGAAGTGATGAAGGGATCCGCGCCGGTGATGTACGGCGCGACTTCCTTCGTCGGCGTCGTGCAGGTGCTGCACTATCCCGCGGGCCAGGCATCCAATGAAGCCGACTTTTCCTACGGCACCTACGGATCGCTTCGCGGCTCGGCGTCGCTGGCGCTGCCGCAACTGGGCTCGTATCGGCAATCCCTTGCCATCGACGGCGAGCGCCTGGGGTTCGCCGATGGCCGCGAATCGGTCGCGGACGAACGCGGTCTGTACCGTGGTGCGCTCCATGTGGGCGGCGGCACGCTGCGCATCGACGCCAATCTCTCATTCGTGAGCGATGTGCCGCCGAGTCCGGTCATCCGCAGCGGTGCGACACTCACCCCGCTCACCCCCGTCAACGCCAACTTCAACCCGGCGGACGCGCGGATCAATGAGAACGCGTATCAGCTCTCGCTCGAATATTCGCATCCGGTGCCACTGGGACAGTGGAATACGCGAGTCTCTTACGCATACTCGAAGGTCACGGACGTTCGCGCCTTCCTGCACCCGGACCTCAGTGGCGCGGCTGACACTCAGAACCAGCGCCGCCTGATCGAGGACGGTTACTTCGATACGCACCTCGCGATCAAGGTTTCCCGGCATGCGCACGTGCTGGTGGGCGCCGATCTGCTCTACGGGCGCGGCGTGCAGTCGACCCTGAACGGCAACGGCGCCTACACGGTGCCCCTCGACGGGTCGCTCGTTCCGCCGCCGACCTGGACGTTTGCGCCGAATGAGATCGGCGCGCTCGATGACCGGCGTCTGTTCGCCGGAGAGTACGCACAGCTCGATTTCCGTCCCGACGCCCGCTGGGACATCGTCGCCGGGGTGCGCTTGAATGAGGCCTACGAGCACAAGAGCTCGAGCGATCTCACCCTGCCGCCCCCAGTGCTGCTGGCACAGACGGTGAGCAAGACCCTCGTCAAGCCGACCGAAACGGTGGGCGTGAGCTATCGGCTGTGGCGCTTCGGGCGGAACGAGGCGCACCTGTACGCCGACTATCGGCAGGCGTTCAAGCCGGCGGCCATCGATTTCGGGCCGGACTACACCCCGGCGCTGCTCAGCCCCGAGACAGCCGACAGTGACGAAGCGGGCTTGAAGGGTGAGGCGTTCAAGGGACGCCTCAATTACCAGCTCGAGGCGTTCCAGCTCGATTTCGCGAACCTCGTGGTTCCGACCCCCTCCGGCGCGCTCGCCAATGCCGGCGGCGAGCGGCTGCGGGGCACGGAGCTCGAGCTGCACTACGACCCCATCAAGAGCCTGGCGCTGATCGCGACCGCCTCCTATCACGACGCGATTTACACCCAGTATCTCTTCTTCGACGGGGTTTCCACGGTGAACGTGGCCGGGCGCGAGCTGCCGCTCTCACCGCATTTTCTCGCCTCGGCCGGGGTGCTCTATACGCCCGCGCACGGATTCACCGCCTCGCTCATCGGCCAGTACGCCGGGCGGCGATTTCTCGATGAGCAGAACACGGCGCCGGTGGGCGGCTATGCGACTCTGCACGCGCAGCTCGGTTACCGGTGGGGCCGCTACGGCGTGAGGCTCGAGGGCACCAATCTCACCAACCGCCGCCCGCCCGTGACGGCGAGTGAGTTCGGCAGCGGGTCGTTCTATCTCCTGCCGGCGCGGATGCTGTGGGTGAAGCTCGGCTACCACTTGTAGTCGCGGCGATCGCCGGGGCGGCTCGCCCGCCCCGCGACCACCGGGCTCGATGAGCCGTGACGGTCAGATCTTGCGGGTCCATCCGTGTGTATCGCGGGTCTCGCCGCGCTGGATGGACACCAGGTGCTCACGCAGTTTGCGCGTGTGAGGTCCAACGTCTCCACTTCCCACCTTGTGCTCCTCGCCGTGATAGACGAAGGTACCGACACCCGCGAGCACCGCGGCCGTACCGGAGAGCGCAGCCTCTCCATCGCGCACCCACTCCAGCATTTCGGCGACGTCGAAGACCCGCTCCTCAACCTGGTAACCCTCTTCCCGCGCCAGAGTGAGCACCGAGTCGCGGGTCACGCCATGGAGGAACGTCGAGTCGAGGCTGCGGGTGAGCACCCGCCCGTCGCGAAACAACATGAAGTTGGAGGCGCCCGTCTCCTGAACCGATCCGCCCGGGCAGAACAGCACCTGGTCGACGTTGTACCGGCGCCGCGCCTCGAGGGTGGGACCGAGGGCCGCCGCGTAGTTGCCGCCGGTTTTGACCTTGCCGGTCTGCGAGGCCGTGCGCGCATGGACGTCCTCGACGTAGATTCTGAGTGGCTTCATGCCGCCGGCGAAGTAGTCCCACACCGGGCTCGCGAGCACGATGAGCGTCGCTTCGGTGGCGGCCGCGCCGGCGGCGCCGATGTTGGGTGTGGTGCCGAAGAGGATGGGCCGCAGATAGAGCGCACCGGGCGACTCCGGCACGGCGTCACGGTTGCGATCGATGGCGGTGAGGATCATTTCCTCGAGTCGCCGCGGGTCCGGCTCCGGCAGCACGAGCGCCCGCGCGCTCTGGCGCATGCGCTCGATGTGCCGGTCCATCCGGAACACGTGGATGCTGCCGTCGGCCCAGCGGTAGGCCTTGAAGCCCTCGAAGCAGGTGCTGGCGTAGTGCAGCACGTGCGCCGCCGGATGCAGCTCGATGGGCGCACACGGCCGGGCCTCGAAAGGCCCCCACTCGCCGTTCTCGAAGCGGGCCATGGTCATGGTGGGCGCCAGCACGGTACCGAATGCCGGGCGCGACTCTTGCGAAGGTTTCGGAGTATTGCTCATGGGCGCCAGTTTAAGCCGGGAACGGTCGGCGCGCATCGTTGTGGCAGCCACGCCACGCATGCTGCGCGCATCGCGCTGGGCCCGAGGGGAATGGTCTCAGGCGAGTGCGGCCGCGGGAGGGATTCAGGCACCTTGAAGCGCGGCGCGGGCGGCCATCTCGGCGGCTTGCGACGCGGATCTCTCATCGAGCCGCGGTCCGAAGGTCGAGGCGAGCGGGTCCGGGTCGGCATGCATCTCGGTGCTTTCACTCACACCGGGGGAGGATTGAGCCGCGTGAATCCATCGTGAGTGTAATACGGATAGTAGGGATAGGCCGGCGTCACGGCGCTTGCCGCGTCGAGGCGTTTGATCTGCTCCGGGTTCAGCGACACCTCCACGGCGCCGAGATTCTCGCGCAGCTGCGCCTCGTTGCAGGCTCCAGATGAGTGCACCCACACCCTGGTCGAGGCCGAGCGGCATCAGCTCCCACTCGTAGTCGCGTCCGATCAGAGAGTAGTAGACCTGATGCGCCACGTAGGGAGGCCATCCGTGCTGGCGCGCGAGGGCGAGCGACTTCATGAGCTGCCAGCCGGAGAAATTCGAGACCCCCACGTAGCGCACCGTGCCGGCCTTCACGAGCTGGTCGAGCGTGTAGAGCGTCTCTTCCACGGGAGTGAAGGCGTCGAAGGCGTGCAGCTGCAGCAGATCGATGTAATCGGTGCCCAGGCGGCGCAACGCGGCGTCCACGCCATCGAGCAGCCGATGCCGCGAAGCGCCCGCCTCGCCCGGGCCGTTGCCCACGGGCAAGCCGATCTTGGTCGAGAGCAGCACCTTGCTGCGGCGGCCCTTGATCGCCGCGCCCAGAATTTCCTCGGACTGCCCGTCGGAATAGACGTCGGCGGTATCGAACAGGTTCGCGCCCGCCTCGAGGCAGAGGTCCACGAGCCGTGTGGCTTCCTCGACGCCGCTGCGCCCCCACGCCGAGAACAGCGGGCCCGTGCCGCCGAAGGTGGCCGCGCCGAAGCTCAGCTCCGGCACTTTCAACCCCGAAGCCCCGAGTGACCGATATCGCATGTGCGCTCTCCTCGCGGTGACGCGGCCGGGTGAGGAGGCTCGATTATGGGACTCACCGCGCCGCCCGCATCCTCCGGGCGGGGGACACGGGCGTGCCGATATCGGCCGGGACGGATGCGCCGACCCCCGGGAGCCGTCCCGGGATGCGGCTCATCTCAGCTTCATGGCCCATTCACGCAGACGCGCGAGCGAGCGAGCGCCGATCGGCTCTTTCTCCATCAGATCGATGGTGCGATTCACCATGGCCATCTGCCCCGCACGCACATCATCCGGCGCCGGGTAGGGCGAGGCGTACCGCTTGCCGACGATCGCCTCGCCGCTGAGCACTCGCACCTCCTCGCCCGCCTGCCGCGAGCGGGCGGTGACGAGCAGCGTCGAGGGTCGGATCACTTCGATGCGCAGGAGCGGTGTGTGGAGGGTCAGGGGCCGCCGGGCCACCGGAACCTTCAGCAGCGCCTCGCCGTCCACCGACACTTCACGCCGGATGGGAAACCCCTGCGCCGGGACGAACCGCGTGTCAGCGGCGAACGAGGCGAGCGTGCCATCCGCCAGACGATGGACTTGCGGTGTGTCGTCCACCGCGCGGCGCCAGAGCGCGAGCCCGGTCCCGATCGAGACCAGGACGAGAGCTCCCACGATCGTCCTAGCGGCGATCCGACGGATTCCGTGCATCAGCGGCAATCACCCGAGGGTGGACGTGGCACCGGCACCCTTCCCGACATGGAGCAGGGTAACAGCCGCCACGAACTGACGCACCACCGCCTCTGATGTCGGAAGATTCGCTTCCGGAGGCTCTCACGACTCGCCGCGAGCCGCCGTCCGCCGCGAGGGGCGGCGTTGGGATGCGCCGGGCGCGGCGCCGGCTTGACGATCCATCTCGCCGCGCAGCTGCGCCGCGGCGCCGGCCGTCAGGGCCCCGAGCCGCGCTTCGATCGTCTCGAGCGAGGGCTTCGGGCCGCGAACGTGAGTCTCGAGCGCCTGACGCATCGCGCGCAGGTGCTCCGGCGTGGTCCCGCAGCAGCCCCCGATGATCCGCGCGCCGGCATCGAGAGCGAGGCGGGCATAGTCGGCCATGAGCTCGGGCGTCCCGTTGAATCGGATCGCGCCGTCGACGTATTGGGGGATTCCGCAGTTGGCCTTGGCGACGAGGATGGCCGAAGCATCGGCCGCGGCCGCGAGATTGAGGATCGACGCCACCATCTCTGCCGCGCCCACACCGCAGTTGCTGCCGCAGGCCGCCAGATGGTGCCTCTGCGAAAGGCCGGCGAGCTCGGCGGGCGTGATGCCCATCATCGTCCTGCCGTTGGTATCGAAGCTGAGCGTCGTGACGACCGGGAGTCCCGCCTGCCGCGCCCCTTCGATCGCCGCTTCGGTTTCCTCGGCCGAGGACATCGTCTCGATCCACAGGATGTCGGCGCCGCCGCGGGCGAGCGCTGCCGCCTGCTCCGCGAAGGACTCCCGCGCTTCGGCCGCCGAGAGCGGTCCGAGCGGCGCCAGGATCTCCCCGGTCGGCCCCATGCTGCCGCCGACCAGCACCACGCGGTCCTGCCGATCCGCTTCTGCGCGAGCGAGGCTCGCGGCGGCCTCGTTGAGCTCCGCGACTCGGCCTTCAGCCTGGTGCAATTTCAGGCGATGCCGGTTGCCGCCGAAGCTGTTGGTGAGGATGATGTCGGCGCCCGCCTCGATGAAGCTGCGTTGCAGCTCGCGGATCCGCTGTGGATGCTCGGTGTTCCAGAGCTCGGGGGCTTCCCCGCTCGTCAACCCTCGCGCGAACAGATTGCTGCCCATCGCCCCGTCGGCCAGCAGCCACGGCCGCTGCGCGAGCAGTGGCGTCAATCGGTCGGTCGTCATGGTCGGTCCTGGATCTCCTGATGCAGAGGGAGCTTAGCACGGCGGCGCGGGGGCATCGCGCGGCGGTCACCCGGGCGCCGGCGTGCCTTCGAGACACCAGGATCCGTCCGAGATTTTTGCCCGACCGCACGCTGACGGGGATTTGCCAATCCGTACGAGAATCAGAGACTGCACGAAACGGAGTGACGCGTCACTGCGGGCACCATTCCTCGCCGCCACGAAGAAAGAGACGGTGAGCGCAACGTGAGGGCAGGCGATGTGGGATCGGAAGGGGATCGCCGGGTTTCCACTTGTCCAAGTGTTCGAGGATATTGGGCATCTCTGAATCGATCACCGCCAGGTGATTTCCATCCCCATAACGCGTGGCGCTTCGATACCGCAGGACAGGATCTGAATACTGACCTTCCCTGTTTCGAGCATAGACGGAGATCCAGTAGGCATATGGCGCGGTCACAGTCGGCACAGCTGAAACGACATCTCCGCGGAGCGGACCGTGCTCCACGAATCTCGTCTCCTGATTGTTATTGCTGTACGTCATGTTATGGAATGCGGCCTGGAAACCATTTATCCGCCTGTTGTACGAGAATAAGTGAGTATAAACAGGATGATTTCCGTTGACACCGGAGGCGCCTCCGGTAGTGACCAGTAGAAGCGGATCAGTGTGATTCGCGCCGGCGAAGACCACTTTGGCAGCGTAGAAGTGAAACAGATTTTCACGCCAAGGCGGGTGGGTGCTCTTATCAGCCGCCGGGTAGCTGCATTGGGGCTTCAGATCGTGGACAAAACAGATTGCGAGCGGACCGCTGTGAACGATCTCCGAAAATACGTTCGCCCGAGAGCCCGGCAATAGTGCAGCCACAAAGGTCCATTGGGATTGAGTCCCGAAGGGGGAGGTAAGATCGAGGTGATCTACGATCTCAGCGCTCCTGCCATGCCATTTGGGCAGCGCGGCGATGACGCGTTGGTTTATTGCCGTCGCTGGTGCGTGCGATACGGCCCGATCTGCCAGTGCCCGAAGAGGGAGGAGAGCCAGGAACGCCATGAAGGGCAAAACCCTTTGCCTTAAGTCGTATTGGCGGTCACGCAGACGTTGCACAGCGTGTCTCCGGATGACGGAAGAACGAGCGAATGACGGCTTGATTCCCTGCCAGATGACACAATCGAATCAGGATTGCGCACATCAAGTCCGCAGGAGCGTGCACCGGCGCATGGATGTCGGCTCGCGTCCATCGCGCGAAAGGAAGCTTGAACTGCAGCGGATTCCTGGTCGTCACCTTGTGTAAATCCAGCGGAGCTGCTTTGCATCCAGGCGCCCGGGTCGGCTCATCGCCTTGCACGCCCGCCCCGAGATCACATCAACCCGCTCGCCGCCACGCCGATACCGACCAGGGCCGAGACCATGGCGCCCCAGAAGAGCCATTTCTTGCGGGTCAGCACGGTGATGGAGGCGAGTGCCACGGCAATCTGAATGAGGGTCATGCCGAGCGCCATGCGCTCGTGCGGACGCAGAACCCGTTCGGATCTCTCGTTGAAGGCCAGTGATTCGCGCTCCAGCCGCTCGGCGGTCTGCCTGATTTCCGACTTCTTCGAGGCTTCGTGCCCGGCCCGCGCGAGCAGCTTGCCGCGTTGCCCGGCATCGCTCGCGATGCCGGCCATGTCCTCGGCGATGTGCTGCTTGATCGAGGTCGCCTGGTAGAACGCCCACTGGTCGGACGCCTGCGCCTGTTTGCGGATGCTTTCGTTCTTCAGGAACATCGCCTGAATCTGGTTGGCACCGGACTGGTAGCTGACGATCGCGCCGATCGTCGCCAGGATGGCCGTCACCAGTGCGATCCGCTGTGCGAGGCTGTCGTGTTCGGCGTGATGCTCGATCAGCTTCTCGTGCGGTGACGGTACTTCGAAGCCTTGTTCAGTCATGTCTGCCCTTTCAGAACCCGTCTGCAATTCCACGTCTTGCCTGACGCGTGATGCTACCTCAGGTGGTCACCGAGCGCACCGGTCGACGGGGACGGCTCTTTCCGAGCCCGCGAGCAATTCTGCCTTTCCGCCAACGGCCATGCGGCGCATCACCCAGACCGGCGGGTCGTAACCGAGACAGGCATCGGACAGCAGGTGGCCGCGGCAGTCCGAAGCAACGGGTTCAATTCCCGGGGTAAGGACTTTGATTTCGGGAAACGATTCTGGTTTCGTCCTACGGTGTTGTTGAGGTGAATATGAGCTGATCCCTGTATACGCTTTGATTCCGGTATACGCTGGGATTTGCCGACACATACCGCAGATTCGGCTTTTGACCCCGGAGGTGGGTTTCGGCTGCGCGGGGCGGAGCGCACAAGCTGGGTATTTCCATGCCGCAGGGCGCGTCGGCACCATCTACATCTGGAACGATGCCGATGTATCTGGAGCCATATCGTCCTTTCGGATGGGCAAAGGCACTTCGCAATTCGTTGTCTTCAAGATTCAAAGGGGGTCGAAGTTCGTTGCTCATTTGAAATCACTCGCCCTCGGCGACCCGGCGTGCGCACTCATGATGCCGCTCGAGCCTGTTACTACGGCAACATCGTTGACAGCGCCATGATGTACGGTTGTTCCCTTTGCGCCCGGAACACCCACTGTGCTATCCCTTGTTCGTGTCACTACGCCGTGGCGACCAGTAAGGCGCGGTGCCGATGATCGCAAGCGCCAGCTCAAGTTCGGACCCGGTTGATGGAGCTGTTGGTCGCTGAAGAAACAGTGAGATGAAGCGCCGGCGTGACCTCAGAGTCCTCGGGCCTCGTCATGGAAGCCGAAATTCTCCACTGCACCAGATCCTTCAGAGGTGCGGGTTACGACTCCAGGGTTACTCCATGGGCGCGCAGCAGTTCCAGCAGCGTCGCATTACGGGTGCGCGCTTCGTCGAGCAACGCCTCGCTCGCCTGGGCGCGTTCCTCGGTCTCCTGCGTTCGTAGCGCAGACAGGGCCGCCGCCACCTCGTGGGTCACATGCGCGAACAACTCGCGTTCATCGGCCACGTAGTGCTCGTCAGATCGTGGCCCGACCACCAGCATGCCGAGCAGCCTGTCACGGACGCGCAGTGGGAAGACATATCCCTCCCGGCCGAGTGTGCTCGGCGTGCCGTTGAGGTCGACCTCCGTAGCGTGCGCGCGCAGCGTCACGAGCACCAGATCGTCAAGATCCAGCTGCATAGGCAGCTCGCGGCTACCCCGCTGGCGGGTGAGGACAAATCCTGCCGGCGTGCATTCGTACAACGCAACCCACGAAGCGTCCGTGTGTAGACGGATCTGGTCTACGGTCAGATCAAGCAGATTATCGGGCTGAGTTACGAAGGCGCAGTCGCGGGCAAAGCCCCTAAGGGCGGTATCCTCCCGGTACTGGCGACGGAACAGGAACTGCTCGAGCGTACTCTCTATGCGCCGATGCACCGCGCTCAGGGCCGCACCCAATCCAACTGGCACGGCGAACTCGAGCAAAAGGCTGGCCCCGCGGCCGAGCGTTGTACGCTCGATCAGACTTTCGAGCAGCGCAAGCAACCCCAGGAGCAGACTGGTGGTGGCCGCGTACACCAACGCGCGGTTGAGAAACACAGCAACATCCACGACCCGATGCCGAAGGATCGCGTAGAGGAAGCCGCCAATGGCCAGGGCACTCGTGAAACGCTGGGCTATGGTTGAAGTGAAAAAACCGAATATCGGTGTGTTGCTCAGGAATATTCCCGCGGAGAACAAGACACTGCTCCAGAGCATCCAGCGCAGCCGCAACCGCTGTGCGGCCACCGCGCGGCGGTAACTTACGAACAGAAGCGCTACCGGGACAAGGTAGGAGGCCGAGAGGGCAACCCCGTATGCGGGCCGCATGAGTTCCGCCCATCCCGTGGCGACAAAGGCAAGGGGGCCGCCCAGCGCATGGATCGCGCCGAGCCCAAGCAGCAGGGCGAAGCTCGCACGCCACCACGTCCGCGCCCGCGGGCTCAACGCGACGCCCACCATGGACTCCGCCATCACGTAAAAGCCGACCCGCGCGAGGAGAATCAGGCTCATTGCTCCAAGCATCAGACCGAGCCCCGCCACCCCGTGGGACGGTACGAAGCCCGCGTCGTAGGCGACCAGAAACGCGACCGCCCAGAGCGCCAGGCCCGCGGCCGCCCGACCTCGCCCGCGCCACAGGGTGAGGAGCGCAACCGCGGCGAGCAGCAAGTTGAAGCCGAGAGTGCTCCAGTAGAATGCCCGAACACTCGAGGCGGCGTTCAACCTTTCGGTCCTGATGGGAATGGTGACGGCCGCATTGCCGCGGCGAATCACGAACATATAAGTTTGGCGGGGGGAAAGAGTGGATAAGCCGTTGGTTATGATGATCGCGATGCGAGTCGCCCGCGGCAGTGCGGCCAGATCGATCTGATCGCCCGCGCGCAGCGCCGACGGCAACGGAATGCCGGGAATCGGCTCGATGACCGCAGTACGGGCGTTGACGACATTGATCGAGAACGGCAATCCGGGTCTTTGGCTGATCGTAAGCGTGAGATGCGTGCTGGCCAGTACGATGAGAACCGTAAGCAGGATCAAGAGGCCGTAACGGCGGGCCACGGTAAGCTCCTGTGAGTTCATCAGACCCGCGTTGCTGCATCGAATGCGCGCAGCGCATCCAGCAAGGTCGATTCATGGCACTTGCCGGCTCGGGTGACGGTGGATTTTGCAAAATCTTGCGGCGTTGGCGACATCGCAGTGCTGTTGCGCGCGTTGCTGAGGATGCAGGTCAGATACGGCAGCGGGTTGATCTTGTTTGCCTTGTACGACTCAACCAGTGAATAGTAGATCACCGCAGCGTGCCCTGCGCGCTCGGAACCCACGAAGAGAAAGGCTTTTCTCCCGACGGCGACCGCCCTCATGCGGCGCTCCGCATCGGTGAGACCCTTGATCTGCCGCCCGATGCGGAAGAGTTCCTTGTAGAACGCCAGTGTCTCATGCGGCCGGCCCGGGGTCTTCAGCGGATCGGCCGCCTCCACGAAGCGTCGGCGGGCGTGCACGGTGCGGGCGACTTCCGTGATCATCCCGCTGAGGTAAAGCGGATCGTACCCAGGAGGGGCATCGGCCTGCAGGTGGCCGCGGGAGTCCTCGAGGAAATTCAGCGGCGTATCCCGGGTCCTGGTCCGGGAGAACGCGTAGAGGATGAGCGGAGGCCCGCACCTAGGCGGCCATCCGCCGGTGCAGCTCCTCGAGGAGCTCGGCAATGCAATATAGAGGCAGTCCATCGGCGGATCTGCGCACGATGAAGTACGCGAGCAGGTTCGCTGAGGCCATGCTTTTTGGAGATCGGCGGCAGCACCGGCGGCCGCGCTCGCACCACCGCCGGCGGACCAGCGTCATCGACTGGATCACCAGATCAACCTATTCTTGGGGGGCGACTCACGCAGTCTTATAAGTCTGATTTTAAGCCGGGTTCTTGCAATGACTCTCGCGCAGCTTCGACCTCCGCGTGCAGTCGAGGGCTCAAGTTTACCCATCTGGGATTTGATGCCGGAGCCTGGGATCCGCTAGACGCGAATTCTCGAATGACGACGGGATTTGAAGGAGGGATACTCTCTCCGCTGCGCCAGCGTCCGCCGCGCAACGGTATCCGCAAGTGCGTACAATTGATGCGGTACGACCACCAACGATTTATGGCTGCGCCAACCATGCCCGCTGGAGCAAAATGGTGGGAAGGCCGAGAAGGACGCTCATCCGCTTCGACTTCCCGCCGGGAGCCGCGTCGGAAGAGATGGCCGCGACGCTCTGCCGCCTGCGGATGCAGCACGGGGACATGCGCAAGCCCGAATTTTCTTGTATGAGACCACCGGCTCCGCAATTGCCTGACGGGATCGCACTTGTCATTCGTGCGGTTGGTTTCGCCGCGAATAAGCACAGGGACCAGCGGCGAAAGGACAAGAGAGCATCACCGTACATCAATCACCCAATAGCGCTCGCGGAAGTACTGTGGATCGAAGGGCGCGTGCGGGACCCGGTAGTGATCGCGGCCGCACTGCTTCACGACACTATCGAGGACACAGACACGACACTTGAGGAACTCAAGGGAGAGTTTGGCCGGGAGATCGCCGATATCGTCGAGGAGGTCACCGACGTCAAGTTCCTCAAAAGGCGGTCCCGGAAGATGCTGCAGGTCGCGCGCGCGTCACGTGCTTCATCCCAGGCGAAATTGGTCAAGCTCGCGGACAAGATCTGCAATGTGCGCGATATCGTTTCGAACCCACCCGAGGGATGGTCGGTCGACCGTAAGAGGGAGTACTTCGACTGGGCCAAGGCGGTCGTGGATCAGGTCCGCGGTACGAACGTGCGTCTGGAGCGAAGGTTCGACCAGATGTTCCGGAATCGACCCTGAGTGGGTTAGATGGATTGTTCTTGGGAGTGGCCGGGTAGTAGAAGGTCCCGTCTCCAGATCGCCGAATACATCGTTCCTCGCCGCATCCCCGCGCCGGTCATGCCACGCGAGAAGCGCACCGCTGTTCCAAGAGCGGCGATGGCGATTACTCAAATGGCGCGATGCGCCAAAACGCCCGAATACACGGCCGATCAGAGTTCCGCAGGGGCACTGGCAGGCAGCGTTCGCGACGACCGGTGATGCATCTACTGCGACCTCGGTACTCTTGCTCGCACGACTAAGCGGAAATTCCTCGACGGCCCTGAGCCCGAAGAGGCCTTCCGCAATCGCCGTGGCCACTTCGCACGCCGGGTTTTAGGCTTTAAAACGCCGAAAAGCATCTAATTTCGATCTTTTAATGTTCATAACCCTGGACAGGGCCGGCAAACGTGATAGCATTAAAAAGCTGAAAAGAACGTATTTTATGCTTTTTAAGGTATAACCGTGTCCAAGCGAAACGCCCTGACGATGGCTCCTCCCTATGAGGTCGAACGTGTCCTAAAGACACTCGGGGCGAACCTGCGCACGGCCCGCTTGGCGCGCAATCTCTCGATTGAGCAGGTCGCCGCGAAGATCGGCGTGGGCTACCGAACTGTCGCCGCCGCCGAGACGGGGAAGCCCGGCACCGCCATCAGCGTCTACCTGTCGCTTCTTTGGGTCTACGGCCTCCTCGGTCAAGCGCATGAGCTCGCCGATCCCACGCGCGATGCCCTCGTCCAGCGAGCTGCGCGAGCGCGCGAGCGCGCCTATCCGACCCGCAAAGGCGCACTCGACAATGACTTCTGAAGCCTTCGTGTATCTCATGCTTCCCGGGACGACCGCGTTCGTCACCGCAGGGCGCTTCGTGCTTGCGACGGATAGAGCGGGTGTTCCCTTCGGGCGCTTCGTCTACGGGCGCAGCTACTTGGGGCGCAGCAATGCCGTGCCCATCGACCCGATTGAGCTTCCGTTATCGGATCAGACCTACGAGACCACACGGCTGAACGGCCTGTTCGGCGCCCTTCGCGATGCCGGACCGGACTATTGGGGCCGCCGCATCATTGAAAAGCACTCAGCTCTCACAGCGCTTGGCGAGCTCGATTACCTGTTGCACTCCCCGGATGATCGCGCCGGCGCTCTTGGGTTTGGGACGGGGCGCGAGCCGCCTGCTCCCTTACGCAAATACAATCGCACCCTGGACCTCGAGCGTTTGCAGGCACTCGCCGATAAGGTTATTGCGGAGGAGGCTTCTGATGCGGACGCGGGGGAGCTCAAGCAGATCGAGGATCTCCTACTTCTGGCTACATCGATGGGCGGTACACGCCCTAAGGCCGTCGTCGAAAACGAGGGGCAGCTGTGGTTGGTCAAGTTCAACCGCCAGGACGACCCCTTCAACCACGCCCGCATCGAGCACGCCGTGCTCGTGCTCGCACGCGAATGCGGCGTCTCAACTGCCGAAAGCCGGGTTACCCGGATCGGCGGCCGCGATGCGCTTCTCGTGAAACGCTTTGACCGCATACCCGCGGGCCCGGGCGATTATCGGCGTACCCGCATGCTCTCCGCGCTGACGCTCCTTCGGACAGAGGATTCGCATCAACATCGCGACCGTTGGTCCTACGTGCTGCTCGCCGAAGAGCTGCGCCGCGTGAGTCGAGAACCGAAGCAGGACGCGTCAGAGCTCTTTCGACGCATGACATTCAATGCGCTTATTTCCAATACCGACGATCACCCCCGCAACCATGCGGTCATTGCGCCGACTCAGGCCTTTGAGCTCTCGCCGGCTTACGACTTGTTGCCGCACCCACAGGTCAGTGTCGAGCACCGCGATCTGGCACTCGCGATTGGCGATTACGGTCGTTACGCAAATGCTGAAAATCTTCTCTCGCAGTCGCAGCGGTTCCTGCTTGAGCGCGAAGAAGCTGCGCGGGTCATCGATGAGATGGAAGCGTG
>JAJYDK010000064.1 GCA_021777555.1 Pseudomonadota bacterium | reverse complement strand
AGATCATCAAAACCCGGGGCCACTTCCCCTCGGACGAGGCCGCCACGAAGCTGATCTGGCTGGCGCTGCGCAACATTACGGCTGACTGGAGCCGTGCCAGCCACGACTGGAAGGCCGCTATGAACCAGTTTGCCGTCCTGTACGCCGAGCGATTTACCGAGGTGCCGGTGTAGGATGGGAGCCGAAATCGCCGCCGCCGTGCAGGGGAGCATGCTCCCCTGCACGGCGATGGTCATCACAACGCTGTGCCGTCACACACAAAGTTCCGGACACTCCCCTTCCTGATGTTGTTTGCGTCTGAGCAGGACGCGGGATGCGCTTCAGAGGACGAACCGGTCGGGTATTCCGAGCCTGTTGAGGCGGCGCATCTTCGCCAGCTCGATCGGGCAATCGCTTCATTGCCGCAGCGCTACAAGGAGCCGCTGCTTTTGACTCTCATCAGCGGCCTGACGCATCAGGCAGCCGCAGACCAGTTCCACACGACGGCCAAAGCGATCGAGATGCGCGTCCGGCGCGCGAAGGCACGTCTGCGCATTGCATTGCGGCAATCGGACGACGCCGAACCGCAGAGCGAGCCATAGAAGTACGCCGCTTCCGATATGCCACAGGATGATAGTCTGCGCAGTGGTGCACGGATGGTAAACGCCGCGCACACTCAGGCGCTTGTCTCGCTGGCGCGAGCGATTGCCACGACTCCGAATCGGCTTGAGACGTCTTCTGGACCGGATCAGCCGGATCGCTGCGCCTTCCGGCCAGGGTGATCCCCACCAGTGGTGGGTCTTTCAACGCCGCAGCGGCCGTCTCCGGACCCAGCGGCGGGTCCGCCAAGGATTTGCACCGTATTCCGTTTCATCAAGCCGAGGCGAACCGCCGTTCTCCAGCGCTGCCCGTCGATCCGTCAAACCCGACAAGCCCTGCATGTTAGACGCAGTCTGAAATGGGATTGTTTCCATGCGGGGCCGCCAATCTGTCATGGGTCACTGGGAACCTCAGACACCATGATATTGTCAACTTGACTTGGCTCCAATCACTCACCGTAGCATCCTGTCAATGAGAAGAGCTGAGACATGAGCACCCGCACACGGCGCAAGCCATACGGGCGCGTCGCATTCGATGACCCGGGGGAATGCCACCTGGGAATGGCAAGGTGACTTGTGACAGCGAGCACGTGGCGGAGCGAGCGCCGTCGCACGATCCGTACAACAGATCCACAGTGCGGGCAAACGATCAGTCCCGCCCCAGGAAGCCCACGCTGGATGACTTGCGGCGGCTGAGCGAGGAGATCAAGGCAGCCCGCGAGAAGAAAGCCCGCAAGTAGGGACGATCACGATCGCCTTACCCGGCGTCGCGCCGGGATGCCGCCTTGGGAACTCCGGATTCTTCGCCTGGGTCGATACATAGGAATCCCGCAGCCGGGCCATTGCATGAGCCGCCGCCTCGCTGATATCCAGGGTCCGCACCCGCATTCATTCGCGGGATGCATCCGAATGCGGCGCGGTCCAATGGTCGTTCGATGTGCTCCAGCGCTGCAGGGAGGCGGGCGGTGTGCGGCGGCCTCACTCCCGGGTGGATTGTGACAACTGGGGTCCGGCACGCCTCTATGTCTCCAAAATGAGACGGCGGTCTCGGAGATCGCGGAATTGGCGCGCAAAAATCTCAAAATAATCGCCGGGGAATCATTACGTGATCCGATCGAGCACAGCGGCGGAGGACTCAGCCATCCCGAAGTTCACGGCCGCCGTGCGCTATCTCGAGGAACAGTTGAGCGCGAGCGGTGTCAAACTCCTTCCGTCGAGAGAATGCCTGACGGATCTTGCGCTCGATGCGATCGACGCAACCCGTCGAACTCAGCGGCAGGGCGAGTCCTACATCACGTGTGTCTGCCGGCATCTGGACGCGAGAGTGCGGTTTATTATCCTATGGACGAGTACTGACGAAGCGTTTGATCAGGCGGTCTGGCGCGACTTGGCCGGGATCGCCCGCAAGCACGCGTTGCCGCGCCCATAGAGCTCGCAGAGCAAGTCTCCAGCGGGGCGATAAGCTCGGTTCCGCTGAGTCGGAAATAGGAGGGCTCATGGCGCGCAGCAACCGCATGGTGTCTGGATATGATTTCCTCGACCGGCACGCCGAAGTCATCGAGCGGCTTGTGCCAGGCATACGGGCGGTGGCGTTCTTCGATGCCCTAGGTAGACCTCTGAGAGGCCATGGGCCCGTACCGCTTACGCAAGTTCGCCTGCAGGTTCGCTCCGTCCTCAAGTCCACTGCCATTGGGTCAGGCCGTCGCCCCATGGGCGCCATGCTGCCGGTCACTGATTCCGAGCGCGCGGCAGCGTTCCTTCTGTACGCAGGAAGCGGAACCCGCGGACCGGATCAAACGGCATCACCCGTTGCGGGGGTGTGTCTGATTGTCTTTCACGTCACCGCTGGCGTGGAGTGTCCGCCCGTCGAGACTCTGCAGACGCAGCTCGAACCGGCGCTGGCCTGCGTCGGGGATCACCTGGCGCGGTATGCCGGAGAGACCCCACGAGGATGCGCTGCGGACGAGGGGGTGCGAGACCTCGAGTGGCTGCATGAGGTCACATCGCCCGTTTCGCATAGAGGCGCAGCTCAGCCCCGCTCCGATCACGGTGAGCGACTGGCGAAGCTGGTGGACGCCACGGTGGCACACTTGGAATGCGCGCTGTGCGCGCTCGTGGTGCCGGAGAGGCACCTGCGGATTATCCGCACCGCTGAGGCTGCCCATGGAACCGAAGATGCGCTCCGGCGTCTCGCGCCACCGGTACTCAGCTGGATTCAGAACAAGAATCGGCCCATGGTGGTCAATAAGACGACGAACTTGAACAGGGGCGCCACGGCCAGGGGCGCACCGTGGGCCGTGAGACTCCTTGCCCTGCCGGTGAACGGGCACGGGCGCGTACCGGCGGGCGCGCTGATGCTGCTGCGCCCGGAGGATGCGGCCGAATTCACCCGAAGACATCTGTTGCTGGTCAAGCTCTTGGGCCGTCACGTGGCGTCCCTGCTCGAGACGGACTTCGATGTCCTGACGGGCCTGCACACCCGCGCGAGCGCGCGCAGCCGAGTGGCCTCTTGGGAAGAGGCGACACCTCACCGGCGAGGCCCACACAGTCTGATCTTCCTCGGCATCGACCGGTTGGGCATCGTCAATGACACCCAGGGTTTCGATGCCGGAGACGCGCTCATCGTTCGCGTGGCGCAGCTTCTCGCTGAGCCGCATCTGCCACCCGATGCCGTGGCGGCGCGCATCTCGAGTGACAAATTTGCGATCGCGTTGCCCCATGTGGACGCCGATGGGGCGGCCGACACGGCCCGAGCTCTACAGCAAGCCGCGGCACAGCTGTCGCCCGCTTCGGCGGTAGGCGATGAGCCGGTGTCTCTGAGTTGCGGGATCGCCTGCTTTACCCAGCCGCGGGAGTTCCCGAGCGTCCTCGCGCTTGCCCAGCTCGCCTGCCGGAGCGCCAAAGATCACGGGCGGGGGGGCGTCGAGATCTATCAGGACGATGATGATTCGATGATCCGCCGCAAATCCGACTCCATCGCTGTCATCCGGCTGCGGGAAGCGCTCCAGAATGACCGGTTCACCCTGGTTGCGCAGCGGATCATGCCGCTGCAGGGACGGGGTGACCCGGAGGGCTTCGAGCTGCTGCTGCGCTCGCCAAACGAAGATCACGCGCCCGCGGACCTGCTCTCCGCAGCGCATCGCAGCCAGCTGGCTCCGGCGCTCGACATGTGGGTCGTCGAGCACGCACTCGCTGCTGCGGCTCCGCACCGCTCGGCATTGCTCGCGGCAAACGTCTCGTTATCGATCAACATCACGGGCCCTTCTCTGACGGATGCGACTTTCCTCGAGCGCATCGAGCGGCTGATTCGCCGCTCGCGAATTGCCCCCGCGCTGATCACCTTCGAGATCACTGAGACCATCGCGGTGCTGAATCTCACCAAAGCCATCAAATTCGTTCGCGAATTGCGGGCCATGGGTTGCCGTTTTGCGCTCGATGACTTCGGCACGGGGACCAATTCCCTGAAGAATCTGACGGACCTGCCCGTCGACCGCATCAAGATCGATGGCAGCTTCGTCACCGGCATTCTCAGCAATCCCCAATCGGTTGCCATGGTTCGCGCGATCGTGAGTCTCGCCCAGGACCTCGGTATTGGTACGGTCGCAGAGTACGCCGAGAACGCGCGGATCATCGAACGATTGCGTGAGCTCGGCGTGCAGTACGCACAAGGGTACGGCGTGGAAAAGCCGCGTGCATTCAAAGAGGTGCTCAACGAGTTGAGCGAGAGAGAGTCCCAGAAGAACGCGGTCTTGGGCCGCGAGGTCTAGGTCGAGCGGTGGCGACGCGCCTCAACTCTCCTTGCGCGTCAGATCGTTGCGTCTGCCTGGGCACTCGACATCCTCTTGTTCGATGTTCGACGGGGAAAGCGACCGCCGATTGATCTGGAAAGGATCTTGGTTTTGGGCACTGACTTCGGTTGTCAGGATTCCAATCTCGTGCGCGTTGGCCGCCTCGGCAGCAAGAAATCTGAGAATGCGCCCGACTTTCCTGGCGGTCCCGCGAACGAAGGCGACTGGCCCTTGGGCCTTCCATGTCCATGCACCCGATGTGGGCTACCCCGCACAGCAGGACAGCTGTTTCACGTCCTTTGAGAAAGTCTGGGCCGCGAGCTTGAGTCCTTCGACCATTGTCAGGTACGGGAAGAGCTGGCTCGAGAGATCGGTGACGGTCATGCGAAGGTGGATGGCGAGTGCGGCCGCCTGGATCAGCTCCCCAGCTTCTTGCGCGACCGCCAGGACGCCGAGCAGTCGGCCCGTGCCGGCCTCGGCGACCATCTTGATGAAGCCGCGGGTGTCGAAATTCACGAGTGCGCGCGGCGCGTTGTCGAGCGTGAGCACGCGGCTGTCGGTCTCGATCCCTTCCTGGTGCGCCGACTGCTCGCTGTAGCCCACAGTCGCCACCTGCGGGTCGGTGAAAATCACCCTCGGCAGGGTGGTGAGGTCCAGCGTCGCGTGGCCGCCGGTCATGTTGATCGCGGCGCGGGTGCCGGCGGCTGCGGCGACGTAGACGAACTGCGGCTGATCGGTGCAGTCGCCGGCGGCATATATACCCTCAGCGCGGGTCCGTAGGTCGGAGTCGACCTCGATGGCCCCTTGACCATTGACGGCGACGCCGGCGGCTTCGAGCGCGAGGCTGCGCGTATTGGGCGTGCGGCCGGTGGCGATCAGCAGCCGCTCGGCCCGCCGCTCACCGCTTGGGATCGTCAGCACGAATTCCCCGTCCCGGTGCATCACCCGGCTGGCCTCAGTGTGTTCCAGGACCTCGATGCCCTCGGCGCGAAAGGCCGCCGTGAGCGCCTCTCCAATGGCCGGATCTTCGCGGCAAAGCAGCGTGCTGCGTGCGAGGATCGTGACCCGGCTGCCGAGGCGCGCAAAGGCTTGTGCGAGCTCCACGGCCACGACAGACGAACCGATCACGGCCAGGCGCTGCGGGGATCGCAGCGCTTGCCAATGCTTCGCTTGACGTCCAGTAGGGGTGTCCTCGAGGCCGGGAACGGGCGGTATGGCGGCACGGGCGCCGGTGGCAATCAGGCAGCGATCGAAGGCCACCCGGCGCTCCCCGCCGTCGTTCAGCCGCACCGTGAGGCTGTGCCCATCGTTGAAGCGAGCTTCGCCGTGCAGCACCGTGATGTGGGCATTGCCAGCGAGCACGCTCTCGTATTTGGCCTCGCGCAGCTCCTCGACCCGCGATCGCTGCTGCTCGAGCAGGCGCTCGCGCAGGACGGTGGGGGGTGAGGGCGGTAGACCGGCATCAAACGGGCTCCCGCGGCGCAGATGGGCAATGTGGGCGGCACGGATCAGGATCTTCGAGGGCACGCAGCCGACGTTGACACAGGTGCCCCCGAGGGTGCCGCGCTCGATCAGCGTGACGTGCGCGACTTCCTCCGTGGCCTTCAGCGCCGCTGCCAAGGATGGCAATGTGCAATCGCCCCGCGCCGTGGCCGGACATGGCTTTCGGCGGCGCAGATTCCCGTAGGGCGCCGAGAAATCCGTCCTGGGCTGACCGGGGCGGCGTGTCGGCCAGTCTCGCCCGATAAGCGAGCCCGGTCACCGCGGCAATCAAGGCGTCGGGCGAGAGACCGGCATCGAGGGCGACCCGGGCGCTGCGCTGGGCGTAGGACACTTCGGCCGAGCGCACGCCCGGGACCTGCTCCAGCGCGTGCTCGACGTGGACGGCACAGGACTCGCAGGTCATGCCGGTGATGTCGAGCTGTGTCATGAGAGTGGTTCTTCGTCAGATCCCTGAGAGTCTCAACGATTCAGCCGTCCACCGACGGTTGACAGGTCCGCTCCGCACAGCGTCGCACCGGTGGCGAGACCAGATCCCACACCGACACACCGAGCATGAAGGCAAGCCCGACGTAAAGCATCGGCGCCGTCCCCATGTGGGAGAAACGCATCAGGAGCGCCGCCGAGAGCACCAGCAGCGGCCCGATGAGACCGAGTACGAGGCGTCGAATCTGGCGATGACTCCGCCAGCCGAGCGCATTCGCGGCGAGCGCCAGCAGCGCAAAGAGCGGGATGAGCGTGGTGATGAACAGACTCTCCCAGCGCGTGAGAAAACCAAGGCCGACGGCCGCGCCGAGACTGGCGAGCGCCGGGAAACAGGCCGCGCAGCCCATCGCCGAGATGAAAGTGCCGAGAAATCCCGCCTTATCCGCGATTCGTGTGGCGAGTGCCATTGGGTGTTCTCCTCGTTGCGGTATCGAGCCGGTTACCGCTCTACCGTTGACGGATAGCCAGCGTTGCGGGTCGCCTGCGTCAGTGCAGCGACGGTGGTCTTCCAGTCATTGAATGTGACGACCGCGTCCTTCTTAGCCAGACTCACCTCGATCTTACGGACGCCAGGGACTTTCGAGAGCGCTTCTTTGACCGTCACGGGGCACAGTGCACAGTGCGTGCTCGGAATGGCCAGTGTGACGGTTCGGGTGGCGTCCCACACCGGAGCGATGACGCCAGCGAGCGCAATTGCGGCAAGCAGCTTTTTCATGACGAACTCTTCACTTCAATGGAGCAGGCGGTTTCAATAGGGGTGCGGCGTACGGGAAGGCGAATGCGACCAGAACCAGCGCAGCCACGCACCAGAAAATGACCTTGTAGGTGGTCCGGACGCGGGGCATCGCACAAACCTCACCGGGCGTGCAGGCCCGCGCCGGCTGAAAAATGCGCCGCCATGCGAAGAACAGGGCGATCAGCGCGGCGGCGAGGAAGAACGGGCGGTAGGGCTCGAGCCGCGTCAAGTTGCCAATCCAGGCGCCACTCACGCCCAGCAGCACGAGGACGAGCGGTCCGAGACAGCAGGCTGAGGCCAGGATCGCAGCCAGCCCGCCGAGGACGAGGCTTCGCATTCTGACCGCGGGTTGTTGGGACGGGGGTTCGCCGCGCATGCAGTGCTTCTTGCGACTGCCCAGATTCGGGGTACCTTAAGACCGTACTCGACTACGGAGTCAATATGCTCGAGTCCTATACCATCGGAGCGCTGGCAAGACAGGCCGGAGTCAATGTGGAGACGATCCGCTACTACCAACGTCGGGGCCTCATCGGGGAGCCACGCCGCCCCCCAGGTGGGATCCGCCGCTACGGAGAGACCCACGCTGAGCGGCTGCGGTTCATCCGTCAAGCCCAAGCACTCGGCTTCAACTTGGAGGAGGTGAAGGAGCTGCTCGCGCTCGAGGACGGCCAGCATTGCCGAGGGTGCCGAGAAGCCGAACGACTGGGCGCCATCAAATTGGCTGCGGTGCGGGAACGGCTGGGTCAGCTGCGGCGGGTCGAGCGAGCGCTCGCGGCCCTCGTCGGCCAGTGTCACAGCAATGCGGGGAGAGTGCGCTGCCCGCTGATGGCGGCGCTGGGGGCTGGGCGGACGATCAATTCTCGCAAGCAGAGCTCGGACGGCTGAGACTGGCACGGAGCGCTCAGGCGCCGGTCGGGATCTCGGCGCGGAATGCGCGGATGAAATCAGCGTGCGGCATTCGATTCCGGCAGTGCACGCCCCGGAAGCGGCGACACCGGCCGGTTCTCGGCACTGCGCATCGCGGCGCACAGTATGGCGGACAAGTGCTGCACACCGGCGGCGCCGAGTTTCAAGAGCGCGCCGCGCGCAGGTGTGCCAGGTTGAATATCCGCGTCATGAATCCGGGTCTGGCTGGGATTGTGCGGAATGCACAGCAGCAGCAGCCCTTCAATCATCGTGCGTGCGCGAGCAGTGGAAGCACGAACGACATGAGGCCGCTGCCCGCGAACGGCGGGCGGTCGAGGGACGGTAGGAGGTCGCGACTCAGGAACCCCGGAACGCCGAATGGCCCTCGGGGAAGGCTGGGTCACCGACTCCGCAGCAGCCCGACCCGCCGATCGTACAGCGCTCCGCCACGTCATCGGGCGGTCGAATGGTGGAATCGGCGATCGCCGGCCGAACGCGAGAGGCAGGGATGGTAGAGGCGCCGGCAGCCGGCCGGGAGCGCACTCTGGCAGGTGCTTGGGATCGCTCGCGCGATTATCAGGATGCAGGCCGGAGCCCGCCTGTGGAAGTCATCGCAGCGCGGGAGCGTGGAGATCGGCGCGGTGCTCGCTTCGGGCGCTATGCGGGACGCTGTGCGGTCTGCGGATGCGGCGCACCGAGACAGCGGTCATGGTGACGCTCGCGCGGTTGCCGCAGCGCTTCGGCGACCTCTGAAGCCCCGCTCAGGGCTGCAGCCGGGTCACGTTCCACGGTTCCGGTTCGAACGTCTCGCCGGTCACGGTCAGGCGCCGGGTCCAGAGCAGCCGGTCGTGAATGCGCGCCGCGCCCTCCACCCAAAGCTCGACCGATTCGGCCCAAAGACGGTAGCCGCCCCAATGTGGTGGTCTGGGGATCGCCCCCGCGAACGGCGCGGGCCTTGCGTGATCCGGCACCGGCGCTCCGAAGCGTTCCGCTGCCGCCGCGAGCGCCCGCTCGAGCGCCTGCCGGGATTCGGCGGGCTCGCTCTGTGCGCTCGCCCATGCCCCAATCCGGCTCTGCCAGGGGCGAGAGGCGAAATAGCCATCGCTATCGGCCGGCGGTGCCGTGACCACCGGTCCCTCGATGCGCACCTGCCGGTGCAGCGCATCCCAGTGGAAGACCGCGGCCGCGCGACCGTTGGCCGCGAGCTCGCGGCCCTTGCGGGACTGGTAGTTGGCGTAGAAGCTGAGGTAGCCGGGCTCGACCGACACACCTTTGCAGAGCATGACGCGCGCCGACGGGCGTCCTTCGGCATCGCATGTGGCGAGGACCATGGCGTTCGGATTGGGTTGCACCCGGTGGTTGCGCGCTTCGGCGAGCCATCGCTCGAGCACGGCGAGCGGCTCGGCCGGCGGAGCGCCAGCGGAAAGTTCATTGGGAATGGACATGGGCGTCATGGTACGGAATTCGGACCCCTTCGCGGGCGTGAGTCAATTTGCCGCGGAGATGTGTATATCTCCGTATTGACCCGGAGAAGTCAGCGCTGCGAGAATTTTTCATTCTTGCAATCAAACGTCAACCTGTTGATGCATCTCCCTGCGGATCTCGAAACTCTCCTGACGCAAGCGGGGGACTGCGCCTTGGTCGTTGGGGAATCGGGCTCCATTCTGTTCGCCACCGATCAAGCCTGCCGCCTGCTCAAGTATGCGCCGGGTGCGCTCGACGGTCAGACTGTCGAGTCCCTCATGCCCGAACGGTATCGCATCGCGCACATCAGCCACCGCCTGCGCTTCACGGACGAACGCCGTATGCGACCGATGGGAACAGGTCTCCCGCTGATCGCTCTCTGCAAGGACGGTTGCGAGCTGCCGGTGGACATCAGCTTGAATCCGGTTCAGCGTGGGTTGGTGACCCTCACTGTCGTAGGGATCCAGGTGCGAGAATCGGGCTTCTCCCTTACATGAATCCGATCCGCCATTGGCTGGTGGTGGCCCGGTAGCATGCCCGGACGCTTGGGGTCCGAGTGGCCAATCCCCTGGGCGGTGAGAGCCGGGGCACGCGCGGGCGCGACGAGGCAGAAGCAACACGACTTATCGCGGCCCGCGGTCCTTCTTCCCGCGTGTCGCTTTGATCTCCTCGCTCAACCGCCGCAAGTCATCCAGCGTGCGCTTCCTGGGGCGGGACTGAGCGTCCACCGGCAGTGTGGACCTGTTGTATGGATCGTGCGGCGGTGCAGGGTCCGGTCCGCGCGCGTCGTCGCAGCTCAAGTCCGACCCGATCTTCCTAAGACGTCCGGTATCGATGTCACGGCCGAATCGGCCGGTCTCGCTTTGCCATTCCCAGGTGGCATTCCCCCGCTCATCGAATGCGACCCGCCCGGAGGACTTGCGTGGTTTGTGGGTGCTCATCTCATAGCTCTTCTCAGGGACAAGGTATTGCAGTGACTGGATCGGAGGATGGAAAGGTGACAATACCAGGGTATCCGAAGTTTCCCATGACAAATGACAGAATGACGGCGGCGCAAGGGAATCACCGTTTTCAGACCGAGTCTAACATGAAGGTTCGTTGAGCTTGACGGACCGGCGGGCGCGGCAGGCGCTCGGGACGTGATGACGGCCGATGAGCGCTCACCCGCACGGTCATCGCCACCTGCGGACGAGCCAGCAGTCCCTGAGCGCCCGGGCATCGACCAGCGCGTGGTGCCTTCGCACCTCTCCGTGCGCTGCAAACCACCGCTCGATTCTGGCAACGAGCTCTGCGTCGTCGACGATGTTCCATCGGATCGCAGGGATCAGTCCGCAGTCCGCGAGCTGCGCGCGCGGCAGCGTGAATCCCGTGAGGCCGACCTGCATGAGGAATTTGTCCCCTGGGTAATCGCAGAACACGATGGGATCTTTGATTCCGCGCATGAACGCCCGAAGCCGGCGGGTAAATTCATGATCCGGCACCGCGCTCGGCCCGCGATCGAGCAGCGGAATTACGTGGCGACGCACGAAAGCCGAGCATCGCTCCGGCAGCGGATCGCGCTCAAAGTACAGCTCGCGGGCACCGTCCTCGCTCACCAGCGCCAAGCTGATAAGCTCAGCTTTCAGGAGGTTCTGGTCCGAGAACTCAGTATTGAGAAACAGGTGCATTTACTATTCCCAAATTGGCGGAGGGGGCGAGATTCGAACTCGCGGACGATCGTGGATCGCCGACCCGCTTCAAACGGGTTGCAATAGACCGCTCTGCCATCCCTCCGGCTTGATCATATCGGTTTCGCGTCAGGGAGAATTGCGGCGCGCATGTGGTCGGGAAACCTAGATGCGGACAGCACGACATCCATCCGGCTCAGGGCGGCCCGACCGCAGGCTCAGGCGCTGCAGAGCCTGCTCGCGGGAATGCGCCGGGGCGCCGGCGCTTCATGGGCCGCACGACCGCTCAGCACGCGGCGAATATCGCGCGCCGCGGCGCACGGGGCCTCGGGCACACATAGGACGCGCTTCGTCATCAGGGGCTGTCGGGCAGGATCGGCTGAACCATCCGGAGTGACGGCCCGACGACTTGACTATGCAATGCGATGCATTACACTGTAATGCTATGCAGAGCAGTCCGTGGTCCGCCGGGTGATTCGCACGTTCCGCCACAAGGGACTCGAGGCGTTCTTCACCCGGGATGACCCGCGCAAGATCCTGGCCGACCGAGTCGATCGCATCACGCGGCTGCTCGACCGCCTGGAGGGGGCGAAGGTGCCCCAGGACATGAATTTGCCCGGATGGGGCTTTCACGAACTGAAGGGCAGGCGCAAGGGCGAGTATGCCGTGTCGGTGTCAGGGAATTGGCGCATCACCTTCCGCTTCGAGGGCGTGGACGCCTTCGAAGTCAACCTCGAGGACTATCACTGATGAACAGCTTGCGAAGTCCGAATCGTCGTCCGACGCACCCCGGCGCTATTCTGCGCGAGGACGTGCTGCCGGCGCTCGCGATGACTCAGGTGAAACTCGCTGAGCGGCTCGGCGTCAGCCGCCTCACGGTATCTGAACTGCTGAACGAGAAGCGCGCGCTCTCGACCGAGATGGCGCTGCGGCTCGGGAGGCTGCTCGATACGAGCCCGGAGAGCTGGCTCGCTATGCAGGACGCGGTGGACCTCTGGGAGGTGCGCAACGCCAAACTGGAAGAGCTCGAGTCGGTCAAGCCGGTCTCAAAGCGGAAGGTGGCCTGAGGACCGCCGCGGTGAGCGATGTGCTGCAGGGCGAGTTCATGGTGATCGTGGTGCGGTCCGAGGCGGAGGGAGTGTCCGAAATTTTGTGTGCGAGGCATAGCATGAGAACCTGGAGCACCTATGCCACGTACCAAGAAGCACCGGGCGGCCGACGCCGCCCTGCCTGTGCGCCGAGGCCACAAGGCTGCCTCGCAAGTCGAAGCCGGGAAGCGGGAACAGAGGCTAAGAAAGTGTGCAATTTTTGGCCCGCCATAACTGAGTTGTTTACCCCTGGCGTCGACAGCTAAGTGCGCGAGACACCTCTGTCTGTACTCCACCCACAGGTGTGGCTACGCTGGAATGCCGTAGGTTATGCGTCCGAGGAAATCTTCGACGCGATCAGCGCCCTCAGGGGTCTGCGCTAACACAATCGGCTTCTCGCCGTACAGTTCCCGATGCGCAGTCGTGAGAAACCGCGCGGCATCCTCCTCGAATAGCTCCAGAGCCTGTGCGCAGATTCTGGCGTAACCGTGTAGCCAAGGCCGCATAGGCGGCGGCGTCTGCCTCGAGCAGGATGTGCCCACTTGCAGATAGATGGGCACGAGCGTAAGTGCCCACATGGAGAACGAGTGGACACTTCGACAGAGCAGA
>JAJYDK010000063.1 GCA_021777555.1 Pseudomonadota bacterium | reverse complement strand
GCAATTCTGTGCCATTCGGGCGTGGAGCTCAGCAAGCGCGACTATCTCGCCGGTATTCCGATGACGATGATCTGAGACTGCGCAGATCGGCCGTCCGGCGGCGGTTCCGCCGGACGGCCCGATACGGGGATGCTGCGGCGCGGGCGCCGCCTCGAGCGCACGTGCGCCACCCGGGACTCTGTGAGTTCCCATCGGCCCGTTCCACGGCCGGATGCGGTGCGCATGAAGGATCCAGATCCATCACGACCTGCCTCCGCAGGACGTTCAGGGCCTAACACGTGCGGAGCACACCCGTGAGTCGCCGCAGGACGCGCTCCTCGGTTAAGAGCGCAGATCGTCCAATCGCGCTTCCCGTTCGGCCCGAAGCGGCGACTCGATGGGTTCATTTTTCAAACCCATGGTGACAGGACACGTCGTGAACGGTATCGCTCCGGGGTGAACTACGTCATCGGCGCGCTCACCGTACAACGCTCCGCGCGCGGTGGTGCGTGCCCGCGCGCCCTCCTCAGGCGGCAGGTGGTGCGTGCCCGCGCGCCCTCCTCAGGCGGCAGGTGCTGCGCGCAAGCGAGCCGGAGACGACGACGCCCGCGGCGAGACCGTCGGGGACTGTGGGCCCGACGGCGGCGCCGCTGCTGGACTCGGCGACGCCGGCGGCGGACTGGGAGTACGCTTCTGTGTTGGTGCGGGACTTGGTGCCGCCTTTCCGCCGGCGGCATCCACAGGCGCACCCGGTGTCGCAGCGGCCGATGCCTGCGCACCCTCACCCGCTTTCGGGCCCTGCGCCGAGGGCGCCGCCGGGGCACTGAGCGGCGGGCTCGCAGCGCTCTGCGATGGTTCGGATCCGGAGTGCTCCGATCCCGACGGCGTTGAGAGAAGCTTCTCGGCCGCAGGCGTCTTGCCCGCCGGCGTCTTCAGCGCAACCGTCGTCTGCCGCGCCTTCTGGTGCGCGACAGCGTGGACCTTGCGGGGCGCCGCCGTGTGCGGGGCCGGCAATTGGTCCACCGCCACCGTCGCCACGTTCACGACCGAGGGGTCGTCTCGAAGCTTCACGTAGAGCTTTCCGTTCGCCGGATGGGGCACCGGCAGCGCGTACCCCGGAAAGCCGTCCGGCACCTGCACGGCATGCTGGAACGCCGAATCATTGGCAATGGCGTCGACCAGGAACAGGTCGGTACCCGTCAGCTTGCAGGCGAGTTTCGGGGTGGCGGGACAGACCAGTCGGTGCAGCTGCGGCAAGCGCACCAGTGTCGCCAGCGGCTGCCAGCCACCCTTGACGCCCTCGTCGATGACCCGGAACTGCAGTGGCCCGAACGCCGAGGACCCGAAGGCGCGGGCCGGATCGAGCGTCGCAATGGCGACCTGCTGGTTCTCGAGCGTGATGCCGCCGTTCGTCAGACTGAGGGTGGTCGAGTACAGACCGTCGGTCGTGGCCACCTGGATCGACTCGTCCTGGTCGAACACCATGGGCGCCACGGCGCGCACGGAGAACGTCAGCTGGGCGAACTGGGGCAGCTCGTTGCCGTGACCGAGGTGGATGTGGCTGGGCGCCGCCGAGCCCGACAGATACACGCTCTTGGCCATGAGCACGACGCTCGGCCGAGGCGCGGCGACCGCCCCGTGGAGCGTGAGGACCCGACCGTCCTTCAGCTGCACGCGCACCACGCCGGCTTCGCCCGCCTTCAAACGCGTCGCGGCCTTCGGTTCCTGGGCCGTCACGGTGAGATGATCCACGCCGTGACGCGTCTTCAGCGCACCTGGGATGAAGACCACCCGATCGATCGTCAGGCGCGCCACCTCGTCGAGACGGCTGCCCTTGAGCATCCCCTGGCTGTCCCCGGCATGGAGCACGAAGCTGTCGAGGCTGGCGGGGACCGAGTAGGCATCCAGAGGCACCCGAACCGGCGCTGGAGTACCAAACTGGTTCAGCAGCACCGTCAGCGGACCCGGCGGCGCATCCTTCAGCGGCAACTGCACCTTCACCTGATTCGGATACACCGCCGTCCAGTGCGCGGACCGTTCGGTACCGGCCGAGTCGCGCACCGCGATGCTCTTGAGGCAGCTGAGACTCGGTGCGGTGAGGCGGATCGAGTCATCCCGGCCCACGATGACGGCGGCGTCGCCCGGCGTCGCCACCGACCATCCCGCGGCGGAGGCATTTTCCAACCGGAGGCGCGGTCCCTGGTAGCGCGAGAACCCCCAGTCCCCGTGCAGCACGCCGTCCACCGCATTGCGGAACTGCGTCCCGCGGAGGGGGCGGGTATCGACGACGAAGCCGCCGACCTCGGCATCCGCCCACGCCGGCAGGTCGATGGTGTGGCCGTTCGCTTCGGTCAGCCGCAACCGCATGCGGTGCGCATAGTTCGTCGAGAAGACCAGCGGAGCGCCCTCGACGGGCAGGATCAGGCGCTTGCGGCGGATACAAAAGCTCTGCTGCGGGTTGACCGCATGCAGCGGCGGCAGCTCGGGGGCCTCGATCGCCGGCAGCGCCGTCACCAGCACCGACTTCGGATCGTGGAAGGACGGTGGGGTATTCAGCGTCAGGGCCAGCACGTCCCCGTGCTGGGCCGCGAGCGCCGGGATGTACTCGTACTGCGCCGTGGTGAACGAACTGAAGATGCGCGCGATGTCGATGACCGAGGCGATGTACGGGCTGTAATAGCCGTAGCTCAGCTGCGGGGTATAGCTCGCCTCCATGGCCAACGCCGAGGCGGGGCCCGAGGTCAGCGCATCGACGATCGACGTGCTGTGCCCGTCGTTGAGGATCAGCGACTGCCCGCCGCGCATCAGGCAGGGGGCCTGCAGCTGCGTAATGCGCTGCAAGCACTTGGTGTTCACTTTGATCGCCAGGCTGCGGGCGAGCTTCGGAGCGGCGACCTTCAGCCGCTCCGGGGCATTTACCTCCAGGGACTGGATGGCATCCAGATAGCGGTCGAGCCGCGCGATGTCGAGCGTCGCCTGGTTCAGGTCCTGCGACGTGCGCACGAACGCCCCGGGCCGACCACGCACCGCACCGACCAGCGTTCTGAAGTCTCCACTGGTCTGCGGCGCGAGGAACACCAGCACCTGCTCGGCCCCGCGCGGCACGGTGAGCGTCAGGCCCTGTCGGGCACACTGCGGCTCCCAGGTCGAGCAACCGTGGAACCAGCGCTCCGGCGGCGGATTGGTCGCGCCGCGCAGGAAGGCCACGATCAGCAGGTAGCGCTCCGACTGGGTCGCGGGCAGGTCCGCCCGAATCCACAGGTGATCGCCCACAGAGAGGTTGGGCACATCGGAAATCGGCAGCGTCTCGTGGTGGCGGGTGACGGTCACCTCGAGATTGGGCCCGGCGAGATCGAACGGCGCCACCCCCGCTCGAACGGTCACGCTGAGGAACAGAGAGACGATGGCGCTGAGCGCCAGCAGAGGGGAGACGCGCATGGCGACATTGTACGGGGGCGCAAGGGGGCCGAAATAGCCCTTTTGGACCGCCCTGCCGGTCTTCGTCGGCCGGCGCGCACACCGCACCGATGATCGAACGCCGGTGAGCCTCCCGCACGGGCCACCGTTCAGCCTTCGTTCAGTGCGTCCGCGGCGACGCCCGGCAGCGCGGGCGTCGCCGCGGAGCACGGGTCGGTGCCGCCGAAGACCGCGGCGCACTCCCCGGGAAATTCGCACCCGTCATCACTTTGCCACGAGCGCAGCGAACCGTTGCGCAGGAAACCCCGTACACTCCGGGCAGCGTACCGAGACACTCGGGCCCCTGGGCCACAGATCGCATCCGTCGACATGAACGATCACGACACGCCTTGCGAACCGCTCATCGATGCGAGCGGACTCATCGCTGCACTGCGGCGGTTCGCCGCCGAACGAGAGTGGGACCCGTTTCATGCGCCCAAGAACCTCGTCATGGCGCTCACCGGCGAAGTCGGGGAACTGTCCGAAGTGTTCCAGTGGATGAGCACCGCCGCCTCGTACGAGGCGGCCCGGGACCCTGCCACCGCGACCGCCGTCCGCCACGAATTGGCGGACGTTCTGCTCTATGTGGTGCGCCTCGCCGATGTCCTCGGCGTGGACCTCGCGGCCGCCGCGGCCGAGAAATTGCGGGTGAACGCCGAAAAATACCCGATCGATGCGGCGCGCGGGAGCAGCAAGAAGTATACGGACCTCTGAGCCACCGGCCGGGGGGCCGAACCTGATGATCGTCTATCGATCGGAGAAAAATGCCTTCCTGCGCGATGTCCGGCGCGGCGACATCGACGAGGTGATCCTGGCGCAATTCAAGGCCGCAACGGGGCACTCGGTCGCCAAGGCCGAACAGCGCTCCTGGGGCAATTCCCTCCAGCACGTCGCCAATGTCCTGGATGACCGCGCGGTTCCCGATGATCTCGGCATCGCCGTCGAGTTCCTGCTCCCGCTGTCCTTGAAGCGCATCGACGTCACCATCGCCGGGCATACCGACACCGGCGAGCGCCGCGCCATCATCATCGAGCTGAAGCAGTGGGAAACGGCCCGCGCATCGCCCCGAGATGCCATCGTCCTCACCCACGTCGGCGGTCGAGAACGCCCGGAAGTTCACCCCTCCTACCAGGCGTGGTCGTACGCGGCATTCCTGCGTGGCTTCAACGAAGCGGTTTACGAGGAGAGTCCGGGCATCGGCCTGCAGCCCTGCGCGTTTCTGCACAATTACAAACGCGACAGCGTCATTGACTCGACGCATTACGAGGCCTACCTGCGCGAAGCGCCACTGTTCGCCAAGGGAGAAGGCGATAAGCTGCGGGACTTCATCCGCAGGCACATTCCGCGCGGCCGGGGCAACGAAGTCCTGGTGGCGCTGGAGAACGGCCGCATCAGACCCTCCCGGGCTCTCGCGGATGCCGTCACGGGAATCGTTCAGGGTCGGCCGGAGTTCATCCTGCTCGATGACCAGAAAGAAGTCTTCGAGGCCTGTCTCGAAGCCGCGCGGACCGCCAGTCCCGGCGCCCCGCGCGTCGTCATCGTCGAGGGAGGGCCGGGCACGGGCAAGTCCGTGGTCGCCGTGCACCTGCTGGCCGCGCTGCTGGCGAAGAAGATCTTCGCGATGTACGTATCGAAGAACGCCGCCCCGCGGCACGTCTTCGTCGAGCAGCTCGGTCGCCTCAAGCAGGACAAGGTCAAACTGGCGGGCCTGTTTACGGGTCCTGATCGATTCCTGGATGCACCGGCGAACGCCGTCGGCACCCTGATCGTGGACGAGGCGCACCGGCTGACGGAAAAAGTGGGCTTCTTCGGCAACAAGGGCGAGCATTCCATCCAAGATCTCGTCCGGGCAGCGCCCTGCTCAATCTTTTTTCTGGACGAAAGCCAGCAAGTGACCTGGAAGGACATTGGCTCAAGAGCCGTCATCAGCCGATTTGCCGCCGAGCACGGCGCGCGGCTCGAAGTCCTTCAGCTCGCGTCTCAATTCCGCTGTGCCGGATCCGACGGCTACCTGGCGTGGATCGACGAGGTGCTCGAGATCCGCCCGACCGCACACCAGACGCTCGCGGGCATCCCGCTCGATTTCCGCGTATTCGACGACGTCGGCGCAATGCATGACGCCATCGAGGCCCAAAATACCCGCAACAAGGCCCGCATGGTCGCCGGGTACTGTTGGCCATGGAGGAGCAGGCGCAATCCTGCTGCGTACGACATCGTCATCGGCGAGTACGCCCGCCGGTGGAACCTGACCGAGGACGGGAGTCTGTGGATCGTTGCCCCGAAGTCGGTCCACGAAGTCGGCTGCATCCACACCTGCCAGGGCCTTGAAGTCGAATACATCGGAGTCATCATCGGGCCTGACCTGGTGATGAAGGAAGGTCGACTGCAGACGGTCCCGCAGGCCCGTGACCGGTTCGACAAGTCGATCAAGGGATACAAGAAGGATCTCGCGATCGATCCGGCGAGCGCTCAGGAAAAGATCGATCGAATCATCAAGAACACGTACCGAACGCTCATGACCCGCGGCATGAAAGGGTGTTATGTGTACGCGACGGACCCGGGTGTGCGGGAGTATCTGCGACGGCGCAGCGGCCGTCCTTGAAGGATACGGCGTCGCGCTGCGTGCGCACCCTGCCGATGTCCTGCGCCGTGGATCGATCGGGACCGGACCGCGCCTGCGACGGTCCCGCCTATCCAGCGGCGCGCCGCGACCCGCTCAACCGGAACACCTGCTCGGCGCCTAATCCGTCGAAGAGCACGTCGTGGCAACTGAAGACCAGCAGTTGCAGTCGGTCCGCGGCCCGGAACAGGATCCGGTGAATCTGCCGGATCCGCAGCGGATCGGTGTTCACCAGAGCGTCATCCAGCACCAGAGGCAGCGTGCCCTCCCCGGCCAGCACCTCAGCGAGCCCGATCCGGGTCAGCAGAGTCAGCTGCTCCTGGGCACCACCGGAGAGTTCGTCGAACGGCTCGCTCAGCGCATCACTGCGCAGCCCCACCATCCCCAACTCCTCCCCCAAATCCAGATCGCAACCGGGGAACAGACTCACGAGATACGGCCTGACGCGCTGCATGACCGGTGCCGTCAGGCGCTCGACGACGCGTTTGCGCTCTTGCGAGAGCACGTCCCATAGGCGCTTCGCCGCCCCGGCCTGCCGCTCCAGACGCGTCAGCTGCACGTGCGCCGATTCGGTGAGCGCCTGCGTATCCTGCAAGGTGTCATAGGTTCCAACGCCGATCGCGGCGTGCAATGCCCCGGTGAGCTGCTGCACCCGGTCGCGAAGCTCCTGGACGCGCCCCTGCAGGCTCTGCAGGGACTGGGCGAGCCGCCGCGCATCGTGCTCGGCGCCCTCGCCCCCCAGGTCCGTGAACGCCCGTCGGCAGTGTTCGGCCGCCTGCTGCGCAAGCGCCCGGCGGCCGATGTGCTCCTGCAGCGTCCGGTGCAGCGCCTCCGCGGTCGGCCGAGCCGCCCAGTCCCCCGCCAAACGCTCCCGCTCGGCCTGCTTTTCGCGGCGAACCGCCGTCTGCGCCGCGATCTCCGAGCGGATGCCCGTCAGCGCTGCGTTCAGCGCATCGCGCGCCCCCCGGGCGGATTGGGCCTCGATATCGGCTGTCGCGAGCGCCGCGTCGAGCGCTTGCGCACTGTCCGTCATCGGCGTCTGCGGCCCGAGCCGCTCGAGCTCCGTGTCGGCGCGCAGCAGATCCTCGCGCAACCCGTCCCGTGGCTTGGACCACGTGGCGCGCGCCTGGCTGGTCAGCTGTTCGATCTTCTGCGTGATCCGCTGAATGTGTTCGTAAGCTGCGCGTGCCGCCTGCACCGAGGGGACACCCGAACGCGTCAGCGCGATCGCGAGATCGGCATCGGCCTGCGTTTTCGCGTCGCGAAGTGCATCCAGCGTGCCGCGGCCCGGTCGGACCTCGATCGTGGCGAGATCGCCGAGCCTCACCGTGCGGTTCTCGATCACGTCGAATGCCAGTCGCGTCCCGGCAGGGTGTGGCGTCCCGTCGATGTTCGAAGCCCGCTCGAGCGTGACCACGACACTGACCGCAGCGCCGTGCAGATGCGCCTCCGTGGTGCGCGCGGCCTCTTCTAGACGTTGCAATTGCGCGAGCGCCTCCGCCCCGATGTCGGGTTCGCGGGCGCGCTGCTGATGCGCCTCCTGCAGCGACTGGTCGATGCGTTCGAGTTCCCCGAGCTTCTCCTGCAGCTCCCGGCGCCGCTCGCTCAATTCCCGGCGCCGGTCTTCACGGCGTGCCTGCTCCAAGGCGACCCCGACGGCCTTGAGCGCTTGCTCCGCCGATGACACTCGGCGCACAGCGTCCTCGGCATCCGCCTCGAGCGCCTGCTGGCGCACCCGCAGCGCTTCCCGCCGCGCGTCCAGCTCATCGCGCTCCTCGTCCAGTCGCCGGAGCGTCTCATCCGCCTGCTGCCGTGCCTTCAGCTCCTGTTCGGCGCTGGCGGCGGTCACCACCGCCGTATTGAGGGCACCGTCGGCGGCTGCCGACTGCGTTCCTGCGCGCCGCGCCGCCGCGGCGCGCTCATCCGCCTCGGCCGCCTCCCGCTTGGCGTTCTCCAGTCGAGCGGACAGCGAGGCCATTTCCTCTCGCGCGATGTGCAGCTCGGCGGCGGTCTGCTCACGAGCCTCGTGGGCGCTCTGCGCCGCCTGCTGTGCCTCCTGCGCTTGTGCGAGGGCTTTGCGCGCGTGACGCAGCAGCATCGTTTCCTGGCCGGTCGGGGTGTAGTAGAGCTCGTAGACCTCTTGGACGCGGCCCATCAACTGCTGGCCCTTCGCCGAGACGGCGGCCACGCCGATTTCCGCAGACAGGCGCTGCTGGAGCCGAGCGCGGCCGTCTTCGTTGAGATCCTCATCCGTGCCGCGCCGCGATGCTCCTTGCGCCACCATGAGCAGCGGCCAGATGCCGAGCTCTTCGGCGTGCGGCGCGCGCGAGCCGCTCGCCCGGGTCCCGAGGAGTGCGCGCAACTCGGCCTCCGCATCCTCGGCGCGCACCGTCGCGCCGCCGCCGGCGAGCTGCGCCATGGCGCCCTTGAGGAACTGCTTCTGCAGTTCGTACTGACGACCCTCGACCTCGAACACGAGTCGGACGGATGGGGCGTCGGAGGAACTCCAGCTCTGCAGCCGCTGCTTGTGCTGTGCCGAGCCCTTGTGCGATTCGAACAGGGCGAACTGAATGGCCTGGAACAGTCGGCTCTTGCCCGCTTCATTCGGACCGAGCACGAGGTTGAGTCGGGGTGACAGGGGGCCGAGGCTGCGCGAGAGCCCCCGCCAGTGACGCGTCTCGAGCTCAAGCAGCCGCATCGGATGTCTCCCGCTGCAGCCGATAGAGCAACTGCAGCGCGTCCGCATCGGCCGCATCCGTTCCGGACTGCAGGCGCTCGACGCCCGCCGCCATGAACCCTTCGGCGGTCATGGCCGCAAGGTCTTCCGGACGGGGCTGCGCCACCAGCGCATCGAGATCGGCATCGAGGTAGGCGAGCCGCTCCCGGTACTCGCGCACGAGTGCATCCAGCATATCCCGCGCCGCCATGGAGACGGTCCCCCGCACCTGCAGATGCACCAGAGTCTGGGAGCGTTCGGGCAGGGCTTCGAGTTCCGAACGAAGCTCGGCGACCTGCGCATCCTCGGTGATGTCGCGATCGAGCGTCAGCCATTGAGTCTGTGCGACCTGCCGCCGTTGCACGCGCGGCTCACTGCCCGGCCCATCGATATCCACCACCAGCACGGCCCCGGGGGCCGTCTCCTTGAAACGAGTCGGCTCCGGCGCGCCCGGGTACCACGCACGCGCGCTGTAGCGGAAGGTGCCGTGCCAATCCCCGAGGGCCAGGTAATCGAAGCCCTTCGCAATCACCCGGTCTGCATCGATGAGGTTCGGCACCACGCGCTCGGCGTCGCTGGAGAAATTGATGACGCCACCGTGCGCCACGGCGATTCTGATGCCCTCACCGGCAGCGCGCTCCGGCAGCCACCGCGTCGGATCTTCGGTCTCGTGCCGGCGATACAGAGGGCAGGGGTAAATCAGGGCCTCACCGAACCGGATGGGCTCACGGGTGACCAGGAGTCGCACGTTCGGGGGCAACTCGAGCCGCGTCAGTGCACCGCCCTCGGTCGCCGCATCATGGTTCCCCGGCAGCAATCCGACCGGGATGTCCCCGAAGCTGCCGAGCGCGTCGGAGGTCTGCTGCAGCGCATCGCGGCCGAGCGCATTGTCGTCGAGTACATCACCGGCGACGAGGACCGCGTCGGCGCGCAATTCGCGTGCGAGCGCGCCGATGGCTCGCACCGTCTGGAACCTCAGCAGGCGCAGCTGTGCGGCCCGTTCCGGGCTCAGGTAGCGCAGCTTCAAGCCGAGCTGCCAATCCGCCGTATGAATGAATCGCATCCCTCACCCTCCCCGAAGCCCCGGCGGGTATTCCAGCGGATTGTGGGCGGGGTTTCCAGAGGCGGCGGGCATGGCGGGTCCATGACCGCGACCCGCACCGCTACGCGACCCGGGGGTGTGACCGCCATCGGACTCCAAGGCGAGCAGGACCCGCCCCTCACATCAGTCCTTCCCTGGCCCAAGCTCATCACCGCCACCCCAGGTTCGGCGCGATGCTCTCGCGCCGGACCGCCGCTGTCGCGTTGAGCCCGCCACTTGCGGTTCCGCTGAGGGGCACGGCGCATTTATGCCCAACGTGGCCCAGCGCCGAGCGTTCAGTACAACATCGGTGTCGTGCTCGACGTCGTGGGAATGGACGACAGGACTCCCGAGCCCGGGATTGATGTCCACATCGTCATTGAGCCCGCGTGACGCCTCACTCGCCCTCGAAGGCCCAATCAGGTGAGGAATCTGCAGCGTTTTGCCGGCCAATGGGGCTAACCGCCGACGGTTTTGGACACCCTCTTGAGCGCGGGCCCGGAATGGACGCCCATGAAGCGCCTCAGTCTGGCGCTACCTGTTCTGCCGCGTCAGATCTCGTACGCGTTGACCGAATTGAATCAAGCCGCAGTCTCGCACGGCTCCGTGAGCAGCCGCTGCAGCAGGTCCAGGACGCTTCGAATCTCGGAACCGAACGGCAATGATTCACTGCCTCGGAAGAAGAGACCCTTCTCGATGTTGCCCCGTTGAGCCGCCGCCAGCTGGCTCTCGATGCAGAACTGACCGGCCGCTTGGTTGCCGTCTTTGAATCCACAGAAGGCGAGGCATTCCACTTTGCTGGGGCAGTGATTCCCGACCGGATGCGGACACGCGCTGGCGCGCAGCCTCCCCTCCTTGGCAAGGTATCGCTTCAGCCATGGGGTCAGCACCGCGCGGGCCGGCAGGCCCGCGGAACTCATGAACGTGACGATATCCTGCGGGCCGGCCTCGGCGAGCACCTTCTTGAAATTCGGATGCGCGTCGCACTCCTGCGTCACCGCGAACGGCGTACCAATCTGCACGCCACTCGCCCCCAACTCGAACGCGGTCGAGATTTTCTGGAACGAATTGATCCCTCCGGAGGGAACCAGCGGAATGCGCTCGAACGCAATCCCGATCTCTTCGAATACCCTGCGGATGCCCTCGATCACGCGCGAAAAATCGAAACGCGCATCGCTCACGTCCTCGATGCGCGTCGCGCCGAGGTGACCGCCGGCGTAGCGCGGATGTTCGATGATCACCGCATCGGGAGTCCGGCCTTTCCGGCTCCAACGCTTCAATACCGCGCGGACACCCCGCTCTTCCGACAGGATTGGAATCAGCGCCACGTTTGGAAAGCATTCCGTGAGATCCGGAAGATCGAACGGCAGTCCAGCGCCCGACACAATGGCGTTTGCGCCGCTCTTGCACGCCTGGACGACCAATTCGGCATAGTTCGAAAGGGCGCGCATGACATTCACAGCGATGAAGCCGTTCGGTCCGGCGAGCGCTCGCGCGGCATTGATCTCGCGATCGAGCGCCTCGACGTTGGCGGCGCCATGTGAAGCTGTGTCTCTGCACTTGCGCAACCGGGTCATGATGTCGGGATACAGACGTCGCAGGTCGACGCTTGCCACGGTGCCGACCGCACCGTGCTTGGCTACCGTGCCGGCGAGCCGGTGACCAGAAACGCCGACGCCCATACCACCTTGTATCACCGGCAGCAGGTCGTGGCCCCGGATTCGAAGTCGCGGAAACGGGGTGTTGATCATGAACTCACGCTCGGCAAATGAATGGATCCGGTCACATCGGGACCCGCAGTTTGTGGGTCGGCGGTTTCGTAACCTGAGCGCATGACTGGCCTGTCGCGGCGATCATTCATGCCTCTCACTCCTCTACTGTTGCACCGCCCGGCGCGCCATTCTGCAGTTCAACCCTGGCCCGTACGCACGTCACCTGATTCTCAGGCCGAAGTGCTCTACAGGGCCCGAATGCGACATATGGGCAGGCTGCCACAGGCTTCGACTGATGGAGTGCTCGCCCGATCGCGCACCATATCCCTGCCGGTTGACCGGAAATTTGCGCGAGATCAATTTTCCGCCTGATCCCGTGCAGAAATATCACGTTCGGCTCGAGCGCCCCGACGAACGATGTCATCGGGATCGGCTCCCGGGGGACACCACGTCGAGCCGCAGGATACCGTCGCAGAGGCCCACGAAGCGCTGCTCTCCGCCGGGACGGCGTTCTCGTCCTCATTGGCGCGCTGCGCACACGGCGCGATCGCCGGCGGATCACCGGCAGCGGAGCGCGATCACATGATCGCAGCTCTTTCGGAACTCTAAGGTGGCGGGCCGGCGTACCGATCTGGATGCCGAGCTCCAAGAATGGAAGCTGTGATTTTCCCGGGTATTCGTCCAGACCTTACCGTCCGTTACACCTCTCTCTGGAACCCCGAAAATGATGCAGGATGGGACGAGGGAGACAAGGACCTCCCCTGCGCCATCGTGCTAGCGGTCCCGGACGACGGGCCGCAGAAAGTCATCGTCCCCCGTCACGCGCCGTCCACCGAGACATCCGGAAGAGGCCCTAGAGATTCTGGCTGCGCCCCCAAAGGCCTCAGGCTCGATGAATGAACTGACCTTGACCCGAAGCTCCCCGAGAACCTGAGGACGGTTCGCTTTTCCCTATTCGCCCGTCAGATAGCGGTACTGTTCTGCGTCGAGCGGCACCACGCTCAACCTCCCCTGGCGCACCAGCGGGGACTCGCGAAAAAGTCTACTGGCCTTGATTTCTGCGAGTGGCACCGTCCTCGGCAACTGCTTCAGCACTTTGATGCTCACATTCGGCTCCCCGTCCTGTGCTTCATGCACTGACGTCACGCTCGCGGTGCCCACCGCACTTCGTATAGTGGCCGTCTCGTAGATCACCAGCTTGTCACCAGGCTTCATCCCACGCAGAAACTTCAACGCCGCCGGATTTGCGACTCCATCCCAAACCGTCTCCCGGTCCCGTGCCAGATCCGCAAACGAGTAGTCGGACGGCTCTGTCTTAAGTAGATAATGGGCGCGC
>JAJYDK010000062.1 GCA_021777555.1 Pseudomonadota bacterium | reverse complement strand
AATCGGCGGCTTCGATCTTGCCCGTGCGCTCGAGTACAAGCCGACATTTTTGGAGCCCGAATACCCGTTCGAATGGGCGGGTGCTTATGTCCTTGCAGCCGGCGAATATGCGATGGTGATGCGGGAAGGACCGGATCCGTCCATGAACATCGCTGTATGCGAAGTACTTCCCGATGACGGTCTCGATCCCGGCAAGGCGGCGGAGCGGGTGTTTACGTGGTTTTCTGCTGCCACCGACCCGATGTCGGCGGGTGCACAATTCGATCCACAGTTGCGCATGCGCACGCTCGATTTGCATCGCAGCGGGGAATTCCGCTTCCGTCTCCGCATTGACTCGGCTGGGGTCTACTGGCTTTTCACTCAGCACCTGCCCGCCGAATTTTCACTGAAATTACTTGGTCCGGATGGCGTGGAATTGGCACCCCATGTGCAGCGGGAATTCGATCCCGGGCACTCCCACGACGAACGCGTTGCCTCGTTCAGCCTCGAGACCGATCGCCCGATCAGTGCCGAGCGCTTTCAAGCATGGCTCAGGCAGGTACTTGAAACGCAAGGTACGCGTTTGTACCGAATGAAGGGCTTCTTGAATTTCAGCGGCACCGATGAGCGAGTCGTCATTCAAGGCGTGCACATGGTGGTCGACACCACTTCTCTCGGGTCATGGGGCGCTCGACCAAGACGTACGCAGCTGGTGTTCATCGGTCGCGAACTCGATAGAGAGCTGCTGGCGAGGGGCTTCGAAGAATGCCGAGTTTGAGCGAATCGACCACCGCGGCGCCTACAGTGTGGGATGCGAATTTCCAATCAAGCGGCGACGGGAATTTCGAAAAATCCATTGCAGTGACGCTCCCAGGCGTGACGTGCCAGGTTCGCTTTCGCAAATGAAGCGTTTGCGGCGCGATACAGTGACGTGTGACCGTCGATGGGTCGGTGCACGCGAAATCTTTTCTAATAGATTTGGAATTTGCCGAGCTTCCGATGAGGATCAATCAAATTCCAGAAGAGCGTATGGTCGAGATATTCGCGCCGGATGGTACCGATCAGTCGTTCCACGAATGGGTGCGACATCGGGACATAGGGCACCGACTCGATCTCCGCGACCCCGGGGATCCGCAGGTTCGCGGACCACCGGTAAAAGCGGAACAGTGGGTCGTGATCCGTATCGATCCGAACGGGGGTGGGTGGCCGGCAATGGCGTGATTGAACATGTGGCACAGAGCTGGACCGTCGATGGCTTCGTCGCCGACGCCGAAGCCGATGATTCGGCGGATGAACACATCGATGACCACAGGGACCCAATGGCTGCGAAGGGGGATCGACTCGCAGCGAAACAAATCCACGCTCCAGAGGCTGTCTTTGGCTTGCGCGAAGAGAGTGAGCCAGGAGGGATCCGGGGTACCCGGATGATGGGCGTCGTAGTGCGTCGCGAGGACTCTACGTACGACGTCCTTGTCGACCTGCACGCTGACAGTGTCGCGGGTTTGAGAATTGCAGCGAGCTTCGTGACTCGTCGGGGACGCACGAACAGCGTTGTCAATCCGAGCGCGAATCGATCCATTGTGGTCAGGGGCCGTGCGCGTCGACGGGAGCGGTGGCTGATGATCAGCTGGTGCGTGAGCGACAAGGATTCGGCGATGACGGAGCGGACTCCGCCGGAGCGCGCAAGCCTGGCCAGGGTGACAATCGACTGGAACACGAGAAAAGCCAAGCCACCCGTCGTCGAGCCAAGCTACCAGGGATGCCGGTCAGCGCAAGACTGACCGCATACTGGGTTTCGGGCTATGATTAGCGAACTCGCACCCCACGGCCCTGCACCTTCGCCGCGCTCGGCCGCGTCCCGCACCGTTCACCCCGCATTCCACGCTTGGTACCCGCCGCGCAGGCTGCGTGTGTGCGTAAACCCGTAGAAATCGCGCAGGATACGCAGCGCCTTCCGGCTGCGCGCGCCCTGCGAGCAATAGACTACGGTGGCTTTCGCTGGATCGAGCAATTTGATCACTGCGCTGTCCCGCCCTCTCCGGAGCGCTTCCAGCGGCACGTGCGCGGACGGCAGGATCGCGCCAGCCGCGCGCTCCCAATCCTCGCGCACGTCGATCAACTGCATCTGCGAAAGTGCCGCGCGCAGCTCGGGCACTTCGATCTCGTCGGTCGAAGATTTCGACTCGATCGCGCAGGTCTCGCCATAACGCTCGGGCGAGAGTTCGCGGATGTCGCGGCTGCGCGGATCTGCAGCGAGCGTCACCGTTCGCGTCCTCATCGTCAGCGCGTCCCAGAGCAGCAGGCGTCCGCTCAAGGTTTCGCCGATACCCGTCAGCAGTTTGATTGTTTCGGTGGCCTGGACGGTCCCGATCAGTCCCGGCAACACACCGAGCACGCCGGCCTCGGCGCAGTTCGGCACCGTCGCGGGCTCCGCAGGCTCTGGAAAAAGACAGCGATAGGTCGGGCCATCGCGCCAGTTAAATACACTCGCCTGTCCCTCGAAGCCGTGAATCGCACCATAGATGAACGGTGTTCCCGCGATCACACACGCGTCGTTGACGAGGTAGCGCGTGGCGAAATTATCCGAGCCGTCCACCACGACGTCGCATTCGCGCAGATACTCCAGCGCGTTGGCGCGCGTGAAACGCTCCGTCCGCGGCACGATCTCGATGAACGGATTGAGCGCACGCAGCCTCCTCGCCGCAACCGCGACCTTGAGCTGGCCCGCGTCCTCGCTCGTAAAGAGCACCTGTCGCGCGAGGTTCGAAACATCAACGCGATCTGCATCGAGGATCTCGATACGTCCCACACCCGCCGATGCCAGATATAGCAGCGCCGGGCAACCCAGCCCGCCGGCGCCGATCACCAGCACACGCCCGCGCTTCAGCTTCTCCTGTGCGGCTGGGCCGAACCCTGAAAGCGAGAGATGCCGGGCATAGCGGGCGATCTCGTCATGGGTGAATGCCGTGAGGCAACGAAGCCGCCTAGCCACGAATCGTCTGCGCCTCGTCACGTAAAGAAGTACGGATATCGTTTCCGTCATAGGCCGAATCCCAGTCCTTCCAGACCGGATCGTAGCCCCGGCTGCGCAGCAACGCCGACACCTCGGCTGGGCTGCGGCTGTCGTCGATATCGAATTGTTTGAGGGACTCGATCTCGCCGGCGTAGCCACCCGGATTCGTGCGCGAGCCCGCGCTCATCGAGGTGAAGCCCAGGCCCACGGCGTGGCTACGAAACGCAGCGCTCTCACGCGTCGAAAGCGCCAGCTCGACCTCCTGACTGAAGAGGCGAAAGGCACACGCCGACTGCACCAGTTCACGTTCGCCGAAGGGCGTGATGTCTATCTCGCTGCCCTGGTGCGGCCGCAAGCGCGGAAACGAGATGCTGTAACGCGTGCGCCAGTGGCGCTTTTCCAGGTAGCACAGATGGAGGCCGACGAACCACGATTCGGCACGCCAGTCCGACAAGCCGTAGAGCGCGCCGAGTCCAATCTTCTTCACCCCGGCCCGGCCGAGGCGATCCGGCGTCCCGAGCCGGTAGCTCATGTCGGTCTTTGGTCCCTTCAGATGATATCTGGCGTATACCCCGGCGTCGTAGGTCTCCTGATAGACGAGAACCGAGCTGAGGCCGTCGGTAGTCAGCGCAGCGTACTCGGCTTCTTCGAGCGGCTGCACTTCTATCGACAAGCTTGAAAAACGCGGCCTCAGCAGCCGCAACGCATTGCGAAAATAAGTCACGCCGTAGCGACGGGACTCACCGGTTACGAGCAACAGATGATCGAAGCCGTGCCGTTGGAGCACATCGGCCTCGGCGAGAATCTCGGCGTCGTCGAGCACTTTGCGCGGGATGCGGTTTGTTGCGCTAAATCCGCAATAAGTGCAGACGTTGGCGCAGATATTGGTAAGGTACATCGGCGCGTACAACTGCATGGTGCGGCCAAACCGCTCGACGGTGCGGCGGTGGCTGAGCTGCGCCATCTCTTCGAGGAATGGCGCGGCCGCCGGTGAAAGCAGCGCTGCGAGATCTTCGAGGCCGAGATCTGTGCCCACACGGCCGAGCGCGCCGCGCACGTCGGTGGCGGTCTTCCGCTGGATCACGCGACCGATCTCAGCGAAGTCGTGCTGTTTCCAAATATCGACAAAACTCATGCGCCCATCTCCGAGAGAAACGCCGTCAGCGGTGAGGTCGCGTGCGCCAGCAGTATTGTTGATCGCGCTGCAGGACTTGACTCGAACGCGATGCGCCCGGCTTGGACGCCGAGTTTGAACGCGCGGCCCATCGCCACGGGATCGGCGGCAGCCGCGATGGCGGTGTTCACCAGCACGGCGTGCGCGCCGAGTTCCAGCGCCGCCGCTGCATGCGAGGGGGTGCCGAGCCCGGCATCGATGACGACGGGCACGTTGCTCTGAGCGATGATAATTTCCAAGAACGCGCGCGATTCAAGACCACGGTTGCTGCCGATCGGCGCGCCGAGCGGCATGACGGCGGCGCAGCCAACTTCCTCGAGTTGCTTGCAAAGCACCGGGTCGGCGTGCACGTAGGGCAGCACGATAAAGCCGCGTTTCACGAGATCCCGCGCCGCCTTTAGCGTCTCTATCGGGTCCGGCATCAAGTATTTCGGGTCGGGGTGAATTTCGAGCTTCACCCAGCTTGTCTCGATCGCTTCGCGTGCAAGTTCGGCGGCAAGCACGGCCTCCTTCGCATCGCGCACTCCCGATGTGTTTGGCATCAGCCGATAGCGGTGGCGGTCGAGGTGCGCGAGGATGCTGTCGGGCGCGCCGTCCGTGTGCACGCGACGCAAGGCCACCGTGACGAGTTGCGTTCCGGAGGCGGCGAGGCTTTCGGCCATGACCACGCCCGAGCTGTACTTACCGGTGCCGAGGAAAAGGCGGGAAGAAAACTCGGTACCCGCGATGACGAGAGTGGATACGTTCATTGTTCATCCTCCTTGCGTCGCCTGTATGACGAGCACATGATCGCCATCGGCAAGGCGGTGAGTCAGCCAACCGGAGCGGGGCACGACGGCGTCGTTAATCGCGATGGCCACGCCTTTGCTTGCGCTCAGACCGAGTTCGTCGAGTAGCTGCGTCAGCGTCGTGGTGTCCGCCACTGCGAGCGATTTGTCATTGACTCTAACCGTCGCGGTGCGTGCCTCGTGATTCCGGCGCGCGGTAGATTTCTCCGCCGGTTTTGCGGGATCAGTTGGCATTGGCCTGACGGTCGAATCGAGCCATGTAGGATGCATGGGACTCTCTCAATGCTCTCTTTGAAGGGTGGTTTTTGGCAGCTCGGGAGACGCTCTCCGGGGCAGCAATCGACCTTCCTGCACCGCTTGGCGCAGGTGCTGGATCTCGGCCTCCGGTGAGGGCGCGTTCATGATGGCGCTGATCACGGCCACTCCTGCTGCGCCGCATGCCATGGCCTGCGAGGCACGGTGCGGGTCCATGCCGGCAATGGCCACCACCGGCAGCGGCAGCAGGGTGCACCAGTAGGCGAGGTTGCCGTTGCCCTGCGCGATCCAGGGCATGCGCTTGGCCGGCGTAGGATAGATCGGACCGCAGGCGATGTAGCTCGGCCGCAGAATCCAGGCGCGGCAGACCTCCCAATAGCTGTGGGTGCTCAAGCCCAGACGCAGGCCGGCACGCGCAATGGCGTCCAGGTCGGCGCTTTCCAAATCTTTCTGGCCCAGATGAACGCCGTAGGCTCCTTCCTCGATGGCCAAAGCCCAATGATCATTGATGAACAACTGCGCATTCGCAGCCCTCGCGGCCGCAATGCTGGCGCGCACCTCGTCTCGCAAGGATGACTGTCCGGAATCCTTGATGCGCAGTTGCACCGTGCGCACCCCGGCATCGAGCACGCGCCGCACCCAGACGGCGCTGTCCACCACCGCGTAGAGTCCGAGGTCGGGATCGCTGAGGCGCGAGAACTTGCTCACTTCAGCCTGGCCCGTTGTGCTCACCCCGGGCAAGTTCTCGCAGACTAGCGCAAAGCCCGCGCCTGGATACACCGGTCCGGCGCCCTGGCCGGCGGCGTGGCCACGGCGCAGGGCGTGCGTGGTCGCCATCTTGGCCAGAACGATGGCATCGATCTCGACGAATCCCCGCGCCATCGCTGCCGCCGCACTGGACGCCAACACGCAGCCGGTACCGTGTTGATGCGGGGTAGCCACGCGTGGCAGGTTCAACCAGCCGCTGGCATACGGCGTCGCTGCGTAGTCTTCGCTCATGGCACCGAGCTCATCGCCACCGGTGATCACCACCGCCTTACAGCCCAGCGCCAGCAAGGCGGTGGCGGCGCGTTCCACGGCGGACCTGCTGTGCAGCGGCGCACAGCCTAGCAGGGCCGTCGCTTCGCTGCGATTCGGTGTGATCAGCGTGGCGCGTGGCAACAGTTCAGTGCGGTAGAGTTTGAGCAAGGTCGCGTCGGCAAATAACGCACCTGAGCTGGAGCGTAATACCGGGTCCACCACCACCGGCAGGGCTGGGCGCTGCTGGCGCAGGCGGTCGATCCAGTGCACCAGTACCTGCAAGTTCTCGGCGCTGCCCAGCATGCCAGTCTTGATCGCAGCCGGCGCCATGTCGTCGGCCAGTGCCGCTATTTGCGCCTCCAGCATGGCGGCGCCGACCGGCTCGATGCGCTGCACGCTGAGGGAGTTTTGCGCCGTGATGGCGGCCACCACGGTGCAGGGGTGCGCCCCGAACGCGTCGATAGCGCGCAGATCAGCCTGCAGACCGGCGCCAGCGCCGCTGTCGGTCCCCGCCACGCTCCAGACCACGTCGGGCGCCGATTTTTGTCTCAGTTCATTGCCCATTTGGTTCCGCGGCTTGGCTCGGCGTCTTCGCGACGGGAATATAGATCTCGCTGCCAGCGGCGCGGAACTCCGCACTTTTTTGCGCCATGCCCTCCTGCGCCGCCGCGTACTCGCGCACTTCCTGCGTGATCTTCATGGAGCAGAACTTGGGTCCGCACATCGAACAAAAATGCGCCACCTTGGCCCCATCGGCAGGCAGTGTTTCGTCATGGAAATCGCGCGCCGTGTCGGGGTCGAGCGAAAGGTTGAACTGGTCCTGCCAGCGAAATTCAAAGCGCGCCTTGGACAACGCCTCGTCCCGCGCGCGGGCACCCGGCTGACCCTTGGCCACATCGGCCGCGTGGGCCGCGATCTTGTAGGCAATGATGCCCTGCTTGACGTCGTCGCGGTCCGGCAGCCCCAGGTGCTCCTTCGGCGTCACGTAGCAAAGCATGGCCGTGCCCATCCAGCCGATCATGGCCGCGCCGATGGCGCTGGAGATATGGTCGTAGCCCGGTGCGATGTCGATGGTCAGCGGCCCCAGGGTATAAAAAGGCGCTTCACGGCAGTGCTTGATCTGCTCGTCCATATTGGCCTGAATCATGTGCATTGGCACATGTCCCGGACCTTCGATCATGGTCTGAACATCGTGCTTCCAGGCGATCTGTGTGAGTTCACCCAGGGTTCTGAGTTCGGCAAACTGCGCTTCGTCGTTGGCGTCGGCGCCTGAGCCCGGCCTCAGGCCGTCGCCCAGAGAGAAGCTCACGTCGTAGCTTTTCATTATATTGCAAATATCCTCGAAGTGTTCGTAGAGGAAACTCTCCTTGTGGTGGGAGATGCACCACTTGGCCATGATCGAGCCACCGCGCGAAACGATACCGGTGCGGCGATTTGCCGTCATCGGGATGAAAGGCAAACGGATGCCGGCGTGAATGGTGAAGTAGTCCACTCCCTGCTCAGCCTGCTCGATCAGCGTGTCACGAAAGATCTCCCAAGTCAGGTCTTCGGCTACGCCACCGACCTTCGCCAGTGCTTGATAGATCGGTACCGTCCCTATGGGAACCGGGCTGTTGCGGATGATCCAGTCGCGGGTCGTGTGGATGTTCTTGCCGACGGACAGGTCCATCACGTTGTCGGCGCCCCAGCGGATGGCCCACACTAGTTTCTCCACCTCTTCCTTGATGCTGGAGGTCACTGCCGAATTGCCGATGTTCGCGTTGATCTTGACCAGGAAATTGCGGCCAATGACCATGGGCTCGATTTCGGGGTGATTAATGTTGGCCGGAATGATGGCGCGGCCCCGTGCCACCTCGTCGCGCACGAACTCGGGGGTGATCAGCGTGGGAATCGTCGCCCCCACGGGATTTCCGCGCAGGCGCGCTGCACGCTCGGCGTCGCCCAGGTACTGCGCCATCCACTCGCGCTTGCCGTTCTCGCGGATGGCAATGTATTCCATCTCGGACGTGATGACGCCGCGGCGAGCGTAATGCATCTGCGAGACGTTGCCACCCACTTTGGCGCGGCGTGGCTGGCGTTGCAGACTCGCCGCTTCAGCACGCAGCGCAGCAATGCGCCGAGCCTCGCGTTCCTCGTATTTGCTCCCATCGTCCAGGGACCTGCGTTCGCGTCCGGTATAGATCTCGGTGTCGCCGCGCGCCTCGATCCATGCGGTGCGCAGCGCTGGCAGACCGCGCCGGACGTCGATCTCGGCACCGGGATCTGTATAGGGTCCGGAGGTGTCGTAAAGCGTGGTGGATTCGCCGTTGGAAAGGCTCACCTCACGCATGGGCACGCGTAGCTGCGGATGCAGTTCGCCGGTCACATGGATCTTGCGCGACGCGGGAAATGGCTCACGTGTGAGCGAGAGCAGTTGCGCGAATCTGTCGGGAGCGTCCATCAGTATCATCCTTTCGGTGTGTCAGTAACACGGGCGCTCCGAAAGGGGTGGCAGGGTAAAACTCGCGGGGAGTAGTTCCTGTCAGCTCTTCTTACGCCGGTACTAGCCGGGTCAAGTTCACGGGTTTGGGTCTGCCATCTCAGCGATACAGGTCACCATTAACCCGTGTCGCACCCCGGAGCGAGCGCCAGTATAGCCCGGTACGACTTGTCGTGCGAGGGCGCCGGTGGCGCACGGCTCAGGACCAATGTGGATCGCTGCTCCTTACTTTGCGACGACTTCTACCGTCTACTGCTTGCCGGTCTCTCGGCACACGCGTAACTGAATTTCTGCGGACTACAACCGTCGTGGTCGATTCCGGAGTAATCCGGTCTATCACGTGGCGGTCAACTGGAAGGAAGGTGAGCACCCGACGGTGGCGCAGGCGGAACGCGTCGCCGAGCACGTGATGAAGGCGCTGTGATTCGAGGAGTGCGAGGCCGTATGGTCGATCCATCGCTACACCGACAACGACCACGTGCATCTGGTCGTCAATCGCGTGCATCCGACCAAGCTCACCGCGATCAGTGTCCCACGGCGCGATTACTTCTCCCTGGACCGATGCATGAGGGAGCTCGAGCTGGAGTTCGGTTTCAGCCGTGCCCAGGACCCCTACGTCACCATGGCTACGGCGGAGGGACCGAGGATTGTGCGCATGAGCCGCCGGGAAAGACAGGCGCACGGCCTGCTACAGGACCCAGATGGCCCGAGACTCACCGCACGAGCGCAGCGCGCTGAAGAAAATCTTCAGGGGGATTCGTTTCAGAGATGGATCACCGGCGCGCCCGCCGCGGCTTTGCGTCAAGCGATCGAGCAACCCGACGTCACTTGGCAATCGGTGCAGGACCTCTTGGCCGGATTCGGCTGCATCCTACAGCCGAAGGGCAGCGGTATGGTCGTGACCACGACTCTCTCGAACCGTCGGGTACTCGCCGCCAAAGCATCTCTGATGGGCCGTTGGGCGAGCAAAGCAGCGCCTGAGCGGACGCTGGGACCCTACGCGGCAGCGAATCGGGATGCCCCGACGCGGTCCAAACCCGGGAGAGAACCTTACGAGAAATGCATCGAGCGCGAACGGCTTGAGGAGACTGGGCCCCGCGTGGTGCCCGATGATCCGCAGCGGCTCGCGCGGCGTGCAGCGAGAGCCGCGGCGCGCGAGGCTCTGGCCGAGCGGTTTGCACGAGAGCAGGCTCAGAACCGTACGGACCGGTCGCACCAGCATGAGGAACTTCGCAAGCGACAGGAGGAGGAGCGCCGCGCGTTGATTACCGTTCATCGGGATCAGCGCCGGCAGCTGCGCGCGGCGGCACGGGGTCAACGTCGTGATGGGCGAATCGTCTTGTCACTCTGGGCCTTCAAGGCGGCAGCGACGCGCGAAGCCTTGCAGCGCCGCCAGGCGGCGGAGCGCCGAAAGCTCACGGAAGGCGTGCCTCGCCGTGAAGTCTGGCGGCTGTGGCTGGAGCGACGGGCAGATTCTGGCGACGACGCCGCCAAAGCCGCCTTGCGCGGGTTCCGATATCGTCGAGAGCGCAAACGGCATCGTGAGGATGGAATTGAAGGGGACGAGGTCGGTCAGCAACGGCCCCTGACCGTCGGGAACCTGCGGGCCGAGGTCGATGCCGCGCGGCTGGTGGTCATCTATCGCCGAATGGATGGCGCTGAGGTATTCCGGGATACCGGATCCAGGATCGTGATGCGGGATAAGAGTGACGAAAGTCTCGAGACCGCGCTGCGCGTCTGGGCGCAGAAGTACGGCGGGCGCATTCAGATCACGGGGAGCGATGCATTTCGCGAGAGGGCCGCCCGCATGGCGAGTCGCCAGAGTATTGCCGTCGACAACACCGATCTGCAAGGGATCGTCGCCGAGGAGCGACGCCGGATGGTGGAGCGTTGGACCGAACCGCGCAGGCCTCATGATTCCCAACGGCCGAACGATCGGAGCCTCGCACGCTCACGCGATCCAGAGCGCTGACGGGGAATTGCACATGCAGGTAGGCGATCGCGCGTTGCCAGGGCAAGGATTGGTAGCTCGTGACCCCCGTCACGCCCGTGATCGGTAAAGAATCGGAAGCGAAGCCACGATCGGCCGGGGCTGTCGCCCGCGAGCGGCAACTCGAGGCCTTGCGACGGGCGATGGGATCGGAACTCCTGCGACCGTTGGCCGACCCGCGGGTCGTCGAGATCATGCTCAACCCCGACGGCTCCCTGTGGACGGATCGCCTGGGCGTCGGCATGGAGCGCATTGGTACCATCGAGGCGGTGCGGGCGCTGACGATCATCACCACGGTCGCCGCCCTGCTCGACACCGTTGTTACTCAGGATCGACCGATCCTCGATGGGGTCGCTCGGCTCCATGCCAGTCATCGCATCGTCGTCATTGAAGATACGCGCGAACTCCAGGTCAGCGGTCCGAATGTCGTTTTCCTGCGTACCTCGGACACAACCGACATGACGCGATTATTGCGCGCTACGATGCGCCTACGGCCGGATCGCATCGTCGTCGGGGAAGTGCGCGATGCGAGCGCACTCACACTGCTCAAGGCATGGAACACCGGCCATCCGGGCGGAGTCGGCACGGTCCATGCCTATGATGCCGGCGGAGGATTGATCCGTGTTGGACAGTTGATACAGGAGGCCGGCGTGCCGCCGAACCCGGATCTTATCGCTGAGGCGGTCAACGTCATCGCTTCCGCCCGTCGCACGGAAACCGGGCGGCGGGTGGAAGAGGTGGCGGCCGTGCGAGGCTGGACGGCCGGGGGTGGCTTTCACATCGCGCAGCTGGCTTGAGTGCTACCATACAATTCATGGTTACTCCGTCCACAAAGCCTCGATTGAAGGTGGTTGACCCGGCGATCGCGCCGGCCGTTCGCCAGTTTCTGGAGAAGATCTCGCGCTCGTTCAACGTGACCGGAGCCTTGCTGTACGGTAGCTACGCCCGCGGCGACTTTCATGATGAGAGCGATGTCGATGTGGCGGTATTTCTGGACCGCGAGTCGCGAGGTCAGGGCCTCCTTCGTACCGCCTGGGCCATGGGTGACGCGGCGATCGACGTCTTGCTGGACACGGGTGTCTATATCTCGCCGCTACCCATCTGGGAAGACGAGTGGGAGCATCCGGAGAGCTATTCCAATCCTATCTTGCTGCGCAACATCGCGGCAGAAGGCATTCGACTGTGAGCAGCGCAATGGCGCCGAAGGCGCTCTTGGAAAGGGCAGATCAGTCAGCGAACTCTGCTCGCTTGCTCCTGGAGCATGGCGATACGGGCGGCGCTACGAACCGCGCATATTACGCTATGTTCGATGCTGCCCGCGCAGCGTTGGTGGCCACCGGACATGAGCTTCCGAAGACACACCGCGGGCTGATCTCGGCGTTCAGTCTGCACTTGGTGAAAGGCGGGCTGATATCGATTGAGTACAGTCGCGATCTCAACCAAGCCGAGCAGCTCCGTTTGATCGCCGATTACATCGGAGATCCGATCGAACGCCCGACCGCGTCCGAAATGATCGCGAGGGCGGAGCGGTTCGTGGCCCACATCCGTGAGCGACTCGTGCCCGAGCCGGAACCGCAGAAGGGGCGGGCTCCGGAGCAGCCTGCTCGCCGGCGCGATCGAGGCCCCGAGCGTTAGGGATCGCGCGATAGCGACTTGCGCTATCGCCGCGGCTCCGCGGAATTAGAATTCGATAGATCGCCGCCACGCGGAGTGAGCACTCCCCGCGCGTAAAAGGTAATTGCCAGTTTGAGCGCGTCGTGACCGCAAGCGGCATAACCTCGAGGTGACGCGCGCCAGCCGCGCGGCTACCATTTGCCGATGGAGACTCTAACCGACCCCTTGCCAGAAAACCCGTTGAAGGTCGCGGCCGGATGGCTGTCGCAAGCGCAAAGGGACGCATTGCAGCCGAATCCGCACGCCATGGTCCTGGCGACCGTGGATGCGCGCGGGCGGCCGTCGGCACGCGTCGTGCTTTGCAAGGAAATCGACACCGAGACCGGCTTGATCCACTTCTACACGAACTATTTGTCGCGCAAAGGGCGCGAACTGCACGCCAACCCGCGCGCCGCCGTCGTGTTTCATTGGGACCACCAGCACCGCCAAGTGCGTGCCGAAGGACGTGTAGAGCCGCTCTCGGATCGGGAAAACGATCTGTATTTCCGCAGCAGGCCTTGGCAGAGCCGTCTCGGCGCATGGGCGAGCCGGCAAAGCGAACCGCTGGGGTCGCGCGCCGCCCTGATCGCGGCCGTGGCCGCCGCCGCTCTGCGCTTCCGCATTGTATACGACGGACCGGGCGGCGCGGAGCCGGCAAGAATCGCCGCGGAGGTGCCGCGGCCGCCGCACTGGGGCGGTTATCGTCTGGTCGTCGACGCGGTCGAGCTATGGGTGGAAGGCGATTTTCGGATCCATGACCGCGCGCGCTGGACGCACAGCGGCGCAGGCGACGGCGCGGCGTGGACGGCTCAGCGTTTGCAGCCCTAGTGACCGGCATCGACCGCTGTAGTCCGCACAAACTGGGTCATACCGTACTGTTCAAGAACTCCGATCCATTTATGCTGCGGCTCCTTCGTAGAAGCTCGGCATTCCACCAAGGCGCGATCGACAATCGATGCGCGCGGACTTGGACTGTGGAACGTATAGCTGTGCGATTATTGAGAAATGCGTAAGTGAGTGACGCTTTTTCCCGCTCTTGCGGTCCAAGTACTTCGGATGGTTACATTCGAGGTACGGATGAGACACTCACAGAAGCTGAAGGAGCTGGAACGGCGTCGTCGCCGTGGCGCAAGGTTACTCGCAGCCGGCG
>JAJYDK010000026.1 GCA_021777555.1 Pseudomonadota bacterium | reverse complement strand
CTTGGGCTTCGGTCTCGTGGCCTTGCAATTGATGATGACGCTGATGGAAATGTACATGGTGCTCGGGATCGGGAGCATCATGTTGGGGTTTCTGGGCTCGCGATGGACGGTACAGTTCGGTGAACGTTACGCGAGTTATGCCGCTTCAGTCGGCGTGAAGCTCCTCACGACCTATGGCGTGAGTGCCGTCATGGTGCACATGGCGCAGCAGGATGCGTCGTGGCTGAATCAGTTGGGTGCCGGCCAAGTGCTCCCGATTCCGAACATGTTGGCGCTCGGCACGTCCGGACTCCTCGGCGGGATCATGGCGCTCACGATTCCCTCGGTTGCGGGCAGCATCATGGGGGGCGCGGCGAGCCTCGGGCTCTCACACCTGACTGCCGCGGGGGGAGGCATGGCCCGCGCCGGCGCCGCGACGGCGCTCGGCGCCGCGGCCGGGGGCGTTGCGGCCAAGGCGGCGCTCGGTCGCCTGGCGGGACTCACGTCCGTGTCGGGGAGTCCTGCGGGCGGCATCGGCGGGGCAGGGTCATCCGTGGGAGGGTTCAAGGGCGGAGCCGGTGCGATCGCGGCGACCCCGCCGCCGCCCGGCGCGGGCAGTGCGGCGGGGGCCGGTATGGGAGCGGGCGGGAAGGCCGCAGGGGCGGGGGTCGCAGCCGCCGGGAAGGCCGCGGGAGCGGCCATTTCCGCTGTGCCGGGACTGCAGCCCGTCGGGGCGGCGGTCTCCGCCGCGGGCCAGGCGGCGGGCAAAGGGGTCGAGGCGGCCGGCAAGGCGGCCGAGCACCTGGGGAGCGCCGCCGGAAAGGCCGCGGGCGGCGGCGCATCTGCCACTGGGGGTGCCACGGGCACCGGTGGTGCCACGAACACCCGCGGTGCCGCGGGCGACGGGGGAGCGCCCCCCGCGGAGGGGGCCGGGAGTCCCGGGGCGGCACCGTCCACCGGGGGTCCGGATCAGTTCTCGGCCGGTCGGCCCGAGGGGACTCAAACCTTCCGCGCGGACCCCGAAGGGAAGGGGGAGGGCGAGAAGAAAGAGCCGTCCGCGGCGGCCAAACTCTGGCAACGCGCACAGCAGCACGCCGGTCAGGCGCATCGCGGCCTGCCGCACGAGGGCAGCGTCAGCGCCCCCGGAATTCGCTTCGGACACTCGGAGGATTAGCACAGATGTCGATGTCATCCATTCGACGGTCATTTTTACGCGCCGCGCGGCGGCAAGTCCGCACCGCCGAGTTGGGAAACCCAATTCTGCGGCTCCTCCTGGGCCTCGCGCTCGCGCTCGATATCGCCGCTGGCCACCCCCTGTGGCTGACGGTTGCGATCATCGCGGCGATCGTCGCGGTGTTTTGGCGCGGCGCCCTCGCGATACGCCGCGAGGCGACCGGCAATCATCCGTCACCAGACTGTGGGGCCACGAGTCCCGAGGAGTCTCTATGAGCTGCATCTCTCGTCTCGGTCACTGGACCCGCCCCACGCCGCCGCGGCGGCTGAGGATCATGTACTGGACCGTGAGCGCCTGTGCGCTGGCACTCCTCGCCATGCTGCACGTCTCCCTGGCGACCGAACACCGCCTCGAGGTGCAGCTCGCCGCTGCGACCCGCGCGGCGCTCGCGGCCCCGCGCGTCGTCATTGTTCGGGTCCCGTCGCCCGTACTGCGGGCGACGAAGGTCGAACCTAACACTCGCGCCGCCACGGCAGCGCGCAAGGAGCACTGATATGGGCGTCCCGGAGATCATCCTCCTCATCGCGAGCTTCATGGCCGTCGCCATCCTCATGCCGTCCATGGTCGGAGCGCAGCACCAGGCATTTTCCGACCAGGTGGCGCAGGTCGAGGCGGGGCAACTCGCCAGGATCACGAATGCCGCGCTGCAGTATGAGTACGGCTACATGGCGTCGCTGTCCGCCCCGGGCAGCACGCACACCGTGACCGTGGCGCAACTCATCGCGCAGGGGTATCTGCCTCCGGGCACGAAGACCACGGATGCGATGGGGGATCCCATCAGCGTCCAGTACCAGGCGGACTCGAGCGGGAACGTGACCGGCTATGTGATCGCCCAGGGAACCTACCGCTACCCCGACCCCGACGCCGGGCAGATCCTGCTCGACCTCGGCGATCGCGGAGGGTACGTCCCGGAGGTGCCGATCTCCGGTCAAGTGGCCGGCGTGGTCTACGGGACCGGCAACACCTGGCAGGCACCGGCGCCGAGCGGCGTCGGGCCAGGGGCGCTCGCCGTGAAGGTCGAGAGCAATGCCGCGCAGCAGGCCAATGACTCGCGCTTCCTCTGGCGCGTCCCGGCACCCACCGCGGCCGACAATACCATGTCGACGCCGCTGATCCTGGGGGCCGTGGAGAATGTTGGCTGGTCGTGTACGCCGGGGGCCATTTCCCGCGACATTAATGGCAGTCTTCTCGACTGTCCGAGCACCGGATCCTGGACCGAGGTCGGCGGTGGCCACTGGCGCGCGCCGGTGGCGACGTATGCGGCCCTGCCCGGGACCGGAAACCAGAACGGCGATGTGCGGTTGACCCTGGATACCGATCGGGCCTTCGCGTGGAATGGAGGGTCGTGGCAGGCCCTCGCGGTCACCCAAAACGGGAATCTGCACGTGCCTGGGTATGGATTCTTCGGCGCCGACGTGGTTGTCGGCGGTGAGATCGGTACCAATGGTTACCTTCCGCACGCGGGCCTTCCGCCTGGATGGGGTGGTGGCATCCAGACGTGGGATATCGATGCCCACGGCACCATTGGTGTGGGGCCGAATAACTCCTCGCCGAACGCGGCGATGAACAGCGCCGGAGACATCTGGAATCAAGGCGTCTGCATCGACAACAATTCCGGATCCTGCAATGGATGGGGGCTCTCCACGCACTACACCGATGGGTGGGGCATGGTCGCCCAGGACGGTTCAGGAAATCTAAACGTCGCGCCAGGCAGCGCATTGGGGTCCGCCAACGTGAACGACATCGATGTGCGTTCCGGTGGCCCATACCCGTGGTATTCGCAATTGTCGAGTCAGGTGTACTCCGACACGCAGACTCTCTCGAATCAGCAGGGCCAGATCAACAACCTGAACAACGAGTACAGCAGCCAGCAAGGGCAGATCAACGGCAATACGAGCAGTATTGGCGCGATCAACAACAACCTGAATCAGGGACCCTGCTCGACAGGGTATAACTCCATCAGTCAGTTGTGCCTCGAGGTCCAGCAGTTCGGCGCCGCAAACATGGGAAAGTTGATCACCTCCGGTACCCAGGGACCCGTGACGTATAGCTACTGGGGTTACTGCGGTTCTCGCTTCTATCGGTACCGCTGCATCCAGTACGGCACCAGCGCGCCGACGGTGAATCTCACGGCGTCCTCTGCTCCTGAGCTCGTGTTTGCCAGCGCCTCGGCTGGCATCGGGCAAGGCGGCTGTGGAAGCAGCGCAAACACTGGTCAAATTACTCTGTCGGCGACGTCCGGCGGCGCGCCTGTGGATTCGCAGTCGGGGCGGTACGGAAAGGGCGGGTCGAACTACAATCCCAATGCCATGTACTTCCCGTTCAGTCTCGCATTCACTCTCCCGGCTGGGCAGGGCGGCCAGATTCAGCTCACTGGCGGGGAAAATGGACTCGGGTGCGGGTCGATCCAGTACGCGGTTTATCAGCTTTGACTGGCACTGGTGGAGGGGCCGTTGTGGGACCAGCCCGGACGCTGGGCGTCCGCGTGAACAATCCCCTCGGCCGCGCGGCACGTTCGGGACGAGGGGCAGTAAAGCCCCGGTTTGACAGCACGCGGTGGCTCAACGTATCGTCCAGCTAGACACGTGGGGTGACCTAAGGCCGTCATCCGTCAGGCCGTGTGATGCGCCAGCCTGCGCAGCGCGTCACACGGCCGACACAGAGTTGGGCAATCAGCGGGCGATAAAAACACGCGAGCCAGCTTGAGAGTGAGGGGAGTCCATGGAAGCCGTGGATCTGGATCCAGAAGCAACGAGATCCCGTCGCGCTCGCCGTATACGCAAAGTCGCGATCTGGGTCATTTTGGGGTCTATCGCGCTCATCGTGTTCGTGTCGATCCTGCCGAGTCCACCCAGTAAGCCCGCTCCTACCACCGACTTTGCACGCATGCTTGCTCGGGAGGGCGCACCAGGAGTCACTGGGGCTTTCGCATTTGCCATGCCGAGCGGCGCGCAAGTCCCGATGACTGAAATCAGCCGGTCGGGAAATCACACGTCGCTGCGCGTATACGTATGGGCGAGCGGTTCCGATCCGGTCCGCACCGCCGCAAGGGATATTCACGGCGTGCTTCGGTGGGAAACTGGGAATCCGAGGGCTATGCCGTTGGCGACCGACTTCGAGATCGGATACGGCAGGGGGCATCTGTTCGGTCGCAAGGGTGATAAGACCTATTTGACCATTGCGTATACACGCAAGACCGTTGAGAAGAACAGGTCGATTTGGTCCGGGAAAAGCAGTAAGTCGAAGCAGTTTGCAGCCGCCGTTCTGAACGCAGCGAGCAACGTAGCTATGCTTCAAGGACGCCCGGAGACAAAGCAGTTTTGCTCGCATGTTCCAGCGGCGGCGCGATTCTGTGCGCTGGTCGAGAAGAGCATTTCGTTTCAGGATGGCCTCGGAGCGAAGTGACTGACCGGATCACGCAACAGCCGGGGGGGGGCAGAAAATGAGCGCCGAACCAGATTTCGACGCATGGATGACGATAGCTTCCGCCACGAGCGTCGCCATCAGCGTCATGGCCACATGGGTCGCTCTCCGTTCCGCCGGCGCCGCAAGAGACGCGGTTGCCCAAGCCGCACAAGATCAACGGGCGAATGCACTGCGTGAGGCGAGTCGCTTGATCTCCCGAGCAAAGAACGGCGCGCAGCGAATTCACGAACTCTCCGACCATCTTGCGCTCGTTCGCACAACGAAATTCGCAATCGCGGATCAGACAAATAGCTGGCAGAAGCCACAGCGGCGCAGTATTTGTGGAGACTGATGGGAGGCTGACATGAACGAGGCCCGTCTCTTCGACCTTAACATTGAGAAGATACTGGAGGCGTGGGACAGTGCCCACGCTATTCGCGAATTGATCGCCAATGCTCTTGATGAGCAGATTCTCAGTGGCACGCAAGAAATCGACATCCACAAGGAGGCCAGAGGCGCATGGGTCGTGCGCGACTTCGGACGGGGACTGCGCTACGAGCATTTCACGCAGAACGAGAATCCCGAAAAGCTAAATGCCGTCGGGAAGGTCATCGGAAAATTCGGCATCGGTCTGAAAGACGCTTTGGCGACTCTCGATCGCAATGAGGTAGGTGTCGAAATAGAGTCTGCATTCGGTGTCATCACGCTTACTCAGCGGAGCAAGCATGATTTCGGCGATGTCGTCACGCTGCACGCCGCTGTTGCGCCACCTCGTGATCGTAAATTCGTCGGAACATCGATCCGGCTATCGAAGTTATCGGACGACGACATGGCTCGCGCGAAGCAGTTTTTCTTGAGATTTTCCGGAGAGGCGATCATTGAGGAGACCCGTATCGGACGTATCCTCGAGCGCAAGGGTGAGGTCAGCCGAATTTACGTTGCGGGCCTGTTGGTTGCAGAAGAGGAGAATTTCGCATTTTCCTACGACATTACGAGCCTAACGGAGGCTATGAAAAAGGCTCTCAACAGGGAGAGGACGAACGTGGGGCGGACTGCGTACAGCGAGCGCGTAAAGGCTATGTTGCTGCAGACCAAGAGTGCGGTGGTCGCCAAAGTCCTCGCGGATCAACTGATGGCGCTCGAGCGAGGTACTGGCACAGATGAAGTGCGATGGAAGGACGTCGCTGTTCATGCCTGCAAGATTCTCAGTGCGTCCGGATCATATCTTTTCGTGACCGCTTCACAATTGATCTCAAATGCCAATGCAGTGGATCATGCGCGTAAAGACGGTCTTACGGTCGTTACTGTGCCAGACAATATTCACTCGGACGTCGCTGGCGCAAAGGACGTGAACGGTGCTCTGATGCGCGACATCTCGGTGTATCAGGCAGAATGGAATGGAAGTTTTAAGTTCGATTGGATTCCGATTGACAGAATGACCCAATCGGAACGCGAAGTATTTTCCAAAACGGTTGCAATTGCGGGAATTGTTGGCGGCCTTCCCAAGCACGTTAAGGCTGTCCGTATCAGCAAGACGATGCGGCCGGATTTCCTGAGCGGCCTGGATGCTGCGGGTCTGTGGGATCCAGGGACATCGAGCATTGTCATACGCCGTGATCAACTGCGATCTGTAAGGCTGTTTGCCGGGACTCTGTTACACGAGCTGGCGCACGCGCGAAGCGGTTATGATGACGTTACGCGTGAGTTCGAAAATGAGCTCACCGAGTTTCTCGGGACAGTGGCGGCGGCTGCGGTGCCGGCCAATAGGAATGAGCGCCGAAGGCGTCTGTTCTGGCGACGGAAGTAGCGCATAGATTGAAGGGGCCGGATTCGTCCCCACGAGCCGCCGCATGCGGCGTGCACAGTAGACGATCCAATTGAGGCGTCATCTGCTACCTCTGGGCCGGGGCGGCGTTACCGCCCCGGCAACACAATTCCCACTTTGCGGGATAGGCGTGACATACCATCAGCCCACAATTCCCGCGCTGCGGGATACTCCGCCGGGGGCGGCGGGCCACCGCCCCCGGCTGCCGAAGGCCCTTACTGCCAAGTCGTGCCGTTCGTGACGGCGATGGGTGTGGCCACGGTCTCGTTGCCAAACTGGACGACGATCACGTACATCCCCTTGAACGGCGTGCTTGAGGCCGTGATGGTGAACTCGACGGTGTCGCCATTGTTCACCCCTGCCGCATTGGGCCGCGTGAGGTTCTTCACCGTGCCGATCGAGATGAGTGGCGCGCCGGAGCACGCCCAAGGTTGCACCCCGCCCGGCGACCCGAACGAACATCCTCCCGTGTCGACCCCGCTGATATAGGACATCACACTGGGCCGCGCGATCATGTCCTGCACGGCCGCGGTGGTGAACACTTGAGCCTGCACGGTGACGGATTTCCCCGGTGCCACGACAATTGCCTGATCGGTCCGCGAGACCGCACCAAGCGTGCCGGTGACGGCTGTCGTGCCCTGTGCCACGATGCCCACAAAGGGCGTGCTCGAGTTCGACAGCGTGACGGTCGGGTTTGGCTGCGTGTTGTCGTAGAAGTCCGCGTTCGGCTGGCAGGGGTTGCGCCCGGCGTTCGCGTCCGTCTGAGACCAGATTGGGAAGATGTCGCCGGTGGAAATATCCGTGGCCTGAAGCGGGCCGGCCCCATCGACGCTCATGCATACCGTCCCGATGCCGATGTTCGTCGCATCGTTCTCGAAGGCGGTGGACTGCTGCGTGACGCTGGTACCGAGCCAGAGGTCCTGGTTCGCGCTCATCCAAGCGTAGCCGTTGCCGTTCGCATTCGTCGTGTCATTGACGATGCCGGCCTCGGCCTCCCAATAGACGCTATCCGCCGCGATGTACTGACCGTTGCTCGAATTATCGGTCACCAGCGCGAAGGGGACATCCGTGCTGCTGACGGCCACCGTGCCGGTGTAGCCGGTGCCGTACGTGCCGGCGGGATTGACGCCCACCGTCGGGGGCAGATAGACCACCAGCACCGTGCTCGAGGTCAGCGTCACGCCCTGAGACTCGACGTCCCGCGCGATGGTTGAGAGGTCTGACGGCGTGACGCCGTGGTACTGCGACCATGCGCCGGGATTGACGGTCACGGCCGCGTCGACCGTGGCAGTACCGACCCCGTACTGCGAGAGCAGCGCCCATTCCTGAGAGTTCACGAGCTGCGAGAGGTACGTCGCATCGTTGCTCTCATTGCCGGTCGCGAGCGATCCCGTCGAGATGTAGACGGGCACGATCGTAGGCGAGGCGATCACCTGCGCCGTTCCGCTCACGCCCGGCATCGTGGTGACCTTCGGCAAGCCCGGGTTCACCGCCGGATACTTGCTGCACAGCGCGGTCACCGCATATGGAGTGGTCGTTGCGGTTCCGCCGGAGAGGGAGCACGTAGCCCCGCCGGCGGTGGCCGTGATGGAGAACGTGGCGGTTGGGGATACCACGCCGTTGCTCGTGTTCACGTTCATCAGGGTCGGGAAATCGAAGGTCCCGTTGCTGCTCTCGGTGAGCGTATCGGTGCCATCGGACACGGACACCGACTGACCGCTGGCGAGGCCCGTCACGGTGAGGCAGGGCGCGACGCCCTGATCGACCGCATTGTTGTAGGGATTCGCGCCCGCCGCTGTGCAGCTTGCGAGCTGCGTGGTTCCCCCGCTGGAAGAGCCGCCTCCGCCGCTCGTTGCGCTGGAGGAGCCGCCACCACCGCCTCCTCCACCGCAGGCGGCCAGGGAGACGGCCGCGAGGGCGGCGAGGAGGATGGAGAGCATCCGAGAGGTTTGGATACGCATGGTCGTGGTCCTGTCAGAGATCGGTGGGCCGTATCGCGCGGACGCGCTCCATTCCGGCGCGCAGGCGCTCGAGGGCGTAGCCGAGGGTGGACTGCATGTCCTCGGGGGCGATGTCCTCGGTGCCCGCTGCGGCGTGCGCCGTGGCGAGCAGCCCTTTCGAGAAATCGAGGTCCTCGAGGATCTGCGCGATGGTGCCGGGATTGCCGGTGACGGCCGCAGCGGTGGCAGTGGACGGCGTGCGGGTCTTGGGGGTGGTCTTGCGGTGCATGTAGATCTCCGGGTGAGTGGGCATGAGAAGGTCAGAGAGGTGGCAGTTTTACGGGCGCGGAGAGATAGGTACCAAGGATCTTCTGACGGGCTTTCCGTCGCACCTCGTGCTGTGAGGCCCGCGAGGGCTGCGCGACCCGCGAGGACGGCCGCGAGCATGCCGCGAGGGAGACGACCGCCAAGGCGGCTAAGGTAAGGATTGCGATGTGGGGTTTGTTCATGGTGGTGCCCTTCAAACTACGTGCTAATATGCTCATTCATGTAAACGTAGTATAGACTACACGTAGGCTGTTGCAAATAGGAGTGTGTGATCTTGGTCACAAAGTCGAAAGGCAACCAAACACAGATGGCGGGTTACTACTCCGCTGATTCGGTCGCCCAACTTCGAAAACTGTCTGATCTGACGCGGGTGCCCCAGTCGGCGTACTTGCGCGAGGCGCTCGACGATCTGCTCGCGAAGTACGCATCGGTACTCCGCAAGGCGGGGCCCGCGAAGTAGACAGCGGGTCGGATGCCCGCCCTCCGGGCGGCCGGAGGCCGCGTAGGGCGCGGAGCGCCCGGGACTCCCCCCACATGTGCCAGCCCTGACTCGTGCGCCGCGCCTGCGTCGTCTCGTGCGGTCTGGCAAGCACCTCAGATAAATCCGATCCGCTGCCGGGTGACGCCGCGTCGCGGTGGCGCGAGGGTCACTCGGTCCGACTCGGCAGTGAGCGCGGCGGCGAAGGCGGTGCGGACCATGCGTAGCAGCGCCCGCACGTCGAGGTCCGGTGTGGCGAGTGCCACCTCGGCGGTCACTTCATCGAGCGCCAGGCCGGCCGGGCACTGGTGTGCCTCGATGAGCCGCGCGAGGTAGCGTTCGAGGATCGCGCGCCGTTGTTCCACTGTCGGCTGCGCGATGTAGAACTCGGTGAGTCTGGATAGCAGCGGGCGCGAGATCGATTCGCGCTCATTTGCCGTGCACACGACGATCATCCGGCTCGCATCCATCTCGAGCTGCAGCGACATGTCGCGATAGCGCCGAGCGGAGTCCGGCTCCAGCAGATCGAGCAGGGTGTTGACCGGCGTGTCGCGGTCGCCGCTGGACTCAGAGGCCAACTTATCTAACTCATCGACGACGAGCACCGGCGCGGCGGAGTCGCCGCCCGCGAGCGCGTCAAAGACCATGCCGGTGCGGGCGTTGCTCCACCGTGCATCGCTGCCGCAGAGTTGCATTGCGTCCTGTGCGCCGCCCGCGGAAAATACCGACATCCGCACGCCGATCTGCTCGGCGATGGTCGCGGCGAAATGCGTCTTTCCGACCCCCGGCGGGCCGAGGAGCAGAATCGGGTCGATCCGCGCGTCCGCGGCGCAGTGGGCGCGGCGTGCCAGCGTCCACTGTACGCTCAGATGTTCGAGCACCTCGCGAAAATTGGCCTCCTCGGGGCCCAAGTCGCCGAAGGGGTCGTCGATCGCGTCGACACCGGCCCATGGCACCGACCGCCAGCCGTCGTCGCGCGCGGCGCGGTCGAGCGCCGCGGAGCTGCGCGCAAGCGTGGCAGCGTCCCGCTTGCCGTCGGTCTTGCTGGCCGCGCCTAACAGTTCCCGGGACTCCTGGATCGCCCATGGCGTGAACATGCGCACACTGTGCCGCGCACGCTCGGCCGCGGTCATCTCCGGTGCTTCGGGCTCGGCGGCAGGGGCGGCCAGCTCGGCGTGCGGCGCTGGCGGTGGCACGACGGTCACGCTGACACTGGTCCGGCCGAGCAGCAGGTGCTCGTGGTTCTCGACATACCGCTCCATCGGGTCCAGGCGTGCCCGCCAGGCGCGCTCCCGTGCGAGGCGCGGCGGGGTCATGCGGCACTCCAGAGGGAGAGGACGAAAGAGCTTCGGTCTGAGCCGCCACTCGTGCGCCCGCGGCGGGCGGCGCGGGTGATTGTCCACTCCCGCAGCGCGGCATACCGGCGGAGGCTGATGCGATGGCGGCGGGGAGCGCGCCTGGCGCGCTCGACGATCACGATGGCCCCGCCGGTGCGGCGGTAGGCACGGAGGGTGGCGAGGGGGACAGGACGCGCCGCGGAAGTTGGGGCGACGGTAGTACGCTCAGTGGCAGGCATGACGGACCTCCGTTTACGGCGGTCGGCCATCAACTGCGCCTTGCGAGCGCCCCCGGTATTCCCCTTGCGGGTGTTGTATTCCCAGGTGTCTGGCCGGCCAAACGAACGTCCGCGACATTGCAGTCGCGTCGCAAGTTCAGTTAGCCCGGCCTAATGGGCTGTACTCCATTGTCGTTCTCCGTTCTCGCGATTGGCACGGAACGGTGGGAAGGCAACTGGCGCGTTCCCACATACGTGGGACCGCACACTGATCCGGATCCGTCGGTCCGCCGTTTAGCGACTTGCCGGTCGGATGAGGTTCATCTATCAAGCTAGCCCCGCAACGATCTGCGGCCGTGCATACCGAGGTGGGCGCTTCCTCACTCGATCCTCATCAATTCTCGATTCGCTCCAACATTTCAAGCATACGCCGACTTGCGAGTGTGTGTAAAGAGTGCCTTACACTATGTTATATCCACTCGCGCTCTATTCCGCGCCACTCGGTCACCGGGATGGGCTCACCCGAGCTTTTTTGCCAATTCGGCGGCGTCAGGGTGGTAGTAGCGCAGGAGCATCTGTGGAGTCTTGTGGCCAATGATTTTGGCGAGCTCGTGCATTTGAAATAGGGCAGCGAGCCTCGAGGTGGATTCATGCCGGAGGTCGTGCCAGCGTAGATCGGTGAGATAATTTTGATCGGGTTTCTGATTTTTCTCCACACACTCGCGTTCATATTGTGTCCGGGCGCGCTTTACGGAACGGTCGAATGCGCGGGTGACGCTGTGCGGAGCAAGCGGAAATATCCTACCGGACGCATGACGCGGCACCTGTTGCAGCTCGTCGACCGCGACAGGCGAGAGCGGCACGTCGCGGGCCTCGCCGTTCTTGCAAATCGCAGCCGGAAGATGTGCGACTCGGCGGGTCAAATCTAGGTGCTCCCATCGGACTTTGCAGAGTTCGCCGCGCCGCATCCCGGTTTCCACGGCAATGCGGATGAGGGCAGGGAGGAGTAGCGAATTAGTGGCGGCCATGATCCGGTCGATTTCGCCGTGCACCATCCGGTGTTCACCGGAGTCTTCGTCCTCACTGGCAGCGGCGCACCGGGTCGGGTCCACCGCGATGAGTCGTCGTGCGCGGGCGTTCGATACGCGAGGCTTGCTCACTAGTTGCACTGGATTGGCGAGGCTCTCCATGCCCCACTCGCGGCGGGCAGTCGAGAATACATGTGACAGCAGCGCCATGAGTCGCACGACCGTGGCGGGCGCCGAACCGTCTTCAAGCCACTTGTCGCGGAGCGCGGCGATGTCCGCGGAGCGGACCGAGGCGAGCATGCGTTTGGCGATTTCGGCGCGGCTGATGACGCGCAGCTTGGGCACTTCGTCGTCCGCGCTGCGCTTTTTTGGCGTGACCTCACGCTCGTACCGTGTCAGGGCTTCAGCAAGCGTGGTCGATTCGGCTTCACCGCGGTCGAGCCACACGCCCCGCGACATCTCCGATTCGATCATGTTGACCCATGCCTGGGCTTCCGCGCGTGTCGTGAATGTCTTGGTTTGCTGCGGGTAGCCCCGCTTGCGCACTTGCACGTGCCACTGGTAGTCGCCCTTCTTCCGGATGGTCGCCATGCATGGTACTGTGCCGAAAATGTGCCAATAAAGCTACGAAGTGCCGTAACTAATTGAGTAAAAGACAGAAAGTAGGGCACTCATAATGCCGGGGTCGAGGGTTCGAGTCCCTCCCTTTCCACCAGTTTGCCAGCAGCGCGCGAGGATCAGGTAGAGGGCGTTTCGCCGAAAATTCGGGCGAAGCCGCCCCCCTGGCTCTACCCACGCGATCCTTCTCGACGAAACGACCGGGCAAAAGACCACCAGATCATGAGATGACCCAGCCGTTGCCGGCCTTCCACTGCTGCGCGATTTTTTCTCTGCTGGCAAGTGATCGGAACGCCGGCATTGCGAAGGTCTTAATATCCTCGATGATCTTACCGAACCCATCGATGAGCTCCTCCTCGCCCATCTTTCTTACGAAAGCGTTCCACTGAACGCGATGCGTTCCAGCGAAGGTTGCCGTCAGGGCCTCAAACTCTTGCGCCGGGACTGATGTTTCTCGATTCTTGAACGTCGTGCTGATGGCCTTGAGAAGAGTGCCTGCGTTGAAATCAAGGTGTTTCGAGCAGATCCACACGTCATAGAAGTCCTTCATGCGGCTGTTAGCGCTTCCGAGCGCTACCATGGCTTGGAGCTTCTCAGCGACTGCGGATTCGACCGGATAGGCGAGTAGTTGGATCATGTCTCCACCCAAGAAGACCGGGTATTCGATCATTTTTGGGCCTGGCACGATGACGTCACCGACGCCGAAATCGATCTGAAGTCTCAGTCGCACATTATCCATGCGCGCGTCCATGAGGATTCGCGTGCCTTTGTATTCCGAATCCTTCGTGATTTCCTCGGCGGCCACAGTATCATCGAGGAAGGTCAGGCCGTCGGCCTCCACCTCGAGAGTCGCACAGTCCTTGATTAGTGCAATCAGGCTTGCCTCGTCGGCTTTTCCCTTGCGCAGCATGTCGATATCGATAGTGGGGCGCGCGTTGGGAATACCAATGGTCTTCAGTAGCAGAGCGCCTTTAAGAATGACACTTTGCGCGTGCCGCGACTTCGAGACGCGGTACAGGAAACGCTCCATTGCATACTGTTGGAGGACCTGCTGAAACGGTACGCCATTCGACTTCGATGTGTTGCGCAGCCTCGCGAGCACGGAGGCCACGACATTCTTCACTTCCTTTGTGTTCATTCGATGGCCTGTAGGTAAGGTGACATGGGCTTTTCGACACGGAGCAGGCGCGCGTAGTGCAGTAGTTCACGGTTCTGGACGCGCTTTCGCTGTCGCGCCAGGCGCAGTGCTTCGAGGGCGACATCCACACCCAGCTTGTTTCTGAACTTGAAGCAGTCCACCACGGTGCGCGCGGCGCTGTAGATTTTGAGGGGCATGCCACCGATGCGATGCGTTTCCAGCCCCTCAGAGAAGGTCTTGGGGTCGAAGCGATATACGGTGACGGGTATTGACAGCTTGATGCGGTGGTAGCTGCCTCGCGGTACGGCAATGTGCACGGAAGATGGGATCTGGGTCGTGATGCCGTGGTACGAGAGTGCACTGATCAGGCAGACCGCCGCGTTGGGAGCTCGTGCCGCTACCACCGCGAGGTCGGGATACTCGGCTTCCCCGGCTTCGGCCAGACGATAGAGGCCACGGCCGAGTTCGACGATTTGGCCACCATCTCGCAGGGCATAGAGCGCATCGGTATGTACCCCGAGCGCGACCAGGTCTCGAGTGCGGAGCGTGCCGCCCTTTTCGCGGAAGGTCTTCAGTGCGGTCTCAAGATCGCGGCTTTTCATGCGGGTAATAATAGCACCACTTGAGTATAAGTGGCACTCTTACTACCCATCATCATCATCATCGCCGCCGTCGCCGTCGCCGTCGCCGAGAGTGGTCCGCCCCTGATCCCTCTCTTGGGGACACAGCCCTGACCGCGACTTACCCCTACGCCTTGACCGCGAGCGCTTCCCGGCCGACTTTCTCTTCGAGCTCACCACTGCGGATTTCTCCGCTTTGATGTTGCAAAATGCATCATCAAAGCCCGGCCGCGGTGGCCGCCGTAAGCTCCCGTCCGCCCTTCAGCGCCTCAGGGCGCTCGCCGTCGCGCCAGGCAGGGCGTGGTGGCAAATGCATTGATGCATTGCGGGGGATTTGCGGGAATCGGTCGTGCTCGGTTGTGCTCAGTCGTGTCAATCGCAACGGGCGCCCTTTGGCTACGTTGTTGAATGTAAAGTCTATCTCGAGCGGAGCACCAAGCTCATAATGCCGGGGTCGAGGGTTGGAGTCCCTCCCTTTCCACCAGCTTGCCAGGGTTCGCACCGGATGAGGCAGAGTGCGTTTCGCCGAAAAATCGGGCGAAACTGCCTTTCGGTAATGGGCAGCTGAGCTTTTGTGGCCAGTTACGTCGGTCCGGGACAATCCATCCTCTATCGCGTCAGTGCTTCCAACATATCGATCACGAGAGGTACGCGGGACTGACTCGCGGAGTCGCCTGGAAGATGGCCCGGAAGGGCATCGAGAAATTGGGGCGTGCTAAGGAGCGAAGAAATCTCCGTGGCTATGTAGGTACGGAGCTCTTCGGGCGCACCGCGCAGCTCATCTATCAGTGCCGGCCTACCGTCGACGACGGTGACGACGTCCTCGAGGTCATGGCTCACAAGAAAATCACCGTTTCCGCGGCCTTTGAACGCTTCGAGCTTCGTGGCGACAAAAACTGGGGCCGTGATGAGCTTTATCGAGTGGCCGCTCGGAAGCGTCATTGGGCTGGCGGTAGTGACGGCGAGAGGATACCAGCGATTGTGAAAGCTCAGGACACCGGGTTGTGACGGCGGGAGGTCGAGCGTTATTCCTCCGCTCAGCCATCGGCAGATCGGCGCATCCGGCGAGGTATCATGCTTGAAGCCGCGTGAGGCCAGCACGGCTTCGACGCCGTGATATTCAGCAATGGTTGAGACCTGGGCGACGACGTCCACGTCCTCGGTGGCGCGAATCTGGTTGGCGCGTGTTCTCGTTACGAGCAATCCGGTCGCGCAGCCGCCGACAAACACGAGCGAATCAGTTAGCTCGCCGAGCGCCTGGACCGCCATCTCCAGAATCGCAAGATTGGGATTGTCCGCAGTAGCTATCATTGCAGCCTCTGCTCCAGGAGCTTTTTGGCCAGCTCTCGTTCCCGGGCCTGGCCGATTCGCAATGCGTCAAAGAGAGCGAGGAGCTCGTATAGCTTTGGGTCGTCCACGGCTGCGAGGGGGAGGTTTTCATATAGGGGAAGCACCGCTTGACCACGTAAGGTGCCTTCCGGGTGGGGCCAGACTGGCGGCAGGTCCGTGGACGGTTGTATCTGTTCGCTAAGTGGCGGAACCGCGTGGCTTGTTGGAAAGCCGATGGTGGCCTCGCCACGGACCGGAGGGTAGGCGTACGGAGCGCCGCTGATCACGAATGCGCGCAGCGCCGCCATGATCGGCCGGATGGGACCGGTGTGTTTGGTGACTAGGCGGGCCGCGATCAAGCGCTGAACCGCCGCATGGACCTCGAATGGGGAGAGCCGCATTTGCTTGGCGAGAGCGGCATAGGGCATTTGCTCGCCGTGCAGCGAGACGAGCTTCAGAGCAACAGCTAAGTCCTGCGGCTTGAGGACCCACTGGCGGGCGTTCGCGCGACGGATCGCAGCTGTTATTCCGGAAGCCTGGCGCATATGCAGTATGCATATAGCATATGTCGCCCTTCTCGGGAAGCGCGGCCCGCATGGCGTAGCGCCGTAACCTTCAAAATCAAGCCACGAGAATGCGGGAGAGCTGCGGGAGTCGGTTGTGCCCGGCCGTGCTTCGTCGTGCCTATCGCAACGGGGCGTCCCTTGGCAAGCTATTGAATATAAAGCCTATCTTGAGCGAAACAGCACGCTCATAATGCCGGGGTCGAGGGTTCGAGTCCCTCCCTTTCCACCAGTATTTTCAGCCACGTGCACGCTCCCTCCCGACCGCACGATCGAGAGTGCTGGAGATTTGCGGGAGGCGAGAATACGGACCTTTCCGCGAGTCCGGCATCGTCAAGAGCACCGTCAAGAGCATCGTCATGCTCGATCAGCCGCTGCGGCGAGCGGAAACACGCGCCTAACTCTTACGGACTCGAGCAAGGTGCAGGTCACGGAAATCAAAGGCGGGCGCCTCGAAAGGAGAGAGCCGCTTCATCCGGGCGGCCACGACTTCGCCTGCGGGATTCTTCTCGAAGGACATGAGTGCGTCGCCCTTGAGCAGCCGGTCCCGCCACCGCACCACGAAAGTGTCGCGAGCCCAGGGATGGACTTCGCCGATGAGCTCCTGGGTATGCACGAAGTGCATCAGGCACTTTCCTCCGGATCGCCAGATCCTCACATCGCCGTACCAGGCATCGCGGTAGGTGCCTTCGAACGCGCCGCAGTCCATGGGTGCATCCGCGCGGAGAGTCCTGGTGGCTATTACCGCCGCGAGCCGCTTTTCCTTGGCAGCCTTGGCGGCATCCCGTTCGCGCATCAACGACGCCAACCAGTCGATGTCGTGCGCACCCATGAAAAGATCGAGCACGTGGTTCGTGATCGCACGGAACGCCGTATCCACTTCCTGATTGGTCAGCACCACCACGCCCAGCCGGTGTGAAGGCATCAGGGCGATCTTGGAAACGAATCCGGGAAATTCTCCCGAGTGCCACATCAGGCGCTCACCGCGATATTTCGACAGGAACCAGCCTGCGCCGTAGGCGAGGTCCTCGTATTGGATCCGATCCGCTTCGCTGGCGTCCTCGCCCAGCGGGATACTGATTCGCGACGTCCACATCTCCTGTTGGGCCCGCGCGCTGTAGAGCCGCTGCAGAGATCCCGGGCTGCTCCGGTAGACCCCTCCCCGCAGATGCATTCGCATCCAGCGCGTCAAGTCGGATGCACTGGAATAGATTCCGCCGGCGCCAGGATTGTTCCTCCATACGATGGGGGGCACGGGTTTGAGGATTCCGTCGACCTCGGTATGACCGGTTGCGACGTCGCTCGCCGCCGGCAAGTCGCTGGCGTTGGGCACGGTCGAGCGCATGCCCAGGGGGCCGAAGATCCTTCTCGAGACGAACTGCTCGTACGTCATTCCCGTTACTCGCTGCATCATCAACGCGGCAGCGGCGTAGAGCACGTTTTCGTATGCGAAGGTGCTGAGAAAGGGACGCACCAGGGGAAGCTCGCGGATCCTCTGCACGACCTGCTCGAGCGAGTAGTCGGTGGCCGGGAAATACAATTGGTCGCCCGCGTGTGCGGGCAGACCGCTGATATGCGACAGCACCTCACTCACCTTTATCCGCCGCGTGACGTCCGGGCTGCTCATTCGAAACGCGGGCAAGTAGTCGAGGAACGGCCGGTCGCCCTGCAGGCGGCCTTCGGACTCGAGCATCGCGAAACACGTGCCCGTGAAAGGTTTGGTCTGCGAGGCCAGCGAGAACAGGGTGTTCTCGGTCACCGGTTCACCGCTGGACAGACTCTTCACGCCGAATCCGTGACAGAAAAGGACCCGGTCCTCATGAACGATCGCGACCGCCGCGCCCGGTACCCGCAGCTGGCGCATCACGTGTTGCACGTAGCCCGGCAGGCCGCGCAAATCCGGATGACGTCCGTCCATTTTTCCCGCCAGAGCGAATGCCGAGCGGCTCGCAGCCATGACCGGAACCGCCAGGGAGGTCCTCAGGAAGGCGCGCCGTGTCAGCGCACGAGCCGGGATCGCGGGTACCGCAGGTGTCGGTTGCTGTCTGCCAGAGTTTGCATTTCTCATGCCGGCTCCGAAGATTTGTCGGTTCGAGGGTCCATTCGCGACGGATGAGAATCTTAGGGCGGATCTCGCGAAATAGGGTTGCGTTTATGCTCTGGAAGAGTTGATGACCGGCATTGAAAGCCGTGAAAGATGCATTATTTAACATCCAATGCCATTCGGTCTCTGGGCGCTCGAGACCGTGCCGGAAGAAATGACAGCCGCCGGGTTGACCGTCTTCACGCGCGTCTCGCTGAAAGGGCAGGACGGATGAACCGTCAGCGGTTTCATCACGGCCGTGCACGCCATGCCGCAGGTCACCGAGTGCCATCTGACGGCGGGGGGGGCGAAGGGCCTCGATTCTGGCGGAATGTTGGACATCGAGGAATCGAAGCGGCAGGCCCGGGGCTCCGGCGGCGTCCGGTGCCGAGCATGCGTCAGCCGCGCCCGGATGATCTGGCCGGCTGGTTGACCCTCACGTCGTTGTGTCCGCGCAACTCAGCGACACTCTTGACCGGTCAGCGGGCGAGGCTATGATGGCTTGCGTCAGCGCAAGAGCCGCTCGCCCCGGGGAGGCGGTTGAAACGCTCGGAATGCCGATAAATCGGCGTAAAGTGCCGATGGCAGGGGGCTGGGTGTTCAATCGCTGATGGCGTTGCCCGGCAAACCGCCGTGTCCGATGACCAACAAGCGAAAAATGGGGGGGGGCAGATCCATGCACAAGCTCATGCAGATCTCGACGACGGCCGCAGTTGCGCTGATCGCCGGAGGGCTGATCGCGACCCAGGCGTCGGCCACGCAGCCGGGTGATCTGGCCGCCAATCCCTATGCCCCCAGCTTCCAGCACCCGTATCGCCATGGCGCGGTGCCCACCCGCGAGGCGGCCAGTCTGATCGCGCGGTGGGCCAGGGCGCACGCCGCTCACGGCAAGGGAAGCGCCTCGAAGACGCTGGCGTACGGCGGCGGCACCAACGGCATCGGCGTCGTGAGCGGCACGCCGCGCGTGTACCTGGTCTTCTGGGGAAGCCAGTGGCAGACCTCGAGCGGAGATCCCGACGGGGCGGCCCAGTACCTGACCGACCTGTTCACGGGCATCGGTACCGGCGGCGAGCTGTGGTCCGGCACCATGACCCAGTACTGCGACGGCAGCGGGGTCGCCCAGGGGATGACCTCCTGCCCGAGCACCGCCGCGGTGCAGGTCGGTTATCCCTCGAGCGGAGCCCTCACGGGCGTGTGGTACGACTCGGGGAGCCCGGCGCCGAGTCGCGCCAAGACCAGCCAGATTGCCGCCGAGGCGGTGGCGGCCGCCGGACACTTCGGCAACACCACCGCCTCATCCAATCGCTACGTCATGTATCTCGTGGTGTCGCCATCGGGCACCAGCCCCGATGGCTTCGGCCACGCGAATTTCTGCGCCTGGCATGATTACACGACCTCCTCGTACGGCCCCATTGCCTACACCAACATGCCGTACGTGGATGACCTCGGGACCAGCTGCGGACAGGACTTCGTCAATCCCGCGCCGGCGGGAGTCAACGACGGCTTCTCGATCGTGGCCGGGCACGAGTATGCCGAGACGCTGACCGACATGCTGCCCGCGGGCGGCTGGACCAATCCCAGCACCGGCGAGGAGAACGGCGACGAGTGCGCCTGGATCAGCCCGGGACAGCCGGGGGGCGCGGCGGATGTCAGCATGGGCAACGGCGCCTATGCCATGCAGAGCACCTGGTCGAACGACACCAATGCGTGCGACATATCGCACGAGATCATCTACTGACGCGGGAGTGCGCCTCAGGCGCGCTGCTGCTGGTATTCCGCGACGGAGATGATTCGCTGAGCTTGCCTGTCCCAGAGGATGTATTTCAGCGCGCCGAGGACTTCGCCGAGCCGCACGCGGGTGACGCGTGAAAACAGGTGCTCGTACTCCTCGTGGCATTGCACCAGACGGTAGCCCGGGATGCTGGCGGACAGGTGATGGATGTGATGATAGCCGATATTGACGGTGCACCAGTTCAGCCAGGGCGGCAGCACCAGAAAGCTCGTGCCTTCGATCGCTCCGGTGTCGTGGTCCCAGTGTTCGCTGTCGCTCGCGTAGGCGTGCCGGAAGTTGTGCTGTACGGTGAACAGCACGATGCCCGCGCCGCCCGCGATCGACAGGCTGAGAAGGTAGATCGAGAAGAACTGCGTCATGCCGCACAGGCGGCACATCGTCGCCCAGATGCTCAGCAGCGCGACGTTGTTCCAGAACATGTGCCGATATTCTCTCGCCGACTTCCAGTAGCGCGTCCGATAGGCCGCGGCATGCGCCCGCAGCGATAGGGCCGGCTGCGAGAATTTGCGCCGGATGGTGTGGATCAGGAGGCCAACGCTGCCTCGCAGCCAGGTGAAGCGGGGATTGAAGATGAGATAGACGAAGCCTGCGAGCGGCGCGCCAAGCACGCTGCACTTGTATCGGTACATGCGCTGCTGTGCACGGGTGAGGGCCGCGTACTCATCGACCGAGAGTGTCGCGTAGGGGCCGCGGTACTTCTCCCAGTTGCCGTTGTGAGCGTGGTGGAAATTGTGATGCTGCGCCCAGACGTACTGGGGCATGCCGGATATGACGCCGAGGAGAAACCCGACGGCGCGATTGAGCCCGCGGCTGCGAAACAGGCTGCCATGGCCGCACTCGTGCATCAGACCGAAAGCGCGGACGGTCAACAGGATGATGAGCGGCAATGGGAGTGCGACCAGCCAGGGAGATACGTCGGCCAGGCGGACTGCGGCCCACCAGAGCAGCGCGAACGGGATCAGCGTCGTAAGAACCTGGGTGAGGCCCTGGATATCATCGGATTCGGCATATCGGCTGATCATGGCGCATTTTTGGCGCCTCACGCATTCAATCGAATCCACGGTATACCCCCAACAGGTCTCGAATTTATATTTCGGCAAGGGCGATGAGCCCGGCTCGCGCGGTGGCGGGGCGGGCTGTAATGCTTCGTCGTGGCCGCTGCGGTGCGGCTCTGGTGTGAATTGATGCTCGCGGCGTGCGTGATGCACGTCGGACGATCGGCGGACCCGCGGATGCGTGCGCTTTGGAGACCCCGCTTGCGCTTGCGAGGGGGCCGGGCGGCCGATGGGGCCTCTGGGGTGAGCCGGCGGACGATGATCGTTCCCTGAGGGCGGGAACGGTCAGACGTCACGGGCGGGGAAGGGCCATCCTAGCGCCTTGGATGGGGCGATGACGTCGTGTTCTGCAATCCTCGAGGCTGGGCATGTGCGCCCCGGTTGGCGCCGCCCATTGCGCCCCTGCCCAACCGCCCCTACGAATCCTCTCAGCCCCATGGCGCGATGAAAATCCGCGGTCGCGGTGGGCGTTTGAGACGGCTGCACGGCCGCGCAAGCGGCCGTGCAGATCATGCTCAGTACCGCCGCGGGCCGCCGCGGTGGCCGCCGCCGCCCGAGCGCTCCTGCGCTTCGTTCACCTTGAGCGGGCGTCCCCCGAAATCAGTGCCGTCCAATGCCTGAATGGCCCGTGCCGCATCCGCATTCGACATCTCGACGAACCCGAATCCACGCGGCCGGCCGGTGTCGCGATCGGTGATCAGCGATACCTTCTCGACCGTGCCGTGATTGGCGAACAAGGCGCGAACGGATTCGTCAGTCGCCGTAAAGGGAAGATTTCCAACGTATAGTTTTGTCACTGCAGCTCTCACTAGAACGCAAATCGATGCCGCGGGTACTACCCGCTCCACTGTGGTTCGTCGAGCTTTGCAGGAATGGAGTCAGGGCGGACTGGCCGAAAATTCGAGCCAGCGCCATGGCAAACAAGCCGAAAGGTCACGAGCCAGCGCCGGAGACTACAGGACATTGAGCGGGGTTGCTCGACTTTCGTGCGGACTCCCGGCGTATCGTATCGCCCCGTCGCGCGACTGCGCGGCAGGCACCCCCGCGGGCCCCCTGGGATGATTGCATCCCTGGGGGGCGGCCTTCCCAGGTTGCCCGGGGACCGGCCGGTGGTCACGCGACCAGGGGATGTGCCGCCAGGTACTCGTCGAAGGTCCCGGTGAAATCCTCGATGGTCCCGTCCGATTTCAGCTCGATGATCCGCGTGGCAAGGCCGCTGACGAACTCCCGGTCGTGGGAGACGAAGATCAGCGTTCCGGGATACAGCTCGAGCGCCGTCTGCAGGGACTCGATGGTTTCCATGTCCATGTGGTTCGTGGGCTCGTCCATGACCAGCACGTTCGGCCGGGTCAGCATCAGCTTGCCGTAGATCATGCGGCCCCTTTCGCCGCCGGAGAGCACTTTCACCGATTTCTTCACTTCGTCGCCGGAAAAGAGGAGGCGACCCAGGGTGGCGCGCACGATCAGGTCATCGTCCGCCTTGCCCGTCCACTCGGACATCCACGTGAACAGGTCGACCTTCTCGGCGAAGTCCGCTTGCGCGTCCTGCGGCATGTAGCCGGGCTCGGCATTCTCGACCCAGATGATCTCACCCGCGGTGGGCTTCAGTTCCCCGATCAGGCAGCGTGCAAGGGTTGTCTTCCCGACCCCGTTCGCGCCGATGATCGCGATCCGCTCGCCGGCGCGGACGTTGAAGCTGACCTTCTTCAGGACATCGCGATCCGAGCCAGGATACCGGAACGACAGCGCTTCGATGGAGACCGCGGAGTGGTACAGCTTCTTGCGCTGTTCGAAGCGGATATAGGGATTTTGCCGCGAAGATGGCCGAACTTCTTCCAGTTTGATCTTCTCGAGCTCCCGGCGGCGCGAGGTCGCCTGGCGTGCCTTCGAGGCATTCGCCGAGAAGCGGCGCACGAATTCCTGCAGGTCCGAGATGCGCTCCTGGGCCTTGGCATTGGACGCTTCCACGCGCTGACGCGCCTGGAGCGAGGCCAGCATGAAGTCGTCGTAGTTGCCCGGATAGACCTTGAGCTGCTGGTAATCGAGGTCGGCGACGTGCGTGCAGACCTGGTTCAAAAAGCGGCGGTCGTGGCTGATGATGACCATCGTGGCGTCATACTCGTTGAGCACGCCCTCGAGCCAGCGGATCGAGTGGATGTCGAGATTGTTCGTCGGCTCATCGAGCAGCAGCACGTCCGGTTTGGAGAACAAGGCCTGCGCCAGCAGGACCCGCAGCTTCAGTCCGGGCGCCACCTCGCGCATCGACCGCTCGTGCAACGCTTCGGCGATGCCGATGTCGCTCAGGATGCTCCCGGCGCGCGCCTCGGCGTCATAACCGCCGTATTCGCCATATTTCACCTCGAGCTCGGCCGCCTTCATGTAGTCCGCGTCCGAGGCGTTCGGATCGGCGTAGATGCGGTCCCGGTCCTGCATGGCGCGCCACATCTCGACGTGACCCTGCATCACCACATCGAGCACTCGCTCGTCTTCGTAGGCGAACTGATTCTGTCTGAGGGTGCCGAGGCGTCTGCCGGGCTGCAGCACGACGTCACCCGCGCTTTGCTCGAGCTCGCCGCTCAGGATCTTCATGAGCGTCGACTTGCCGCAGCCGTTGGCTCCGATCAGGCCGTAGCGATTGCCATCGGCGAATTTGACGGTGACCAGCTCGAACAGCGGCTTGGCCCCGAACTGTATCGTGACGTTGAATGTGGAAAGCATATCCGTCCGTTCAAATGGCGCAGCCCCTGCTCCGCCCTTGCCTCGCAGGGCAGGCCGTCCGTACGGGATTCGGGAGCGGCCGGTGCGCAGTGGGGCGCCACGATCGCGACGCCATGTCCCGTCTTGCCGGGGCAGAGGCCGCCGTAAGGTGCGTGGGTGCCGGGGTACCGCCCGGGGTAGGCCCGCGGCGGGCCGCGCAGTCTAGCGGATGGCCGGAATGTGCGCAACGCGCCGGCGAAGAGGGTCCGGCCGCGCCATGCCGGCAAGGCTGCGAGCCCGCACCGTTGGGCGGCGTTTAGCGCATGGCGCGCAGAGCAGCCCGCGCCGTGGTGGGCGCAAGGGTGAGCGGACTCTCCAGGGCCCGCTCGAGCCGTCCAATCGCCCGCTGCGCGCGCACCCGCGCGGCGAGCCGATTCTCGACGCCGGCATCGCAGGCCAGGCGCGCGTTCGCCAGATCGAGCGGCTGCGACTCGCCAGCGCGCACCTGCGCGTCGACGGAACGGACCTGGCGTTGGAGATTGCGGAGCAGGGAGTCGGCCGTCACGAGCTGTGCGCGGGCGGAGTCGTAGGCGGCGAGCGAACTGTCGATCTGGGTCACGGCGGCCGTCTGCACCGTCAGGAAATGGGCGGCGGCGAGCGCGCGCTGCGCGCGGGCCTCGGCGATCGGGCCCTGATTGTCGTTGAGTATGGGCAGGGGCAGGGACAGTCCGAGCTTCCATTGCCGGTCATCGGCGAGCTGTGCATTCCAGGCAAAGCCCGGTCCGAGATGAATATCCGGCCACTGGCGTGCGATCTGAAGCTGCAGGGCCGACTGGCTGGCCGCGTAACGCTCGAGCGCGGCCCGGACATCGGCGCGCTCGAGCAATGCCCGCTGCCTCGCCGCCGGCCGGGTGAGGGCCACGGGCAATCTCACCAGGTCGAACGAGATTCTCGCACCATCGAGGGCGCTGAGCGGCACCCCGAGGTCCCCGGCCAGGGCAATGCGCGCTTGCCGGGCCCGAGCGGCCGCGGCTTGGCGGGCGAGGGTAGCCCGATCCAACGCAATCCGAGCTTCTGCCACCTCGTAGCTCGAGACGTTCCCGGCGCTCAACTGGCCGCTGAGCAGGTGAACGACTCTCCGCCGTGTCGATACTTCCCGTGTGAGCAGCGACTCGGACCGACGCGCCGCATAGAGCGTCAGGAGCGCATCTCGAAGGCGGCTGCGCACCCGCCACACCGTGCCGATGAGATCCCAGCGGGCCGCCGCGGCGAGATGTCGGGCTTGCGCGAGCCGGTCGCCGCGTCTGCCGGCCGTTTCGATGGGCCAATCGAGCGAGAGGGGTACGATCCAAGGGTGTATCGCCCCGGGGACACCGCTGTCATAGGCGGGCGTGAGGGAGACCGATGGATTGGGTCGCTCGCCCGCGGTGATCCGGGCGGCCTGCGCGGCGAGCAGCCTCTCACGCGCCTCCGCCAGGGCCGGCTGGTAATAGAACGCGGTCAGCGTCAGCGCCTTGAGGCTCCATGGCGTACCCCGTGTCGGGGCCGCGGCGTGATTCGCAACCAGAAAGGCGCGCAGCCCGGGTGCCTCGAGCGAGCGCGATTCGAAGCCGACGATGCTGGCCCGGGCGGACAGGGGTTTGGGCTGAAAGTGGGCGCAGCCGGCGAGGCCGCCGGCGCAAGCCGCGCAAACGAGCAGCAGGAGGCCCCGGGCGGCCTGTGCCGTTTGCAGAGCAGGTCCGATGGCCAGTTTCGACCGGACGGCCGTCTTCGCTCGGATCACCATGGAGTCACTATACTCGACGAAGCTCTGGGGGTGGTCGCCGCGAATCCGGCACAGGAGTCCGACGATGACGGCGCTGAAGTACCTGCTGCCGCCGGCCTGCGCGGTGTTTTTGCTGTCCTCGCCGCGAGCGGCCGAGGCCGGCCCTGACCACCCGTTGCCGGCGCTCAGCGTCGAGCAGCAGCGCGCCGTGGGAGTTGTCGTCGCCCGGGCTCCGCGGGCAATCGCGCCGAAGCGCCTCGACGCCTACGGGCAAGTGCTCGATCCGTCGCGCCTGGTGGCCGATGCCGGCCGGCTCGATGCCGCCCGCGCCCTCGCCAAGGCCGCCGTGGCGGAGACTGCCCGACTGAAGGGGCTGTATCGCGGCGCCAACGCCTCTTTGAAGGCGGTGCAGCGGGCCGAGGTGGCGCAGACCGAAGCGCGGGTCCGCGTACAACAGGCGCGGACTCGATTCCTCCTGCGTTGGGGACCGCTGGCCCGGCTCGCGGCCGCGCAGCGCGCAAGGCTGATCGAACACCTCGCCGATGCCACGCAACTGCTGTTGCGGGCCGACGTTCCCGGCCGGCACAGCCTGGGCGCAATACCCACGCACGCGTTGATTGATGTCGATGGCCTCAAGGTGCCGGCGCGTGTGCTCGGCGTGCTCCCGCGCGCGGGAGCACAGGTGCAGGGTGTTGGCCTGCTGCTGCAGATCCCGCGTCCGCCGGGTGGCCTTGGGCCTGGCGCGCAGCTGCCCGTTACGCTCGAAGACGGCGACCGCGACGGACGCGTGGTGCCCGATGGAGCCCTGCTTTACGGGAAGCAGGGCGTCTACGTCTACCGGGAGCTGCCGGAGAAGGCGAAAGACGGGGACACGCGGTTCACGCCCTTGCGCGTGACGCTCCTGCAGCCGATCGGCAGCGGTTGGCTGGTGAGCGGGCTTCACGCCGGCGATCGCATCGTGGTTCGGGGTGCCGGCGTGCTGTGGTCGCTGCAGGGCCTGCGCACCCTCGCCGGCAACGACTGATGCTCAGCGCCGTCGTCCGCGCCTCGCTGGCGCATCCACGCATCGTCACCGCTCTGTCGATCCTGGTCACGGCGCTGAGCATCGGCGCATTGCTGCACGCGCGCTTCGACGTGTTCCCGAATTTCGCGCCGCCGCACGTGACCGTCCAGACCGAGGCGCCAGGGCTCGATGCGCAGCAGGTGGAGGCGTTGGTGACCCGGCCGCTGGAAGGCCTGCTGGCGGGCACCGAGGACGTCCAGACGGTGCGCTCGAAGTCGATGCAAGGCCTCTCGGCGATCTACGTGGTCTTCAATCGCCGTGGCAATCCGTATCGGCAGCGCCAGGTGGTCACCGAGCGCCTGGCGGGGGCCGCCGACATCCTGCCCGCAGGAGTCGGGCCGCCGCTGCTCTCGCCCCTGTCGTCCTCGATGCAGTATCTCGAGCACTTCGGGTTCACCAGCGATCGGCTGACGCCGGTGCAGCTGCGCGGCCTGGCGCGCTGGGTGATCGAGCCGCAGATCCTCTCGGTGCCCGGCGTGGCGCAGGTGATGCTCTACGGCGGGGCCGAGCGCGAGCGCCAGGTGATCGTAGATCCGCAGAAACTGGCCGCCGACGGCATGACCCTCGACGATGTGTTCCGTGCCGCACGGCGCGCCACCGAGCTCATCGGCGGCGGCTACATCCAGACACCCTCGCAGCGCATCGTATTGCGCGCCCAGGCGCCCGGCGCGAGCCCGCGGGCGCTGGCGCAGGCGGTGCTCGCGACGCGCCATGGTCTGCCCATCCGGCTCGGTGATGTCGCGACCGTGCGCGATGGCGCGGCGCCGCGCTTCGGTGACGGGGTCATCGGCGGTCAGCCCGGCATCCTCTTCGAGACCTCGACGCAGTACGGCGCCAACACGCTGACGGTGACCCGCGCGCTGGAGCATCGGCTGAACGAGCTCGCTCCGGTGCTCAAGAAGGAGGGAGTGATCTACCACCCGGCGCTGCTGCGGCCAGCGAGTTTCATCGAGAGCGCGCTGACCAAACTGCGCGCGTCGCTGCTCATTGGCGCGGCCCTGGTGGTGATCCTGCTGCTCGCGACACTGCGCGACTGGCGCGGTGCGCTCATCTCGTTTTCCTCGATCCCGCTGTCGCTGCTGGCGACCGTGTGGATCCTCGAGCTGTTCGGGCTGTCGCTGAATACGATGACCATTGGAGGCCTGGTGGTGGCGCTCGGAGTGGTCGTCGACGATGCGGTGATCGATGTCGAGAACATCACTCGCAGGCGTCGCAACGCCGGCGCCGCCGGCGCAGAGCTCGATGCCCGGCCACTCTTCCTCGGCGCATCGCTGGAAGTGCGGCAGCCGGTGTTCTATGCCACCGCCGCGGTGGCGGTGGCGTTCCTGCCGATCCTCATGCTCAGCGGTATCCAGGGCTCGTTCTTCCGGCCGCTGTCGCTCGCCTTCCTGCTCGCCGTCGGCATCTCGCTACTGGTGGCGATGAGCGCGACGCCGGCGTTGTGCGCGCTGCTGATGCGCAGGCACAACCCGCCGCCCGAGGCGCGTTTCCTCCTCACCTGCAAGCGCTTCCAGCGGCGCACGATCGAGCGGCTCCACCGGCACCCGCGCGCGGTGCTGGCGGTGCTCCTTGGCACCGGAGTCGCCGGGGCGGCGCTGCTGCCGCTGTTCGGCCAGCGGCTGTTGCCGAATTTCCGTGAGAATTACCTCATCGCCCACGCCAGCCTGCGCCCGGGGGTCTCGCTGCGCGAGACCACGCGGGTCGGCGTGCGCATCTCCAACCGGCTGCTCGCGATCCCCGGCGTCAAGAGTGTCGCCGAGCAGATCGGTCGCGCCGTGAACGGCCAGGATCGGGACGCGCCGAACAAGAGCGAGTTCGACATCCGGATCGATCCGGCCAAGGGCTACACGCCCGGCCAGATCGAGACGGCAATCCGCAAGGTGTTCGACGACTTCCCGAACCAGCTCACGGAGGTCTACTCGGTGCTTGCCGAGCGCATCGGGGAGACCCTGTCCGGCGAGACCGCGCCGTTCGTCGTCAGTGTGTTCGGCAACAACCTGGATGCCGATGATGCGGTGGCGAGCCGCGTCGCGGCGGTGCTGAACGAGCTGCCACGCGCCGGCGAGGTGCGCCTGCAGGTTCCGCCGCGCCAGCCCGAGCTGCACGTGCAGCTTCGGCCTGGCCGACTGGCGCTCTATGGGCTCAAGCCCAGCGATGTGCTGCGGGCGGTCAACGCGGCTTACCAGGGGGCGATCGTCGGCCAGCTCGCGCAGACCGATCGCACCATTCCGGTGGTGGTGCGCATCGCCGGTGCGGGCGCCTCGCCCCAGGCGATCGACGCGCTGCCGCTGCGCGGCTCCGATGGCGTGGTGGTGCCGCTTTCGGCCGTCGCGAAGCTCGAAATGGAGTCCGGTCGGAGCGAGATCGACCACGAGGATGGGCTTCGCCGCCAGGTGGTGACCGCGAACCCGAGGACCTCGGATCAGACGGGCTTCGCTGCAGCCGCACGCCGGGCGATCGCCGCGCAGGTCAGACTGCCCACCGGGGTGTACCTGCGCTACGGCGGTGTGGCCGAAGCGCAGGTCGCGGCGGCGCACCAGCTCTACCTGCACGCCGCGGCGGCGCTGGTACTGATCGTCCTGCTGATGGCGCTGGCATTCGGCCATGCGCGCCACGTGGTGCTGGTGTTGCTCGTACTGCCGAGCACCCTGATCGGCGGGGTAGCCGCCGCCGCGCTCACCGGGGCGACGTTGACGCTCGGCGCGATGGTCGGCTTCGTCGCCCTGTTCGGCATGGCCGCGCGAAACACGATCCTGCTGGTGTCGCACTACGATCACCTCGTGCGCGCCGAAGGTGCGCCCTGGGGCCTGGAAACCGCGCTGCGCGGCTCCGAAGAACGGTTGACGCCGGTGCTGCTGACGGCGCTGCTCACCGCGCTGGCGCTCCTGCCGGTGGCGGTCCAACTGCACCAGGCGGGCCATGAGATCGAGGGACCGATGGCGGTGGTGATCCTCGGCGGCCTGGTGTCCTCGACGGTCGTCAGCCTGCTGTTGGTGCCGCCGCTGGCGGCGCGTTGGCTGAAGCCCGATGTCCGGCGCTCGTGACGGGTCGCGACGCGTCTCGCCGGCGAGCCCCGTTCCTGCCGGGGTCACAGGCCCGCGAGGTCGCCCGGACCCCGGGGCGAAGGCCCTTCACACGCCTCAGGCTCAGGAGATGAGCAGGATCGATTTGCCGAGCTGGCGCCGCTCCTCGAGCGCCGCGTGGGCGATTTCGACTTGCTCGAGCCCGTAGCGCCCGCTGACCTCGAGACGCAGTGTCCCGTCGGCCAGGGCGGCGAAGATTTCATCGGCACGGCGCTGGACCGTCGCGCCATCGGGGAGGTAATCCGCGAGGCGAGGGCGGGTGAGGAAGAGCGAGCCCGCCTCGCCCAGCTCGTAGGGGTCGAGGTCGGCGAGGGACCCCGACACCGATCCATGGTTGACCACGAGCCCACGCGTGCGGGTCGCGCGAAAGCTGTCGCGTAGCGTCGTGCGACCAAGAGCGTCGAATACCACGTCAACACCCTGGCCAGCGGTCGCCTCGCGTATCCGGTCCGCAAAGCGGCCATTTTCGTAGTGCATCACATGGTCCGCGCCGCACTTGCGGGCGATGGCCGCCTTGGCGTCGTTGCTCGTGGTTGCGTACACCACGGCGCCCTGACGCTTGGCAAGCTGCACCAGTATCTGTCCGATGCCGCCGGAGGCCGCGTGCACCAGACACGTGCTTCCAGGACGTAGTCGCGCGATGTCTTCCACGAGGTAATGCGCCGTCGAGCCCTGGAAAATCGCCGCCGCGGCGAGTTCGCAGGAGATCGTCTGAGGGACGTGTGCGATCCGCTCGACCGGGACGACCGCAAATTCGGCGTAAGCGCCCCAGGAGATGCACCAGGCGACCCGGTCGCCGGGCTTGATCGAGGTCACCTCAGGTCCAACACTGACGACCGCGCCGGCTCCCTCCATCCCCAGCGTGCACGGCGCGCGGACAGGGTAAGTTCGCGAGTTCCGATATTTTCCCTGGCGCGTGTGAATGTCCATGAAATTGACCCCGGCGCACGCGACGTGCACGAGCGCCTCGCCGGGCCCGGGTGAGGGGATCTCGATCTCCGCGTGCAGAAGAACCTCCGGTCCGCCGTACTGCTCGATGCGTATCGCGCGCATAGTGCTCTTCACCTTGCCGGGGCGATCACGCCCGCCTCACTCGTTCGGCACCCGGACCCAGCCTTCCATGAGCCGGCGGGCCGATCGGCTCACGCGCACCTTCCTGATGGTCCACCGGCCCTCCTGGTGCGCCGCTTCGGCTCCCGCGCTTAGTGTGCCGGACGGATGGCCGAACCGCACGATTCCATCGGTGCCAAGCGGGGCGATGCGGTGCACGATCGTTCCCGGAATCGCCGCGGCGCTCGCAATGGCCACGGCGCCCGTGCCGGTCATCGCGTGGTGCAGCCGCCCCATGGAGAAGATCCGTGCGAGGAGACCGATCGACTGCGGCTCGATGCGCTTCCCGTCGGAAGCGGTGTAGGCGCAGGGTGTTGCGACGAAGGCTAGCTTGGGGGTGTGCGGCCGTTTCGCGGTCGCCTCCTCGGCGCTTGCCGCAAGACCCATGGCCACCGCGCCGCGCGCGCGCACCGACTCGGCGAGCTCGAGCAGCGCCTGTCGGCCATTGACCTCCTGTTCGAGCTCCGTTCCTTGCAGGCCCAGCGCAGCGGCATCGACGAAGACAGTGGGATTGCCCGCGTTGATGAGCGTCGCTTCGATGGTTCCAAGTCCGGGTATGTCGAGCAGGTCGATCTCACGTCCGGTGGGAAACGTCGCGCTCGCCTCGTCGATTTCTCCCGCGGGATCGAGGAATTCCAGCACCACCTCCGCACCCGAAAAGGCGACGCCGTCGAGTTGGAATGTCCCGCTCTCGAGTACTGCGCCACCCCGCATGGGCACATGGGCGATGATCCTCTTGCCGATGTTCGCTTGCCAGATGCGCACCGTTGCCATGCCCTCCGGCGGCGCGGCGAGCAATCCGGCACTGATCGCGTACGGTCCCACCGCGGCGCTGAGGTTGCCGCAGTTGCCCGACCAGTCGATCACCGGCGCCTCGATGGACACCGCGCCGAAGAGATAGTCCACGTCGCAGTCCGGCCGTGACGATCTCGAGACGATCACGACCTTGCTCGTGCTCGAGGTGCCGCCGCCCATGCCATCGATCTGCTTGCCGTAGGGATCGGGGCTGCCGACGGTCCGCAGCAGGATCCGCTCGCGCTCCTGCCGATCGGACGGCAGATCGCCGCCGAGAAAGAACACGCCCTTGCTCGTGCCGCCGCGCATGTAGACGGCGGGGATGCGCAGCTGCTTCATGACTCTTTCGCGGGCCGAAGCGGGTCGCGCGCATCCGGGGCGGGTGCCGCATCCGGCAGGGTGTTGAGTGCGGAGCCCGCGCGAAACCACGCGAGCTGCCGCTCGCTGTAGGAATGCTGCAGGTCGAGGATCTCTTCGGTGCCGTCTGCGTGCGCCAGGCGGCACCTCACGGGCGTGCCGGCCGCGAGAGTGCGCAGTCCGATGAGGCTCAGCCGGTCATCCGCGCGGACTTTCTCGTAGTCCGCGGCGCTCGCGAAGGTCAGGGCGAGGAGCCCTTGCTTCTTCAGGTTCGATTCGTGGATGCGGGCGAAGCTGCGTGCAATCACCGCCGCACCGCCGAGCAGACGGGGAGACAGGGCGGCATGCTCCCGGCTGCTGCCCTCGCCATAGTTGGCGTCCCCGACGATCACCCAGCGAAGTCCTCGGGAGCGGTAGTCCCGGGCGACGGCGGCGATCGGCTGGCCGGGCGCTCCTGTGATGACGTTGCGGGCTCTGCCCACCTCGCCGGTCGCCGCGTTGGTCGCGCCCAGGAGCAGATTCTCGCTGAACCGCTCGAGATGCCCGCGGTAGCGCAGCCAAGGGCCGGTGGGAGAGATATGGTCCGTGGTCGTCTTGCCGCGGGTCTTGATGAGGACCGGCATGTCGAGGAAATCCCCTCCATCCCAGGCCGCCCACGGTCTGATGAGCTGGATGCGCTCGCTCCGGGGGTCGACCGCGAGGTCGACGAGCCGGCCGTCCGGGGGCGGCGGGGTGTAGTGCTCGCGCCTGCTCTCGAAGCCTTGCGCGGGCACTTCCGGTGCGGCCTTCGGCGGCTGCAGCACGAATGCCTCGCCGTCCGCGCCGGTGAGGCGGTCCCGGGCGGGGTTGAAATCGAGCCTGCCCGCGAGCGCAAGCGCCGTCACGATTTCCGGGCTGGCGATGAAATTCATCGTGGAGCGCCGGCCGTCGTTGCGGCCGGCGAAGTTGCGGTTGTAGGAGGTGACGATGACATTGGGTGTTTCCTCGGCGACGTCCGTTCTGCGCCACTGGCCGACGCAGGGGCCGCAGGCATTGGCGAGCACCCTGGCGCCGATCTCCTGCAGGGAGCGCAACTGGCCGTCGCGCTCGATCGTCGCGCGGACCTGCTCGGAGCCCGGCGTGACCAGGTAGGGGATCGCGGCCTTCGCCCCGTGGGCGCGCGCCTGCTCGGCGATGTCGGCCGCGCGGCTCATGTCCTCGTACGAGGAGTTCGTGCAGCTGCCGATCAGGGCCGCTGCGATGTCCGACGGGAATCCGGACTCGGGATCGGCCACTTCGGCGGCGAGTTGCGAGAGCGGCCGCACGCGATCCGGCGAGTAGGGACCCGCGATATGCGGCTCGAGGCCCGAGAGGTTGACCCGCAGCACCTGGTCGTAGTGCGCCTCGGGCGCATCCTCGGTCTCGGGGTCCGGCTCGAGGAGATGCCTGTAGCGCCCGATCAGAGGCGCGAGACCGGCGCGATGAGTGGCGCTCAGGTAGGCCGCCATGTGCTCATCGGCCGGGAACATCGAGGTCGTCGCGCCGATCTCGGCGCCCATGTTTGCAATGGTGGCCTTGCCGGTCGCGCTCAGCGTGCGCGAGCCAGGCCCGATGTATTCGACGATCGCATTCGTTGCGCCGGATGCCGTCAACATGCCGGCGACGGTGAGGATGAGATCCTTCGGCGCGGTCCAGCCGTTGAGCCGGCTCGTGAGGTAGACGGCAATACGCCTGGGGTAGAGGAGCTCCCAAGGCAGGCCGGCGATGGCCTCCACCGCATCCGCCCCTCCCACCCCGACCGCGCAAGCGCCGAGGCCGCCGGCATTCGGGGTGTGAGAGTCGGTGCCGATGATCAGCTTGCCGGGGAAGGCGTAGTTCTCCAGCACGACCTGATGCATGATCCCGGCGCCGGGTCCCCAGAAGCCCGCGTGATACCGGGCCGCGGCGCGCCGCAGGAATTCGTAGACCTCCGCATTTTCGCCGAGCGACGCCTCGAGGTCCTCGCGCGCTGCGGTGCGCGCCTGGATCAGGTGGTCGCAGTGAATGCTCGTCGGGACGGCTACCCGTTCGCGTCCGCTCTGCATGAACTGCAGGATGCCCGTCTGCCCGAGCAGGTCCTGGAAGATGACCCGGTCGGGACGCAGCAGCAGGTAGCTCCTGCCCGGGGCGAGGTCCTGCCGCTCGGGATCCTCGAGGTGCCCGAGCAGCACCTTCTCGGCGAGCGTGAGCGGCCGCCGCAGTCGGCGCCGCACGACCTCGAGTCTGCGCTCCATGGCGCGATAGATTCCCACAGCCATCTCGGGGGTCGATTCGATGCTGATCATGATGCCCGCCTCGGTTGAGTCGGGCGGCAGTTTGCTCCCGGGGGTGTCGCGACGCATAATGCATTTATGCGGCGTATTGATGCAGCCACCGCATCAATACGCCCTGACCCGCGGCCGATTCGGGAACCGGGAGCGCGCTTGAAGATCGATACCCTGGGCGTACAGGCATTCATCGCCGTCGCGAATCACCGCAATTTCCGGCGCGCCGCGCTCGCACTGCACATCACCCAGACCGCGCTCTCGCGGCGCCTGCAGACACTGGAGGCGTATCTGGGCATGAAGCTCATCGAGCGCACGACGCGCTCCGTCGAGCTCACGCGCGTCGGCGCCGAATTCCTGCCACGCGCCCAGCGGCTGCTCACCGAGCTCGAGTCCGCCCTCACTGACATCCGCGAGACGGGCAAGGCGATGCGCGGCTCGGTCACGATCGCCTGCGTCTCCTCCATCGGCGCGCGCTATCTGCCGCATGTCATCCGGCGGTATTCGGCGGCATATCCGGACAACAGGATCACGATCCACGACCACTCCTCCTTCGGCGTCGCCGAGGCGGTGCTCAGGCGAGAGGCGGAATTCGGCATCAACGTCGCCGGTTTGCACGATGCCGGCCTCGCGAGCACGCCGCTCGTGCGCGACCGGTTCGTTCTCGTCTGCCGAGACGATCATGCCCTCGCCGCGCGCAGCAAGGTTTCGTGGACGCAGCTCGAGCCGCATCTGCTCATTTTTCCGGGAAACCTGAGCGCCAACCGGCCGGTGTTGGAGCTTGCCGTGAGCGGCGAGCGGTTGCGGCTGCGCACGTATTACGAGGTGCAGCACAGCTCCACGGCCCTCGGGCTCGTCGCCGAAGGAGTGGGGGCGGCGATCGTGCCGGGGCTTGCCGTTCAAGAGGGCGCCTATCCCAGGGTGCGCGTCATCCCGCTCGTCGAGCCGGTGGTGGCACGGTCGCTCGCCCTCATCGTGCCGAAAAATGCGCATCTCTCGCCTGCGGCCCAGGCGCTCTACGACATGCTGGCGCTTCACGGCCGCACCCGGAGGGCCCGGGCTCCGTGACGCAACGGCGTGCCGCAGGCGCGTTATTCAGGCGCGATTCAGGACGGAAAGACGATCATGCCGGCGCGGTCTTGCGCCGGCTCAGCCCGAGGCCGAGGGTGCGTCACGCATTTTGACATCGAGCGCCGTATTCGATTGCCGACAGGCTGGGTCGCCGCCCGTGCGGGATGCCATAATCAAACGATGAGAACCACGTCCGTCCGCCTCGCGCTGGCCGCAAGCCTCGCGCTCACCGCCAGCGCCTGCTCGTTGCTGGGTCCCCCGCTGCGCCGGGCGCCTCCGCCGCCCCCGAAGGTGGTTCCTCCCGCGCATCCGCCGCTGCCGCGTCCTCAACAGACGGAGAAGTTCGTGCTCGCGCCGGGACAGAACATCGTCGGTTCGGTCCAGGTCGTGAAGGTCCGCAAGGGACAGGTGCTGACCGACATCGGCCGGCGCTTCAACCTCGGTTACCGGGAGATGACCCGGGCCAACCCGGGCGTTGATGCCTGGATTCCCCATGAGGGCACCGCGGTGGTCCTGCCGACGCAGTTCATCCTTCCGGACGCGCCGCATCGGGGCATCATCGTGAATCTCCCTGCCATGCGGCTTTTCTACTTCCCGGCGCACCAGCGCGGCGAGCCCCAGGTGGTGATCACCCATCCCGTCGGCATTGGCCGGCGCGGGTTCGTCACCCCCCAGGGGGTGACCCGTGTCATGTGGCACGAGAAGAATCCCGTCTGGGAAGTGCCGCCGTCGATTCTCGCCGAGCACGCCAAGGAGGGTTCACCCCTGCCCAAAGTGGTCGGACCGGGACCCGAGAATCCGCTCGGAGACTACGCGCTGCATCTCGGCTGGCCGGGCTACCTCATCCACGGCACCAACAAGCCGGTCAGCGTCGGCTGGCGGGTGAGTCACGGATGCGTCCACCTCTTTCCCGAGGACATCAAGCAGATCTTCTACATGGTGCCGAACGGTACCGAAGTACGCGTCGTCAACCAGCCGTATCTCTTCGGCTGGAAGAAGGGCAGGCTGTACATGGTCGCCTACGGGCCGCTGAAGGGCGACAAGCGGCCCTGGAAAAAGGACTGGCGCCACCTCCTGCCGACCCTGCTCACCCGGGCCGAGCGCGTGGCATTGCACAAGCACGGGCAGCGGATCGACTGGAGGCGGGTCGGGCAGCTCGTCGCCTCCCCGCGGGGCATACCCGTGCCCGTCTCCGGCACGGCGAGCCCGGGCCTCGATCAGGTCCTCGCCGCTGCGACTCAGGTACAGAACACGCTTCCCGCCGGGTCCACCTGGAATGGCAAGACGGACCTGCCGCTCAGCACCGCGCAGTTCCGCAAGGCATACGCCGGGACCCTTACGCCCGCGCAGCAGAAAGCTCTGGCGCACGTCGATGATCTTCCGAGGCCCGCTCCGGCTCACCCTGCCTCGCAGTGCGGCCAGCACCCCTGTGCAGCCGGATCGGCGGCGGGCGGGGCGTCCTCGAATAAGACCGGGCCCGCGAAGGCCGATCCGCCCGGCCCCTGACCCGTGTCCATGGCCGTCACGAAGGTGCGATGATTTCGCGATCGCTCATCGTGCCGCGCGCTGCCTGAGTCTCTCGAATCGCGCAAGCGCGTCCTTGCGCGCCACGGCGTGCTCGACGAGGGGGCGGGGATAGGTCTCACCGAGCCGGACGCCGGCGCTTGCGAGCACCTGCGGTGCGATCGTCCACGGCGAATGAATGGCCGGCGCCGGCAGCGCGCGCAGCTCCGGCAGCCATCTGCGCAGATACGCGCCTTCCGGATCGAAGCGTTCACTCTGGGCAACAGGATTGAAGATGCGGAAGTACGGCGCGGCATCGACGCCGCAGCCGCTGACCCACTGCCAATTGAGCGCGTTGCTCGCCCGGTCGGCATCGACCAGCGTATCCCAGAACCACGCCTCACCCAGTTGCCAGGGCAAGAGCAGATCCTTCACGAGGAAGGAACCGACGATCATGCGCACCCGGTTGTGCATCCACCCGGTGTGCCACAACTCGCGCATGCCGGCATCGACGATGGGGTAGCCCGTGTGCCCGCGCTGCCAGGCCTCGAGCGCGGCGGCATCCTGCCGCCATTCGAATGTCTCGAATTCCCGGCGCAGCGCCCGCTCCGGCAGGCTCGGGAAATGATGCAGGGTGTGCTGCGCGAATTCTCGCCAGCCGAGCTCGCGCAGAAATCCATTGCCGGTGAGTTCGCTGCGAGCGTCCACGTGACCGTGCAGCACCGAGTGCCAGAGCTGCCTCGCGCTCACCTCGCCGAAGCGCAGGTGCGGCGAGAGTCGCGAAGTGCCCTCGAGCGCGGGACTGTCGCGTGTGTTGCGGTAGTCGGGGAGCCGTTTGCCGAGGAATGTGCGCACGCGTGCCGCGGCACCCTGCTCGCCAGGTGTCCAGGCCGAATGGAACTGCGCATCCCAGGCAACCCGCGGCAGCAGCTTCCAGTCCTCGAGTCGCTCGCTCTCGATCCGGCCGGCAGGGCCTGGGATGGCGCGCGGCTTGGGGAGCGGCCTGGCGATCTCGAGGGCGCTCAGGCGGTTCCAGAAGGCCGTGAAGATGCGAAACGGATCGCCGCCACCGGTGCGAAGCGCCGACGGCTCGGCCAGCAGCGCGCCGGGGAACGTTTTGAATTCGGCGCGCAGCGTGGAGCGCAGTGCGGTGTCCGCGGCCTCTCGAGCCGGGTCGTAGGAGCGATTGCAGAGCACGCCCGATGCGCCCGTCGTCTCGATCAGCTCCCGCAGCACCTGCTCGGCCGTGCCCCGGCGCAGAATGAGCTGCGCCGGGCGCTGCGGGTCGTTCGCCGCTGCGCTCAGCGACGAGGCGAGCGCAAGCAGGCTGTGGTGCAGCCACCAGCGGGCCGCCCCGCCGAGCGGGCGGCCCGCGCGATCATCGAGGATGTAGACCGGAATGACGGGCCGCCCGGATTGGGCGGCCGCCGACAACGCGGGATTGTCGCTCAGGCGCAGGTCATCGCGGAACCAGACGATGACGGGGCGTGATGAGGGATCTGACGCTACGAGGGCTTTGGGCATGCGAAGACGCGGCTGTCTCTGTCAGGAACTATACCAAGATGACGTCCCAACTTTGGTGCCGATCTCATCGCACGCAGCGGCGACAGTGTGCGGGGTCATGCCGCCGGGTCGCGTGGTGGCCGGCCGAGGCGTGCGCTTGCGCAGCGACCTCACTACGCGGTACCCGAGCAGCAGCGCGAGAATGCCGGCGTAGAGCAGCGGCTCGCGCACGTCGAGTTTCACCTGCCAGTAGTAGTGCCAGACACCGAGGATGGCGATCAGGTACACCAGGCGATGCAGCTTCGCCCAGCGTTTCCCGAGGCGGCGCATCATGCGCTGGGTGGAGGTCACGGCGAGCGGAATCAGCAGCAGCAGTGCCGTGAAACCCACCGTGATGTAGGGGCGCTTGATGATATCCGCCCCGACCATATGCCAGTCGAGATCGAGGTCGAGAACCACATAGACGGTGAAGTGCAGCGCCGCGTAGAAGAACGCGAACAGCCCGAGCATCCGGCGCAGGCGCGGCAGATGCGTGAGTCCGGCGAGCTGGCGCACCGGGGTGATCATCAGCGTGAGCAGGATGAAGTTGAGCGCGGTCTGGCCGAACTCGAGCTCGAGGAATTTCACCGGATCGACCGCGGGAAGGAAGCCGAACCATCCGAGCAGATGGCTGGCGATCCAGCCGATCGGCATGAGGCTCGCGAGGAATACCGCCGGTTTGTAGACCAGCCGGTAGCGGCGTTCGACGTTGAGGCCCGGGAAGGGTCTGCTGCGTGTGGGCGATGTGGCCGTCATGGGGCGGTCGATTCAAAAGTACCGATGCAGGTCCATGCCCTTGTAGAGGGAGGCCACCTCATTGGCATAGCCGTTGAACATGAGCGTAGGCTGGCGTTCGTGAAAGAACGGGTTGCCGATGCGTCTTTCCGTAGCTTGGCTCCAGCGTGGATGAGGCACGTTGGGGTTGACGTTGGCATAGAAACCATACTCATCGGGCGCCGCCTGGCTCCAGGTGGTGGCCGGTTGATTCTCCGTGAACGTGATGCGCACGATGGCCTTGATGCCCTTGAAGCCGTATTTCCACGGCACGATCAGCCTGAGCGGCGCGCCGCTCTGGTTGGGTAGTACGCGCCCATAGAGGCCGACGACCATGAAGGCGAGCGGATTCATCGCCTCATCGATGCGCAGGCCCTCGCGGTATGGCCATTGCAGGATATCGAGTCGCTGGCCGGGCATCTGGCTCGGGCGATACAACGTCTGGAAGGCCACGTACTTGGCCCGGGAGGTGGGCTTGAATCGCTTGAGGAGCGTGGCGAGGGGAAAGCCCACCCAGGGGATGACCATCGACCACGCCTCGACGCAGCGAAAGCGGTAAATCCGCTCCTCCAGCGCGTAGGGGTTCAAGAACTCCTCGAGCGGAAAATTCCCGGTGACCTCGGCCTCTCCATCGACGATGACGTTCCAGGGGCGAGTCTGGAGCTGCCCGGCGTACTCGGCGGGGTCCGACTTGCCGGTGCCGAACTCATAGTAGTTGTTGTAATGGGTGATCTGCTCCCAGGTATTGGGCTTCTCGTTCTGGCCCGGCGCGTGGACCAGCGCCTCGACGGACTCCGCCGCATCGATCGTGTAGGTGAGCGGCGCGCCGGATTGTGCCGGGACGATCGCGGCGGCGGCACGGCCGAGCGCCGCGCCGGCCCCGGCGGCCAAGGCCCCGGTGAGAAACGCGCGGCGGTTGAAATATGCCTCCGGAGGGGTGATCTCGGAAGGGGCGATGCGAGGGATGCGTGCTGCCATGACGGTATTGCCTTTGATCTCTGTCGATGCCGCGGGTTCCGTGAGCCGGGGCCGGAGCCCGGCGTCACGCCTCACCAGCGCGCGATGCGCGGCAGGATCAGCCGGGCCAACACGACCACGATGCCGCATCCCACGCTGTACCAGACGGCGATGTAGAGGGGATCGGTGAACGGGCAGGCGAATACGAACGAAAAGGCGCCCCAGGCCGCGGCCGCAAGCCCCATCAACAGCGGCGTGCGCCGCAGATCCGTCGGGGCGCCGCGGCGTCCGAGCAGGGCAAGACCGATCAGGGGCGGGACGGACAGCAGGGCCATTTTGTACGCACACTCGACGCCGCTCGTCCAGTCCAGGCGGTCCGCGATGCTCGCCAGTCCGCCCGGCAGCCCGCCCATGAGCAGGCCGAATGTCAGGCAAATCACGATGATCAGCGCGAGCCACCGGAGCCCGCCTTTCGGCGAGTAGGCGGGATCGAAGGAGCGGATGGCGAGCGCACCGCTCAGGATCGATATGAGGCCGAGGCTTGCGAGGCGCCACCACAGGGTGGGCTCGGTCATCATCCTGTGCAGACTCATGTGTGCGAAGCCCACGACGAACAGGAGCGCAAGTTCCGCCAGGGCGATGGCCGCGATGGTCAGCATGTCCACCCAGGGGCGCCGGCGGCGGACGGGCGTCAAATCGTCGGCCAATCGATCGATCAGGCTGTCAAAACTCATGGCCTTCCTCCTGGGCGAGCTCGCCGAGCTGCCTGAGTCCCCTGTGGATGTTGACCTTGACGAGCGAGATCGTCTGACCCAATTTGTCGGCGGCCTCCTTGATGGTGAGACCCTCGATTTTGACCAGCCGTATGGCGTTGGCCTGTGCGGGCTTGAGTCTCTCGAGGAGCGCCTCGAGCGAGCGGGCGCTCTGCACGGCCTCCCCGCAGTCGCGCACGGCGAGATCCTCGGAGAGCTCCTCGGTCGGAGCGGCTTTCATGGCGCGCAGCCGATCGATCCATTTGTAGCGCGCGATCGCCGCGAGCCACGGTCCGAAGGGTTTCGAGGGATCGTAGGTGTGCCGCTTCGCATGCAGGGTCATCAGCGCCTCCTGGGCGGCGTCGTCGACCATGCCCGAGGGCAGACGCCTCGAGTAGTACGCCTGCAGCCAGGAGCCGACTTCGACGAGCAGGCGCCGGTAGGCCGCGGTATCGCCGGCCTGTACCGCCCTCATCAGCGTCCGCCAGTGGTCGTCCGCCACGGAAGTCTCCCCTCGGCCGGCCACTCCGGCGTTTCCAGGAACCGGACCTGCAATCCTGCAGCTCCACCCGGCATGCCATTGTAACGCATGCCCTCAGCCCATCATCCGTCTGGCCGGCCCGAAAGGTTACAGGTGCAGCGCGGCTCCGGACGGGCGGGCGAGTCGTGCACCGCCGCGGCGCTGTAACTTTCCGGCCCTCTCGCCCGAATGTACGGCAGCCATGCGCAATCCGCGGTGCGAGCGGATCCGCCGGCTCATGTCATCAAATCATTTTTCGGAGATATCTCTATGTCCACTCGAACCGCATCGATGATCGTGGCAGGCGCGCTCGCCGCCGCCGTATCCCTGAGCACCCAGCCTGCGAGCGCCAGCGGGATGAAGATGACCCCACCGCAGAAGACCATGCGGGCGTTGAAGACGGGTCAATGGCAGAAGTGCTTCGGCGTGGCGCTCGCCGGGCAGAACGATTGTTACGCCGGACCGGGTACCACCTGCGCGGGCACCGCCGCACGCAACTACGCGGGCAATGCGTTCAAGCTGGTGCCGACGGGCACGTGCGCCTCGATCAGGACGCCGTTCGGTCACGGCAGCCTCACGATGATCAAGGGCCAGCTCGGTTCGACCTGAGCCCGGCGTCCTGACCGGGGGCCATCCCCCGGTCAGCGGAGGACCTCATGCGAGAGCGAAGCAACTCCTTGCGCCGCGATGCGGGCACCGGCTCCTCGCCTGACACCCTGCGCGCGCGCGCCGGTGTCGGCCTGAAGCCTGCGCATTACCAGCGCATCCTCGAGAGCCGGCCCGACGTCGGCTTCTTCGAGGTGCACGCCGAGAACTACATGGGCGAGGGTGGCCCTCCGCACCGTTATCTCAGCGAAATCCGCTGCCACTATGCGCTGTCCCTGCACGGTGTGGGTCTGTCGATCGGAGCGGCGCGTCCCCTGGATCGGGAGCATCTCCTGCGCCTCGCTGCGCTCGTGCGGCGCTACCAGCCGGCGCTCGTATCGGAGCACCTCGCCTGGAGCTCCCACGGAGCGACCTTCCTCAATGACCTGCTGCCCGTTCCCTATACCGCCGAGACGCTCGGGCTCGTCTGCGGGCACATCGATCAGGTGCAGGAAACGCTCGGCCGGCAACTGCTGCTCGAGAACCCCTCCACCTATGTGGCCTTCGCCGAAAGCGACTGGTCCGAGACGGGCTTCATCGCCGAAGTGGCACGCCGCTGCGGCTGCGCGCTGCTGCTCGATGTGAACAACGTCCATGTCTCCTGCACCAATCAGGGCTGGGATCCGCAGCGATATCTCGATGAGTTTCCCCTCTCCCCGGTGCGCGAGATTCACCTCGCGGGCCACGCCAGCGATGCCGATGCAGCGGACCGGCCTCTTCTGATCGACTCGCACGACCGCGAGGTCTGCGACACCGTCTGGGGGCTCTATGCGCGCGTGATCGGGGACTTCGGGCCCATCCCGACCCTCATCGAGTGGGACCAGTGCCTGCCGGCCTGGGAGACGCTTCACGGGCAAGCCCTGCGGGCCGAGGCCCTCATGAACGACAGTGCATCCATCCGGGAGAGGGTCCGTGCCACCGCTGGCTGAGCGGCAAGGGGCGTTCGCCGCGGCGCTCCTCGATCCGCGGTGGTCCATGCCCCCGGAGTGCATCGATCCTTCGGGCCGTCCCGATATGCGGCGCTTCGCCGTCTATCGCAACAACGTGGCCTCCAGCCTCATCGAGGCGCTCGAGGCCGCCTATCCGGTGGTGCGCCGTCTCGTGGGCGAGGAGTACTTTCGTGCCGTGGCGGGGCTGCACGCGCTGGCAGATCCGCCTCGCTCGCCCATCATGCTGCACTACGGCAAGGGCTTTCCCGAGTTCCTCGCCCGCTTCGAGCCGCTCTCGAGCCATCCCTACCTCGGCGATGTCGCGCGCATCGAGCGCGCCTGGATCGAGGCCTATCACGCCGCCGAGGCCGAGCCGCTCCAGCCGGAAGCCTTTGCGAGCATCCCCGCGCATCGGGTGGCAGACCTGCATTTCACGCTCCATCCTTCGATGCGTCTGGTGCGCTCGGTCTTCCCGGCGCTCACCATCTGGCATGCAAACAGGCTGGAGCAGAGCCCCTCGCCCCTGGACCTCGATTCCGGCGGGCAAGAGGCCCTGATCGCCCGTCCCGCGGCCGAAGTCGAGGTTCGCCTCGTGCCCCCGGACGGGGCGCTGTTTCTGCAGCGCCTCGCCCGAGGCGATTCCCTGGCCGAGGCCGCCGCCGCCGCCACCGCGGTCAGCGAATCCTTTGATCTCACCCAACACCTCGCCGCGCTCCTCGAGAGCGGTCTCATCACCGGCGCCCGCCTGCGCAGGCGTCGCCCCACCTCCGCTCGGAAGAGGAGCCTCGCATGTCGCTGAATCACCTCCAGGGCCACGCCCTGAGCCTCCCTCGGTCATCCCTTCCCGATCGCGCCGTGCGCGCCACCCACACTCTGCTCGAGCTCCTCGCGAGGGGCGCGGCCCCGCTTGCCCCCCTCGCCGCGCGCTTCGCCATCGCCATCCCCTTCCTGCGCTCCGGTCTCACCAAGTGGAGCGGCTGGCTGCACGTCTCGCCGGTGGCGGACTACCTGTTCGAGTCGATGTTCCGGCTGCACCTGTTCGGTCATCTGTACGCCTTCCCGACGCCGGATCTCCTTGCGCACCTCGATGCGGTGGCCGAGGTGGGACTGCCCATCCTGTTGATGGCGGGGCTCGCCACGCGCTTCAGCGCCGTGGGGCTGCTCATCATGACCGGGATCATCCAGCTCACCGTGCCCTCGGGTTGGGAGAACTTCCATCTGCCCTGGGCCGCGATCGCGCTCTCGCTCATCACCCTCGGCCCGGGACCGCTGTCGGTCGATCGGCTCATCGTGCGGCTGTTGGGCAGGCGGTCTCGGGACGCTCTGTGACTTTCCCGTCTCACGCGACGGATGGACCTCCGGGAGGCGGGTCCGCAGGTCAAGGCCGCCGCGTGACCCTATGCCGGAAGGACGCACACTTCGGTGCGCACCGAGTTGGCGAGGAAGCACTCGGCATGAGCCTCGTGGTGCATGCGTTGCACGTCCGATGGATCGGGCAGCCTGGTTCCGGAGAAGACGATCCGGGGGCGCAGCTCCACACGGCTCACCCATTGTTTCCCGTTCGCGTTGCGCGTCATGTGGCCGACCGCCTCGTCCCGGTACGTATCCACCCGATAGCCGTTGGCGGCGGCAATGCTGAGAAACCACAACATGTGGCAGCTCGAGAGCGCCGCCACGTATGCTTCCTCCGGATCGACATGATCCGGATTGGAGAGCGGCGCGCGCACCACGTGCGGGGAGCTCGATGCGTCGATCCTGGCGCCGCCGTCGAAAGTCCAGACATGGGCGCGGCCGTACTTGTTGTCGAGGAAGGGCTGGGAGCCGCGGCGCCACTCCACCGTGGCCGTGTGTGATGCCATGAGACTCTCCTGGATTGGCGGATCGGGCCACCCCGAAATCGGGTTGCCGTGGCCCCTGCGGGGCTATATTGTATGCGCAATCCCGAAGTGAGGTTCCCGACATGTCGATGTCCAAGGCGTCCCTTCCCGTATTCGAAATCGGCCTGAACGCGCTCTCGGCGCTCCTCGAGAAGGCCGATGCATATGCCGAAGCGAAGAAGATCGATCCGGCCGTGCTGCTCAACGAGCGTCTGTTCCCCAACATGTTCACATTCGCCCGCCAGGTCCAGATCGTGTGCGACCAGGCGAAGAACGGTGGCGCGAGGCTGGCCGGCGTCGAGCCGCCGCGGCATGAGGACAGCGAGAAGACGATCGGGGAGCTCAAGGCGCGGATCGCCAGGACGCTCGCGTACGTCAAAGCGCTCGATGCCAAGAGCATCGACGGCTCGGCCGATCGCGACATCACCTTCCCCCTGGGCCCGGATCACAAGGGCCACATGCGGGGCGCGGACTATCTCAACCACTTCGTGCTGCCGAACTTCTACTTCCACCTCGCCACCGCCTACGGCATTCTGCGCCACAACGGGGTGGATCTCGGCAAGCGTGATTTCCTCGGCGCCATCCCGATGACCATGACTTGAGGCGTTGCGGGCGCGGCAGGGGAGCCCGGAAGGACTCCCCTCGCCGGGCCCGTCACGATGCGTCCGATCCCGGAACCGATCTTCGGTGCTCGAACGCCCGAAGCCTGGGCCGTATGCGGCCGCGGCGGGCCATGCTCCGATGGTCAAGAAATGCCTGATGAGCGATTCTGTTTCGGCCCGCTGATCAAATCAATGCGGCGCTCTGGAGTGGGGCCATCGGCGGGCGGTTCCGCCCGGTCTCGCGAGGAGTCATAGGCATGCAGTACTCGATGCTGGGGTCCACGGGACTCCTCGTTTCCCGCCTCGCCTTCGGGGCGATGACTTTCACCGCCGGGAACCGCGATCTCGGTGCGGTGTACAAGGTGGGCGCAAAGGCGGCCGGCGAGCTCGTCGACCGCGCGCTCGATGCCGGCATCAATTTCTTCGATACCGCTGATGCCTACGCGGGCGGGGAGTCGGAGTCGCTCCTCGGCGCGGCGCTCAAGCACCACCGCGATGGCGTCGTGATCGCCACCAAAGTGGGTTTCCGCAGCGGCCAGCCCCTGACCCAGTCAGGCCTGTCGCGGCGTCACATCCTCTGGTCGGTGGATCAGAGCCTCAAGCGCCTCGGCACGGATCGGATCGATGTCTACATCGCCCATCGGGAGGATCGGCACACGCCGCTCGAGGAGACTCTCGAGGCGCTCGATGCAGTGGTTCGCGCGGGCAAGGTGCGTTATCTCGGCTTTTCCAACTGGTCGGCGTGGCGGGTCGCGGCGGCGCTCGAATTGCAGCGCGCCGGGGGCCTTGCGCAGTTCACCCACGGACAGATGTATTACTCGCTGCTCGGCCGGGATGTGGAGCGGGATGTGATCCCGATGATGCGCCGCTATGGCCTGGGGCTGACCGTCTGGAGTCCGCTCGCCGGCGGGTTCCTGAGCGGCAAGTACACGCGCGAGAGCCTGTCAGATCCCGACAATCGCATGTCCGGCTTCGATCTGCTGCCCTTCGACAAGGAGAGCGGCTTCAGGCTCATCGAGCGCATGCGCGCCATCGCCTCGGCCCACCAGGCGAGCGTCGCCCAGCTGGCCATCGCGTGGCTCCTCGCCAGATCCGCCGTGACCAGCGTGTTGCTCGGGTCCTCGAAGCTGCACCAGCTCGAGGACAACCTGCGTGCGGCGGATCTCGCGCTGAGCGAGGGAGAAATCGCGGAACTCGACGCCGCGACGGTTCCAGCTCCGGTCTATCCGAACTGGTTCATCGAGAATCTCGCCGACCAGCCCGTCGCGCAGGCACTCGCCAGCCGTGCACGGTGAGCCCGGCCGCGCGGCGGTTCAGTGCCACGGCCAGGGCTTGAGCGCGTACTGTTTCGGCGGGACATTGCCCGCGAGATATCTCACGAAGTAGTCCCATCGCCGCCGCGTGATGTACGGCGTGGCGTAGCCATAGGCGTGACGCGCGTTGGGAATCGCGATCATGTCGAAGTTCTTATTCGCCTTGATGAGCGCCTGCACCACGAGCTCGGTGTTCTCCGGCGGCACGTTGTCGTCCATCGTCCCGTAGGTGAGCATCAGGTGTCCCTCGAGGTGTGAGGCGATCAGCTCGTTGGCCTGGTTGTCGTAATTGGTGGTGCCGTTCGCGTGGCGGACCAGCAGGCCCTGATACATCTCGCTGTACTGGGTTTCGTAATCGCGATTGTCGTGGTTGCCGCTCTCGGCCCAGCCGACCTTGAAGAACTCCGGGTAGCGGAACATGGCGTCCGCCGTGGCGTAGCCGCCGCCGGAATGCCCCCAGATGCCGACGCGGTCGAGGTCGATCCAGGGGTAACGCCGTGCAAGCTGCTTGATGGCGGTGACCTGGTCGGGCAGCGTGTTGTCGCCCATGTCGCCGTACCAGAGGTGGCGGAAGGCGGCCGAGCGGTACTGGGTGCCCATGCCGTTGATGGCCACCACGATGAAGCCGAGCTCGGCCAGCGACTGATCGTCGTAGAGCGAGGGCTCGAAGCGGAAGGTGAAAATCGAGCCGATGAACGGGCCGGGGTAGATGTAATCGACGATGGGGTACTTCCTGTGCGGATCGAAGTTCGTGGGCTTGAACAGCAGCCCGTAGAGCGGGGTCTTGCCGTCCCGGCCCTTCACCACGATCTGCTCGGGCGGCTGCCAGCCCACCGCCTTCAGGCGGGAGAGGTCCGCGCGAGCGACCGTGGCGAGGATACGGCCGTTGCGGGCATTGCGCAGCGTGGCGACCGGCGGACGGGTTGGGGTTGAGCAGCTGTCGACGAAGTATCTGCCGTCCGGCGACATGCTGATGAGGTGATCGCACGGCTCGGGGGTCAGCAGCCTGGGTCTGCCGCCGCGCAGACTCACTCTCCACAGCTGCTCGTAGTACGGGTTGAGCCCCGGGGTGCGGCCCACGGCGCGAAACCAGATCGTGCCGGTCTTGCGATCGACGCGCAGCACCTGCGTCACGTTGCCCTTGCCGGTCGTGATGGCACGCTCCATCTGGCCGCTTTCCAGGCTGTAGAGATAGAGGTTGCCCCAGTTGCTGCGGTCGCTGTACCAGAGGGCCGCGTGCGATTCGGGCAGATAGCGCCAGTCGACGGCTGCGAGGCCGCTGTTGCCGCTGTTGAAGTAGGTGCGGACGCTGTCCTCGAACACGGTGCGCACGGCGCCGGTGCGCGCATCGGCCACCCGGAACCACTCGTGCTTGCGGTCGCGCGAGGTCGTTACGAGCGCGAAGGTCCTGCTGTCTGGCGCCCACTGCAGATCGTCCCAATGTCCGTCGTCCTTGCAGCTGAGCTCATCGCACAGGCTGGACAGCCGTTGCTGCGGCGGCAGCTCGAGCCGCACCACCTTGCGCGTGGCGACGTCGATGACCACGGGCTCGATCATGAGCACGTGCTTGTCGCCTGGCAGCGGGTATTTCCATTTCTCGAGCCTGGGGTGACCGATCCGGGCGCTGACCAGGTACATGTCGCCCACCTTGCGCTGGTCCTGCTGGTAGGTGGCGATTTTCCTCGAGTCCGGCGACCAGTTGAGCACCGGCTTGCCGGAGTGCACCCAGCCGGCGTTGTGGGTGGCGTAGCCGAAATTCTTCACGCCGTCGAAGGTGAGCTGCGTCTCCTCGCCGGTGGTGACGTTGCGCACCCACAGGTTCCAGTTGCGGATGAAGGCTTCGAGCTTGCCGTTGGGGGAGAGGATGCCCGGCTCCTTGCCGGTCTTGACCCGCGTCGCCTTGTCGAGGCAGACGGCGGCGTTTCGCAGATCGCACAGGAAGTGCTTGCCCTTGCGGGTGATGTCGTAACGATCATCCGCCAGTATGCGGATGGCGGAGATGGACAGCTTCGTGGCGAGGACTGCTTTGCCCGTGGCCACGCTCAGCGCGGCGGCGAGCTTGATCTGGTTGAATACGCGCGAGACTTTGCGCGTTGCCGCATCCATCACCCGGTAATGGTCGCCCGCGACATCGTGGTCGATGAACCAGAATCGTCTGTTGCCGAGCCAATGGACGGCGTATACCGCGTGGTCCACGAGGGGCTGGGTGTTGTATGGCATGAAGCGCTCGGCGCGCGCATAGTCCTGCGCGGTGAGCTGGCGCCCCCGGGCCAGCGCGCCGCCGGCGAGCAGCGCCGCGGCGAGCCCTCCAGCGATCAGACCGAGAAGGCGATATCGAAAGAGCTTCAAGGACATGCCATATCCCCTGTTGTTGTCGTCTGGCCGGTGAGCCGCGCAGGCGGCCGACACCCGCGGCCAAGCGGGCTCGGGCGCAAGGTGAAGAGGTGGGCACCGGGCCCTCGATGATCGGCACAGGCTACGCTTCGCTCGCCGCACGGGATACCCCGCCGGTCGAGCACATTGAACCGCTCGGCGCACAGAGATAGCGGGCGGACCCTCAGCGCAACTGGCTGTCCTTGCTGCCCCGCCGGTTGTAACCGCTGAACGCGGCGATTTCCCGATCGGTCGCTTCCTGACAGGCCAGGCACAGGCGCACGCCCGGGATCGCCTGGCGGCGGGCCTCGGGGATGGCGGCCCCGCACTCGGCGCAATGGGTGAGCCCCGGCCCCTGCGGCAGGCGGCTCTGTGCGCGGCGGACGCCGTCACTCACGGTCGCATCGATTTGATCTTGCACGGCGCCATCGCCGGCCCAGCCAGTGGCCATGGTTCGTCAACCGAAGAATTGACAGGGAACGGAGCCGGATAGTGTACGCCCACGGGGTCGCGAGGCGATGGGCGGCCGATTTGTGATGCAATCATACCGACTCATATTATATACAATGATATCATAGAAAATGATATGACCGCCGATCACCACCGCCAGCTGGGTTTTCTGCTGAAGGACGTCAGCCGCCGCTACACCCGCCGCTTCGAGGAGCGGGCGCAGCGTCTTTCGCTCACCCTGCCGCAGTGCAAGGCGCTCATCTATCTGGAGGGGAGCGAAGGCATCAGCCAGAAACGTCTGGCGGAGCTCACCGAGCTCGATCCCATGACCCTGGTGCGCATCCTCGACCGCATGGAATCGGACGGGTGGGTGCAGCGGCGCTTCGATCCCTCGGACCGTCGCGCGCATGCCCTGTGGCTTACCCCCAAGGCCAAGCCCGTCGTCGAGCATGTCTGGCAGCTGATCAACGAGACTCGCGCCGAGATGCTGCAGGGGCTGTCGGGCGAGGAGCGCACGCTCCTGGTGACCCTGCTCGAGCGGTTGCACACGAATCTCACCGCGTTGCCGCCGCTCCCGGCGCCGCAGCCGCTCGAGCCGGCCCGAAAGACGCAAAGGATTTCAAAGTGAACGATTCGGCCACAACCGCGGCGCGGCTCGCCGAACCACCGCCTGCCGAGACCGCAAGCATCGACCCCGCTCACGCGCCCGAGGCGAGGCCCGCGCGGCGCTCCTGGCGCGAGAGGCTGCGCCGGCCCCTCATGTGGGGAGTGCCGCTGCTCATGCTTGCCGCGGGATTGTATTTCTACTTCACCAGCGGACGCTATCAGTCGACTGACGATGCGTATCTGCGGGCCGCTCAGGTGCAGATCAGCGCCGACGTGTCGGGCAGGGTGAGCGCGGTCGAGGTGCGCGACAACGAGCGAGTGCACCGAGGCCAGATGCTTTTTCGGCTGGATGACCGGGCATTTCGCATCGCCGTGCAGGCCGCACAGGCCCGCCTCGCCGGCGCGCGGCTCGCGGTCGAGTCGCTTCAGGCGGACTACCGGAGCAGTGTCGCGGCGCTGCACTCCGCCGAGAGCGAGCTCGCCTACGCGGGGCGCGAATACCGCCGCCAGTCCCGGCTGCTCAAGATCGGTGTGGCCTCGCAGTCGCAGCTGGATCGGGCCCGGCTCGCGCTGCAGCAGGCTCAGGAGGGGGTGACGGCCGCCCGGCAGCGCATCATCGGCGTGCTCGCCCGTCTGGGAGGCAATGCCGAGCTGCCCGTGGACGCGCACCCGCGGGTCGAGCAAGCCCTTGCCGCCCTCGATCGAGCGCGCCTCGATCTTTCATACACCACCGTCCGCGCGCCCGCCGATGGCATCGTGACAGGCGTCGAGCATCTTCAGGTCGGTGGCTACCTTCCCGAGGCCACGCCCGCCTTCGTACTGGTCTCGACCCGCGATGTCTGGGTGGAGGCGAATTACAAAGAGAATCAGCTGGCCGACATCCGGCCGGGCGAACACGCCACGGTGAGCATCGACGCCTACCCGGGCCGCACCTTCCACGCCGTGGTGACCAGCATCACTCCCGGCACGGGATCGCAGTTCTCTGTCCTGCCTCCGCAGAATGCGACCGGCAACTGGGTGAAGGTGGTGCAGCGGCTCGGCGTGCGATTGCAGCTGCAAAATACCCTGCCCGCAGTGCGCTCCGGACTCAGCGCCTCGGTGACGATAGACACGCACTCCGGAGCGGGGCGCGCGGCTGCCGCGGCGCACTGAGACACCAAGGCTCAACGGCAGCCGGCGCCACCATGGAGAACGCCTCCGTCCATCGCGTACCGATCACCATTTCGGTCACGCTCGCCACCGTGCTGCAGGCCGTGGACATGACCATCGCGAACGTCGCGCTGCCACGCATCGGCGGCAGCATGTCCGCGACACTCGAGCAGATGGACTGGGTGCTCACCTCCTACATCGTGGCGGCCGCCATCATGACGCCGCTGTCGGGCTGGCTCGCAGGCCGCTACGGACGCAAGCGCGTACTGGTGCTGTCGGTGATCGGGTTCACGGTGAGCTCGATGCTGTGCGGCATGGCGCATTCGATCGACCAGATCGTCCTCTTCCGACTGCTGCAGGGCGCCTCGGGCGCGGGCCTCGTGCCACTCTCGCAGGCGGTGCTCCTCGACATCAACCCGCCGGAGCACCACGGCCGCGCCATGGCGTTGTGGGGGCAGGGCGTGGTGATCGGGCCCATGCTGGCGCCGGTGCTGGGCGGCTGGCTCACCGACAATTACAGCTGGCGCTGGGTCTTCTACATCAACGTGCCGTTCGGCATCCTGGCCGCCATCGGTCTCATGACCTACCTGCGCGAGACCGAGCCGCGCCGCTCGTCTTTTGACTTCCTGGGCTTTGGCGCGCTCAGCCTCGCGGTCGGGGCGCTGCAGTTGCTGCTCGACCGTGGCGAGCTCAAGGACTGGTTCGCCTCGCCCGAGATCTGGATCGAGGCGGGCGTGATGGCCGCGGCGTTCTGGGTGTTCATGGTGCAGACGGTGATGGCGCGCGAGCCGTTCGTGAGCCCGGGGCTGTTCAGGGACCGCAATTTCTCCGTCGGCAATTTCCTCATCTTCGTGGTGGGCGTAGTGCTGTTTGCGACGCTCGCGCTCCTGCCGCCGATTCTCGAGGACCTGCTCGGCTATCCGGTGACCACCTCGGGCATCGCCATGGCGCCGCGGGGCTTCGGCAGCTTCGTCGCCATGACCATAGCCGGACGGCTCATCGGCCGGGTGGATTCGCGACTGCTGATCGGAGCGGGGCTCGCCACGACCGCCGCCTCGCTCCTCATCATGTGCGGCTACTCCACGCAGATGCCCCAGGGACTCATCTGGTCGAGCACCTTCCTTCAGGGACTCGGCACGGGGATGGCGTACGTGACGCTCACGACCGTGACGTTTGCGACACTCGCCGCCCATCATCGATCCGAGGGGACGTCCATGTTCAACCTGCTGCGCAATATCGGCAGCAGCATCGGCATAGCCGGCACGAGCGCATTGCTGACGCGCAACACCCAGATCGCGCATGAACGCCTGGCCTCGCACATCGTGCCCTACGGCGGTCAGATCCGGCTGCACGCTCCGTTCAGCTTCCATTCGGCCGCGGGGCTGACCGCGCTCAACGACGCCGTGACCCGCCAGGCTCAGATGATTGCCTACAACGACGACTTCAAACTGATGTTCCTCATGACGCTGGCGTTGCTGCCGCTGCTGCTGTTGCTGCGCACCAAGGGCGCGCATCTTGAGGAAGAATCCGTGGTGCTGGATTGACATGATTACCCGTGTGCAAGATCGGCTGCGCGCGCCGGCCCTCGGCGCGGCCCTGGCGCTCTCGGTCGCGCTCGGGGGTTGCGTGGCCGGACCCTCCTTCCATCGGCCGCGCGTCCCCTCGCCCGCGCGGTACCGACCGATGACCGAATCGACCGCCGCCGCGCGGCGCAAGCCCTCCTTGTCGGACCGCTATCGGCAACGGATCGAGCACGGCGCACGGCAGACGGCGCCGTGGTGGACTTTGTTCCACTCGCCGCCGCTCGATGCGCTGATGCAGCAGGCGCTCACCGACAACCATGACCTCGCCGCCGCCCGGGCCGCCGTGACCCAGGCGAGAGAGCTGGTGGCCGTCGGAGCCGCCGGGCGCTATCCCCAAGTGATGGGCGATGCCTCCGGAGGACGCCAGAAATACGGGGCCAATTTCCTCGGGCCGGATGCGTTTCCCCCGTTCAGTTATGTGGCGTTCGGCGCGAGCATCAGTTATCGCCTCGACTACATCGGCGCCGTGGCGCGCACGGTGGAAGAGCGGCAGGCGCTCGTCCAATATCAGCTGAGCGAGGCCGGCGCCACCCGCCTGGTGCTCACCGGGGAGGTCGCCTCCCAGGCGATCATGATTGCCGCCACGCACGCGGAAATCCATGCCGTGAAGGGATTGCTGGCCGAGGATCGCGCGAACCTCGATCTGGTGCGCAGCGCGGTCGCCGCCGGTTCCGTTCCGCGCCTCGATGCGCTGACGGCACGGAGCCAGCTTGCGAGCGATCAGACGCTGCTTCCGCCGTTGTATCAGCGGTTGGCCGTCGCGCGCCAC
>JAJYDK010000061.1 GCA_021777555.1 Pseudomonadota bacterium | reverse complement strand
TGATTGCGCCGCTCACCGCTTTGGTGGCGGGCCGCCAGGAGCCGGTACATGGTGCGGATCGAGCCGTGATACCGACCTTCGTCGAGCAACGTGGCATAGACCGTCGGTGGAGCCACATCGGCGAAGCGTTCGCTGTCGAGCAGCTCGAGCAGCGCCTGCCGCTCGAGGCTCGAGAGCGATAACGGGGGTCGCGGCCGCGCCGGCGGCGCGCGCCGCGGGCCGATGGCGCGGTGCCGAGCTCGATCGCGGTACACGAACCCACGGTTCAGTCCGAACGCCTGGCACGCCGCTGTCATCCCGACATGCACCGCAAGATCATTCACCGAGCGCATCACTCGTTCTCGCTCGTCTCGTCCGCCGTCGGTAGCCCCAGCGCGACGCACAGTTTTTTTTGGGCCTCGATGATCAGTTCCGCCCGCTCGAGCTTGCGCCGCAGGCGGGCGTTGTCGCGATTGAGTTGCTCGATCTGCCGCGCTGCCGGGTCGGCCTTCGGACCGCGCTTCTTCGGGGCCAGCGCCACCCGATCGGCCGCCTCCACCTGCCGGCGCCAGTTCGAGAGCATCGAGGAATAGATGCGCTCGCTGCGCAGGAATGCCCCCAGCGTGCCGGCCGCCTTGCAGCGGTCCGCCTCAGCCAGAAGTGCGCGCTTCTGCCCGATGGAAAACTGCCGTCGCCGGGCCACCGCCACGACCTCAGGGTCGGGCCGCGCGGCTGACCCGGGCATCCCGTCACTCGCCCTACGGGCTCCTGACGGGATGCCCGGGTTCGAAGTCGACGGATCGGGGTTCATCGAAGAATCCAGTACTACTGCCATGAGTGATACTACCTTGGACTGTAAATTCCAGAAGGCAGGTGTTCCACGTCACATTGGCACACAGGGCCCTAGCCGCCACTTCTGTGGCGCCAAAGGCAGCGCTGAGGCCACCCGCCAGGTCGGCCTGTAGCGCCCGCAGCGCCGAGATCGTCCTCGATGCTCTCACGTCGCTGTCACACAGCCCGTGGCGCAACCACGTCTTCCGACGCCCTCATTTTCCAGAGATCGGATCGCAGGCGCCGATCGCGTTCAGCGCGATCGATCTCCCTGCGCGCGTACTGCTCGAGGGCCGCCGCATCTTCCGCGCTCTCGTAGCGTCCCTCCGTTGCGTTAGTCCACCGCGCCACATTGAGCGCCTCGAGACGCTTGGAGATACTCTCGGGATCTATGTTAGGTGCGTTCTCCCAGCGCCTTCTCGATTTTCTTGTCGGTTTTGTATTGACCCGCCAAGTGCATAAATTTCGCTCGCGGATGCATCGAAACCTGCAATTCCAGCCTTAGACACCCGGTTAAACGGTTCCGCAACCCTCACCTTGGGTGAGCGTTGGAGATTGCTCAAATTGTTGGTTTGAAACGAAAAGACGGCCTCAACTTTGTTATGATCTGCGTTACCACACGTCAGGCCCCACTGATCGACCGCTGGGGCCGCGCGTCGTAGTGACTGAGCCCACCGTCGTGGGCTACGACGACGGTCGTATCCTATATGGCCGCTCGGAGGCTGCGCAAGCGCAGGGAACGCAGCCGTGAGCATCCGCGCCGCAGTCTCCGGTGCGCTCGGCGGCGTTCCGCCCCTCTTGCCCGGCGAGGTGGATGCCGCCGAGTACCAACGGGCTGATGGCAAGAAGCCCTGGAATCCGCGCCCGATCCTGCGTCGAGATACGCTGCGACAGCAGACCGAGCAGATGGCCGATATCCTCGCCAAGGGCGGCATCGATGCGCGCGGTGATGGAATGACCCTCGTGGGTCTTGTCACCGGCCACCCCATCCCCGTGCCCGGTTGGGCGAATCTCAACATCTTGCCGCTCGTCGTCGTCCCGAAGCGCGACCAGCAGGCCCGCGAGAGCGAGTACTACCTATCCCGCCACCCCAAGGGCAAGTACGCCCGCTACTCCGTCATCACTGCCGGCCGGAGGATCCCGGCCTTCGGACTCCTCGGCGATGCACTCGCCGCACTGGAGCGGCGCATCTCCAAGATGGCGCATGATCTGCGCAAGCTCGACGTAGAGGTCGTGGTGTCAGCGCTGGAATTCACGCGCGTTCGCGGTGACGAGCGGATTTGGGATGCCCGCACAAAGCGTTGGGGACTTCCGCTCTGCGAGCGCGATCGCGACCGCTACAAAACCGATGAGTACTACTATCATCCCCACGCCAACCTCATCTACATTCCGCTGCGCCAATTTACCAAGGCGCACTGGAAAGCGATCCTGCGCCACATCCGTCGGCGGGTGCGGGCGCACTGGCGCGATTGCGGGCGCATCTAGGACACACGGGAGGTCTGCAAGTATCCGACCAAGCCCGCCGATCTGCTGGGTTCTGGCAAGGAAATCCGCCCGCAGGAGATGTGTTGGTTGGCGCGCGAGCTGCACAGAGCCAAACTGTTCAATCCGCTCGGCGATTTCCGCGCGGCGCGGCGCGAGTGGCAAGAACGCCGCGTCCGCATCGAGCGGGTGACGGTCGGGGTCGGCAAGACCGAGCTCCGCAAGGTATTCCAAGTACGCAGCGCGGGATTGCGCCGCGAGCACGTGCCTGATGACCGTCAGCAGTGCGAGTCTGCTGGCAATATCGTCCTGGCGATCCTCGCAGCCCGCCGCCACGCCTGCCGCATACCTGAGCCGGTCGCCGTCGTCACTGACTACCGCCCGGATACCTGGGAGTGGGTGCGGGACTGTAAATATGCGGTCGTCGCCGATGCCCGCAAGGCGGCCATTGATGTCCATGCCCGCCGGAACCTCTACGCCTCGCGCGCGGACCTCGAGCGCATGATCGCCGAGGACCAAGCCGTCCTCGCCAAAGCTCGGGCGGACGCGGCGAAGCCGCCTATATCGTTCACACTGGCACCCCAAATGTCCGGAGGGGGTCGCGGGGGGCACGGCTCCGGCTCCCCGTGCCCCTCGGACGCAGGGCCCAGACGACACCCGCACGCGAACGTGCCACAATGGGGACGCTCAACCGAACACTGAAGCGCTTCGCCGCCATTGCACGGGCGCAATAGGGCGGTGCTTACTCGTGTACGTCACAGCGGAGGTGATTCACCACGCAATTAGTTAATCTTGAACACCGTGCCACAACCGCCGAGGCTCACGCAGTTGCCGCCGAAGAGAGTCGTGCCATAGAGATTTCCTTCGCTATCTATGACGAGACGGCCCACCGGGCCGGACCCGTCAGTTGCGCCGCCCGCAAAGGAATACAGAACGCTTTCCGTTCCCGCCGCGCTGATCTTGAAGACCGTGCCGTCGTTGTTCAGACCGCCATAACCTGTTACCCCATAGAGGTTTCCGGAACTGTCCATGACCAGACCTGCATTCGGATTTGCCCCGTCAGTTGGTCGGCCCGTGAATGAGTGCAGGACGGATTCTGTGCCTGACGCGTTGATCTCGAACACCGTGCCATCGTTGATTACGCCGCCGGTATTGGTTACCCCGTAGATATTTCCGAGGCCGTCCATGATCAGACGACCCATCGGGTCCGACCCGTCTGTTGTGCCGCCCGCAAAGGAATACAGAACGGTTTCCGTGCCGGAGGCGCTGATCTTGAACACTGTGCCATCGTTGTTCACACCACCGAACGCGGTCGTGCCATACAGATCTCCAGCGCTGTCCATGATCAGTCCCGCCCGCGGCCCCGCTGCGTCGCTTGTGCCTCCTTTGAAGTAATACAAGACTGATTCAGTGCCAGTGGGAGTGACTTTGAACACCGTGCCATTGTCGCTCGCGCCGCCCGCAAAGGTTGTCCCATAGAGATCTCCAATGCTGTCCATGACGAGACCCGAAAACGGTCCTGACCCATCAGGTACCGCGCCGAAGGAATGCAGGACGGATTCCGAGCCCGCGGGAGTGACCTTGAAGACCGTCCCGTCGACGGTTGCGCCGCCGGCCTCGGTCGTTCCGTAGAGATTTCCCGCGCTGTCCATGATTAGTCCCGCCTGCGGTCGCATTCCGTCAGTCGGACTGCCTATAAAGGAGTACAGAACGCTTTCCATGCCGGAGGCGCTGACCTTAAATACGGTGCCATCGCCGTTTGAACCGCCGGTGGAGGTATTCGCGCCGCCGGCCGAAGTCGTTCCATAAAGGCTTCCAGCGCTATCGATGATCAGTCCCGCCGCCGGGCGCAGCCCGTCGGTCGGGCCACCCGCAAAGGAGTACAGAATGCTCTCCGTGCCCGAGGCGCACGATACGACGACGTTTGTCACATTAGATGCGCCAACCATGCCACTCGCATTGCTGACCGGACAGGTGATCCCAGGAGTGTGCGATTTCACGGTGACATCGAAGGCGTCGCCACCGACCCCACTCATTGGAAACGTGAACCCACCATTGCCGCTGACGATCAACGCTTGCCCGCCGTTGTTCAGGAGCGTCACGCTTTCGTTAGCGCTAAGCCCAGAAACCATGCCACCCACCGTGCAACTCGCGCAGGTGGACGTGCTACCGCCACAGCCCGTCAGAACCAGCATCACGATCCACAACAACCACACCAACATTCTACAGTTCATGTTTTCCTGCTCCCTTGCACATTCCTGCTGCAATCATTTTTGGCCAGTGCCCAAGCCCGGGCGCCGGCGTGTAATTCCGCTGGCGGGCCGCTCAGCGACGCGAGTCGGATCCGCCACATACAAGATGAAATGTTCTCGTCTACCGCACCCGTCAATACACCAGCTCATCTTGACCGCTAAAGTCGCCGCATTCAGATGCGTGACAAGCTTGCACTTCCAGGTACACCCACGATCCTTTCGGAACGCCTACTTCAATGTCTGTCGGAGAAGAGGACAAGAAATAACTGAAACTCCCGGATGACGGATATCCGTTCCATAACTCCCACACCGCGTACGACGTCGCATTCGAGACCGACGTCCAACTGACTCTGTACGTTACGGAGAGCGAAGTCCACTGAACCACTTGCGGAGTGTTGAACGACGGAGCACCGATGGATGAACCCTCGATTACGTGCGAGATGGCACACTCCCCATTTGGGTCGTTGTTTGACCAAGTGCTCTGCATGGCATAAGAACCGTTGTCCATGACCACGTCCGCAGCGCCACCCGGCTGTCCAGGGGCGATCCAGACGCACTCGTCGCCGTCTTCGTGGGTGCCGCAGCTCAACGAAGAATCGCACCACCCTCCCGTGGGAAGCATATCCGTAAGGCTCTCGGCATACTCATGCCCGCCGACGATGGAGAAGCCATCGAGGATACCCGCGGCGCCGGAATTTACGTAATTTTCGCCGCACCCCTGTGGGTAATCTGTCTGGTATGGCAAGTTCGTATACGCGATGTCACCGTACGATGAGCTGGTATAGTTGTGCCATGCACAAAAGCCCGCGTCAGGAAAGCCATCCGGGTCTGCTCCGGACGGAAATGCGATGACATATTGCGCATAGCGGTTGGAGGCCGCAGTTGTATTTCCGAAGTGGGCAGCCGCCGAGACAGCCTCCGCCGCAATCTGTGCCTGCGTGACATCCGTAGGCACGGGGGCTGAATCGTCGAACCAGACACCGGCCAGTGCCCCGTTACTCGGATAACCAACGATCGGCGCTCCGCTTGGGCAGGACGTTGCCCCCGTACGCACTGTGGATCCGTCACAATACTGCGTCATCGTTCCGGACCACGTCTCACCCCCCGTACCGATGCCCGCATAGAAATCCTGCAAATATGTCGCTGCGCCGTTCGGATCTCCGCCGCTTATCCACTGGCTGCCCCAGAAAACAACGTAGACCTTGGGAATGCCACTGACGACGCCAATTCCGTCGGTACCGCCCTGGAAGGTCAGATCGCCCGTAGAACCGGACGTAGCCGGAGCAACCGTTCCGCTCGCGGGGTAAGCGGCCCACCATTGCTGCATTTTCTTCCACGCTTCACGCGTGGGCACGGCTCCGTGCCGGTAAGGATGTCCGTAGGCGGGCGAATATGGGTTCTGCGACTGCTGGTTTTGTCCGAGTGCATAGCACACGTGTAAGCCGAAGAAGATCGCAGCTATCGCCGTAAACTGGCCGATCAACCGCACTCTGCGTCCAAGATTTGCGCGCATCGTTATCCTCCCCCACAGTTGTTAGCTTTAGTGTGTCCGTTGTGGATCCGTAAACCCTGCCATCAGGCGAGGGCATGTTCATATCGCGCCCCAACCTCTGCGACGATTCATATCAGGTGGCGGCCAGCCGCTACACCGTCTATACCAGAGCCACGCATCTCCCCCGTGCCCCAGTGGATTGCCCTTTGCCCCCTGATTCGTGTGCGCGCCGCTTACCATAACATACCAGAATCGAGCAAATGAATTCGTATATGGACCGGATTCAAATTCCAGGAACACACACCGCTCCAGGCCAAGCCAGAGGTTCTGCAGTCGCACGTCGATAGTGATGGTAGAGCGTGACACAGACTCCGACTGTAGGGCCCGAGGAACACCCTGGCCGCCGGCTTCGGTGATAGCCCCCCACCTGAGGAGATGTGTTCCAACGTCCGCTTTGTTGATGCCGCGAACACTGCACGCTGGGCTGCATCAGATATAACTGTAACCGTCAACTCCGGCGGTGAGAGCGCCCGGACGGAAGAAATTCCATCGGCCCAGGCCCGGCCGGATGGTGCGGAGCGTGTCCCATGCGCGCTCTGAGGCGCAATCGGCCCTGATCTATGTCCCAGCGAGCCCCCGTGCGCAGTGCCGGACGGGCACATATTCCCATCCGGGCGGAAGTCGAGGATGTGAACCACTTTCGCACGTGGAACACGGCTCCTGGCTTGCCGAAATCGGTCGTTTGCGGGCAGTTGCGAGATGAACCAGAATTGCCCTCTGCGGTCGTGGCACCAAGCGGAAACGGAGAGTTGGCCATGAATTCGCATCAGAATGCCGGCGCGCACCCGCCGATGCCGGCCTGTCGATGGAAATGGGTGCCTGGTTCACTGCTTGCAATTACTGTCATGACGGTGACCGCCGTGCGGGCGGACACCTTTGGGCCTGTGCATTACGACCCGAAGAGGAATCAAATCATCGTCACCATGATCTACGACGGCACCAATCCCAATCATCACTTCTCCATTCGGTGGGGTCGCTGCCACAAGTTTCACGATCAGCCCCAAGGACCGGCGCACAAGATCGTCAACGTGGGCGTTCTCGATGACCAGGGGAACGATGCCGCGATGAAACGCTACACAAAGATCGTCAGAGTACCTCTCGCTGGCTTGTCCTGCAGACCAGTAACAGTGACGCTTTGGACTCCGCCTAATTCTTCCACGACCCTCGACATTCCGTAGCGACGAGTAGGGCTTGCATGAGGCGGCGTGATCATTCCCTGCGTACATATGGTGGGCTGCGCGCATTCACCACAGCGCACCCACAGCCTCGAACGGCGCTGTGGATCGAGCAGAGTGCCGATCTGACGCATGCTACTCATGATGCGCCGGCCTGTTTCTTGACTGCCTCTTGCGTACGCGCAACCGCGAACCCGGCCAAGCCCAGTTAGTAACAAACTCGATATCGGAGCGCAAACACTCCCCTTCGCCAGCGCCCCACCGGATGGCCCTGAACGCCCCCACACGCTCTCTCAGGGGCGAAACAACCCTCGCCTATTCCTCTCAAGGACATTAAGCCATTCAGCCGGACATTGTCGCCGGACCAGACTGTATAGTCCCTGACCGAAGCGCGCAGCATTGAAGATCCACCGCGCGCGCCAGCCACTCTGACCCCTTTCATCTGTCTTCGACCAGCACACCCTGGTCAACTCATATGTTCCCAGAAGTCAGGGTTCCGTTCGTCAACACGTACAAGTTATAGGTTCCCGTCAACCCACCTGGAGCACCTGATGTCGCACTCCACGTCTGAGTTGATACATTTACGTTGGTCATACCGGCATTCGTCAAATCTTCAAGCTCTTGAGCACAAGACGCACCAGAACGTTGAGCGAGAGCTCCCGAGCTACGGTCGTAATACGTTATGGTTGACGTATCTACGTGGCACAGAAAGTTGCTGCCATAACATTTGAAACACGCGCCACCCACAGGACGACTGCCGACAACGCGAAGGCAACAGTGAATCTAATGTGACGACTCATTTGGCCGCCTCCTTCAATCACGATGTCAATATTGGTATCCTGAGCACGAACTAACGCAGAACTATTTGCTCCGCCTCAGCTCACGATGTCAGAAGCTGAACTTATGCGCAACCAGATTCTTGCAAGATCTTTCTACATTCGCACATTGCGAAAAGCAAGCCTCGCACGCGACCGCTCACTCGTCGGTATTTCAGGCTTGATCTTTGTGTTGCTTCTGTTTGGAGCGCCCCACCATGCGTACGCCCATGCATATTCTATGATCGAGTTGGAAACGTTGGGCGTGAGCACAAGCGTTGGCTACGCCATCAATACCCAGGGTCAAGTCACCGGCGAGTCTGCGACCGCGGATGGCAAGATCCGCGCATTCCTCTTTACGCCGAACAGAGGCCTCGCCGACCTCGGAACGCTATGCGGCAGCTCAAGCATTGGCTGCGCCATCAGTGCGCACGGCCAAGTCACCGGTTGGTCCGTAACCAACGACGGGGCAGCTCATGCGTTTCTCTTTACGCCACGTACAGGCATGATCGACTTGAGTACTCTGGGCGGCGCAACAAGCAAAGGCTTGGCCCTCAATGTGGACGGCCAAGTTGCCGGCAAATCCGCGACGTTTAACGGGGCAATTCATGCGTTCCTCTATACCCCAGGCACAGGCATGATCGATCTCGGAACTCTCGGATGCAACACAAGCGTTGCTTATGCGATCAATGCGTGTGGCCAGGTTGCCGGCGAATCAGCGACGTCTAACGGAGCCATTCATGCGTTCGTCTATACCCCAGGTACAGGCATGATCGACCTCGGAACTCTCGGAGGTAACACAAGCGTTGCTTATGCGATCAATGCCCGTGGCCAGATTGCCGGCGAATCAGTAAACTCGAACGACAAGATGCACGCGTTTTTGTTCGCAGATAGCACCATGCGTGATTTGAATTCCATGGTTGATCGCGCGATAGCGAAACGTATGACTTTGATCTCGGGGCGAGGAATCAGCGACCGCGGCTTGATCCTCGTGAATGGCGTGGACGCGACCTCTGACGAAATTCGCTCGTACCTGTTGCGCAAATAGCTGTCGCTCCTACTTCGAATGTGCCCCAACACGCCGAGGGAGCACAGCACGCTGGAGACCAGAGTGCGTGCATCACTGTGTAAGTAGCGGCCCGCTGCTCCTTCAACGGCGAAATGGACCGTGACCTACACGGCGATGGTTCTTAGATTGCGCTCCCGATCTCTGCGAGGACTCGGCTGTTGACAGGCAGTTCATTCAGATAGTGAGGTCGCTCTGGCGCGGTTGGACTAATGCGGACTCGATCGGCAGCAAGGGGTCCGGCTGCCGGAATTCATCCCGGGACGGCAGGGGAAGGCATCACCGTCCGAAGTCCCACTCGTCGTCCGGTTCGAGCTGGCGCTCGGTTTCAGAGTTCCGGATGCGGGATTGATCTTCCTCACTCTCCACCCGTTCGTGCACGGCCTGATCCGCGCTCACCTTGTGCTCCACACCGTCCCGCATGGCATGCCAAGCCCCATCAGGGGTGCGTGTGTACCCAGCCTGCTGTGCGGCGTCGAGAGCCGCGAGCCGTGCAACCCGAGACTTGGGGTTCCACCACGCCGCAAGGCGCGCCGTCGTCGGATCTGAGCGCGGGGGCTGCTTCGGCTGCGTCATGCGCTGACGCTCATCCTCGACGATTTGCGCGAGGTCTGCGTCTGCGACCTCGATACCCTCGCGGGTCGCCAGCCGCGCCATGCGTTCCCTGAACTCGGCGCCGCCAGTGATCGACACGGCGTCGCCGAACTTTTGGGCGGCGATCCGCAGCGCGACACGCTCCACGTCCCGGCTTTGGTCGAGCACCTCGACGCGGGAGCGCGTGACGTGCAGCACCTCGCGGCCCTGCGAGTCCTTCCAGATGGTCATGCGTGCCGCCTCATCGCGCTCGCGTGTCAAGCGCGCCTTTGCCGCGTGCTCCTGCCCGTCATCGTCGCTCGCGCGCCCTTCGATCCCCGGGCGGCGCTTCCGGCGCCGCCGCTCAAGCTCCTGCCGCACGTTGAGCGCATCGAACGCGGCATTGATCTGCCGATACTCCTGCTGGCTGGCTTGCCCGCTCGCCTTCATGGCCTCGCGCAACCCGGCGTATTCAGCCTGGGTGCCGCGCCCGATCCGCACCCCGTATTTGTCCCCGATCTCGCGCAGCACCGCGAGGGCCTCCGCGTGCGCCGTCTTCGCCGTCTCCCGGTCGCGGATTGCATCCACCGCGACGGATTGGGAGGCGTCGCGCTCGCGGCGTAGCGTTTCCTCGCGGTCCACATCCCGTAACCGACCCTGGCGCGCGAGCGCGCGATAGCTGTGATGATCGATGTGCCGTCGCTTCGATTCGCGTGCGTCCACCCCCCGAGCGAGGCCCGTGATGCGCGCGGTCATATCCTGCACCCGCCGACCCTGCGATTTGCGATCCGTGATCGTCGTGCGCCGAGTGCCGCCCTTGCCGTCCGGGATCGAGTTCACCACGCGGCCGAGCTCGTCTGTCCTATCAACCACGGGATGAGCGTGGACATTCCGATGTACCTGCCCATTCGCGTCCACATACCCCTCATCCCGGTGGATCACCATGGCGATGACTCGCTCCCCGGTGATGCGCTCGTATTCCTTGGCCCAGGTCTGCGCCTGATCCGTCAGCACCTCCGGCGCCGCGTCTGCCATGTTCATCACTCCTTCTCGGAGCGGTGAATATCCCCGGGTCGCCTTTGCTCGTCCCGAGGCCAACGCCATCTTCTGCGCGTACGCCTGCGCGACATCGCCGTCCCTCACGACGAGATTGGGCTCGCGGTCCTTCTCGGGCAGCAGGTACTGGGGATTCACCGCCCGGCGGTTGTGCGCCTCACAGAGCGTGGGTGAGTGCAGCGGCCGGAAGTGGACGCTGGAGCCGCTACTTGTCGCCATGATGCATCTCCTTGGGATGCAGGGCTTGCCCTGCCGCGCGCATGGGGGCCTGCCCCAATGCGTAGTGCGCACTACGCATGTCTGCCGACATGCCGTGCTTATCCCTATTCCCCTCCCTGGGCCCTGTCGGCCCAGATGGCGCGCCGGGGGACAAGTCCCCTCGGCACCCGCGGCCAGGCAGGGCCCACCCCGCGGAGGAATGGGGAGAGTCCCGCAACGCGCGGGCGATGGAGATCCCCAGCATGGCCAGAAAATCGAATCCCCCGACACTGCTCGAGCGCGCGCTCGCCGAGGCAGCATCCGTCACGCCCGCGTATCCGCCCATCACGGCAGAGATCCGCTCCATCGTCCGGCGCTTGAATCGCGGCGGATACGCAGCCGAGCAGATCATCGAGGTCCTCGCCAAGGTCGGCGTGGCGCTCACGTCCGAGCACATTGCGACGATCCTTGCACCGCGCTCGCCCTCCACCGCGGCGACGGCAACGCCGGCCGACGCGCAGGCCATCCTGGTGCGGTTCCCCGATGCGCCACCACAGGAGGAGCGCCGCGCGCTCAAGGCCGGGGGACTGCGATACGGCGAGGGCGTTTGGCGCGGCACACTCACGCCAGCCCAGCTCGACGCGCTTCGCCCGTTGATCGAGCGATACGCTGGCACGGTGGAGGCCGCGGCATGAGCGACCTCTATAAGCGGATGGCGTCGGCTTGGTGGAACTCGCTCGATGCTACCGAGCGGGAACGATGGCTGGATGCGACCGAGGCGGACGGACGTACCCGTGACCTGCTCAGCGCATACACGCTGATGGGCGATCTTCGCCAGATACACCGGGCCGAAGCCGAACAGGACCGCGATGAGGGCCGCTGAGATGGACCGATCTGTGACACCGAACGAAGCGGAACTCTCCGCGCTCATCGAGCACGCGGTGACCCGTGCGCTCGCTCAGCGGCCCGTGGCGAGCACGGTAACCTACGAGCAGGCTGGCGAGATGCTGGGCTGCTCGGGCCGCACGGTGCGCCGAATGAAGCCGCCGGTCGTCGCGGCGAACCGCATCCCCTACGCCTGGGTCCTGGAGCGGCTATCCTCAAGGTAGCCGCTCCACCACGCCATCATCCGTCGCCGCTCATCGAGATACTCGGCGCGGTGGTACGCCTCGCGGACTTGATCCGTCTCGCGGTGCGCCAACTGACGCTCGATCGCATCCCGGCCCCACAGCTTGCTCTCATTGAGCACGGTGCTCGCGACGGCACGGAAGCCGTGACCGGTCATCCTGCCCCGGTACCCGAGCCGGTACAGCGCAAACAGCAGGGTGTTGTTCGAGATTGCGGTTTGCGGATTTTGGCGGGACGCCAGGATGTAGGGACTTTCTTCCTCCGTCATCGCGCGCAGCTCCTCGAGAATCGCGCGAACCCGCCCGGAGAGGGCACCACGTGCGCAATGCACCGCTTCATGCGCCCCTTCGGGATCACCCAGGTCTCAGGATCAAGGATTTCCGACCACTGCGCGCCGACCAGCTCTGAGGTGCGCAGGAACGTGTGTGTCAGCAGCAGCAGGCACAAGCGAGTCACCAGTTCCGGGTAGCTCTCGATCACCGAGAGCCGCGCCGGTAGCTCAGCCGGCGCCACCGCCGCCATCGGCGTCTTGTCCACCCCCGGCAGGACCCGGGAGAGTTCGGCGCCGGGATGCGGTTCGATATCGCCGCGATCGACGACATGATCGAGGACGGCGCGGATGCGCTGACCACGCCGGTGCGCGGTCACCACCTTCCCCACCGCCGCCACTCGAAGCGCGGCATCGACCAGGTCCGCCCGGTGCAGATCGTCGAGCCCCAGGCTGCCGATCACCGGCAACACGTAATCGCGGATTGACTGCTCCAGCGTACGCCGGCTGTTCGCGTGCGTCCGCTCCGGCAGGTGCCGCGTCAACCATCGATTGTGGCCGCTTCGGCGATGGTGAGCGCGGAGCCCCCACTGCGCATCTCAGCCGCGCGCTGGGCCGCTTAGAGATCCGCTTCCCGGCGCAGATCGAAGAGCAGGGACTCGCGCCGGCCGGCGACGAACAGGTGCGTGCGCCATCCCTCACCGTCGTGAGTCATTGGTGCCATTGCCGCGCGGATTCCGTGCGCAGCTTCTGGCCGAAAATGGCGTTTTGGCCGGATGCAGCGGGACAGGCAATAGCGCAACACATCGATTTGTCAGACTCTGTCATGTCTACCAGACAGGGTCGGACAGATCTGGCGGAGAGGGTGGGATTCGAACCCACGGTCCCCGTGAAGGGACGCCGGTTTTCAAGACCGGTGCAATCAACCGCTCTGCCACCTCTCCGCTGGACTCTCGCGGCAGTGCCGATTCTAGCAAATTAAGGCCCCATCGACGCATCCGCGGACCCTGAGGCGAGCCGTCACGGCAGCCGCACTACCTGGGTCGTCCGGCGCAGAACATCTTCCGCGCAACCGGGCGCGTTGCGGCGATCTACCCGGGCAGTGCCCAGATCCCCTCGCACACGGTCTGCTCGAGCACCCGACGATCGCTCGGAGTCTCGCGAGTCTGAAGCTGCGCACTCAGCACCTCCGATGGCGCCGCTCGTCCCACCGCGGCCATGGCTTCGACCCGGAACTCCTCCGGAATCCCGAGCGCACGCCGTGCCCGCTCGTAATCGAACCCCTCCATGCCGTGCACCACGTAGCCGTTCAGATACCCCTGCAGCGCGAAATAACCCCACGCCGCACCCGTATCGTACGAGTGCGTCACCGACGTGCGGCCGGTGTAGCTGTTGAGCGTTC
>JAJYDK010000060.1 GCA_021777555.1 Pseudomonadota bacterium | reverse complement strand
ACGAGGTGGATTATGAAGACTACCATTGAGAGCTCGGGCCGGATGCACAACCCGGCCCACCCCGGGGAGATCCTCAAGGAGATGTACATGGAGTCGCTCGGGGTGACGATCACGCAGACGGCGGACGCCCTTGGAGTGAGTCGCAAGCACGTATCGGCGATCGTGAACGGTCGTGTACCCGTGTCGCCGGATATGGCGGCGCGTCTGGCTGGCGTCTTCGGCACTGAGCCGGACATCTGGATCAACCTTCAGGCGCAGTACGATCTGTGGCAGGTGCGGCAGCAGGGGCGCCCGAAGGTCAAGCGATTGGCAGCCTGAGGGCTGATTGAGCTGAGATTCACGTCACGCAGCAAGAGCCGCTGCTACCTGCGAGGATGTAGCGCGCCGTCGCCCGCCAGCATTGCCCACCGTCCGCGAACTGGTGGATCCAGTGCGGCGCGAGACGGGCTCGGTGAAGCTGATAATGGCCGGACGGAGTTGGCCGAATTCGGCCCACACAAGAGTGAACAACCATGCGGGCGGGCACAGCGACGGCGCAGGCTCTCCGCCAAGGTTGACGCGGTCCGCGCGTTCGCAGGTCGCCGTTACAGCCGACCGTCATCAGCCGGCGGCACCTTCGGGGCTCGGCGAAGGTACTTGAGCACGTCCCTGGGCTTCGCCGACCCCGCGCGCGCGCGCAGGAACTCCCGCGCGGCGCGCAGGCACCCGACCTTCTCGGCCACGGCGGCGGCGATGAACTGGTTCAGCGAAACGCCATCGCTCGCCGCGAGCTCGGCCGCCGCTTTCTTGACCGATGCCGGCAGCTTCAAGGGATAGGGGCTCTTGCTCATGTCTTGATCCTCTTCACCGGCTTGATCGTGTCGAGACTTCCGATGCTCGGTCGCGGAGGATCACCGGCGCGACAGAAGCACCGCGTGGGTGGGCGATTTTCTCAACGGCCTCCGCCAAATGATCGGGCGACAGATGGGCGTAGCGCAGCACCATCGTGGTGTCGGCGTGCACAAGCAGCTCGCGAACAGTGTTGAGGGGAACGCCAGACTGTACGAGGCGGCTGGCAAAGTGGTGGCGCAGATCATGGAATCGAAAGTTCTGCAGCTCCGCGCGCTTTCGAAGGCCTCGCCACGCTCGATCCACTCGTTTCAGTCGCTCCCCTCCCACACCCGGAAAGACACGCGTCTCTCCCTCCTTCGCGAGTCTTCGCCACGCCTGCAGTGTGGATTGCGCTCCGGCATTCAGGGGGATTCGGCGTGTCTGCCCGTTCTTCGCCGTCGTACCGTGGACGGTGAGCTATCTCGCGTCCAGGTCAACATCTTCCCACCGCAAATGAAAGAGCTCACTACGGCGCAGTCCGGTGTTCATCGCCACCAGCACAACGGGGTGCAAGTGATCGGCGTAGGGTTCACCGCGAAGCGGCAGGGCGCGGCGGTGCCGCACCGCATGCCATTCATTGAAACGGATGCGCGCTTGGCGGAGAATCTCATCGCGCCGTGACAGCGCCCCGCGCAGGGAAGCCTCCTCCTCGGCGTTGAGGTATCGCACCCGCCCGGTTCGGTCCGTCTTCAATGGCTTCAATCCGTGGAACGGATGTCGGTCCAGGACTCCCCAGTCGACTGCCTTCGACAGGAGAGCCTGCAAGCGCTGAACGTCCCGATTGATCGTTTTCGGTTTCTTTCCGTCCTCGGACTGGCCCTTTCGCCAACTCTCAATGAGCCAGGTATTCAGATCCGACAGGGGCTTGTTCATCCACCCGGCGAAGTCGGCCTCGATCCGAGTGAACCGCCCCGGGTATTCCGGAGAGCTCCGGGTTTGGGTCAAGCCGCGACGGCCAGACCGGGTTGCTGACGATAGTACTCTGCTTCGAACTCCGTTGGTGGTACGTGACCGATGGGCTCGAGGAGAGTGAATGGCGGCGGCGAGCACATGGCGGTCATTGGGATCGGGAAGACCTGTCAGGCCAGCTTCCAAGGATTCGAAGCCCGAAACGAGACAGTCGTCCACCGCCGCATTCATGAGCTCTGCAACGCGCTCGAGCCGGGAACGAACGAGTTCTGGTCTTTGGCACAGGACAGCGCTGATCCATTCGCTGTGGATGCGCTCCGTCCATTTCGCACGCAGCAGCCCGGTGCGCCCGACTTCCACGACGAGATCACGGATCGAGGCGGGATATAGCAGGCATGCGTCGTAGACGACGGTAAAGCTCGCCAACTCTGCTCCCCCGATGCTCCGTGCGTCCGCTCTGCCGCTCAGGTATCGAGCTTCATGTCTTGCGAAAGTGCGGCAAGTTCGCACAGCGCCGCTTCGCTCTCGGCGTCCCGGCGTCGCTTGTATGTCATGAGATCCGAAAATCGAACTCGACGGTGCGTTCCCACCTTGTGGAAGGGCAACTGGCCATTCTCGAGCAGGCTCACGAGATAGGGGCGGGAGATGTTCAGCAGATCCGCGGCCTCCTGAGTCGTCAACTCAGCGTGGTGCGGCATGAGGGTCACTGCATTGCCCTTGGCGAGCTCCGTCAACAGAGCGCCGAGCAGTCGGACGGCGGCAGCAGGCAGGACCACGGGCTCCTCGGGTGCGCTCTCGAATCGAACGACGCAAGTCTCCTGCCGATTCGCGCCCATAGCGCGAAACAGGCGCCGACTGGCATCGGCCGCAAGCGCCGACATTTCTTCGGTCGGTTGGATGGGCTCTGGGCCCAGGCTCAATACTGCTGCCACCGGCGATTCTCCTCATTGGCGGCCATCATACGTTAACCGAATAAGTCGAAGCATTAAACGAAATACTCGAATAATAGCCGATAGAATCTGTCTATATATTCAATGACTTACGAAAACTCGTATTGGTGAGCACTCGGCCGCGCGAGAGGACCCGACGGATGCTCCGGCGCGGGCGTATTCGTCAGATCATTCGCCCACTGCTCGAGCGCCTTCCGCATCTCCTTCACGTACCCGTACCGATTGTAGATTGCGGTCACGCTCCCATCGGAGTGGCCGAGGACTCGCTTGACGAGCTTGTCGCCCGCATCGCCGAGGCTTTCAGCGAGGCGCGTCGCGACCGTCCGACGCAGATCGTGCGAGCTGAACTTCTTGGCAAACTTCTCTCCGGTGACCGCGAGGATCGCATCGGGGAGACGAGTGTGGAAATACTTCGGCACTCCCTGTATCGGCGCGCGCCCATCCGTGCTCGAGAGAAGGTAATCGCCCTGCTTCGGTTTCGGGATGCGCTTTCCGATCTCCATTGCCTGCGACACGAGCGGCACGACATGAACGTGATCGCTCTTGTACGTGCCGGGCGGGATCATCATGAGCGCCTGCTCCATGTCGATTCAGCTCACGCGCACCGAGGCCCATTCATTGCAGCGGCAAGCCGTGAGGAGCAGGAGCTGCACGTGTGTCCCGAACGGATGGCCGGTCGACTCCGCGGCTTGCCAGACGGTGCGCGCTTCGCTGAATGACAGCACGACGTCTCGCACCTTGCGTTTCGGCAGGTTCCTGACGATGTTGCTGGCGGGGTTGTCCGAACGCCTGAGCTTCGCTTCATTGATCGCCCAGGAGTACCTGTGGCGGAGCACGCCCATAGTGGTGCGGGCCCCGCCTCCACTCCCCCGATCGGGCCGCAACGCTCCCCCGCCGGGCGTTTGCGCCGAATACGTGCGGCATCCATCACGGCGCGCACCTGCTCGCGATTGAGGCGCTCGGCGAGCTGGCGCCCAATGCGGGAATTGATGTGCCGGGCGAAGGCCAATTCGTACTTGCGGGCGGAGTCGAGCTCCCGGGAGTAGACGTACTGCTGCAGAAATTCCTTCGACAGATCCTCGATGGTGAGGCCACCGGCCGTGCGAGCCGCGCTCGCGGTCACGAGCGGGCTCACCCCTCGCTGGACCTGCTCGAGCAATCTGGCGGCCTTCGCACGCGCCTCCGCGATCGAGACCGCCGGATAGCGGCCGAGATTCACCCGGTGCTTGCCGCCCAAGAGGAGCTTCCCGCTCGCCTTGGTCCCGCCCTCGCCGGCCACCGGGATGAGCAGCGACCAGCTCGCGGTTCCTTTCGTGCCGACACGCACGGACAGTCCCGGGATGGCGCCATTCTGGTCCAGACGATATTCAGCGTCAAATCAATAACTTGTAGACTTGCATGGACTGCTATTGAGACACCTAGACAGGGTCTAAGACGGTTCGGGACGTAGGTGTCGCAGGTTCAAATCCTGTCCTGGGAATTGCCTGCATCCACTGAAGGCTACTGAGCGCCCTGGAGTGCTGCTCAAGTAGCATCATCGCCCGCGCAGGTCGACAGGAGCTTGTACCCGGCGATAGTTCTATAAACTGGAATCCGCATTTCCATTTTATGGAATTCTTGGCATTATGGCGACCCATGATCGTCATCGGCACCGACGTCGTGGAACGCTATTTCGCGGCTCGGGTAGGCCACCGTGGGATCAAGGCTGCACGAGCACAGTACGATGTTTGGGCGGCCATAGTAGAGAAGGCGCAATGGAGAAGGCCGGAGGACGTGAAGAAGGCTCACCCGAAGGCGAGCATTCTCAAGGGCAGCCGGGTGGTATTCAACATCAAGGGCAATGACTATCGACTGATTGCCGTCGTGCAGTACGCCCATGGCGTATTGATGATCCGATTTTTTGGATCGCACGAGGACTACGACAAGGTTGATGCGGAGACCGTGTAATGAAGACCACAGTGATCGTCATTCAAAACGACGCGGATCATGCTCAGGCCAAGGCGCTGGTCGAGAGGCTGATGAACTCGAGCGATCCGGCAGACCAAGCCAGGATGGTGGCTCAAGCATGCCTTACCGAGGCGTATGAGCGCTCTCGATGGCCGCGACGTGTGCCGTCGCTCCCCGACCTTCTCACCTATTTGATGGATCAGCACGGACTGTCGCGTGGCGACCTAATACCCCTTCTGGGAACGGCCAGCCGTGTAAGCGAGGTACTGACCGGAAAGCGCGAGCTGAGCATGACCATGGTGCGCAGACTCCGCCAGCGGTTTCATATTCCCGCGGACCTGCTCATCCCGCCAGTGCGATCGTCCGAAATCGCTGCGTGACCGTCTCGCGCCTCGACAGCGCAGTGGGCGATCGCAGGGTCACCTCAGGCGAACTCGAACGGGGATTGCAGGAACAGCGTGTGGCGCTTCACCCCGACCATTGATTTCGTTGGACTTTTTTCCCGCGAACGCCGTTGGTTCCGGGTCTAAAATAACAGCTGGTTCCAGTTTCCTGGGATGAACCCCGCTGGTCGAAGCCGACGACGTGCGAACGACCATGGATTTCGCGCTGGGGCTGATCCCATTGCAGTTCGTTGCCTATCCCCCTGAGGAACCTACGTCCTCGGTATCCTTGCCGACCATCTGCTCAGACAGCCCCAACTGAGCAAGCACCAGGGCGAGCTGTTGGTATGCGGGAGCGGGCGCGAGCGCCCTCGGCGGCATTCGGCCTTCACTCCAGGCTGCGCGCGCAAGGCGGACCAGCACCGCGCGCATATCCCCTTCGGGGATGCCTCCCACCCTTGCCCCGCGGTAATTGCCCAGGATCGCCTGGATCGCTTTGGGAAGCCGTTTGCGATCCACAGCACCGTCCATCATGCGGTATGGCAGCTTCCAGGTCGCCGGGCGGCTGGCATCCGGTACATACGCGAAGCACGGAGCGGGCAGCTTGTATTTGGGATGCACAAGGATCGCCAACTCTTGCTGCGCAGGCAGCACGGAGGCTTCCGGAAGGATCGCAACGCTTCCAACTGAACCGGTTGGGGCACGATAGATTCCGTGGACGCTCAGGTTCCACAATTCAACCGGCGCATCCGCGGAGCTGAGATCAATCATCACCCGATCGGTCAGACCGCCGCCCGTGACGTCCGCCGCATAAAGGTACCGTCCATCGGTTGCCGCTACGGACGGTATCTTCTGCTCCCCCGCATACCGTCGTGCCTGCGCTATTGCGTTCTCGAGCGCCGTTCGACCCGGGAAAAGCATCCCCGGGCGTTTCACCTCGATGACCAGATATTTCGCAAGATGGTTGCTGATGACAATATCGGCATACCCGACCTGGTACATCAGATCGCCCTTGCTCCAATCGAGCACCCCAGTAAATAAGTCCTCCGTGATCGCCTCGGCGACTCTCTCTGTCTCACCCCCGTGCCGCAGGCGATCACATCTCGTCGCGAGAAAGGCCGGCCAATTCTGGGAAATGCGCTCGATGCACCGGCGATGAGATGCCAGACATGGGTTGTCTTGATCGTCCATCGGTCTTGGCTCTTCCTCGAAACTCGTCAGCGAACGGGCACAGTTCCGGCCTTGCGCGCGGTCATCTCAGTGTACGGATCCTCGAGCCTTCCACCGCCGAGACCGGCCACAGCTGACTTGATAGATACTACATCAGGCATCTTCCCGACTTGCCACCTGATCAGCGGAACTCCTGCAGACTCGAGGGCGTGCTGTTTTCTCGCGTCGGCGTCCTGACGATCAGCGCGGAGATGACTGGAATCGTCGAGCTCGACCGCAGCGATAATGCTCGTGTCGGGTCTTGCGATCAAGAAGTCAAGCGAAAGCTGGCTGATCCTGTTCCACACGGCTCGATCGCGCTGACCCCGCTTGAATCGCAGCACGCGCGCCAACTGCACCTGGGTGAGCACACGATACTCCGGCAGCGCCTCCACCAATCGCCGGTAGAGCACCTGCTCCGGCTCGCTGAGAAGCGTTGGAGTCGGCTCGAGCGGCCATGGCCGGTCGCGCCCATGAACCGCTCGCCGGCGAGGCCGTGCCAGTGCGGCGGCGGCAACAACCACAGCGATCGCCGTGAGCCAAAGTACCTCGGTCGCCATACGTCAGGTTCCGGTGGATCTCCAATCTACTGTCAAGAATAGACCAGATCGCCAGCGTCGCCCCGTGATCCCGGTATCAAAGCGAGATCGTACTGCGGATCCTGGACTCAAGGCACGCCGCCAGCCCCTCGCAATCACTTGCAAAACAGCCCGCGAGCACGACAAGCTTCTCTCTCGTGGCCGGCCGCCAGGCCTGACTGCTGGCGCTTCGGGGCGTCCTGCCGGGGTAACGATTCGGGCACCGCTCGGGATATTGCTCTTCGGGTCCTTTCCGGGCTCATCGTAAGATCGTTCTGAAATACAAAATAATGACCTCAGCCGGCCCTCATCCCATGCCCATGCGACTTGCCCTGGACCCGCACTTTCGCCCGTGTGAGGCCCAGGCGGGCGAGGAAATCTATCTCAACGGAATCTTCGAATTCAACATCTCACGGCTCCTTACCTACATCGGCACTTCTGGAAAGTTCCATGCTGACCCGGTCCTGCTAGCCGAGATGCACTATGGTGGTACCAGCCCGGGGTTAAACGAGCTGACGATCGCTGCGGCGGACCTCTCGCGCCCGGTGATCCTTGCGGAGATCTCCCCGGGCCGATATAACCTCATCGACGGCAATCATCGCGTAGCAAGGGCGCGGCGCGAAGGTCTGCCGAGCATTCTCGCCTACCGCGTCGACTGCCCAGAGCATGTCGCTTTCCTAACCTCTGTCCTTGCCTACGGGAAATATGTCGAGTACTGGAATTCCAAAGTGGATGACATCCTAGAGACTCGTCCCAGACGACGGCAAACGCCGAGCATGCAGCCGGCGATTGAAAGCGTAGCTTCCGACCGACAGACAAGGGAGCCGTCATCGAGGTGAACCCGCTGCATGCCTGCACTGCGGCCCAGAATGCAGTAAAAAAGGCAAAGTGAAGAAGCATAAGAATGCCTGAGAACCTGCTCCCACCTCCCGCCAACATTGATAGCTTGAAGCGAATATCGGGTACCAAGCACATTCCGCTTTTCAAGTACGCGCTTCCCGCCGTCATGTACGTCGCAGTTTGTGCGTGGATGCTCTCCGATGAGAGCAAAATGCCGCCCCCGACTACCCGACACTCGCCGTCACGCGAGTCATCTTGGGCGTCATATTGGCCATAGTCTTCAAGCGACGAATGTGGGGACTAGCCGACGAAGTCCTCGATGGGGGAGACCACCTCGTGATTCGTCGCGGCAAACGCGAGGCTCGCATCGAGCCCGCCAATGCTTCGGAAGTCTCCGTCGACTCGGGCCCGCCGACGATCGTTACTTTACAATTGAGGCTAACGAGTGAATTCGGGGCGAACGTGTCGTTCCTGCCCAACCCGACATCGCGGAACCCACTGGCAACGAGCTCTATCGCGGAAGATCTTGTTCGGGGCGTGCAGCAACTGGATGAGCGGCGTGCGCGCTAGACTAACTTTGCGCGGGCGCCGAACAAGCACAACGCCGCTTTGGATTGCGGTCTTCTGACTGTGAATATTTCCACCAGGTTCGATCACTGGGCCGCGACCTGAGTCAAACGCCGGTCTGATTCGCGAGCGTGATGCGACCGACAATGAACAGCACCCGCGTGACAGCGTTGGCTTCAAAGAGCCGCTTGATCAGCGCCGCGCCGGTGCGGGTCTTACCGGTGCCGGTGGCCATCTCGAGGAGGAGCTTGCCGCCGGCCGGCGGCAAGCTCGCGACAGAGCGTATCGGGGCAATCGATCTGGTAGTCGCGCTCGACGATGTGCCGGTCGACGGGAACGGCGAGCGGATCGCGTCGCACGATCGTGGTCGCGACCCGGCGCTCGAGATCCGCTTGCCAGAAGAAGGTCTTGACCCGCCTCGGGTACGCCTCGTGCTCCCGGTCCCAGAAACGGATCTCCTCGCCGTTCGCGAGAAACACGTACGGAATACCAAGATGCGCCGCATAGGCCTCTGCCTGGGATTCGGCGACACCGAGGACCGTCTCCGCGCGCTTGGCTTCGACGACTGCGAGCGCCCGGCCGTGGCGGTCTCATAGGACGTAGTCCGTGCGGGTGCCGTCGGGCATCGTGACCTCGCACCGGACGGCATTGCGGTCGGTGAGATCCCAACCCTGCTCCTTCAGCTGGGCATCGATCCGGATCCGCGCGAACGCCTCGTTCGTCGAGCCCATGCCCTCTCCCGCCCCACTGCCATCACTTCGGCCCACCCGGTACTCACCGCGCCAGGCACTCCCGGGGCGAGAGGATATCGACTCCCCGGAAGGGATGCAGCGTGAGCAGATCACGATCGCCGTGGAGAATTACCTTGGCCTGCCCATGGAGCGCCACCTCGAGGAATTTGTCGTCCTTGGGGTCGCGGCAGGCCTAGATGGGCGCGGTGACGATCACCCGCTCGGCGATGCGGTTCAGCACCCTGATGAATGCCTGCCGATCCTCCAGGCTGACGTACGGGTCGAATTTCGCCCGCGAGAGGACGTCCGCGAGCTCCTCGAGCGTCGCTTCGGACACCAGGAGCCGGCCCTCATCCACCGCCTTGCGCACGGCCTCGGCGGGCACGGACTGCGGCAACAGCAGGCGGCTGACGAGAAGATTGGTATCAGCGACGATGCGCTCGGGCTCGTGGGGCATCGTCGTCGGCGAGCAGCTGCGTGAGCTTCTTCTCGGTCAAACCCTGTGCTACGGCCTTTCGGCCCACCCGATCGCAGAACTCCTGGAACTCCGCGACATTGAGTCCGCGCAGCCGGTTGTACTCCGCGGGCGAGAGCACCACGGCGATGTCCCGGTTCTGCCGGCGGATGACGATGGGCTCACGCTGCGCGGCATCGAGCAGCGCGGCAAGCCGCTGCTTCGCATCGGTGGCGGAGACGTGACGCATGCTGACCTCCGCCCGGACATCATGGTCGAACTAGATAAATTGGACAAATATACCGTCTACCGACATGCCTCTTGCCCGTCCGGAACACCGCATACTCGGCCTGCGAACGCGTTGCCTGCTCCCGGATCGCAACGGCCCTCTCAACCTGGCGACAAACCCATTCCGACGCCGACCTGCAGATCGTCAGCCGTTCCGGCCGCGCGCTCTTGGCCGAGATCGAAGCCGGTCTCCTCGACGCTGGGATCACCGCCATGTGCATCACAGAGCCCGGCATGGTGACCGACCGACTCTGGACGGCTCCTTGGGTCGCCGCGCTGCCGAAAGGCCACGCCCTCGCCTCGGAGCGCGCCCTCGAGCTGGCCGATCGCGCTCGCGAGCCACTCGCCGTCCTTGCACCGGATCCCAGCGGCATGTCTGAGCGACAGATCATCGAACACCTGCCAACCGTCGATTCACCGCTTTTCATCGCCGAGCGCCCCACAACGGCTCTCGCGCTCATGACCTGGGTCGAGGCCGGATGCGGCATGGGCCTCCTCACCGCGGCGCAGGGCGAAGGCGTCGCGCACCCGAACGTCATCCTCCGACCGTTTCGCCGGGGACTCCCGCCGGCCGAAATCCACCTCCTGCGCAGCGACGCACCGCCTGCGCCCCTTCTCTCAGGGCTGATCGAGTGTTTGCGGGCGAACCGGGCGTCCCCTCACGCCGTGCAACCGCCCCGAACCCCCTCAGCCCCGTACGCCGGAGGGCGCGAGGTGCCAATTTTTTCTCAGGGTTCAGGGGCTTGCGCGGCGGGCCTGGCGACGGGATTCTGAACGGGCTCGATCCGAGGGAGCCTGGAAGCAACTCGGAAGTTACAAGATGCGGTAATTAATTGTTTCGGAGAGATTTAGTATCGTTTAGAGGTCGTATATTTGCGCCATGATCAGGAAGCCCCTCACCATCCGAGATCGCATCGCCGAGCGCATCCGTCGCACGCGCAAGACGGATGTCTTCCTGCGCGAGGATTTTGCCGCCTTCGGAGCCTACGATGTCGTCGGCCGCGAACTGCGTAAGCTGGTCGGCGAAGGGCTCCTCGTCCAGGTGGGCTATGGCCTCTACGCGCGCGCGAAGCCATCAGTGCTTTCGGGCAAACCGATTCCGGTCACCCCTCTCATCGACATTGGCTACCAGGCGCTACGCCGCCTGGGCTATTCACCGCAGCCGAGCCGGGCCGCCCAGGACTACATCGAGAGACGCACGACACAGGTACCCGCCGGCGATCGCATTGCCGTGCCCGGTGCGCGCGTGAAGCGCAAGATTGCATTCGGGCCGCGCGTCATCGAGTACACATGAAGCGACTGACGCAGACGCAATCAGAGCTGATTGACGCCTTCCTCGCCGAACACGGCGCGCGCGTGTCCACGGCACAGCTCGAGAAGGACTTTCTCATCTCCGAGGTGTTCTCGGCCTTCACCGCGCCGGTCGTGTACCGCGAGCACGAGGCGAAATTCGTCCTGTGCGGTGGCACGGCGGTGTCCAAAGCACACCGCTTCACGGAACGAATCTCAGAGGATGTCGACCTGCGGGTCATCGTCCCGACCGGATTGAGCCGCTCTGCTCAGAAGCGGCTTCTCAGCCACGTCAAGGCCGAAGTGCTCGATCGCTTGCGCCAGCAGGGATACGACATTCCTGATGAGATCGTCAAAGCAGGCAACGAGAATCGCTACATCGCGATCCTGCTGTCGTATGAGTCCCTCTATCCGCCCGATCAGGCGCTACGCCCGGAACTGCTGATCGAAATCAGCGCGCTCCCCGATCCTGACTCCTGTGGAGTGTGGCTACGATACCATCGCCAACGAACTGCTCGGGCGCGCCGAGCGCAGCGGCTCGATCGCATGTCTCGACATCCGCGAGACCATCGCCGGCAAGAACGCAGCCTTGCTGCGACGATGGTCGGCGCGCCTGATCGACTTGATACGCCCTCGTGCGCCGTGCCAGCGCCCAGTTCCACGCGAAGCGGGAGGCGCCAAAGAGCCGGCCCAGCGCGCGCCGCTGGCGCGCGCTGGGGCAGCAGCGCAGGCGGTAGGCGCGCTCACGGGTGGTCGGCTCGGCCATGAGCGCATTGATCACGTCTGAACGCAAGAAATCAACAGTTTTGACACAACTTCTAACAGCCGCCGGACATCCTGCTTCGCGTCCAAACAAAACGTCATCACTGACGCTATGAATGCACGCTGCGCAAATGACTTGAACCGACGGCGTCGCGAGCATCCTTGCTTGCTCCAATGCGCACCGGCGCCTCCTCCTCGGCTGCCAATGCGTCGAGATACCGTCGATAGACGTACACCCGATCTCGGGCGCGTCCAGTTGTCTCTTTGACGATACTGCGCGCCTCGAGCTCGCGCAGTAATGAATTGACGGTCGGCGTCGTCAGCCCAGTGGCCGCTCTCAGTGTCGCCACCGTGGCCACAGGCTTGGTCTGCAGCGCCTCTTGGATCATCAGCAGCGAGCCGGCAATCCTGGGGACCGCGCGCAGCTGTACTCTATCTTCGCGGAACGCCCGCGCGATGCGTCGGCCGGTTTCGATCGCAACCTCCGCGCTGTGACGAATCGCCTCCGCAAAAAAATCTACCCAACGCTCATAGTCCCCCGTCGCACGCACGGCATTCAGCTCTGCGTAGTACTGCGGCCGGTGCTGCTTGAAATATAAACTGGGATACAGCAGCGGCTTGTGCAGAACACCGTCGTGGCAGAGCATCAGTGTGATCAGCAGGCGCCCGACGCGGCCATTGCCGTCCAGAAAGGGGTGAATGGTTTCGAACTGCGCGTGGGCGAGGGCCGCCTTTACGACTGGAGTGGCCGGTTCGTGCAAGTACCGCTCGAGATTCGTGAGACATTCATCCAGGTGAGTGGGCGGTGGCGGCACGAAATCGGCATTGCCAGGCCGCGTGCCTCCGATCCAGTTCTGGGAGCGGCGAAATTCACCGGGTTGCTTCTGTGCGCCGCGGCCATCGGCGAGCAGGATGCCGTGCATTTCGCGCAACAGCCGGGTCGACAGTGGGAAGCCGCCGGCCATTCGTTCCAAACCGTGATTCATGGCATCGACGTAGCGCGAGACCTCCCGTACGTCATCACCCGCTGCACCAGGCACCGCCGCGATCTCATGCGCCAGCAGCTCATCCAGCGTGGATTGGGTGCCTTCGATCTGGGAGGAGAGAACAGCCTCTTTGCGAACGAACGTATAGAGCAGCAAGTCCACTTCAGGCATCGTCGTCGCGATGCCGTCGAGTCGTCCGAGGGAGAGCATCGCCCGATCCAGTGCACGTTGAGACCCCGCCATAAAGGCTAGAGGCGGATCCGGAGGCAGCGCCGGGGGCACGAAGGCGCGAACGGTCTCGCCCAGGGTCGTCGCCTCGAGATGCGTTCCGAATGGCTCCCGCTTCATCGCTTTGGTCCCAGGGTCAAACCGCGTCACCCGCCGACTCCGTTATTTAAACATCTCGCATTGAATTTAACCAGCACTCCAGAAACGACAAGATATTTAACTAACGAACGCAGCTCGTTAAATATATGCGAACTTTTTTATCTTTAATGATCGCAGCCCGAACGCCACCATCAAGGGCCGGGACTTCCGTTTTGGATGGCCCGTCGGGCATACCCTCCATCCGCGCTTCCCGGAAGTCACTTCTGCGCGTCGAGGAGACCCTTGCTCAGCCGCAAGACCGTGTTGAATGCCCGTCCAGGTGGGATTGGCATCGTCACTCATCACGGACACGCGATGGATGGACCGCGGCGGGATGAACTGGAGAGGGACGCCCGATGAAGCGCCGCGTTGGCTGGAGCGGTCACCTGATGTCCAGAGTGGGCGATGGTGTGTGCCTCTACTTCTGCATGCGTTAAGTGAAATTTCGCCGTTTTGATACCGCATGGCAGTTCGGGAGATTCTTCAGGGACGAGATTCCTGAGTTCAGGTCAATGATCGATTGCGCGCGCCATCGCCGCGTGCCCTGTGAATTCGATCTCGCCTTCGTGACCTCGTGCACGCCTGAGGCCGTGCGCCGTTATAGATTGAGAATCGCACCGCAACGTGCCCGAAGGACGCCACTCGATGCCTCACCTGATCCGAATCCGCCTCATGACCCTGCGCCCGCTGGTGCTGGCCAGTGCCGCGGCGCTCCTCGCTGCGTGCGCCGCGCAGGTGCGCCTCGCGCCTGCGATCTATGCGC
>JAJYDK010000025.1 GCA_021777555.1 Pseudomonadota bacterium | reverse complement strand
GGCGCCCGAGCACGTACGGCTCGCGCTGGGACTGCGGATCGAGGTGGTATTGGTTCAGACAGCGCAGCCAGGAGCGCTTGATGTACTCCGGCGGGCCAGCCCCTTCATCACGCACCGTGCCCTGCAGCATCGCGTGGATGTGGCGGGCATGCGCGCCCAATGGCTGCAACATGCGAGTCCCCCTCCTGAATCGAAGGGTCATTATGCCATGGAAGCGGCGACACCTAGAGCGTGAGCATCGATCCCGGCACAGTACGGGCGCCCGGTGTTCCGGATCGGGCACAGTCCAGGCGGCGGGCCAGTGATCCCGGCCCGCCGCAGGGATGCAGATCGGCCGCTATTGCAGCGCCACGTCGATGTGCTGGCCGTAGAACGTATTGCTCGTCGAGTCGTAGGTGCCGGTCGCCACCAGCTTGAACACCGACGTCGAGCCGTTCAGGGTGCTCGACAGGAGGCTCAGGAACCCCGAGGCGCTGCTGAACTCCGAGACGCCGCTCGCGGCGTTGCCGATCGCGAATTCCAGGCTGCCGCTGCAGGTGCTTTGGCACTGGGGCAGGATGGTCGGACTCGAGGAGAGGCCCGAGAGCTGCGTGACCTTGGGCCCGGTCCGCAGGATCGCCGTATCGATGCTCGAGTTGCCCAGGTTCACCACCAGGCCCGAGTTCCCATAAGTGGTAAAGGGAGCGGTGGTGCCACCACTCCACTCCACGATGAGGGTGGCGGGCTGGGAAGTCGAAGACACCGTGGTCACCGAAGAGGCGGTGAAATCCGGCGGGGCCGAGCCGAAAGGAGTCACCAGGCCCTGCGCCTGCATCAGCGTGCCCGCGGCCGTGGCGCTCTCGTCCACGGTTCCGGTATTGACCACGTAGCTCGCCGGATTGGCGTCATTGGCGCTCGCGGTTCCCGTGCCGGTGAAGGTGAACGGGTACTGACTGAGCGGATAGAGCCCGAGCTGCAGCAGATTGAGGGTGGCGCTGCCCACGGCGCCCGAGCTCAGCGTGCCCCAGAGGGTCGTCGGCTGCAGGCGCACCTCGCCAGAGGTCGCATCCAGGGTCAGTGCCGCCGTGGAGTTGGTCGTGCCCGGGCAGGTGACGCTCCCCGCTCCCGTCACGTGGACCTGCTGGCCCACCGAGACCGATTGGATGGAGAGGCCGCTTGCCGCCGCACCGTCCTCGGTGACCTTGGTCGAGGAGCCCATGTTCACCGTGGCGGTCTCGAAGTGGGTGAAGGGCGGAAGGCTCCCGCTGGCGCCCTGCTGGCACTGATAATCGACGCCCCGCAGAGTCAGGCTGTCGCCGCTGCGCGCGGTGACGAGGCCGCGCGCCTCCATCGCGCCGGGCGTAGTGGCGCTGGTGCCGATATACACCTGCGTTGCGTTGAAGGTGGGCGTGATCCCCGAGAGGCTGCCCAGGGTCCCGTACGCGACGATGGTCGTGTTGCCGTTGATTTGCGAGCTGGCGCTCTCTGAGGCCATGGTCGACAGCCCCGCCGACCCCACGTAAGGGGTGCCGTTGATGTCGAAGTACGTGCTGGCGCCGGTATCGACCGTCAGCGCGCCGACGGTATTGCTGTACGAATCATCGAACGGCCGGATATTTTCGGTGAAATTGCCTGCATTGGCGTCGACGTACACGAACAGACCGCGGGCCCGGATCGTCGAGGCATCGGCCGGTTGCGCGGTGGCGACCAGGAAGGGTTTCACCGTGACGGTGTTCGTGCTCGCGTTGATGGAGTTCGCCGCCGCCAGGTCGAAATCGAGGGACATCCGGGCGGACTTGTTCTGGTTGATGACCAGAGGATTGGAAGGATCGAACTTGACCGTCAAGGAGACGGTGCCGGGATTGTTGCCGCTCGAGTTCACGACCTTGGCCGCCGTCGTCTGACCCTTCAGGTAGACGGTGGCGCTCGAGTAATCGAGTGTGATGGTCGCCTTGGTGTACGTCCCCGTGGTCACACCGCCCGCGCTCAGGAGTTCCGTGAGGTCGACGCGCTTGGTGAGGTCGACGTATTCCTCGAAAGTCGGCAGGGAGGAGACCAGGCCGTCACTGCGCGTCAGGGAGATGGAGTAGATCCCCACGATATAGGCACTGAAGTCCCCGGCCGCATCGCTCGATACCGTCGCGACCGGAGTGCCGGCGCTGACATTGGTGTTGGCGCTGCAGCCTGCGAGGGTGACCGCGAGCGCCGCGCCGAGAACGCAAATCCAGGTGCGCAGGGTGCCCCAGGCGCCCGTTGCGGCGCACGCACGATCGAATCTCATCAATCTCCCCCTTCGCTGGGATGGGTGATCCGGGGCCGCCCGGGATGGGCGTCCGGCAAACCGGTAGTGTATCGTCTTTGAGGGGGGCATCGCCAAAGGGTTCCGGGATCCGCCCCGCCATCGGATGCACGGCCGGCCGGCCCGGGGGTTCACGGCGGGGGCGTGGTGCTCTGCCATGATCCCCGGAGGCGAGCGTCGCGGAGCGCTCCGAAGGGAGCGCTGCCGAGAGGCGGCAATCGGTCCCGCCCACGGTGCCGGCCACGCCGCCCCCTCCGGCCTACCGCGCGATCGGCTCCCCGTCGATCCAGGTGTCGAGGACGTTCAGCTCGCTGTCGGCGAGCACGAGGTTGGCGCGGTAGCCGGGCTCGATGCGGCCGAGTTCGTGCGCGAGGCCTAAGAACTCCGCGGGGTAGAGGGTCGCCATGCGCACGGCCTCCGCGAGCGGCAGGCCGAGGAGGGAGACGGCGTTGCGTACGCAGCGCGCCATGTCGATGTTGGAGCCCGCGAGCCGGCCTTCCTCATCGATGCACACCGGGCCGGCGACACTGATCTCACGGCCCTGAAGCTTGAAGGAGAGTTTGTCCGTGCCGACGCTCGACATGGCATCCGTCACCAGCATGAAGCGGTTCAAGGGCTTGCAGCGCATCGCCAGGCGCAGCACCGCCGGGGCGGTGTGCTCCCCATCCGCGATGATCCCGCACCAGCTCGAGCGGTCCTCGAGGGCGGCGCCCACCACGCCGGGCTCCCGGCTCGTGAGGGGTGACATCGCATTGAAAAGATGGGTGAATCCCCGAAGACCGTGATGCAGCGCTTCCACGATCTGCGCGTAGGTCGCATTCGTGTGGCCGGCGGACACGATGACGCCGGCGTCGGCGAGCCTTCGGATGATGTGGGGCGTCGTCATCTCCGGGGCGAGGGTGACCACGGTGCGTCCGGTGCCGAGCGATGCCAGGAGGCCGACGGCACTGTCGTCGAGCTCGCGCAGCTTGGCCGGGTCGTGCACGCCCTTGCGCTCGACATTGAGGAATGGCCCTTCGATATGAATGCCGAGCACGCCTGGCACGCCCGCCGCGATCGCTTCGCGTGCCGCTGCGATGGCCTGGGCCACGACATCAAGGTCCGTGCTGATCAGCGTCGGCAGGAATCCGGCGGTCCCGAAGCGGCGGTGGGCGCTCCCGATCCGACGGATCGCCTCCACGGTGGGCGCATCGTTGAACAGTACGCCGCCGCCACCGTTGACCTGCGTATCGATGAATCCCGGCAGCAGCATGTGCCCGCCGAGATCGCACGGTGACGCATCGCGACATCGTGGATCGTCTTGCGCGACGATGGCGAGGATGCGGCCGTTCTCGATCAATACGCTCAGGCCATCAACGAGTGTCCCGCCCCGCAGCACCCGCCCGTTGGTGAGCGCAATGGCCATCAGACGGTCTCGGTCACTTTGCGCAGATGGGGCGGATGATCGGGGTCGAGCCCGCGTGCGAGCGACAGCGCGTTCGCGAGCCGGTAGAAGGTCTGGATCAGGAGCATTGGCTCGATCACCGGGTGGGCGGGCTCGGCGGCGAGTTGCAGCGCCTGTGCGCATCGCGAGCCGGCGATCATGACGGCGGCCTGGCGCGCGACGAGCTCCATCGCGAGCATCTCGATGCTGGCGCGCGCCTCGTCGTTTTGAGAGAAAATCAACACCGGAAACCCCGCCTTCACGAGCGCCATGGGGCCGTGGCGCAGCTCCGCGGCGCTCACCGCCTCGGCGTGCAGGCCGCAGGTCTCCTTGAGCTTCAAGGCCGCCTCCTGGGCCACCCCGAGCCCGAGGCCGCGCCCGATCACATAGAGGTCACTCGCCTGCCGCAGCCGCTCGATCGCCGAGCTCCAATCGAGCTGCCAGGCGTGCTCGAGCTGTCTTGGCGCCTTGCGCAGGGCATCATACAGCGCCTTGTCGCGAGTCCAGCTCGCCACCAGGTGAATGATGGCCGCGAGGGATGCGATGAAGGATTTGGTGGCCGCCACGCTGGTTTCGGGGCCCGCGCACAACCGCACCGTGTGATCGGCGAGGGCAGCGAGCGGGGAGCCCTGCGCATTGACCAGCGCCACCACCAGAGCGCCCGCCTCGCGCGCGTGTCTCACCGAGGCCAACAGGTCCGGACTCGCACCCGATTGAGAGATCGCGAGGCACAGCGAACCCTCGAGGGCGGGGCGGGCATCGTAGATCGAGCTCACGGACGGGGCGGCCGAGGAGGTGAGCACCCCGAGGCGGGTCTCGATCAGGTATTTCGCGAACGTCGCGGCGTGATCCGAGCTGCCCCGGGCGCAGGTGAGGACGGCTCGCGGGGCGAGCTCGCGCAAGCGCTCGCCGATGTGCTCCATTTGCTCGGCGTTACCGAACAGCTGGTCGCGAACGGCCTGCGGGGCCTGCGCGGCCTCGACGTGCATGCGGGTCGCAGATTCGGGCAGGGTCATGTTCAGACGTCGCTGAGCTCGGCGACGAAATCGTAGATGTCGCCGCGGAAATAGGACTGGGTGTACTCCACCGCGCGCCCGTCCTTGAGGAAGCCCACGCGCTCGACCAGCAGCCCGGCGTCCCGCTCGCGGATCTGCAGCAATTTCGCCTGCTCCGCGGTGAACAGCACTGCCCGCAGCCTCTGCAGCGCGCGCACCGGGCGGTTGCCCGTGCGCTCGAGCGCCTCGTACAAGGATGACTCCACCGAATCCAGCGAGGGCAGGCACGAGGCGAGCACCGTGGCGTACTCGATCGACATGGGCGCATCGTCGGCAAAGCGGATGCGATGAAAGCGGAATACGGGTGTGCCCGGGCTCGAGCGAAGGGTGAGCGCCTCCTCGGGTGTCACGCTGCCCTCGGACTTCTTCAGCCACACGCTGCGCGGGGCGCGACCGCGGGCCCGCATGTCCTCGGAGAACGAGGTGAGCTTGGAGAAGTTCTTCTCCACGCGCGCGCTGACGAAGGTTCCCGACCCCTGGCGTCGGATCAAAAGCCCCTCGCTCACCAGGCCATCTATCGCCTTGCGCACGGTGATGCGCGAGATATGCAAATCGTCCGCGATGTCGCGCTCGGGAGGCAGTGCGTCCTCGGGCGCGATGCGACGCGTCTCGATCGCCTGGCGGAGGGCGCGCTGCAGCTGCTGATAAAGCGGTTGCGCGCTGCTGTCGTCCAGGCTGCCGATGGTTTGCGACAGGATCAAGGTCCCCCTCCCGCGGCGGAAGAATGTACGGTTTGAATAATACCAGTACAGTACCAGTTATCGATGCCGATGTCGATCACAATCTCATAAGTAGCTGTAATAATAGAATAAACATGGGAACCATCCATGTTGGAATATTCTGGTCTAGCTTTTTCGGAATAATGGTATTACACTGGCATTGAAGTGGTCCCAATGTGGTGCCTACGCAACGGTAATGCCGCGGTGCACCAGGCCCAGGCAGCCGGGATGTCGCGGCAATGGTCTTGGCAACCGCTTCGGTGAGCGCGCCGCGCGATCAGTGAGACCCATCGGCGCGGGAGGGGCTCACCGGGGCGGTCCGGAAAACGACAACATCATCGGGGTGAAAGAATCTATGAGAATCGCACGATCCACGGTTGTAGGTACCGCCGTCGCCGTCGCGCTCTTCGGCGCGAACGCATTCGGACAACAGGGCGAGACCGCGGCCAGCCCGGCCAAGGCGAAGTCGACGGACGCGCCGTCCCTGCAGGAAGTTGTCGTGACGGGGATCCGTTACTCCGTCAAGAAGTCACTCGCCCTGAAGCGCGTGGCGACGGACATGACGGAAGTCGCCACGGCGACCGACATCGGCAAGCTCCCGGATAAGAACGTCGCCGACGTGCTGATGCGCCTGCCCGGCGTCGACACCCAGTCGGCGGCGTTCGGCGAGGGTGGTTTCGGCGAGAACGATCGCGTCAGCCTGCGCGGCACGCCCTCGAGCCTGACGCTCACCACCATCGACGGCCACAGTGTGGCGAGCGCCGACTGGTTCATCGAGGATCAATACCAGAACGTCGGCCGCAGCGTGAGCTTCGACCTGCTGCCCTCGGAGATCGTGAGCAGCACGGTCGTCAATTTCGGCCAGAAGGCGGACTTGCTCGAGGGCGGTGTCGCCGGCTCGGTCGACGTGAAGACCCGCCACCCGCTCGACTTCAAGCCGGGGGTGACCGGCTTCGTCAACGCCGGCGCCGCCTACACGACGCTCGCCGCGAAGGCCGGTCCGCAGGCCGATGCGATGCTCAGCTGGAACAACGGCAGGGTGGGCGCCCTCGTGCTCGGCTTCTACGAGAAGCGCAACATCCGGCGCGACGGCCAGGAGTTTCTCGGCTATGGGCAGGTTCCGGCCGCGACCGCCCAGGCCTGGCAGGCCGCCAATCCCAGCCTGCCGAATGCAGCCAACGCCTATTATCCGACCCTGGTCGGCGAGTCGCTGTTCACCCAGACCCTGAAGCGCCAGGGCGGTCTGATCGATCTGCAGGCGAAGCCCTCGGATGATCTGTCGCTCGATCTGACGGCCTTCTACTCCGACCTCAAGGCCGACAACGACAACAATAACTTCCTGTTCTGGGGAAACAATGAATTCGGCTCACCGAGCTACGTGCCGAGCGCCTTGACGATCCAGAATGGTTACGTCACCGCCGCCGCCTTTCCGGCGCAGACCGGAGCGCCGGCGTCGGTCGTGTACGACCAGATCTACCGTCCCGGGGCGGAAGCCAAGACATCCTTCGTCGACCTCGATGGCGCCTTCACCCCGAGCCGCCGCCTCACCATCGATGGGCAGCTCGGCTTCACCTACGCGCTCGGCAACTCGCCGTCGCAGCCGGCGTTCGAGTACGCCGGCGGCAACGGGTCGAGCTATCAGTTCAACGGCGACGGCCACGTCGCCACGATCAACTTCTACAATTTGAGCCCGGGCGGCACCCAGGTGCCCCTTGTCACCAACAACCCGGCAGGTTATGGCGTCAGCTGGGCCTGGAATGACATCGTGCATACGATCGACAAGGAGACCTACGGCAAGCTCGATGCAACGCTGAAGGTCGACGATGGCGCCTTCGAGGCCGTCAAGTTCGGCGCCCGCTTCGCGCATCATGAGCGCGAGACCGCGTTCGATCAGGATCAGGGACTGAACTGCTGGTCCGGTCCGCCGACGTGCGCGCCGGCGTACTCCGGAGGGGAGTATCCTGGCAATTACCAGTCGGGTCTGCCCGGCGGTGGCGCATGGGCGGGCAACATCTTCCAGAACTCCGAATCGGAGATCGCCGCATTCTCGGCCAACCCGGCCTACATGAGCCACGGCGCCTCCCGCTACTACTGGCAGGGATCCTTCAGCGTCGCGGAGAACGATCTGTCGGCGTATCTCATGGCCGATGTCGGGGGCAATCGCTGGAGCGGCAACTTCGGCGTCCGCGTGGTGAACTCCCTCGAGGAGGTGACGACGAATGTCCCGGGAACCCAATACACCTTCTCGGCGTTCGGTGATTTCAGCACCGCTGAGATCGACAACCGGTATTTCAACGTCCTGCCCAGCGCGAACTTCAAGTTCGATCTGACGAAGGACATGCTGATCCGCTTCTCGGCGGCGGAGACCATGTCGCTGCCGGACTACAGCACCCTCGGCGGAGCGGTGATCCTCACCGACACGAACCTGACCGGCTCGGCCGGCAACCCGAACCTCAAGCCCATCAAGGGCGCGGTCTACAGCACCGACCTCGAGTACTACTACGGGCCGGAGTCGATGGCCGAGGCGGGACTGTTCGACATGGATCTTTCCTCGTACGTGGATTTCACGACTCGCCAGCAGAGCTACCTCAACATGACCAGGACGGGTGTGCCGGGCTCGCCCACTTACAATGGCCCCGTGTACTCCCTTTACACCATTTCCTCGGCGGTCAACGAGCCGGCGGAGATCAAGGGAGCGTTCGCCTCGTGGCAGCAGGCGCTGCCGCTCGGCTTCGGCCTCAACGCGAACCTCACCTATGCCGATGGCACCACGGCCAATGGGGACCCGGTGATGGGGGACTCGAAGGTCACCTGGAACCTCGGGGGGTACTGGCAGAAGGGGCCGTTCAGCGCCAACCTCGACTATACGTACCGTTCGAAGTACTACGTGTACACGTACGAGGGTACGGCGGAGTGGGAGGACAACTGGCACGATCTCGATGCGGCGCTGACCTGGCACGTCCTCCACAATCTTTCGTTGAACTTCAACGCGCTGAATCTCACGAACACCGAGCTCAAGTACTTCGCGAACGGCAACCCCCAGGCGCCCTTCGCCATGTATGACAACGGCCGGACGTTCTATCTGACGGCGATGTACAAGTTCTGAGGATCCGCGCCCCCGTACCGGACCCGCCGCGGGCATCTGCCCCCGCCGGCGGCGGGCCCGGCATCGGGGGCGGTGCCGGAGCAGGGGGGCATTTCGTGTGTATAGTTCGGGAATGTCCCTCATGCGCTCTTCGCTTGCCGCCGTCTTCTTGATGGGCCTGCTCGGGGCGGCGCTCGCCCGGGCGGGGACCGCGCCGCGGATCGCCGCCTATTACGATGGCGGCATGCCGGTGGCCGCCATCCCCGCCGAGAGGCTCGATACCATCCTCTACGCGTTCGGCGAGCCCGATGCGCGTGACCTGTGCTCGGCGCCGACCGCCGCGCAGCGGCGCACCTTCCGGCAGCTGCGCCGGCTGCGTCAGCGCCATCCCAGACTGCATCTGCTCGTCTCGATCGGAGGTTGGGATGCCGCGCCGCAGTACTCCGACCTCGCCCTCACCGCGGCTTCCCGTGCGCGATTCGCCCGCAGCTGCATCCGGCTGTTCATCGAGCGGCAGCGTTTCGACGGACTCGATATCGATTGGGAGTTCCCCGTTCAGGGCGGGATGAACAAATCCCGCCGGGAGGACCGAGCCGACGCCACCGCACTCCTGCGCGAGCTCAGGGCACGGCTCGATGCGCTCGGCCGGACTACCCATCGCCACTATCTGCTCACCGCGGCCATACCCGCGGGCACCTGGCAGAAGGGCGGGGCGTACTCGGTGAGCGACAGCTACGATCTGGCCTCGATCGTGCCGTACGTCGACTGGCTGAATGTCATGACCTACGACATGAACACCATCTTCAGCCCCATGAGCGGCTTCAACACCCCCTTGAGACCCGATCCGCGTGATCCGACTCCTGAGCCCGAGCGCTCGCGCGACAACCTGTCGGGAGCGGTGCGCTACTTCGAGGCGCATGGGGTGCCGGCGGATAAGATCATGTTGGGCGTGCCGTTCTACGGCCGGGGCTTCACCGGCGTCTCGCCCCGGCGCGCAGGACTGTACTCGCACTACAGCGGCGGCTTTGCGGAGACACCCTGGAAGACGATCGAGTCCCGGATGCTCACCAACCCCGAGTGGACGCGCCACTGGAGCGCCACCGCGCAGGCGCCGTGGCTCTACGACGCGCGGCGCCATGTATTCTTCACCTATGACGATCCGCGCTCGATCGCCCTCAAGGCCGATTTCGCGCGCCGCGAGCGTCTGCGCGGGGTGATGATCTGGGTGCTGGGCGAGGACGATGCGCACAACTCCCTGTTGAATGCGCTGGTATCGCATCTAGAGCCTGACCAGCGGCAACCATGAGCCGGGTCCTGCTGTCACCGCTTGCCGGCTGGAGCGCTCCACTCGAGGAGGTTCCGGACCCGGTGTTCTCGGGGCGCATGTTGGGCGATGGGCTCGCGATAGATCCGCTCGGTTCGACCCTGCACGCGCCTTGCGATGCGCTCGTCCTCGCGGTGCCCGAGACCCAGCATGCCGTGACGCTGCGCACGCCGCATGGCCTCGATATCCTGATGCACATCGGCATCGATACCGTCGGGCTCGCAGGCGAGGGGTTCGCGCTGCACATCCAGCCGGGACAGCAGGTCCGGGCCGGCGAGCGGCTCATCTCCTTCGATCTCGACGGGCTTGCCCGGCGGGCGAGAAGCCTGCTCACGCCCGTGCTCGTCCTGGAGGGCGGCGGATTCACCATTCGGCGCCGCGCCGTGGGCCGGTCCGTGTCCGTGGGCGACATGCTCATGGAGCTCGAGCCGCGGGCGCTGCCCGGGCGGGCGGCCGACAATGGCCTCGGAGAAGGCCTTCGTCGTCTCGTGAGTGTTGCGCTCGAACATGGCATTCACGCGAGACCGGCCGGTCAGATCGTGACGACGCTGAAAGGCTTCGAGGCCGATGTCCGGGTGCGCATCGAGGGCCGTGAGGTCAATGCGCGCAGCGCCGTGGCGCTCATGGGGCTCGGGGTGCGCGGTGGTGTGGAAGTCGAGGTCCTCGCTGCGGGCTCGGATGCGGCCGCCGCCGCCGAAGCGGTCATTGCGGTGTTGGCCGGGGCGCACGAGAGGCGGGACGCTCGCCCGCCACGGACGCGAGCGCCATCCGGCGCTCGCTCCCTGGCTGCAACCGCCGCCATCGCGGCGCCGTCACAGGGCTCATCGGCCGCAGAGCCCGGCGTGCTGCGTGGCGTCATCGCCAGCCGCGGACTGGCAACAGGCGCGGCTCACGTTCTCAAGGATCACGACATCCCCATCGGTGAGGGCGGCGCGGGCGTCGGGCACGAGACAGCGGAGTTGCATCGCGCGCGCGAGCAGGTGCGCTGCGCGCTGCAGCGCACGATCGGGCGTGCCACGGGCACCGCCCGCGAGATCATCGAGGCGCATCTGACGATCATCGATGACCCCGAGCTTGCGGAGCGGGCGTTGACCGCGATCGCGGGCGGGGCGAGCGCGGCGTTCGCCTGGAGAAGCTCCATCCGCGAGAGTGTCGAGGCCTTGCGCGTGCTGGAGGACCCGCGATTGCGCGAGCGGGTCGATGACCTCATCGACCTCGAGCGGCAAGTGCTCTTGGCGTTGAGTGGCGAAGAAGGCGCGCGCGCGCCCGAGGTTCCCGCGGGCGCCATCCTGATCGCCGCGGAACTGTTACCTTCGCAGCTGATCGGTCTCGAGGCGGGCGCGCTCGCGGGAATATGCCTCGCCGCCGGCGGCGCCACCTCCCATGTGTCGATTCTGGCCGCGGCGCTCGGGATCCCCGCGCTCGTGGCGCTCGGGCCCGAGGTGCGGCGCATTGCCGAGGGGGCGCCGCTCATCCTGGATGCGGACGCCGGCAAGCTGTACGTGGATCCGGGCGATGGGCCTCTCGAGACGGCCCGCCAGCGAATGACGGCGGCCGCCGAGCGGGCGGCGCTCGAGCGCCAGGCCGCGCAACGCGAATGCCGCACGGCCGATGGCGAGCGAGTCGAAGTGTGGGCCAATGTCGGGTCGCTCGCGGAGGCGCGGGCGGCCGCGCGCAATGGCGCGGAAGGGTGTGGACTGCTGCGCACCGAGTTTCTGTTTCTCGAGCGCGAGAGCGCGCCCTCCGAGGAGGAGCAGCGCGCCGAGTATCAGGCCATCGCCACGGCTCTGGCGGGCAAGCCGCTCACCCTGCGCACGCTCGATATCGGCGGGGACAAGCCGATCCCGTACCTGCCCTTGCCGCGGGAGGACAACCCGGCGCTCGGGCTGCGCGGCGTGCGCACCAGCCTGTGGCGCCCCGACCTGTTGCGTGAGCAGTTGCGCGCGGCGCTCGCGGTGCGGCCCTTCGGCCAGTGCCGGATTCTCCTGCCCATGATCACCGAGGCCGCCGAAATCCGCTCGGTGCGTGCGCTCGCGGCCGAGGCGAGCCGGGAGATCGGCCGCACCGAGCCCGTTGAGATCGGCGTCATGATCGAGACGCCGGCCTCGGCACTCACGGCCGCCTCGCTCGCCGCCGAGGCGGATTTCTTCTCCATCGGCACCAACGATCTCACCCAGTACACGCTCGCCATGGACCGGGGCCACGCTGAGCTCGCCGCGCGGCTCGATGCGCTGCATCCGGCGGTGCTGCGCCTCATCGCGCATACGGTCGAGGCAGCCCTGCCGCGAGAGCGGCCGGTGGCCGTTTGCGGCGGCCTGGCGTCCGACCCGGATGCCGCGCCCATCCTGATCGGGCTCGGGGTGCGTGAGCTCTCCTGCGTGCCCTCGGTCGTTCCGCGGCTGAAAGCGCGCATCCGCGAGCTGACGATGGAGCGGTGCGTCCGGATGGCCCGCCGGGCACTCTCTTTGGATTCGGCCGGGGCGGTGAGGGCGCTGCTCGCGGCATCCGATGCGGCGACGAGCGAGAGCACTGCGGTGAGCAGTTGAGGAGGGGCGGATGAAACAGATCCTCGCACAGCTTCAAAGAGTCGGCGGCGCGCTCATGCTGCCGATCGCGGTGCTGCCGGTCGCGGCGCTCCTGCTGCGCCTCGGTCAGCCGGACCTGCTTGCCATTCCCGCCATGGCCGCCGCCGGCCAGGCCCTATTCGACAATCTCGGGCTGTTGTTCGCGGTGGGCGTGGCGATCGGGCTGGCCCAGGAAAACCACGGCGCCGCGGCCGTCGCGGCCGTGGTGGGGTACCTGGTGACCGTCAAGGGCGCGGCGGTGTTCATCACGGTGCCCGCCGCGGCGCTGGCCGGGGCGAGCGGTCACGCGAGGACGCTCGCCGCCGCTGCCTACAAGAGCCAGGAACTCACCGAGCTCACCGTGCCGGTGGGAATCCTCTCGGGACTCATCGGCGGGGCACTCTACAACCGCTTCCACCGCGTCGCGTTGCCGAGCTATCTCGCCTTCTTCGGTGGCCGGCGCCTGGTGCCGATCCTGAGCGGCTTCGCGGCGCTGCCGCTCGCGGCGCTGCTCGGCTTCGAGTGGCACCACCTGGAGCACGGCATGCACGTGCTCAGCCGCGGCGTGCTCGCCGCCGGGCCCTGGGGACTTTTCGCCTACGGGGTGCTCAACCGCATCCTCATCGTCACGGGGCTGCACCACATCCTCAACAGCATCGCCTGGTTCATGCTCGGCAACTACCACGGCGTCACCGGCGATCTCAACCGGTTTTTCGCCGGCGATCCGACCGCGGGCAACTTCATGACAGGCTTCTTCCCGGTCATGATGTTCGGTCTGCCGGCGGCCTGTCTCGCGATGTATCACACGGCCCGTCCCGAGAGGCGCGCGCAGGTGGCGGGGCTCCTCGCCTCGATCGCGCTCACCTCCTTTCTCACCGGCGTCACCGAGCCGGTCGAGTTCAGTTTCATGTTTCTTGCGCCGGGGCTTTATGCGGCGCACGCGCTGCTCACGGGTCTGTCGTTCGTCATCATGAGCGCGCTGCACGTGCGCCTCGGATTCGGCTTCTCGGCGGGACTGTTCGACTATGTGCTCAACTACAAGTACGCCGAGCGCCCGCTGCTGCTGCTGCCCGTTGGGGTGCTCTATTTCGCCCTGTACTACGGCATCTTCCGCTTCGCCATCGTGAAGTTCGATCTGAAGACCCCGGGGCGGGAAGAAGGCGCGCAAAGCGACCCGGCGGGCACGGCGCCGGCTGCAGCAGGGCGGGCGAGCACCGTCGGCTCTCTCGGGCGCGCGCAAGCCTATGTTGAAGCGCTCGGCGGGGCGCCGAACATCGAGTTGGTCAACGCGTGCACGACCCGGTTGCGCCTCACCGTGCGTACGCATGAGACCATCGATGAGCCTGCTCTCAGGCACTTGGGCGCAATGGGGCTCGTGCGCCCCACGGTTCATACGCTGCAGGTGGTGGTGGGGCCCGTGGCGGATCAGCTCGCGGGAGAGATTCGCACGGTGCTCGGGAGCGCGCCGCGCGCCGGCGCGATGCCGTCCTCCGATGCCGCGCCGGGCACCGCGGGGCCACCTCCCGAGGCGCCCGCGCCCGGGTGTGCCGCGCTCGAGGGGGCGCTGATCGAGAAACTCCTGGCCGCGTTGGGAGGCAGGGCCAACGTGCGCGGCGTCGAGCCGGCGGCCTCGAGACTTCGAGTGTCGGTGGAGGATGCCGCGAGGGTCGACAGCACCGCCATCGGGCCTCTGGGGATGCGGGGCGCGGCGGTGGTCGCCCCCGGGTGTGTGCACGTCATCGTGGGGCCGGCGGCGCACTCGATCTCGGTTGCGCTGCGGCAACTCATCGGCCAGCCCGCGTAATCCCCGTGGCAGCGCCTACGAGGAGTCTCTCGCCAACAGGTCCTCGTGTCGGCGCAGCGCCTCGAACAGCGCATCGAGGTCGGACTCATCGTTGTAGAAGTGCGTTGAGACACGCAGATTGTTGTCGCGGGTGGAGGTCACGATAGCCTCCTTCCCGAGTGCCGCGACCAGAGCCGCCGCATCCACACAGCGCAGCGCGATCATCGCGCCGTGCCGCTCCGGGGTCGCGCACTCGTAGCCGGCCTCCCGGGCACGCCGCCTGATCGCTGCGGTCAGGCCGCGGATTCTTTCCTCCACCGGCCCGAGGCCCGCTTCGCGGATGAGACTCAGCCCCTCTTCGGCCATGTACACGTTGATGACGGGTGGAGTGCCCGCCTCGAAGCGCCGGGCGGATCGCGAGGGGCGGTGCGCCGTGGCGTCCATGGCGCCGAGGTCCGCCTGGGCGAACCAACCGGTCGCCGTGGGGGAGATCTGCTCGATGAGGGTTTCCGCCACGCAGGCAAAGGCAATGCCGGAGGTGCCCAGCAGGTACTTCATCATGCCCCCGAGGACGATATCCGCGCCGTGGTCCCGGGCGGTCTCGCGAGCGGTGCCGATCGCCTGGTAGCTGTCGACCAGCAACAGCGCCCCGTTGCGATGCGCGATGTCCGCGATTTGCGCGATGGGCAGCCGGGCGCCGTTGCGGTAGCAGACCTCGGAGGTGGCGATGAGCAGCGTGCGCTCGTCCACCGCCTCTGCGAAGCGCTCCGGGCTCACCCAGCCCTCGCGCGAAGGGATCTGCACGATCTCGGCTCCGCGGGCGGCCTGGGCGTGCCAGATCTGACCGTGGGTCGGGAATTCCAGGTCGGTGATGACGATCCGCCTGCGGGGGCCGTCGAAGCGCAGCCCGCTGGCCAGCGCATTGAGTGCGGCGGATACGGAGGTGGTGAGAGCGATCTCCTCGGGCCGCGCTCCAAGCAGTGCGGCCACCGACACGCGCAGCGCCTCGTAGCGCTCGACCCACTGATCCCAGGCGCAGCCGCATTCCGCACGGATCGCCAGATACCGGGAGGGTGCTTCGCGGACCGACTCGGCCAGCGCGCCGTAGGCGCAGCTGTTGAGGTACACCTTGCGCTTGAGCAGCGGAAACCGTTCGCGCCAGTCGATCCGCTCGGCGCTCCGGTCCTGCGGCGCGCCGGGCGCGTAGGGTATCGCCATGCCTTGACCCCGAGCCTCTCTCCGCCCACCGTAACTGAAATGCCGCGCCGGCGTCCAGGATGGGGCGGGAGGGGGCGCGAGACGGGACAAGGGCCGGCGATTATCATCGTGCGGCGGCCTCATGAGACAGTGCGGGCGAGGATGAGGGACCGGTGGCGCAGCCCGATGCCATCGACTGCGCCAGGAACAGGAACGAGGAAGGGGGAGCTGGGCGTGGACAATGCTGAGGCACCGTATTTGCTCGCGCGGCACGTTCACTTGTGCATCTGCGGGCGCCACGCGGTACTGATGGACCTGCGCCGCGACAAATACGTCGCGGTGGCGCCGGTGCATCTGCTCGCCGACTGGGTCAGGGGCTGGCCGGGGACCGGGGCGCCGGTCCCGTCCTGCGGTGATATCCCGGGGGACGGGCGGGCGGGCGCCTCGCGCGCCCGCTCGCTCATCTCGCAGATGCTTGAACAGGGCATGCTGGTGAGGGAGGGCGGGCAGGGCCGGTCGGCGGCTCCGCCGGTCGTCGCCTCGCCGCAGCGCACCCTGTTGGAGTTTGATTTCGAAGAGCGCATGGCCGCCGGCCCCGCCCAGGCCGCCCGCCTGGCCCTTGCCTGGATGCGGGCCCGAGCGGCCCTGGCGCTGCGCCCCATGTCCGCGATCATCGGTTCGGCGCAGGCACGCAAGGCGCGCGTCCCGCCCGAGCGGTGCGCGGCCGATCCGGCGCGCGAGCGGGCGCTGGTGAAGACCTTCGTGCACCTGCGGCCGCTCTTTTACACCGTGCGGCGGGCCTGTCTGCTCGATTCGTTGACGCTGGTGAACTTCCTGGCCGGTTACGGTGTGTATCCGGAGTGGGTGTTCGGGGTGAGAACCGCGCCGTTTGATGCGCACTGCTGGGTGCAGCGGGGAGAGGTGCTGTTCAACGACCTTCCGGACCGCATCCGCCAGTACTCGCCCATCCTGCGGGTGTAGTCATGTTTCGTTATGTGGCCTTCGTGTGGAACGAGGAGGACCCCGAGGCCCACGGGCAGGCGCTCACACTGCTCTCGTCCCACCCGGCCGCCGCGGACTGGCAAACGGTGCTGCGAGGGCGCGGCGTGCAGGTTCGCGCGGCGGGCATGCGAGCCGGTTCGTGCGAGGTCTACCGGCTCGCCGACGGTGCGGGCGTGATCCTCGGCAAGCTGTTTGTCCGCGGCTCGGGCGGCTCGCGGCCGGCGCCTGCGCAGCTGGGAGGACCCGTGCGGACCTGGTGCGATGATGGCGGCCGCCTGATGGCGGAGTGTTGGGGGCGTTACGTCGCCATTCTTCGGGACTCGGGAACCGGTGCGGTCCGCGTGCTGCGCGATCCGTCCGCCGGATTACCGTGTTACACGCTGCGCCGCGGCGCCGTCCACCTCTATTTCTCCCGGATCGAGGACGTACTGCCCCTCTGCGCAGGCCCCTTCACGATCGACCGGTCGTATCTCGTTGCGGGCCTCGCCCTGATGCGCGAGCATTCGGCGCGGACCGGATTGCGCGAGGTGACCCAGGTGCTCGGCGGCGAGTGCCTCGAGATGCGCGGAGCGGCGCTGTCGCGGCGCTTCTGCTGGGATCCGCGCCGGGTCGCAGAACGCGAGGTCATCGAGGATCCCGCCGAGGCGGCCACTCTGCTCGGGGAGTGTGTCAGGGATGTCGTGCGGGCGTGGGCGAGATGTCATCGCGGCGTGCTGCTCTCGCTCTCGGGCGGGCTCGATTCGGCCATCATGCTCGCCTGCCTCGCCGGCACCCCCGGCCCGCGCCTCGACTGTTTTCACTATTACCCGATCGAGGCGGATCTCGACGAGCGCGGCTTCGCGCGCGCGGCCGCCCGGGCCGCAGGACTGCCGCTCACGGAGCGGCCGCGCCCGGCGGGCGTGAGCCTCGAGCCGCTGCTTGATATTCATCCGGCGCCGGAGCCGACCAACTACCTGTACTACCTGGAGCACAGCCGGGCGGATGCCGCGCTCGCCGCCGAGCGTGGCGCGGATGCGGTGTTCATCGGTTACGGAGGCGACCAGCTCTTCTACCAGGAGCGCGCGCAATGGGCCGCGGGCGATTTCCTCCATCGCCACGGTCCGTGGTCCGGCTGGCTGCGTGTGCTGCTCGATGCGGCGCGGATGGACCAGATCTCGGTCTGGCGTATGTTGGGCCTGACGCTGCGCGCCCGCCTCGGCGGGCGCCGGTGGAGCCTCTTGCAGGAGGCCGGACGGTCCCGGCCCCTGCTGTCCGCGGCGGCGTTGGCCGAGGCGAAACGTGGGGCGCACTGCCTGCACCCCTTGTTGCGCGAGGCGCCCGACATGGCGAGCGGCAAGCTCTGGCACGCGCACCAGATCCTCGCGCCGTTCGATTTCTACGATCCTCTCGGCGCGCCCGAGGATCCCGAACGGGCCGCGCCGCTCCTGTCACAGCCTCTGATGGAGTTGTGTCTACGTATTCCCACGTACGTACTGACCACAGGGGGATGGGACCGCTCGATCGCGCGGCGGGCGTTTCATACGGTGCTGCCGCCCGAGATCCGCAACCGCAGGCACAAGGGCGGCATGGAGGCGCACCTGCGTCTCACCGTGCGGCGAAACGAGCGCTTTCTGAAGCACCTGCTCGCGGATGGTTGGCTGGTGAACCACGGACTGCTCGATCCGGCGCGGCTCGCCCGGGCGCTCGGCGGCGCAGCGGATACCGCCACCGAATCCGGCGAGTTGATCGAGTACGCGGGGCTCGAGGCATGGCTGCGACATTGGGCGAACCGAGTCTCGTCAGGTGCGGGCCCGCTGTGGCAGACTAGCGCGTAAGCAGCAGGGACCATGGATCAAACCAATCAAACGGTCAGGACGGAGGAGATGGAGCGCCTATCGGGCGGCATACGCCGGGGGAAATGGCTGGTTCTTGCACTGGTACTGTGCGCGCCGGCATGGGCCGAGGGGCAATCGGTCCGCTTCGAGCTGCCCGCCGAGCCTTTTCCGCAGGCGATTCTCGACTTCTACCACCAGTCGGGCGTGCAGGCGATCTACGCGGCGACACCGCAGGTCGAGAAGCTCAAAACCCGGGCCGTGTCAGGGACTATGGACAGCGCCACGGCGTTGGCGCACATGCTTCAGGGGACCGGCCTCACTTTCGTCTTCGATACCAGCCATTCCGTCATCATCCGGCCCGCAGCGCCCGGGAGCGCGCCCATCGCCCCCGCGCCTGGACCGGAATCGAATCCGGCCGCGCCCGTCTTGTCCCAGCAGTATCCGCTACCGGATGAAACACGAGGCCTGCTCCAGCAGGTGGAGGTGACGGGCAGCCTCATTCATGATGTGCAGGACGCGGTGGCGCCGCTCCTTTACATAAGACGGCGTCAACTCGCGGAGGCACCATATGCCACGGTGCAGGATGCGCTCTATGCCCTGCCGCTGGTGTCGCTGAATGGGCCGCGGGAGGACCTGGGAATCGATGACAACTACCAGTACGGGGCCGGTATCAATCTGCGCGGCCTCGGGGTGGGCGCTACGCTGGTGATGGTCGACGGGCAGCGCCAGCCGCTCGGAGGTTTGACCGGGGATTTCGTCGATGTGTCGACCATTCCGTGGAACGCGGTCGAGCGTGTGGAAGTGCTGCCTGATGGGGCTTCGGCTCTCTACGGATCGGATGCCGTCGCGGGTGTGGTCAACATCATCATGCGCGATGCGTTCAATGGCGCGGAAACCGAGGCCCGTTACGGTACCGCACCCGATGGCCGCGGCGAGCTGATGGTCTCGCAGCTGCTCGGCGGCAGCTGGAGCGGCGGCCATGCCATGCTGGCCTACGAGTTCTCCGACGCCACGCCGCTCTCTGCGGCCGAGCGGCCCTACGCGGCCAATGCCAACAAGACCCCCTACGGCGCCAACTACGACAGCTACTACGGCAATCCGGGCAACATCCTCGATCCGCTGACGCTGCAGCCCGCCTACGGCATTCCCCATGGACAGGACGGCACGTCGCTCAGTGCCGGGGCGCTCACGCCCGCCGTCAATCTCGAGAATCCCTTCGCCCAGTATCAGATTTTCCCGGAACGCATCGCGCACGAATTCTACGTTTCCGCATCCGAGAGCCTGAGCAACGCCCTGGAGTTGTTCGCTCGCGCCCGCTATGCGCAGCGCAATACGCAGCTGAGCGGTCTGCCGGATCAGCAGGTGCTGCTCGTGCCCCCGACCAACGCCTTCGACGTCAATCCCTATCCCGGCGTGCCGTACACGCTCGTCGCCTACAGCTTCCTGCGCGATTTCGGCCCGACGCGCTTCTCATCGCGGTCGAGGGTGTACATGGGCACTCTCGGCGGCACGCTGCGCCTGCACGGGGGCTGGCAGATCACCTTGAGCGAGTCCGATGGCGAGCAGTCGCTGCTTGATAACGAGTACAACGTGCCGGATCCGATGCTGCTCGCAGGAGCGCTCGCGAGCGCGAACCCTGTCACCGCGTTCAATCCCTTCGGCGACGGCTCGTACACCAGCCCGGCCGTGCTCGCGGCGATCAACAGGAATTTCCGGCTGCACTCGAGCGGTGGGATCGAGGCGACCGAGTTGGTCGCGGACGGCTCTCTGATGCGCCTGCCGGCGGGCGAGGCCAAGCTGGCGGTGGGCATGGAGCACAGGTCCGAGACGCTCGATCACGATGTGCCGGACCCGACCGATCCCCAGGAACGCACCATCGCGCAACGCTACAGCCGCCACGTCCTGTCGTTGTTTTCACAGCTCGCGGTGCCCCTGTGGGGCGATCCGCACAGGCCCCCTGCGGCGCCGCGACTGATGCTGAATCTTGCGGGCCGGTACGAGCATTACAGCGACTTCGGCAGCACGTTCAATCCGACGGCACGGCTCGAGTGGACCGCGAACCATTGGCTGAAGTTGCGCGGCAGCTGGGGACGCTCGTTCCGCGCGCCCATGCTCGACGATCTCTACGACACCTCGCAGAATCTGGCCGTTCTGGTGGTGCTGCCCGATCCGAAGTCCCCGACCGGCCGCTCTCTGGTGCTCGGCGAGCAGGGCTCGAATCCCAATCTGCGCCAGGAGACGGCCCGGACCTGGACGGCGGGGGTGGATCTTGCGCCCTGGCGCGGGTCGCGCCTGTCCTTGACCTATTACTCCATCGACTATTTCAACCGCATCGAACAGCCGGCCGTTGACGACCCGCTCGGCATCCTCGAGCACGAGAGCGAGTGGTCATCGGTGATCACCCGCAATCCCACACAGGGTGCGGTCGCCTCCATCTGCAACAGTCCCGTGTTCATCGGCTCGGTATCGGAGTGCCTGGCGAGCCACCCCGCGGCCATCGTCGACCTGCGCCTGGCGAACCTCTCATCGACCCGCACGAGCGGACTCGATCTCGATGCCCATGAGCATCTGGATGATCGTTGGGGGCAGTTCGATCTCGGTCTGCAGGGCAACTACGTCTTCCGCTTCCTGCAGTCGGTGGCGCCGAACACGCCCGCGGTGAGTATTCTGGACACCGTGGGCAATCCCTTGTCGCTGCGGCTGCGGGGCTCCGTGGGGTGGAGTCGCTGGCAGAGGCGGGGCTGGTCACTGCACTTGGCGGTCAACTACACCGGCGCGTACCGCAACCCCGACAGCACCCGCAATCCCCCCGTTCCCATCGTGTCCGCCTGGACCACGGTCGATGTCCAGACGCGCTACCGGATGGCGGGGGTGCGCCGCTCCGGCCAGACGGATCTGTCGCTGAACGTCGTGAACGCTTTGAACCACAGCCCACCCTTCGTCGACAGCCAATTCGGCTACGACGTCCCGAACGTCCAGGCCCTGGGGCGCGTGCTCAGCCTGGACCTGACCGAGCGGTGGTGAGGCGGGAAGGCTTTACCAGAATTGCCAGCCGTAGCCGCTGTCGTATTTGTTGCCGCCAAGCCCTCCTTGGGTGTCGGAGACCTTGCCGAGCGCCGTGAGGCCGTCCGTCTCGTCTTCCGGCATCCCATCACGTGCTTCGTCCGTCTCGATCGCCTGCAGGCGGTCGTCATTCGTGGAAGTGTTCATGGCTCCACTGCTCCTGCCGTTACCGCACAACGTCTATGGGCCGCCTCGAAACGGCGGCAGCGTATATTGGCACTTTCCCGCCCCATCCGCAGCTTGCGGGAATTATGTTCAATCGTATTCCATACCCAAGGGATGTCTCGAAGACGGCCGCCAGTGAGCGCGCGGGGGAGGGGGGGGTGGAGCTGCGCCGGAGCATCTAGCGAGATAAGGAATAGGGAATGGACAAGACATTGGGCAAAGTGAGTCGTTTCCCCGGAGCGGGTGCGGGAGATGAATTTTTCACGCGGCTCTGCCGTGCTCACGAGTCGCAGCTGCTCGGTTACCTGACCAAGATGCTCGGGCGGGCCGACCTTGCCCAGGAGGTGGCGCAGGATGCCTACGAGAAGCTGCATCGGATGTACCGACCGCAGGAGCTGCTGTTTCCACGCGCGATGCTGTTCAAGGTGGCGACCAATCTCGCATTGATGCATCTGCGGCGTCGGCGTCTCGAGAGCTCGATGTTCTCGGGGCCCGAGGGGATGGACGAGGTCCCCGATCATGGCCTCGGACCCGAGCGGATGGTTCTGGCCGAGCAGCTCGGACGGCGCCTGGTGCAGGTCATCAAGGCATTGCCCCCGAGTCTGCGCAGGGTGTTCGTCATGGCGCAGGTGGAGGGCAGGCCTCGGAAGGAGATTGCCGAGACGCTCGGCATTTCCGAGAAACGGCTCGACAAGCGCATGACCAAGGCACTGAAGAGGTGCCGCACGCAGTTGTCCTCTCAAGGTATTGATCTGGCGGAGGTTGATTGAATCGCGGCGGACCTATTTCCTGGTGGCGGCAGCGGCGTGCGCGCAGGCAGGCGGCGCTGTGGCTTGCCCGCATGGGCGGCACCTTCGCGCCCGAGCGCCAGCGGGCGTTCGAGTCCTGGATTGCCGAGCCGCTGAATGCACAGGAATTCCGAGAGCTGCGGGCCGTGTGTGATGTCGCCGCCGAGCTCAAGGGGCCGGCACGAGTGGAAGTCCTCGAGAGCATCGAGCCGGCGGCGCGGCGCGGCGCGGCGCCGGGGTTGCTGTGGCTCTCCGCGGCCACCGCGACGGCGGTCCTCGCCGCTGCGGCGGTCGGCTGGATGTGGCTGCGCGACCAGGGATATCTGCCCCGGACGTATCAGACCCGGGTCGGGCAGATCCACAGCGTCCTCCTGCCGGATGGCAGTGTCGCCTATCTCAATACGCGCACCCGGCTCGAATGGGTGGGCAGCCCGGGTGATCGCCGGGTGCGGCTGCTCGGCGGCGAGGTGTACTTCGATGTGGTGCACGACCCGGCGCGGCCGTTTCGGATCCTGCTGCCGCACAGCGAAGTGCGGGTGCTCGGGACGCGGTTCGATGTGTACCAGAAGACCGATGGCAATGTGGTCGTCACCGTGCTGAGCGGCATGGTCGCGGTGGAGGGACTCGGCAGCGGCCCCGCCGCGCGCCCCTCCTGGAGCCGGCGCCTCACGTCCGATCAGCAAATCGAGTATTCGCCCGTCGGTCTGGTGGCCGATGTCCATGTCGCGAGCGCCGCGAGTGTCATTCGTTGGCGCGAGGGCATGATCGAGACCCGGGGGGAGCGCCTGTCGAGGTTCATCGGCGATCTCAGTCGCTATACGCCTGAGCGCATCGTGATCGCCGACCCGCGCGCCGCGCAGATGAAGATCGGCGGCGCATTCGGTGTCCGTGACGTCAATGCGACGCTCGAACGCATTGCCCGGATAGAGCCCATAACCGTCACTCATCAGGATGGGGAATTCATTCTGGGCTATCGGTCCCTTCGGGGAAGTGTAGGGGCCGATCCCTGAGTCTGTGGAAAGATCGGACCGGGTCTTGGGAACGATCGGACCATTCGTCGGAATCAATACATACAGAGGACCAGCAGATGCTCATTCTTACAAGGCGAGTCGGCGAGACCGTGATGATCGGGGACGACGTGACCATTACGGTGCTCGGCGTCAAGGGTAATCAGGTGCGCGTCGGCATCAATGCACCGAAGCATGTGGCGGTGCATCGTGAGGAAATCTACGAACGGATCAAGAGAGAGCAGCGCGCCGCGTCGCCGAACGGCGAGCCGCCGAAGCCCGTTCCGAGCTTTGCCCCGCCCGGAGTCTGAGCGGGAGGCGATTCCGGCCGGCCGCGGCCGGAATCGCGTAAGCCTGAGCCTCGCGGACGCGGCGCGTCCGCGAGCGCTTCCACCGGGCTGCGAACCGGATGAAGACCACGGCAATGCCCGTGGCGACTTGCTATTCGAGCGCGTTTCCAGGGGTGCACAGTCCCCCTGAGGATGCTATATTGAAAAACAATAAGTAAAAAAGCGATTCGCCACCCAACGCATGCGCTACCAGCAATCCAGGGAAGAAAGCGCCGCAATCCTGCGCCAGGCCTTGCAGTTGATGTCGCCTCACCAGGCCGGGTATCACCCGTTGAGCTATGCCGTCTGGTACGAGCATGTCGCCGACCTCAATCCGGCACTGACCCAGGAGCTCGCGAGGCTGCTCGCTGCCGAGAACCTGCTCTCCGATACGGAGATCTGCCGCCTGCACGCGCTGCACATCGCGGCCCGGGACGTACAGACCTTCGAGCTGGCCCAGCAGGAGCTGCGCGAGCTCATCGGCAAGACCGAGCAAGACACCCTCGATGCCGGCGCAACGGTGCAGCGCTTCAGCGATTGCCTGGAAGACGCCAGGGAACGGCTGAGCGGTCCCGACGGTTCCGCATCAGCGGCCCGAGTGATCTGCGACGTGCTGGAGCGGGCCGCCCTGGTCCAGTCGACCCTGCGCAGCCTTCAGGAGCAGCTCGCCCGCCAGCGCGACGAGGTCGCCACGGTGATGGAGCGCCTGGAGCGAGCCCAGATCGAGCCGCTTCGCGACCCGCTCACCGGGCTGAACAATCTCTACGGATTCAAGCGCGCGGTGGAGGCACGGAAGGATCCGCAGGACCTCACCGAAGTCGCCTTCCTGGCGGTGGATATCGATTACTTCAAGCGCATCAACGACACCCACGGGCATGTGATCGGCGACAAGGTGCTGAAGAGAGTCGCCGAGATCCTGAGCGAGCAACTCACGAGCGAGGATGTGGCCGCCCGGGTCGGTGGCGATGAGTTCATGGTGTTCATGCCCGGCGGCACCTTGGCTGCCGCCGCCGCGCTCGCCGAGAAGATCCGCGGCTGCGTTCAGCGCACCCTCATCGTGCGGGCAGACGGGACGCAGTTCGCGGGAGAGGTGACGCTGTCGATCGGGGCGGCAACGGGTCGGCCGGGCGACACGATCGAGTCGCTGCGCCACAACGCCGATGTGGCCTTGTACGGCGCCAAGGCCGCCGGGCGCAATCGGGTGGTCCTGGCCCACGACCGAGCGCCGTCCTAGGGAAGACTCGCCCCTAGCATTCGGGGACGTTCACCGCCAGTCCGCCCTGCGAGGTTTCCTTGTAGATCGTCGACATGTCCTCGCCGGTCTGGCGCATCGTGACGATCACGTGATCCAGGGACACCTTGTGGGTGCCATCGCCGCGCATCGCCAGGCGCGCGGCATTGATGGCCTTGATCGCACCCATGGCGTTGCGCTCGATGCACGGAATCTGCACCAGTCCCCCCACTGGATCGCAGGTGAGCCCCAGGTTGTGCTCCATGCCGATCTCGGCGGCGTTCTCGACCTGCTCGTTGCTGCCCTGCAGAGCCGCCACCAGCCCGGCTGCGGCCATGGAGCAGGCGACGCCCACCTCGCCCTGGCAGCCCATCTCGGCGCCCGAGATCGAGGCGTTCTGCTTATAGAGCATGCCGATGGCCGCTGCCGTGAGCAGAAAACGCACCACGCCATCATCGCTCGCGCCGGGCTCGAAGCGCCGGTAATAATGGAGCACTGCGGGCACGATGCCCGCCGCGCCGTTGGTCGGAGCGGTGACCACCCGGCCGCCGGCGGCGTTCTCCTCGTTGACCGCCAGCGCAAACGCGTCCACCCAGTCCATCGTCTCGAGCGGCCGGGCGGTTGCGCTCTCGGTGAGCTGGCGATGGAGCTTCGGGGCGCGGCGGCGCACCTTGAGCGGTCCGGGAAGCACCCCGTTCTGGCGAAATCCCCGCTCGATGCAGGCCCGCATCACCTGCCAGATGTGCAGCACCCCGGCATTCACCTGCGCCTCGGCGGCCCAGGTGCGCTCGTTGGCCATCATGAGCTCGAAGATCTCGAGTCCATTCTCGCGGCACAGGGCGAGGAGCTCGCGGCCGCTGGCGAAGGGGTAGGGCGGTCTCGCCCGGGTGGTGGCTTCGCGCGCCTGGTCCTCGCCTCCGCGAACGATGAAGCCGCCGCCGATGGAGTAGATATCCTCCTCGCGAAGCGATGCTCCTCCGGCGCCGCTCGCCGTGAAGCGCATGCCGTTGGAATGGTGTGGCAGCCGCTCGGTGCGCAACAGCAGCAGATGTTCCTTCTCCTGGAAAGCGATCTCGTGCCGCTCGAGGAGGCGGATACACCCGCTCGCGCGGATGCGCTGCAGGGTCGGCTCGATGCTGTCCGGATCGACCGTCTCGGGATCTGCGCCCGTCAAGCCCATCAGAATGGCGCGATCGGTCCCGTGCCCGAGCCCGGTGAGGGCGAGCGAACCGTACAGGCGGACCGTGAGCGTCTGCACCGAGCCGAGGAGCCCGTCGGCCTCGAGGCTCAGGAGAAACTCGTGCGCGGCCCGCATCGGCCCCATGGTGTGGGAGCTCGAGGGCCCGATGCCGATCTTGAAGATGTCGAACACGCTCAGAGACATTCCAGAAACCTCTTGCCCTTGGGGCCGTTCACGATCTCGCCATGCTCAAGGAGGAGGGCAACCGCGGGGCGCGCTCCGACCCGGGCGTGATCCGCTCGTGCAGGATGGATGCATGGGCTCATTATCCGTCGGAGCCGGGGCGGGGGAATTGTCTCGCCGCGACAGCGCGCCGGGTCAACCGCGACCGCGCAGCCGGCGCAGCTCGCGCCGCTGATGCTTGTCGGGTCGGTCCTCGGGCCGGGGCGTGAGCGCCGCGGCGAAGCGCATGCGCTCGGCGAACTCGGCCCGGCGGGCCTCGCTCGCCTCGGACTCCCGATAATGCCTGAGCGCCTCGGGCGCCGGCCCCCGTCTCGCCGGAATCCCGAGCACTGAGCAGTCGAATTCGATCGCCCCGCGCACGAAGCTCACCTCGTCCCCGGGACGCAGCTCATGCGAGGGCTTGACCCGTTGGCCGTTGACGTGAACCTTGCCGCCGCTGACGGCCTGAGCGGCCAGAGAGCGCGACTTGAACAGGCGCACTCCGAACAGCCAGCGGTCGATGCGCGCAGCCCCCCCGCCTTCCCCGGGCGATTCATTCGTGCTCATGCACGCGATTGTAGACAAAAAAACCTATACGATCCTGTTACGTCGGCGTACAATTCGCGCCTCCGCGGGCCTCGGTCGCGGAGATCGGAGCGGCTACGCCTTCGGGGCGAGCGCCTCGAATGAGTGACTTCCAGAAAGCCCCTCCGAGGGGCTTTTTGTTTTTTTTCGTGGGCCGCGGGGCCCATTCGTTTTTTTGGGCCCTGGGCCCTGGGCTTGGGAGGATCGATGTCGGCGACATTGCGCGAGCGGCTGATCGCCCTCATTGAGCCCCTGATCGGGCGGCTGGGCTATGAGCTCGTGGACCTCGAGCACAGCGCCGGCCGCGGCAGCGCCGTGGTGCGGCTCTACATCGATCGTGCGGCTGGCGTGGGCATCGAGGATTGCGAGCGCGTGAGCCGTGAGGTGTCCGCGCTCCTCGACGTGGAGGACCCGATCCCGACGGCCTACACCCTCGAGGTCTCCTCGCCGGGATCCGAGCGAACGCTGCGTACCCGAGAGCACTTCGAGCGCTTCATCGGCTCGCGCGTGTTCGTGGAGCTGTCCGCCCCGCGAGCCGGACGCCGTCGCTACACCGGGACGTTGCTCGGGGTGGACACCGAGGGTTTTTCGCTCGAGGTCGACGGGCAGCGGGTTGCGGTGAGTTTCGCGGATCTGGGTAAGGCCAGGTTGGCAGGTTAGGCTGGCGGGTTGGGCTGCCGATTGCAGAGGTGATAGAAGTGAACAAGGAAATCCTGATGGTTGTCGATGCCGTCTCCAACGAGAAGGGCGTCGACAAAGAAGTGATTTTCGAGGCGCTCGAGGCGGCTCTCGCCTCCGCCACGCGGCGCAAGCACGGCGAGGAGTGGGACGTGCGCGTCGCCATCGACCGCAAGAGCGGCGATTACGAGACCTTCCGCCGCTGGACCGTATTCGCGGATGATTCCACCGAGCTGCAGGCGCCGGATCGGGAGCTGCGCCTCGAGGATGCGCACGACGTGAACCCCGCGGCCGAGATCGGCGGTTTCGTCGAGCAGCCGATGGAATCGGTCTCCTTCGGCCGCATCGCCGCCCAGCAGGCCAAGCAGGTCATCGTCCAGAAGGTGCGCGAGGCCGAGCGCCAGCAGGTCGTCGACGCCTACCAGGACCGCGTCGGCACGCTCGTGAGCGGTGTCGTCAAGCGAGTCGATCGCAACGGTCTGTACATCGACCTCGGCTCCAACGCCGAGGGCTTCGTGCCGCGCACCGACATGATCCCGCGGGAGCAGGTCAAGGCTCAGGACCGCATCAAGGCTTATCTGCGCGAAGTGCGCGCGGAGCTGCGCGGCCCGCAGCTGTTCCTGACCCGCACCGCCCCGGAGTTTCTCATCGAGCTGTTCAAGCTCGAGGTGCCGGAGGTCGGTCAGGGCCTGATCCACATCCTCGGCGCGGCCCGCGACCCGGGCGTGCGCGCCAAGATCGCCGTGCGCAGCACCGATCCGCGTATCGATCCGGTGGGCGCCTGCGTGGGCATGCGCGGATCGCGCGTACAGGCGGTGTCCAACGAGATCGCCGGCGAGCGCGTGGACATCATTCCCCACGACGAGAACCCGGCGCAGTTCGTCATCAACGCCATGTCGCCCGCCGAGGTCATGTCCATCGTGGTCGACGAGGACTCCCACAGCATGGATATCGCGGTCGCCGAGGACAAGCTCTCCCAGGCGATCGGCCGCGGCGGACAAAACATCCGCCTGGCGAGCCAGCTCACCGGCTGGGAGCTCAACGTCATGACCGAGTCTGACGCCGAGGCCAAGAGCGATTCGGAGGCCAAGACGCTCGTGCAGCTGTTCATGAAGCAGCTCGACGTCGATGAGGATGTCGCCACCATCCTGGCGCAGGAAGGATTCTCGACCATCGAGGAGATCGCCTACGTGCCGCAGGGCGAGCTTGTCTCCATCGCGGAGTTCGACGAGCAGATCGTGAAGGAGCTGCGCAACCGCGCACGCGACGTCCTGCTCACCCAGGCCATCGCCAGCGAGGAGTCGCTGGATCAGGCGATGCCCGCGGAGGATCTGCTGCTGCTCGAGGGCATGAGCCCGGATCTGGCGCTGGCGCTGGCGCGGCGCGGCGTGCGTACGCGTGAGGATCTCGCCGAGCAGTCGGTGGACGATCTGTCGGATATCGAAGGCCTGGCCCCGGAAGAGGCGGGCAAACTCATCATGACCGCGCGGGCGCCTTGGTTCGCGCCCAGCCACTGACCGGGGGTGCATGACATATGGCGGAAGTGACGGTATCCCAATTTGCCGAGGTCCTGAAGGTGCCCGTGGATCGTCTGCTCGTGCAGCTCGACCAGGCCGGGATCCAGGTCAGCGGGCCCGAGGACCGCATCAGCGATGACGCCAAGCTCGAGCTTCTGACTCATCTGCGGCGCAGCCATGGCGCGGGGGAGGCGGCCGAAGGCGATGCCGCGCCGCGCCGGATTACCCTGAAGCGCAAGACCCAGAGCGAGCTGAGGCTGGCGAGCACCCAGGGTCGGGCGCGTACGGTGAACGTGGAGGTGCGCACCAAGCGCACCTACATCAAGCGTGACGTGCTCGAGGAGCAGGCGCGCAAGCAGCACGATGAGATCGAGCAGAAGCGGCGCGAGAGCGAGGAAGCCGAGCGCCTGGAGCAGGAGCGGATCGAGGCCGAGCGCCGTGAGAACGAGCGGCTCGAGGCAGAGAACCGCCGCCGCATCGAGGAGGAGGAGGCTGCCCGCAAGCGAGCGCAGGAGGAGGCCCGTCGGGCCGCCGAGCAGCACGCACAGGAGGAGCAGGAGCGGCACGATCGCGAGGATCAGGAGCGCCGCGCCCTCGAGCACGCGCAAATCGCCGAGGCCGAGCAGCCCGCGAAGGTCAAGGAGGCCGCGAAGGTCAAGGAGGCCGAGGTGAAGGCTCCGGCGGCGAAGGCCCCGCCGATGAAGGCCCCGCCGATGAAGGCCCCGGCAGCGCCGGCCCGCGAAAAGCCCGCTGTGGATGATCGGCATACGCGTTACGGCCGGGAAGAGCTGCATGTCGCCACCGACGTGAGCTCGCGCTTCAAGAAGAAGCGCCACATCAAGTCACGCCCCCTGCCGAGCTCGGGTGAGGGCCGCCATGGCTTCGAGAAGCCCACCGCGCCGGTGGTGCGTGAGGTGAGCATCGGCGAAACGGTCACCGTCGCCGAGCTTGCCCAGAAAATGGCGGTGAAGGCTCCCGCGGTCATCAAGGCACTGATGAACCTCGGCGTCATGGCCACGATCAATCAGGCGCTCGAGCGGGACACGGCGGTGCTGGTGGTGGAGGAACTCGGCCACACACCGAAACTCATGCAGGAGAATCAGATCGAGGTGGATCTGCAGGGCGCGCAGGAGCAGGAGAACCAGCTCGAGTCCCGCCCGCCGGTCGTGACCGTCATGGGCCACGTCGATCATGGCAAGACCTCGCTCCTCGATTATATCCGTCGCGCCAAGGTGGCGGCGGGCGAGGCTGGCGGTATCACGCAGCACATCGGCGCCTATCACGTTGAAACGCCCAAGGGTGTCGTGACGTTCATCGATACCCCGGGTCATGCGGCGTTTACCGCCATGCGTGCCCGGGGCGCCAGGGCGACCGACGTGGTCATCCTGGTGGTGGCGGCCGACGATGGCGTCATGCCACAGACCGTCGAGGCGATCCAGCACGCCCGTGCCGCGGGGGTGCCGATCGTGGTGGCGGTCAACAAGATCGACAAGAGCGGGGCGGACCCGGACCGGGTGCGCAGCGAGCTCGCCAAGCAAGAGGTGATCCCCGAGGAGTGGGGCGGACAGAATATGTTCGTCAACGTCTCGGCGCACACCGGCGAGGGAATCGATGCGCTGCTCGATGCGGTGCTGCTGCAGGCGGAAGTGCTCGAGCTGCGCGCGCCGCGCACCGGGCTCGCCTCCGGCGTCGTGATCGAGTCGAGCATCGAGAAAGGGCGGGGCGCGGTGGCCACGGTGCTCGTGAAGAAGGGCACGTTGCGCCTCGGTGACCCCATCATTGCCGGCCCCGAGTTCGGGCGCGTGCGCGCGATGTTCGATGAGAACGGCCGCTCCGTCGAGGAAGCGCCGCCCTCCATGCCGGTCGTGGTGCTCGGTCTTTCGGGCGCGCCGAACGCCGGAGATGAGATCCTTGTGGTCGAGAGCGAGCGCAAGGCGCGCGAGGTGGCGCTCTACCGTCAGGGCAAGTCGCGCGACGTGAAACTCGCGCGTCAGACGACGCGTGCGGAGGACGTGTTCTCGCAGCTCGGCGAGGAAAAAGCCGGTGTCGTCGCGGTCCTGATCAAGGGAGACGTACAGGGCAGCGTCGAGGCGCTGCGCGAGGCGCTCACCAAACTCTCGACGGAGGAAGTGCAGGTCAAGCTGATTGCGAGCGGCCTCGGCGGCATCACCGTCTCGGACGTGCAGCTCGCGGCGGCCTCCAAGGCGCTCATCATCGGCTTCAACGTTCGCGCCGACTCCGGTGCTCGCGAGGCCGTGAAGGAGACGGGCGTCGAGGTGCGCTACTACAGCATCATCTACGAAGCCATCGACGATGTGAGGCAGATGATGACCGGACTGCTTCGTCCGGAAATCAAGGAACAGATCGTGGGCGTGGCGCAGGTGCGTGATGTGTTCCGCTCGAGCAAGTTCGGCGTGGTCGCCGGGTGCCTCGTGAGCGAAGGCTACGTGCGCCGCAACAACCCGATCCGCGTTTTGCGCGACAACGTGGTCATCTTCGAAGGCGCGCTCGAGTCCCTGCGCCGCTTCAAGGACGATGTCGGGGAAGTGCGCGCCGGCACGGAGTGCGGCATCGGCGTGAAGAACTACCAGGACGTGCGTGTTGGCGATCAGATCGAGTGCTTCGCGCGCGTCGAGGTCGCCCGGACCCTGCAGTAGCGAGTGGAACATGAGCTCCGCCAGCCCCAGGGGGCGCAAGATCGAGGCGCAGTTGCAGCGCGTGCTCGCGAGTCTGATCGCCCGTGAGGTCAAGGATCCGCGTGTCGGCAACGTGACCATCACGGCGGTCGGCCTTTCGGCCGACATGGCGCTGGCGCGGGTGTACTTCGTGCCCTTCGCCTCGAGGCATCCGCCCGAGGAGGTTCGCCAGGGTCTCACGCACGCGGGCGGATTCCTGCGCGGCGAGGTCGGCCGGGCCCTCGGGCTGCGCCACGCGCCGCGGCTCGAGTTCATCCTCGACGACACGGCCGACAAGGCGGCGCAGCTCACCGGCCTCATCGATCAGGCGGTCGAGCAGGATCAGGCCAAGCACAAAGACACCGACACCTGATATGCCGAGCGGCATCGTGTTGCTCGACAAGCCCGAGGGGCTGTCCTCGAACGGCGCGCTGCAGCGCGTGCGCCGGCTCCTCAAGGCGGACAAGGCCGGACATGCCGGCAGCCTCGATCCTCTGGCGACCGGGATGCTGCCGATCTGCCTGGACGAGGCGACCAAGATCGCCGGCGAGATCCTCTCGAGCCGCAAGCGCTACCGCTTCACCATTGGACTCGGCGTGCGCACGGCGACCGGCGACCGGGAGGGGGAGATCGTCGAGCGCTCGGCCGTGACGGACCTGCCGCCGGCGCGGATCGAGGCGGTCCTCGGGGGATTCCGGGGGCCCGGGCTCCAGATTCCACCGATGTACTCGGCGCTGAAACGCGAGGGCCGGCCCCTGTACGAGCTGGCCCGCTCGGGCGTGGTGGTGGAGCGGCAGGCCCGCCCCATCGAGATCTTCGAATTGCGCCTCCTCGGTCACCGGGGTGAGTGTCTCGAGCTCGAGACCCATTGCTCCAAGGGGACCTATGTCCGCACGCTCGCCGAGGACATTGCCCGCAAGCTCGGCACATGCGGGCATGTCACGGTGCTGCGGCGCCTGTGTGTCGAGCCCTTCGACCAGGAGCCCATGCAGACCCTCGAGTCGCTCGCGCTCGCCTGCGAGCGGGGTGAGACGCCGTCGATTCTGCCGGCCGATTGGCCGCTCATGCACCTGCCCGCGGTGCGCCTCGAGGCCGGGCAGGCCGAGCGCATCCGCCACGGTCAGCCGGTGGCGCTCGCAGGGGAGAAGAGCCGGACTGGAAAGGTCAGGCTGTATGGGGCCGAGGGCGGGTTCTTCGGCATCGGGGAAGCCGACGGTTGCGGGAACGTGCGCCCCAAGAGGCTGTTCAAGTCCGAAGACACCGGGCAGTCCCGGTCCTGAGCCGACGCCCGCGGCGCCGGCCGGGGGCAAGCGCGATCACGGTGCCCGCCCCGAGGACGAGCGGTCGGGTCATGGCTCGCCGGGCATGGCACGCGCGTGAACTTGTGGCGGAGGCACCGCAGCGGGTAGAATTGCGGGCTTCCTCAAAGGGTACTTGATACTGTCATTTAGGACCATTGTGCAATGGCTTTAACCACCGAGCAAAAGAGCGGGATTCTGGCGCAATACCGGCGCGCGCCCGCGGACACCGGTTCTCCCGAGATTCAGGTCGCGCTGCTTTCCGAGCGCATCAACGACCTGGGCAAGCATTTCACGACGCACCAGAGCGATCACTCCTCGCGGCGTGGGCTCGTCAAGCTCGTGAACCAGCGCCGCAAGCTTCTCGATTATCTCAAGGCTACGAAGCCACAGACCTTTCAGGAGCTCATCGAGCGCCTGGGGCTTCGCCGCTAACACCACAAGGGCCGCCCGATCGAGCGGCCCTTCATTTTTCTTCGGGCCGCCATTTCCGCCCGATTCTGAATACGAGGACTGAAGCTTGAGCGTTGTCAGCAAGTCATTTCCCTACGGCCCCTGCACCGTCACCCTGGAGACGGGCGAGCTCGCCCGCCAGGCGGATGGCGCCGTGCGTGTTTCCATGGGCGACACCGTGGTGCTGGTCACCGCGTGTGCGCAGAAGGCCGCCACCCCGGGCCGCGATTTCTTTCCCCTGACGGTCAACTACGTCGAGAAGACCTACGCCGCCGGACGCATTCCGGGCGGCTTCTTCAAGCGGGAAGGCCGCCCGAGTGAGAAGGAGACCCTGACTTCGCGTCTGATCGATCGTCCGATCCGGCCCCTCTTCCCGGATGGTTTCCTCAATGAGGTGCAGGTGGTCGCCACCGTGATCTCGTTGGATCCGCAAAACGATCCTGACATCGCCGCGCTGCTCGGCGCCTCCGCGGCGCTCGCCGTGTCGGGAGTGCCGTTCAACGGCCCGATCGGTGCGGCACGCGTCGGTTGGAAGGCCGGTCAGTACCTGCTCAATCCCACCGCCGCGCAGCTCGCCGAGTCGGAGCTGCACCTGGTCGTCGCCGGCACCGAGCAGGGTGTGATGATGGTGGAGTCGGAAGCCAAGGGCCTGCCCGAGGACGTGATGCTCGGCGCCGTGGTGTTCGGCCACCAGCAGATGCAGACCGCCATCCAGGCCATCCGCGAGCTCGCCCGCGAGGCCGGCAAGCCGCGCTGGAACTGGCAGCCCCTTGCCGATAATGCCGAGCTCACCGCGGCGGTGGCGCAGAAGGTGCGCGAGAGCCTCGCCCAGGCCTACACCATCACCGAGAAGCAGCAGCGCTACGCGCGCATCGGCGAGATCAAGGCCGGGGCGATCACCGCGCTCTCCGGCGGAGAGGGCGCGAAGTGGACTGAGGACCAGGTCGATGGGACGCTGTTCAAGCTCGAAAGCGACATCGTGCGCCAGCGCATCCTCGATGGAGAGCCGCGCATCGACGGCCGCGATTGCAAGACTGTACGTCCGATCACGGTGAAGGTCGGGGTGCTGCCGCGCACGCATGGCTCGGCGCTGTTCACCCGTGGAGAGACTCAGGCGTTGGTGGTCACCACGCTCGGCACCACGCGCGATGCGCAGATCATCGACGCGCTGGAAGGCGAGCGCCGCGAGCCCTTCATGCTGCATTACAACTTCCCGCCGTTCTCCGTCGGCGAGACCGGCATGATGGGCTCACCGAAGCGCCGCGAGATCGGCCACGGCAATCTCGCCCGCCGTGGTGTCAACGCGATGATGCCCGACATGACGAAGTTCCCATACGTCATCCGCGTGGTCTCGGAGATCCTGGAGTCCAACGGGTCGAGCTCCATGGCGAGCGTGTGCGGCACCTCGCTTTCGCTGATGGATGCCGGCGTGCCCATCAAGGCGCCGGTGGCGGGGGTCGCCATGGGCCTGGTGCTCGAGGGCGGACGTTTCAAAGTGCTCACGGACATTCTCGGAGACGAGGATCACCTGGGTGACATGGACTTCAAGGTGGCGGGCACGAAGGACGGTGTCACGGCGCTGCAGATGGACATCAAGATCGACAGCGTCACGCCCGAGATCATGAAGGTTGCGCTCGATCAGGCGCACGAGGGCCGCCTGCACATCCTCGGCGAAATGAACAAGGTGATCAACGCTCCCCGGGCCAGCATGTCCGAGTGGGCGCCCTCCATCATCACCCTGAAGATCGATCCGGAGAAGATCCGCGATGTGATCGGCAAGGGTGGGGCGGTGATCCGCCAGATCACCGAGGAGACCGGCACCACCATCGACATCGAGAGCGACGGCACGGTGAAGATCGCCTCGGTCAATGGCACCGCCGGGCGCGAGGCCCAGCGCCGGATCGAGCTCATCACCGCCGACGTCGAAGTCGGCCAAATCTACGAGGGCAAGGTGGCGCGCCTGATGGATTTCGGGGCGTTCGTCACCATCCTGCCGGGCCGTGACGGCCTGGTGCACATCTCGCAGATCTCCAACGAGCGCGTCGAGCGCGTGAGTGACAAGCTGAAGGAAGGCGACGTCATCCGCGTGAAAGTGCTCGAGGTCGACCGCCAGGGTCGCATCCGCCTGTCGATGCGCGACGTCGACGCGGCGTAAGCCAAGCGCCGATCCGGCACATCCAACAGGGCCCGGGCTGCGTGCAGCCCGGGCCCTGTTTCTTCGTGGTGCGCTACGCCTCGGGAAGCGCCAGCGCCTTGATGCCGTGGAAGGCCCGCGGGTTCCAGTGGTCGACGGCCCAGGCGAGCACTTCGGGCGCCGGGGCGCCGGCGAGCGCCGCTGGCGGAGACTGGTTCAACAGCGCAAGAACGGTGAGCAGCTGCTCGCCCGCCGTGGCCGGCTCGAGCGCGAGCGAGCGGCGGGACTTGGCGAGCTTGGCGCCACCGGCCTCGGTGAGCAGCGGGAGATGTCCATAGCGGGGCGTGGGCAGCGCCAGAGCCTCTTGCAGCGCCATCTGCCAGCCCGTGCTCTCGAGAAGATCCGCGCCCCGCACGACGTCGCTGATCCCCTGCAGCGCATCATCCACCACGACTGCGAGCTGGTAGGCGAACACCCCATCCCGGCGCCGCACGATGACATCGCCGATCGAGCGCGGTGGGAAGTCGATGGGCCCCTGGAAGCGATCCGCGAGCACGATGGCGGCGCTGCGCTCGATCCTGAAGCGGGTCGAGGTCGGTCCCGGACGGCGGGTGCCTGAGCGGCAGGTTCCAGGATAGCGGCCGGGAGAGGGCTCCTCGCTCGCCAGCTCGCGGCGCGAGCAGCTGCACTCGAACGTGGCGCCCGCGGCCTTCAGAGCGTTGAGCGCTGCAGCGTAATGATCCGTCCTGCGGCTCTGATACTCCACCGGCCCGTCCCAGCGAAGGCCAAAGGCTTCGAGCGTTCTCAGGATGTCATCGGCGCCGCCCGGAATCACCCGATCGCGATCCAGGTCCTCCATCCGTACGCGCCACAGGCCGCCTTGGCTGCGGGCATCGAGAAAACTGCCGGTGGCCGCGAGCAGCGAGCCGAGGTGCAGCGAGCCCGATGGGGAGGGGGCGAATCGGCCGACATAGGCCGTCGCGGCAAAACGGTTACCGATATCGGTCGTCGCGGTCGCCGTACTGCTTCTCGCGCCGCTCCCGGCGCTCCTGGGCCTCGATGCTGAGGGTTGCCACGGGACGGGCTTCGAGGCGCTTGATGCCGATTTCCTCGCCCGTCTCCAGGCAGTAGCCGTAGCTGCCGTCCTCGATGCGCTTCAAGGCCTCATCGATCTTGCGGATGAGCTTGCGTTCCCGGTCGCGGGTGCGCAGCTCGAGGCTGAATTCCTCTTCCTGCGTCGCCCGGTCGGAGGGGTCGGGGAAATTCGCCGCCTCGTCCTTCATGTGCGAAACGGTACGGTCGACCTCGACCATGAGGTCGCGCTTCCAGCTGTTGAGGATGTTGCGGAAGTGATTGAGCTGCTCCTTGCTCATGTACTGTTCGCCGCGCTTCGGGATATACGGCTGAACGTTGCGCGGGCCCGCCAGCAGACTTCCCGGCTCTACGCCCTCGCCATCGTCGCTGTCGATTGCCGGGCGCGGCACGGGCACCGCTGCCGGGGCTTTGGTCGCAGTCGCCGTCGTGGTGCCGGCTTTACGAATATCTTCGAGTACGTCCGTCATGAGGTGAGATGCGGAATGCGGCGCAGCGCGACGGGTTTCCCGGGTCGCGGCTGCCGCCTTGTGGTGAATCTGTGGGGGCGCCTTGCGTACGGCAGGGCGCTTGTGCGCCGCGGACTTCTTGGCGGCGGATTTGGCTGTGGGTTTGCCGGGTGCGGCCTTCTTAACCTTCGCAGCTCTGGGTGCGGGTTTTTTGGCCGGCATCTATTGCTCCTGAAAGCATAAGCCTCGTGCAGAACGCGCGATTATACCGGCGCCTTTCGCGCTGTACAGCGGAATCGCGATGCGTACCGCTCCGATTCGGCACGGACCCGGTCAGGGCAGGTTGATCGGCGGGGCCGGTTGCCAGCCGGGCTGCCGCCGTTCGGCGATGACGCGGGTGTAGATGCCCCCGCGCACCTTGAAGCGCGCCACGAGGCGCAGGAACCTCGGTGAAAGCTCTCCGGCGAGGTGATCGGCGATCTCGTTGGTGACCGCCTCGTGGAACACCCCCCGGTCGCGAAAAGACCAGATATAGAGCTTCAGCGACTTCAGTTCCACGCACTTGCCGTCCGGCACATAGGCCAGATCGAGCGTCGCGAAATCCGGCTGGCCGGTTTTCGGGCACAGGCACGTGAATTCCGGCATCCGCATGCGGATCGTGTAGTCGAGGCCGGGGCGGGGATTGGGGAAGGTCTCGATCGAGGTGTAAGGCTGTGAGGGCATGGGCATTTACTCTACACTAGCCGCGCTCGCTACGGCGATCACACGTCCGCCAGGCTCCCGAAAAGCACGGGGCGGCCATCCAGACAGCAGAGAACAGTGTAGATGCGGCTGACCAAGATCAAGCTCGCCGGCTTCAAATCCTTCGTCGATCCCACCCAAGTCAGCTTCCCCAGCAATCTTACCGGTGTCGTCGGCCCGAACGGCTGCGGTAAGTCGAACGTCATCGACGCGGTGCGCTGGGTGATGGGTGAGCTGTCCGCCAAGCATCTGCGCGGGGACAACATGGCCGACGTGATCTTCAACGGCTCATCGGCGCGCAAGCCGGTCGGCACCGCCTCGGTCGAGCTGGTATTCGACAATTCCGACGGCAAGATCGGCGGACCCTATGCCAGTTACAACGAGATCGCCTTGAGGCGCCAGGTCTCGCGCGACGGCTCCTCGGGCTATTACATCAACGGCGCGCGCTGCCGCCGCAAGGACATCACCAATCTCTTTCTCGGCACGGGCCTCGGCTCGCGCAGTTACGCCATCATCGAGCAGGGCACCATCTCGCGCATCATCGAGGCGAAGGCCGAGGACATGCGGGCCTTCGTCGAGGAGGCCGCCGGCATCTCCCGCTACAAGGAGCGGCGCCGCGAGACCGAGAGCAGGATCGCCGACACCCGGGAGAATCTCGAGCGCCTGCAGGACGTGCGCGATGAGGTCGAGAAGCAAATCCGCCACCTGCAGCGCCAGGCGGCCACCGCGCGACGCTACCAGGGGATGAAGGAGGATGAGCGGCGCGTGACCGCGGAGCTTCTGGCGCTGCGCATGCGCGAGCTCGACAGCGGCGCCGAGGTGCACGACAGCACCACTCGCGAGCGCGAGCTCGAGATGCAATCGGCGCTCGCCGATCAGCGCGCCGCCGAGGCGGCCATCGAGAGCGAGCGTGCGCGGCACGGCGCCGCGGGTGAGCGGCTGCAGGCCGTTCAGGGACGCAACTACGAGATCGGGTCGGAGATCTCGCGCCTCGAGCAGGCGATCCAACATACGCGGGCGTTGCGCGAGCGCCAGCGCACCGATCTCGCCCAGGCCCAATCGACGCTCGCCGAGCTCCTCGCGCACATCGAGCGCGATGAGCGCGAGCTCGAGGCCGTGCGCGAGGAGCTCGGCGGCGCGATTCCGCGGCTCGAGGAGGCTCAGCGGGCCGAGCAGGCGGCGGCCGAGGCGCTCGAGGCGAGCGAACGCGAGCTCTCGGCGTGGCAGGAGCGCTGGGAACAGCTGAACCGAGCGCTCGGCGCCGCCGATCGCACCACCCAGGTCGAGCGGGCGCGCATCGAGCAGCTCGAGAATCAACTGCGGCGTCTCGAGGGGCAGACCGAGCGGCTTGCGCTCGAGCGCGAGGCGCTCATCGCCCAGGACTCGAGCGAGCAGCTCGAGCTGCTGGCCGACCAGCAGGCTGAGGCCCGCTCGAGCGGTGAGACGCTCGCGGAGTCCCTGCGGGTCGCGCTCGAGCGTGTGCAGAGCGTGCGTTCCGGGCAGTTTGCCGCCGAGAAGCAACTGGAGGCGGCGCGCGAGGCGCGCGAGCGCTCGCGCGCCGAATGCACATCGCTCGAAGCCGTACAGAAAGCCGCGCTTTCGAGCAGCGCCGCGGAGGCGGGCGAGTGGCTCTCCGGTGCCGGCCTTGCGGGCCGCTCGCGGCTCGCTCAGCGGCTCGAGGTCGAGTCCGGTTGGGAGCGCGCGGTCGAGACCGCGCTCGGAGACTACCTCGAGGCCGTGTGCGTCGAGGGGCTCGATGCCCTCGCCGAGCCTCTCGAGCGGCTCACCCGGGGCCGTATCACCCTTGTCGAAGGCGAGTCGCGCGCCGAGGAAGCCTCCAACCCCGGTACGCTCGCTCACAAGGTATCGGGTCCGGCTGCGGCCATGGTGCAACTCGCGCGCGTGCGCACCGCGGATTCCCTGGCCGATGCGCTGCGGCTGCGGGCGACGCTCGGGGCCGGAGAGTCCATCATCACCCGCACCGGAGAGTGGCTCGGGCGCGAATGGCTGCGGGTCAGCCGCGGCGTCGACCCGCACGCGGGGATCCTCGAGCGCGAGCATCGCCTGAAAAGCCTGCGTGCGCAGGCGATGCAAGCCGAGGATCGGGTGCGCGAGGCCGAGAGTCATCTTGCACAGGCGCGCGAAGCGCTGGGTCAGGCGGAGGCCGAGCGCGATGCGGCGCAGGCGAGCATCCAGGCCGCACACCGCCGCCATGCCGAGCTGACCGGCCAGCTCGAGGCCGCGCGGGCCCGCGCCGAGCAGACGATGAAGCGGCGCGAGCGCATCGATGCGGAGAGGACCGAGCTGGCGAGTGAAGTCGCAGCTGCGCAGGAGGCGTTGAGTCAGGCCCGCGAATCGCTCGAGCAGGGAGCGCTGCGGGTGGTCGAGCTCGATACGCAGCGCGAGGGACTCGAGGAGGAGCGCGAGGTACGGCGCGAGGCGCTCGCGGCCGCGCGCTCACGCGCCCAGACCGTCCAGATCGCCGCCCGTGATCTGTTGATCCGGATCGAGGCGCGGCGCTCGGCCGAGAGCTCTTACGGCACGAGTCTCGAGCGCATGGGCGAGCAGCGAGCACAGCTCGAGCGGCGCCGCGTCGAGCTCGAAGCCGAGCTCGCCGGTGGCGATGCGCCCATCGTCGAGCTCGAGGCGCGACTCAATGACACGCTCTCACAGCGCCTGACGGTCGAGAGTGATCTCGTCGCGGCACGCGCGGAGCTCGAAGAGCTCGATACGGCGCTGCGCACGCTCGAAGAGCAGCGCACGGCGGCGGAGCGGCGGGTCGAGCAGGCCCGCGAGGCGATGGAGGCGGCGCGCCTTGCCGCCCAGGAGAACCGTGTGCGGCGCGAGGGACTGCTCGAGCAGTTCAACGAGACGCACTTCGAGCTCGAGGCGGTGCGCTCGAGTCTGCCGGCCGACGCCGAGGTGGCCGTCTGGGAGCAGAACCTGGCGCAGACACGTGCCGGGATCGAGAAGCTCGGACAGGTGAACCTCGCGGCGATCGATGAGCTCAAGGAGCAGACTGAGCGCAAGGAGTACCTCGATCGTCAGTTCGCCGACCTCACCTCCGCTCTCGAGACGCTCGAGGAAGCCATGGGGCGCATCGACAAGGAGACGCGCAGCCGCTTCGAGGACACCTTCGAGAAGATCAATTCAGGGCTGAAGGAGAAATTCCCACGCATGTTCGGTGGCGGCCACGCCTACCTCGAGCTCGTCGGCGAGGACGTACTCAACGCCGGCGTGGCGGTGATGGCGCGTCCGCCGGGGAAGAAAAACAGCTCCATTCATCTGCTCTCGGGCGGTGAGAAGGCGCTCACCGCGGTGGCGCTGGTGTTCTCGATCTTCGAGCTCAACCCGGCGCCCTTCTGCCTGCTCGATGAGGTGGATGCGCCGCTCGATGAGGCCAACGTCGGGCGCTTCTGCGACATCGTGCGCGAGATGTCCCAGAGAGTGCAGTTCATCTTCATCACTCACAACAAGACCACCATGGAACTCGCCGCGCAGCTGCTCGGCGTGACCATGCACGAGGCGGGAGTCTCGCGGCTCGTGGCCGTCGATGTGGACGAGGCGGTCCGGCTGGCCGCCGTCTGAGGTTTCGGGGGGGCTCATCGTGGGGAAGCTGCGTTGGACACTGCTCATTCTGGGAGGGCTGTTCGTTCTCGTGCTGGCACTGTGGGAGCGGCTGCGCCCGCGCCAGGCGCGGCCCCGTGACCGCCATGCGCTCGAGCCGAAAGTCGCGGAGCCGCCGGTTCTGGAGCCCTCGGGTGGAGCCTTTCCCCACGGAGAATTCGGTCCGCTGACCGGCGGCGGGCGCCGCGCGGCGTCCCGGGAGCCGTGGATCGGCGAGCCGGGGCTCGCGGAGGCGGCGCGACTCGAGAATCCTCCCACGGTGCTCATCGAGGAGGCAGAGGTCGCCGCCGATGACACGGTTGACGAGTCGCCCACCGCGGAGCTTCCGGTGCTTTCGGAGTCGGCGGTGGATATTCCGGCGGCCCCGGTACGGCCGGCCGCGGAACCTGATTTCGTAGACGATGTCGGGCCCGTCAGAGTCCTCGAGACCCACTCGCCCGAGAGTCGGGCGGACATGGAGCCGATCGTGGAGTGGCCGCCGGAGGAATCGCGGCACATCGTGGCGCTGCGCCTGGTGGCTGCGCAGGATCGGTTCGCGGGGCGGGCTCTGCGACAGGCGCTCGCCGCCGAGGGGTTCCTGCTCGGCAAGTTCGATATCTTCCACAGGCCCGATGCGGCCCATCGGGCCGTCGTGAGCGCCGCCTCGCTCACTCGTCCGGGAACCTTCGAGCTCGAGACCATGGACTCGCAGCGCTACGCGGGACTCAACCTGTTCGTGGTGCTGCCCGGACCGCTTCCGGTAGACCAGGCATTCGATGAGTTGGTGGATGTCGCGCACAACCTCTGTGAGCGGCTGCAGGGTGAGCTTCAGGACGCCCGGGGCGAGGCGTTGACGGGCGAGGGCATCGAGGCCCTGCGCGCGACGCTCCTCGCAAATGCTTCCGGCGGGGTCGCGTGACCAAAGGGGTGGGCGCACGTCTTGCGGCGCTGCGCGCCGAGATCGCCCGCCACGACCATCGCTACTATGTTCTCGATGACCCGGAGATCCCGGACGCCGAGTACGACAAGCTGATGGCCGAGCTCAAGGGGCTGGAAGCGGCCCATCCCGAGCTCATCACCGCAGACTCTCCGACCCAACGCGTTGCCGGCGCTCCGAGCGGCGAGTTTGGCGAAGTCGTGCACCAGGTGCCGATGCTCTCGCTCGACAACGGATTCACCGAGGAGGACGTGGCGGCCTTCGACCGGCGCGCGCGCGAGCGGTTGGGGACCGAGGGACCCCTGGACTATTTCGCGGAGCCGAAGCTCGATGGGCTCGCGGTGACCCTGGTGTTCAAGGACGGCGTGCTCGATCGTGCGGCGACCCGCGGCGATGGAGTGAAGGGCGAGGATGTGACACCCAATGTGCGTACCATCCGCGCCTGCCCGCTGAGACTGCATGGCGAGGCGCCACGATTGCTCGAGGTGCGCGGTGAGGTGTTCATGCCGATTGCCGGTTTTGAGCGCTTGAACCGCGAGGCCGAGGGGCGAGGTGAGAAGACGTTCGTCAATCCGCGCAATGCCGCTGCGGGGAGCCTGCGGCAGCTCGACCCGCGCATCACCGCCGCGCGTCCCCTGCGGGTGTATTTCTATGGCCTGGGTGTCGTGTCGGGCTGGCGGCCCCCCGAGACCCAGAGCGGGTTGATCAAGGCGCTCGAGACGTGGGGGCTCCCGGTGTGTCCACACTCCGAGCGAGTGCGCGGCGCCGAAGGTTGCCTCGAGTACTACCGGGCGATGGGACGGCGGCGTGCGAGCCTGCCCTATCAGATCGACGGGGTGGTCTTCAAAGTCGATCGGCGCGCCGACCAGGAGCGCCTGGGTTATGTGTCGCGCGCTCCCCGATGGGCGCTTGCGCAGAAGTTTCCGGCCGAGGAGGCCACGACCCGGGTCCGGGCGATCGAGTTCCAGGTGGGCCGCACCGGGGCGCTCACGCCCGTCGCGCGGCTCGAGCCGGTGTTCGTTGGCGGCGTGACCGTCAGCAACGTGACGCTGCACAATCTCGATGAAGTGTGGCGCAAGGACGTGCGGGAAGGCGACACCGTCGTGGTCCGGCGCGCAGGAGATGTGATCCCGGAGCTGGTTCGTGTGATCCCCGGGCGGCGGCCGAAGCCCGAACCACACAGGGTCCAGCTGCCCAGGCACTGTCCGGTGTGCCACTCGGTGGTCATCAAGCCCGAGGGTGAGGCGGTCGCGCGCTGCACCGGTGGATTCACCTGCCCCGCGCAGCGCCAGGAGGCGATCCGGCATTTCGCAAGCCGCCGGGCGATGGACATCGAGGGTCTCGGCGACAAGCTCGTCGAACAGCTCGTGGAGGGCGCCCTGGTGCGCGCTCCGGCCGACCTCTATACGCTCACCGTCGAGCAGCTCCAGGGTCTCGAGCGCATGGGGGAGAAGTCCGCTGCGAACCTGGTGAAGGCCATCGAGCACAGCAAGCGGACCACACTGCCGCGGCTGCTCTATGCGCTTGGCATCCGCGAGGTGGGGGAATCCACGGCGCTCGCGCTCGCACGGCACTTCGGGGAGCTCGATCCGCTGATGGGCGCGAGCGAGGACGACATCCAGCGCGTGCCCGACGTGGGTCCGGTGGTTGCCGCGCACGTCGCCGCGTTCTTTGCCTCACCCGAGCATCGCGAGGCGATCCGGCGATTGCGAGACGAGGGTGTGCGCTGGGAGCCCTTCGACCAGGGCGCGGCCGCTCTGCCGCTCTCAGGCCAGACATTCGTGCTCACCGGCACGCTCGAGGGGTTCAGCCGGGAGCAGGCGAGCGAAGCGCTCACCGCGCTCGGCGCCAAGGTCTCGGGTAGTGTGTCGAAGAAGACCCGCTACGTGGTCGCCGGCGCCGAGCCCGGCTCGAAGCTCGAGAAGGCCCGCTCGCTCGGCATCGAGGTGCTCGATGAGGATGCCCTCAGGCGGCTGCTCGCGCGGCACCACGAGTAAAAACAAAGCCCCGGATCCTTCGACCCGGGGCTTGTTCGATGTCATCGGCGGCGTTGGCCGCCGAGCGGATTACCCCGCGTTGGCGGGCGCGGGCGCCGCCGCCGGGATCGCCGGCGGACCGGCCTGACCCTTGGTCTGCGCATCCGTCTGGGTGTCGAGATAGGTGACAACCTTGTCCTTCCCGATCAGCGTATCGGTGTAGGCGCGGAACTGCTTTGCCTCCACGATCTGCGTCAGACGAGCCTTGACGGAGGCGAACGGCGGCGGGGCGAGCGGCCGGGTGCCGAGCAGCTCGATGACGTGCCAGCCGAACTGGGTCTGCACCGGCGCCTGGGTGTACTGGCCGACCTTCAGCTGCGCGACCGCATCGGAGAAGGGCTTGACCATGTGATTGAGGGTGAACCAGCCGAGGTCGCCGCCGTTGTCCTTCGACGGATCGATGGAGTATTTCTTGGCGAGGGTGGCGAATTTCTGGCCGTGGTTGAGATCCTGGATGACCTTCTGCGCGGTCGCCTGGTCCTTCAATAGGATGTGCTCCGCGTGATACTCGGTCTTCGGCATCTTCGCCACCTCGGCGTTGTATTCGGCCTGCAGCTGCGAATCGCTCGGCGCACGCCCGGCGAGGAATTTGTCGGAGACCGCCTGCTCGAGGATGTTCAGGCGCGAGAGCGCGAGGAGCGACGCGGTGTTGTTTTGCTTGTCGAGACCTTGTTTCTGCGCATCCTGCGCCACGGCTTGCGCGCGGATCAGGCTGTCGAGGGCGAGCGCGCGCTGCTCGGGCGTGAGTGCGCTCGAATCCTTGCCGCTGATGCCCTTGACGTAGAACTCGTACAGGGAGCGGCTGATGGGGGTGCCGTTGACCGTGGCCACCACGGGCGAGGCGCCGTTTTGCACCGCGGACTTGGGCTGGCAGGCAGCGAGTCCGACCAGGGCGCAGGCGATGCAGAGGATCCTGAGTTGCTTCATGGAGATGCTCATTGGGTAGTGGTGGGCAAAATGAGGATGGAAACTCGACCGGACGCGCCGGCGCGGGTCAGGAGGCGGGTCGCTCCGCTCCGTGCGGGGCGGCGGCGCGGATGTTCAACGCGTGGATCCCATGACCCATCAGCGGCTCGAGCGCCTCATAGACCATGCGGTGGCGCTCAAGCGGCGCTCGCCCCGCGAACGAGCGCGCGACGAGCGTGACCCGGAAATGCCCTCCGGAGCGGGCTCCCGCATGACCGGCGTGTCGGGCGCTGTCGTCGAGCACCTCGATCGACAGCGGCGAGAATGCCCTCTCGAGCATGGCGCGGATCTGATCCGCCGTGGCGCTGGTCGTGGCTTTGGGTGTAAAGGAGCTCATCCGCTCGCGCGGTCGCAGGTTCCGGTCAAGGTTGCGTATCATAACGCACTATCCACAGAAGGCGGAGGCGGCCTCGGAAAGGCGCGCATGAGCCAATACCTCGAGCTGCACCCCGTCACGCCCCAGGCCCGCCTCATCCGCATTGCCGCCGATATCGTGCGGGATGGCGGCATCGTCGCCTATCCGACCGACTCATGCTACGCGCTCGGCTGGCACATTGGCGATGCCCGGGCCATCGAGCGGGTGCGGCGCCTTCGCAGGGCGGACCGCCACCATCATTTCACCGTGGTGTGCGCGGACCTCGCCGAGGTGGGGCGCTTCGCCCGGATCGAGACCTGGCAGTTCCGCATGCTGCGCAGCTGCCTGCCCGGCCCCTACACCTTCCTCCTCAAGGCCACCCGGGAGACGCCGAGGCGCCTGCAGCACGAGCGGCGGCGTACCATCGGGGTGCGCATCCCCGATCATCCGGTCCCGCGCCTGCTGCTCGCGGAGCTCCGCGAGCCGCTCATGAGCAGCACGCTGCTGCTGCCCGATGAGCCGGCCCCACTCACCTCGGGGCGCGAGATCCAGGAGCGGCTCGAGCACGAGATCGACGCGGTCCTCGACGGGGGGGACTGCGGCATCGAGCCAACGACGGTGGTGGATCTGTCCGTGACCCCACCGGTCGTGGTGAGGCGGGGCAAGGGCTCGCTCGCCCGGATCCTCGGAGGGGCGGGCGAACACGGTATACTGGACGTTTAACGATGCGAGAACGGCTTCGATGAGCACTCCCAATCCCCGCGGCCGCGTCCTGTCCGGCATGCGGCCCACGGGCCGTCTGCACCTGGGCAATTACCACGGAGCGCTGCGCAACTGGGTGCGATTGCAGTACGAGTACGAGTGCTTCTTCTTCGTGGCCGATTGGCACATGCTCACCACCGGCTACGAGGACACCAGCCGACTGCCGGAATTCGTGCACGAAGTGCTGATCGACTGGCTTGCCGCGGGCCTCAATCCCGGCGTAGCGACCCTGTTCGTCCAGTCGCACGTGCCCGAGCACGCCGAGCTCCATCTGCTGCTCTCGATGCTCACCCCCCTCGGCTGGCTCGAGCGGGTACCGAGCTACAAGGACCAGCAGGAACAGCTCAAGGACCGCGATCTGGCGACGTACGGATTCCTCGGCTATCCCTTACTGCAGGCCGCGGACATTCTCGTCTACCGCGCACAGCACGTGCCTGTGGGTGAAGACCAGGTGGCGCACGTCGAGCTCACACGCGAGACCGCGCGTCGCTTCAACCACATCTATGGCCGCGAGACGGATTTCGAGGAGAAAGTGGAGCGCGCCATCAAGGGCCTCGGTGGGCGCAACACCACGCTCTACCGTCAGCTGCGGCGCAAGTTCCAGGAGGCCGGCGACCAGGAGGCGCTCGAGCGCGGCCGCGCGCTCGTGCACAGCAACACCCGCCTCACCTTGGCCGATCGCGACCGCCTGCTCGGGTACCTGGAGGGCACCGGCGTCACCATCCTGCCCGAGCCCCAGGTGCTGCTCACGCAGACCCCGAAGGTCCCCGGGCTCGACGGGCGAAAGATGTCGAAGTCCTACGGCAATACCATCGAGCTGCGCGAGGATCCCCAGTCGGTCGAGCGGAAGCTGCGCGCGATGAAGACCGATCCGGCACGGGCGCGGCGGACCGACCCGGGCGAGCCCGAGCGGTGCCCGGTTTGGGATCTGCACAAGATCTACTCGGGCGAGGACACGCGCAAATGGGTGGCCGAGGGGTGCCGCTCGGCGGGCATCGGGTGCCTCGAGTGCAAGCAGCCGGTCATCGACAAGGTTCTCGCCGAGGTCACGGAGATGCGTCGTCGCGCCCAGGAATACACCGAAAATCCGGAGCTTCTGCGCGACATCGTCGCCGAAGGCGCGGAGAAGGCGCGCGATGCGGCCCGGGAAACGATGGAAGAGGTGCGCCGGGCCATGCACCTGCGGGTTGACTGAGGCGACATGGAGTCCAAACCGGAACTGGTGATCGTATCGGACGAGGCCCCGCCCGCTGCGCCCCACGAGCCCAATGCGCATCAAAGCGGGCCCGAGCAGGTGGAGATGCCCTTCGCCGTCGTCAACGGCGAGCCCGTCACCGCGCTGCCGCGCGATCTGTACATTCCGCCGCAGGCGCTCGAGGTGTTCCTCGAGGCCTTCGAGGGACCGCTCGATCTGCTGCTGTATCTCATCCGCCGGCAGCATCTCGACATCCTCGACATCCCGCTCGCCGATATCACGCGCCAGTACATGCAGTACATCGAGGTGATGCAGGAGCTGCAGCTCGAGCTGGCGGGCGAGTACCTGGTGATGGCCGCGACGCTCGCCGAGCTCAAATCGCGCATGCTGCTGCCGCGGCCGAAGACCTCCGTCGATGGCGTGGAGGAGGACCCCCGGGCCGAGCTCGTGCGGCGCCTGCAGGAATACGAGCGCTTCAAGCGGGCCGCCGAGGGCATCGACACGCTGCCGAGACTCGAGCGTGATCACTGGGCCGCGGCGGCCGAGCTCAGGGACCGGCAGGTGGTGCGGGCGCTCCCGCAGATCACGCTCCAGGAGATGCTGGTGGCCTTCCAGGAGGTGGTGGTGCGCTCACAGATGTTCGCGCATCATCACATCCAGCGCGAGGCCCTCTCGGTGCGCGAGCGCATGGGCAACATTCTCGCCTCGCTCGAGCGATCGAGCTTCGTCGAGTTCATCCGGTTGTTCAAGCCCGCCGAGGGACGCATGGGGGTGACCGTCACCTTCATGGCGATCCTCGAGCTGGTCCGCGAGGGACTGATCGACATCGTGCAGTCAGAGCCGTACGCTCCGCTGCACGTGCGGGCCGGCCGCGGCCGCAGCCTGCACGTCGTCGCCGACAACACCGATGAGCCGCAGGCGGGTGCGCAGGACGAGCCGCCGCAGCAGCAGGGCGGAGAGATCCCACAAGAGACAATCGATGAGTGAGTTTTATCTGAGGAACGTGATCGAGGCGGCGCTGCTCGCCGCCGGCCGACCGCTCAAGAGTGAGGAGCTCGGGCAGCTGTTCGATGAGACCGCGCGCCCGAGCGAGGCGGCGCTGCGCGAGGTCATCGAAGCGCTCGCCCTCGAATACGCCGGGCGCGGCATCGAGCTGAAGGAAACGGCCTCGGGGCTGCGCATCCAGGTGCGCCGGGAGTTCGCGGCGGAAGTCTCGCGGCTCTGGCCCGAACGGCCGGCGCGCTACTCGCGGGCGTTGCTCGAGACGCTGGCGCTCATAGCCTATCGCCAGCCCATCACCCGCGGAGAGATCGAGGATGTACGCGGAGTGGCGGTCAATCCCAACATCATCAAGACATTGCTCGAGCGCAACTGGGTGCGCATCGTCGGCCAGCGCGACGTGCCGGGTCGTCCCGAGCTTCTGGGTACGACGCGCGAGTTCCTGGATTATTTCGGTCTGGTGAGCCTCGATCAGTTGCCGCCGCTGTCGGAGCTGAAGGCAGTGGGCGATCTCAACCTGCAGCTCGATCTGGGCAGTAGCGCCAGCCCGCAGGGGGAGGGCAATGCCCGGACCGTGCAAGGCGAGCCGGCCGCCGAAGAGGACGAGCGGGCCGAGCGGCAAGCCGAGTTTACGGAAGCGGCGAGCGCTGCGGCGCCCGTCGCCGAACCTCATGATCCCGAGCCTTCGGCCGACCCGGATCGGAGCGAGAGCGCCGGCGGGCTCGAGGCGGGCGAGGAGGGATCCGCCGAGGAGCCGGATGAGCCGACGGGCGCCGGCGAAGAAGGCGATGCGCAGGATGCGCCGCCGCGGGAAATGCGAGCCGCGCCCGGCGAGTCCGCTTGAGGTCATCATGAGCTCCAGGGCTCGCCCGGTCCGTCCCCGGCGCACAGATCGGGCGCGCGGCGGCACCGATCATGCGCATTCGCCCCACCGCACACAGGCCGAGGAGACGGCGGAGCGGCTGCAGAAGGTGCTGTCCCAGGCGGGACTCGCCTCACGCCGCGAGGCCGAGGATTGGATCCGCGCCGGGCGTCTGAGCGTCAACGGTCAACCCGCCACGCTCGGCATGAAGGTCGGTCCCGCGGATCAGGTGCGTCTCGATGGCCGCCTCATCCGCCAGCGCGAGGCCCCGGGCGGTGGCCGCGCGTTCATCTACCATCGTTCGAGCGGCGAGAGCCTCGATAAGCCGGTGACGGAGGAGGCGGGGGCCGTTCCGCTCCTTTCGCGCCTGCCACGGCGCGCCGGGCGCAGGTTCGTGGTGGTGAGCCCGATGCCGAGGATCGATGGGGGGCTCGAGCTCATCTGTGGCGATGGCGAGCTCGCCTCCCGGCTACAGCGCGGCGTGCGGCGTTGGATCAGTGGATTCAGTGTCAGGGTCCGCGGCGAGCTTACGGAGCCGCAGCTGCAAGGCGTGCTCGGCGGGGAGCTCGACAGCGGCGAGCGCCTGGAGGTGCTCGGCTGCGAGGGCGCGGGAGGGGAGGCCGCCAACCGCTGGTATGCCCTCACCGTCCGTGGTGCGAGCGGCAAGGAGGCGCGGCAGCTGTTCGAGCGACAGGGCGCGCTCGTCAGCCGGGTCATGCGCACCCAACTCGGTGCGCTCCTGCTCGATCGGTCGCTCGCACGGGGGCACTTCCGGCAGCTCGCGGCCGAGGAGATCGAGGCGCTTTTCACCCAGGAGCCGCCGGCCTAGCGTGCACGGCGAGCGAAGCGCCGCAGGCGACCTCGATCAGGGCTCGCGCACGAAGTGCGCCAGGTAGTTCACCGAGGGGTCCCTCGTCAGCCGGGCTTCTCCGGTGAACGGGTTGAGTGTGATTCCCACCAGGGCGTGGGCCGTCAGGTCCGCGGCGCGGGCCCAGCGGGCAAGCTCGCTGGGACGGATGAAGCGCTCGTACTCGTGCGTGCCGCGCGGCAGCAGCGAGAGCACGTACTCGGCGCCGAGGATGGCCACGAGGAAGGATTTCAGGTTGCGGTTCAGAGTGGAGACGAACACCGACCCCCCGGGGCGCACCAGCGCCGAGAGCGTCGCGATCATCTGCGCCGGCTGTGGCACGTGCTCGAGCATTTCCATGCAGGTGATGACATCGAAGGTCCCCGCTTCATGCGTCGCGAGCGCCTCGGCGGAGGCCACCCGGTAATCGACCGAAATCCCGTGCGCGCTCGCGTGCATGCGGGCGACCTCGATCATGCCGGGAGCCAGATCGATCGCCGTGACCTTGGCGCCCTCGCGGGCGAGCGCCTCGGCGAGCAGGCCGCCTCCGCAGCCCACATCGAGCACCCGCGCGCCCGAGAGACCGCAGCGCTGCGCCACGAAGCGCAGCCGGACAGGGTTCAGCAGGTGCAGCGGACGGAAGTGCCCGTGCTCATCCCAGAAGCGTTCCGAGAGCGCATCGAACTTGGAGATCTCGGCCTGCGCGGCATTGGGAATCGCTTCGGCTGCGGAAGGATGAGTTGCGGTTGCCATACGAACCCCGGGTGATCACGTCTTGACTGCGCTGCCTGCCGATGCGCCCAAGAGCGGCCTTCCTGGCCGACCGATGCGCAGTCGATGCGCACCGTATCAATCCACCCGCCCGATCGCAAGCGCCACGCCAAACGCACCGCGAAGCGATTGACGTGCCGCCGAACCTGCTGCTGCGCTGCGCGCGCAATGCAGACAATGACGGGTGCGCGCGAGCGGTTGCGCAAATTGACCCTGGCGCAGCGCCGAGTGTGCTCTCCGTGCTAACATTGCGCTTTTGGCACGCCCCGAGAGCCGATGTCCGAAATCGCACGCGAAGTCCTGCCGGTCAGCCTCGAAGAGGAGATGCGGCAGTCCTACCTCGACTATGCCATGAGCGTGATCGTCGGGCGCGCGCTGCCCGACGTTCGCGATGGCCTGAAGCCCGTGCACCGGCGCGTGCTCTTTGCAATGCGCGAGCTCGGCAACGAGTGGAACAAGCCCTACAAGAAATCCGCGCGCGTCGTCGGCGATGTGATCGGCAAGTACCACCCGCACGGCGACACGGCCGTCTACGACACCATCGTGCGCATGGCCCAGCCGTTCTCCATGCGCTATCTGCTGGTCGACGGCCAGGGGAATTTCGGCTCGGTCGACGGCGATACGCCCGCCGCCATGCGCTACACCGAGGTGCGCATGTCGCGCCTGGCGCACGAGCTGCTCGCGGATATCGACAAGGAAACCGTCGATTTCACGCCGAACTACGACGAGTCCGAGCTCGAGCCCTCGGTACTGCCGACACGCGTTCCGAACCTGCTGGTCAACGGGCAGACGGGCATCGCGGTCGGCATGGCGACCAACATACCGCCGCACAACCTCGCGGAGATCGTGAACGCCTGCCTGGCGCTGCTCGATGATCCGGCGTTGTCCCTCGGGGCGCTGATGCAGTACGTGCCGGGGCCGGATTTCCCGACCGGCGGCATCATCAACGGCGCACAGGAGATCGCCACCGCGTACCGCACCGGGCGCGGGCGCCTGTCGGTGCGCGCCCGCGTCAGCATCGAGGAGATCGGCCGCGGCGACCGTCAGGCGATCGTGGTGACGGAGCTGCCTTACCAGGTCAACAAAGCGCGCCTGATCGAGCGTATCGCGCAGCTCGTGCGCGAGAAGCAGATCGAGGGCATCGCCGGCGATGGCCTGAGGGACGAGTCGGATAAGGACGGCATGCGCATCGTGATCGAGCTCAAGCGCGGCGAGATCGCCGAGATTGTGCTCAACAATCTGTATGCGCAGACCCCGATGGAGACGGTGTTCGGCATCAACATGGTGGCGCTCGAGGACGGCCAGCCGAAGCTGATGTCTCTGAAGGACATGCTGGAGGCGTTCCTGCGGCACCGCCGCGAGGTGGTTACCCGGCGCACCATCTTCGATCTCGCCAAGGCGCGCGAGCGGGCCCACATCCTCGAGGGTCTCGCGGTGGCGCTCGCCAACATCGAAGAGGTGATCGCCCTCATCCGGGCCGCCGCCTCGCCGGCGCAGGCGCGCGCGGGCCTGATGGAGCGCAGCTGGCGGCCGGGAGCGGTCACGGGGCTGCTCGAGCGGGCCGGGGCGGTCTCGACCCGGCCGCGCGGACTGCCCGAAGGGACGGGACTGCTCGAGGCCGGCTACCGGCTCTCGGAAGCCCAGGCGCAGGCGATTCTCGACATGCGCCTGCACCGCCTCACCGGTCTCGAGCAGGACAAGATCATCGGCGAGTACCAGGAGCTGCTCGTGCGCATCGCCGATCTCACCGACATCCTCGCCCGTCCCGAGCGGCTCACCCAGGTGATCCGCGAGGAGCTCATCGAGATCCGCGAGAACTACGGCGATGCGCGGCGCACCGAGATCAACCGCGACCAGCTCAATCTCACCACCGAGGACCTGATCGAGCCGCAGGACGTGGTGGTCACGCTCTCGCATGGCGGCTACGCCAAGTGCCAGCCGCTCACGGAATATCAGACCCAGCGACGCGGCGGGCGGGGCAAGGCCGCCACCGCGGTCAAGGACGAGGATTTCGTGGAGAAGCTCTTCGTCGCCCACACCCATGACACGGTGCTGTGCTTCTCCAACCGCGGCAAGGTGTACTGGCTGAAAGTCTACGAGCTGCCGCAGGCGGGCCGGACCTCCGCGGGCAAGCCCATGGTGAACCTGCTGCCGCTCGAGCAGGGCGAGAAGATCAACGCCCTCCTGCCGGTCAAGCAGTACGACGAGCAGCACTACGTGTTCATGGCGACCAGCCAGGGTACGGTCAAGAAGACCCCGCTCAGCGCTTTCTCGCGTCCGCGCGCGAGCGGCATCATCGCGGTCGATCTGCACGACAACGACCGGCTGGTGGGTGTGGCGATCACCGATGGCGAGCGCGAGGTGATTCTCGTCTCGAGCGGCGGCAAGGCCATCCGCTTCCACGAGGAGGAAGCGCGCGCCATGGGACGCGATGCCACCGGGGTGCGGGGCATCCGACTCGCAGAGGACCAGGAAGTCATTGCGCTGATCGTGGTGGCCGAGGGCCATGTGCTCACGGCTTCCGCCGCAGGCTATGGCAAGCGCACCCCGGTCGAGGACTTCCCGCGTCAGGGGCGCGGCGGTCAGGGTGTGATCGCCCTGCAGACCACCGAGCGCAACGGCGCCGCGGTGGCGGCGCTGCAGGTGATGCCCGGCCAGGAGATCATGCTGATCAGCTCGAACGGCACCCTGGTGCGCACGCCCGTCGATGAGATCTCCGTGCTCGGGCGCAACACCCAGGGGGTGCGCCTGATGCGTCTCGATGACGGGGAGCGCCTGGTCGGGATCGAGCGGCTGGAGAGCCTGGAGAGCCCCGAGGAGGGCGAGGGCGCGGTCGGGCCCTCCGCCGACAGCGGCGAGGCGGCGGCGACGGACGCCGATCCGGGCCCCTAGCACCCCGTTCGGGCCGGCGGGCAGGCCGTGATGGCCAAAAGTTCTCAAGCCGCCTGCGCTGCTTGATACTATCGGCTTTCCCCCGATTCCCGAGGTGAGGCGGCCTCCTGGTGCGCGTCTACAATTTCTCCGCCGGTCCCGCGGCGCTGCCGCTGGAAGTTCTCGAGCAGGCCCGTGACGAGCTCACCGACTGGCAGGGCAGCGGCATGTCGGTGATGGAGGTCAGCCATCGAAGCAAGGCCTTCGTGGCGCTCGCGGAGCGCTCGGAGGCGCGCCTGCGCGCGCTGCTTGCCATTCCGAGCGGCTACAAGGTGCTCTTTCTCCAGGGCGGCGCCACGGCGCAGTTCGCCGCCATCCCGCTCAATCTCACCGCCGCCGGCGCAACGGCCGATTACCTGAATACCGGCACGTGGTCCGCGAAAGCGATCGCGGAGGCCGGCCGGCTCGGTGTGCAGGTCAACATCGCCGCCGACGAGCGCGAGTCCCGATACACCACGGTGCCCGCCGAGGGCGCGCTGCGCCTGAGTTCCGACGCCGCGTACGTGCATTACACGACCAACGAGACCATCGATGGCGTGCAGTTTCCGTACGTACCCACGGTCCCGGCGCCCCTGGTGGCCGACATGTCCTCCGACATCCTCTCGTGTCCGATCGAGGTGGCGCGCTTTGGAGTGATCTACGCCGGCGCGCAGAAGAACATCGGGCCCGCCGGACTCACCATCGTCATCGTCCGCGAGGATCTGCTCGGCAGGGTGAGGCCCGACGTCCCGGCGATCCTCGATTACACGCAGATGGCCGCCCACGGCTCGATGCTCAACACCCCGCCCACCTTCGCGTGGTACATGGCCGGACTCGTGTTCGAGTGGCTCGAGGGGCAGGGCGGGCTCGCGGCGATGGAGGCGCGCAATCGCGCCAAGGCCGCGCTCCTCTACGGCGCCATTGATTCCTCGGCCTTCTATCGCAACCCGGTCGCGAGGGAGTGCCGCTCGAGGATGAATGTGCCGTTCACGCTCGCGCGCCCGGAGCTCGATGCGCTCTTTCTCAGCGAGGCGAAGCAGGCGGGGCTTGCGCATCTTCAGGGACACCGCCTGGCGGGCGGCATGCGCGCCAGTCTCTACAACGCGATGCCGATCGAAGGCGTCGAGGCGCTGGTCGCCTTCATGAAGGAGTTCGAGCGCCGCCACGGGTAGGGCTCCTGCGCATGAAATACCGCATCCTGACGCTAAACCACATCAGCGCCCGGGGGCTCGAGCGGCTGCCGCGCGAGCGCTACGAGGTCGCCTCGGG
>JAJYDK010000024.1 GCA_021777555.1 Pseudomonadota bacterium | reverse complement strand
GCTCTGTCCCTGGATCAAGCCCGTCGGCAGCACCGGGCGCCAGTGCCGGATGCCGATCGGAAAATTGATCAGGAAGTTCTCATCCTCCTCCTTGCGGCGCAGCGTGAGATCCTGGCGCGGCGGCAGGTCGTGAAAGGCGTCCTGCCAGTTCAGGGACGTCACAACCGCCTCGATCTGCTTCGCGTTGAGCCCACTGGCGTACAGGCCGCCCACCACGGCGCCCATGCTGGTTCCGGCGATGGCGTCGATGGGCACGCGAAGCTTCTGCAGCACGCGGAGCACGCCGATGTGCGCAATGCCACGCGCCCCGCCCCCGGAGAGCACCAATCCGATCCGCACACGCCCGGACCTGCCCTCCCGCAATGCCGCCTGCGCCGCCGGCGAGACATACACGGCGGTCCGCAGCCGGGGCGCACCCCGCGGGCGCACCGCGGCCTGCAGCGCAGGCGATAGCCCCAGGCAAAGCGCGAGGCCGAGGGCCCCCAGGCGGATGCCGGCCGTCTCTGAGCATTTCATCGATTTTGCGGCGGAGCAAAGTGTCAAATCGTGGCGGGACAGAATATCAGTATCCCGGGCTGCGAACCGCCGGGAACGAGAGCGCCATACCGCCCGCGGGATGCGGTAACATACCGAGTTCCATGACGTATCTGCTGTACGCCGCCCTCCCCTACCTCCTCTCGCTGGGCCTGATCGTTCATTGCATCAAGACCGGCCGCAACTGGATCTGGGTGTGGGTCATGTTGTTCCTGCCGTTCGCCGGGGCCCTGGCCTACGTGGCGGTGGAAATCCTCCCGGAGCTGTTCCGCAGCCACACCGCCCGGAGCACCGCGCGGGGCCTGAAGAAAGCCATGGATCCCTTTGCGGACCTGCGCCGCTTCGCCAACGAGGCCGAGCTCATCGGCAACGTGACGAGCCGCCAGCGCTACGCCGAGGAGCTCACCCGCCACGGCCGCTATGGCGAGGCGATCGTCCAATACCGCCAGACCCTCACCGGCCTGTACGAGCATGACCCCAACCTCATGCTGGGTCTGGCGCGCGCACAGTTCGGCAATGGGGAAGCCGCCGCGGCCCGCTCGACGCTCGAGGAGCTCGTGCGACGCAATCCTGACTTCCAGTCGCCGGAGCGGCACCTCCTCTACGCCCGCTCACTCGAGGCCGAGGGCAACCTCGCGAAGGCGCTGGAAGAGTATCGCGCCCTGGCGCACGCCTACCCGGGCGCGGAGGCCGCGGTGCGCTATGCGCAACTGCTCGACCGGCAAGGACAACGGGACGAAGCGCGCAAAGTGGCGCAGGACCTGCTCGATCAGGCCCGCGTCGCGCCGCAACACTACCGCCGCACCCAGCGCGCCTGGCTCGATGCCGCACAGCGGCTGCTGTGAGCGTCGCCACCTGACCTTCCAGCCGGCGGCCCGAGCGGCCTCGAGACGCTACGGCTCGATGAGCCCGTATCGGATCGCCAGCAGCGTGAGCTCCGATTGGTTGGCGACACCGAGCTTCTGCTTGACGTTGTAGAGGTGGGTACCGATGGTCGAGGGGGCGAGCCGCAGATCCTCCGCGATGCGCTGCACGGTTTCGCCCCGGGCGAGGCGTATGAACACCTCGAATTCTCGCTCCGAGAGCCGCTCGGTGGGCGATGCCGCTCCCTCCAGGTCCGTCAGCGCCAACCGCTGCGCCACCCCGGGGTCGATGTAGCGTTTTCCGGCGGCAACGCTCGTGATCGCCTCGAGCAGCGTCTCCGGCGCGCTGCGCTTGGAAAGAAACCCGAACGCCCCCTCGCGCAACGCCCGCCGCGCGTGCACCGGATCGTCGTGCGCGGACAGGGCGAGCACGCGCGCCTGGGGATGATGCGAGCGGATCCGGCGCAGCGCCTCGATCCCTCCCATGCCGGGCATGGCGACATCCATCACCACCACATCCGGGGCCAGCTCGAGATAGCGCTGGTACCCGGTCTCACCCGTATCGGCCTCCCCGACGACCGAGACGCTGGCAGCGGACTCGAGCAGCAGCCGGAATCCGGTGCGCACGACGGCGTGGTCATCGACGAGCAGCACCCGGATCATGTGCTCTCCGGGGCTTCCAGGGGGATGTCCGCCTCGAGCACCATTCCGCCTTGCTCGCGGTTGCCCACGGCGAAGCGTCCTCCGAGGTGCTCGATGCGGTCCTTGAGCCCGCGCAGCCCGAAATGGCCGGGACGGGCCCACTCTCCGGTAAGACCCGTGCCGTCATCCTTCACGGTCATGACAATCCGGTGCGCATCGGCGCACAGCTCGACCTCGATGCGCGAGGCGTGCGCGTGCCGCAATGCATTGATCAGCCCTTCCTGCGCGAACCGATATGCGGCGAGCGCGACGCTCGGTCCGAGCTCCACGCGCACCTCGTGCCGGAGGGAAAGCGTCACGGAGGCATGTCGCTTCTGCAAATCGCCCACCAGGCTCTCCAGAGTCCCCGCCAGGCCCATCGTATCGAGTGTCACCGGTGAGAGCCGCGGGATCAGTCCGTGCATGGCGTCATAGAGCCGGGCTGCCTCGTTGGAGATCAGGCGGGCCGCCTCCTGAATCGAGGGCTCCCCCGATCGGGTCGCGATCGCCTGGGCGAGGCTGCGGATGGCGGTGACGGACTGGCCGAACTCATCGTGCAGCTCGTGCGCGATCAGCCGCCGCTCCTCCTCCAGGCGCTGCTCGACCAGGCGGGCCATCTCCTGACGCTCCTCGAGGCGCGCCTGCGCCTCGCGCGCCTTGCGCTGCGCCGCCACACTGTCCTCGATGGCCCGGGCCATGCGGTTGAATGCGGCCCCGATCGCCTCGGCCTCGACTCCGACGAACGCGGGCAGCCGGAAGGCGAGCTCGCCTCTTTTGAGCCGCTCGAGACCATCCACGATGACCGGAAAGGGCGCGAGCGCGCGCTCGATGATCCAGAAGGCCACACCGTTGGCCGCGATGAGCAACAGCACGGCGAGCGCGAGCAGACGCGTGATGGCATCCCATCCGTCGATGATGGCCGGGGACACCTCGGCGCGGATCACGAGCTGCAGGCCCCCAGGCATGCGAAACGTGTAGCGGGGAATCCCCGGCGCGAGCAGATGCGCGAACCACGCGGGCGCGTGACGGCCGGCTTTGTATGTCGAGGGCGGCGAGCGGTAGATGACCCGTCCGCTGGTGTCGCGCAGCGTTATGTCATTCGATCGGACGTGCCCGAGCTGCTCGAGGAACCCGAGCACGACCTGCGGCCCCCCGAAGTTCCAGTAGATGTGCACCAGGCGGCCGAGAAACTGGGACGCCACCGCATGCGATCCCTCGATGTCCTCACGCACCCGCGCGCGGGTGGCGATCATCTGCGAAGTGACCAGCAGGATCACGAACAAGGCGGTCAGACCCGTCACCACCAGGTGCAGACGTGTACGCAGCTTCATGGCGACTGTCGCGGGCCGGGCCCTCGGGTGGACATCGAGGCCATCGTAGCAGGCCCTTCGCCGGGACTCATGATTATCATGAGTCCCGATTCATGATGTTCCGCTGTCCGGGGCGGAGCGCTTCTGACGAGGATACGCATCGGGGGCGAGCGCCGGTGCTGCGAGACCGGCCGGTGCAGCGGCCCCGTGGGTCCAACCGACACGAGGTACTCGTCATGAAGTGGGAAACGCCCCAGGCGATCGATCTGCGCTTTGGCATGGAAATCACGATGTACATCGCCAATCGCTGACCGGAGCGATCCGCCCGTGGGCGCCCCCGCCAGGGGCGTCCACGGGCCATCTGGCCATGAGAATCCGCGTGCTCGGCTCCGCCGCCGGAGGAGGTTTTCCGCAGTGGAACTGCAACTGCCGCAACTGCGCCGGCGCCCGCAATGGCACGGTGCGCACACGCGCACGAACCCAGTCCTCGATCGCCGTCACCAGCGCCTCGCAGGAACAGGGCACAGCGGAGGGCCCCGTCGCGCCATGGACGCTGATCAATGCCTCGCCGGACATCCTGTTCCAGTTGCGTGACAGTCCCGCCCTTCGTCCGGCGCGGGAACTGCGCGACACAGGCATCGGCGCCATCGTCCTGGTCGATGGGCAGATCGACCACACCACCGGGCTCTACATGCTCCGCGAAGCGCGGCGCCCCTGGCCGCTGTGGTGCACGGAATCGGTCCATGCCGACCTCACTCGCGGCAATCCGATCCTCGATGTTCTGTCGCATTACTGCGGGATCGACCATCGGCCGATGCCGCTCGGGGGAGAATTCCTCATCGAGACATTGCCGGGATTGCGCTGGCGCGCGCTGCCGGTGCCGGGCAAGCCGGCCCCCTACTCGCCCAATCGCGCCGCTCCGCTGCCGGGTGACAACGTGGGGCTTCTCATCGGGGATGAGCGCACGGAGCGCAAGTTGTTCTACGCGCCAGGCCTGGCGGCGATCGATGAGTCCGTGTGGCGGGCGATGCGCTGCGCCGCGTGCGTGCTGGTGGACGGCACGTTCTGGAGCGACGACGAGATGATCCGCCTGGGGCTCTCGGCCCACCGGGCGCTCGACATCGGCCACCTCGCCCTGAGCGGCGAGGGCGGCATGCTCGAGTGGCTCGAGCGGCTGCCCGCGGGCACGCGCAAGATCCTCATCCATATCAACAACACCAACCCGATTCTGGATGAGGACTCGCCGCAGCGTGCCGAGCTCGAGCGTCGGGGGATCGAGGTCGCCTGGGATGGCATGGAGATCGAGCTGTGAGCGAGGCCCCCTGGAGCCGATCGGAGTTCGAAGCGCGGCTGCGCGCCAAGGGGGCCGGCTACCACATTCACCATCCGTTCAATGTGATGTTGAATTCCGGGCGCGCCAGTGCGGCGCAGATCCGCGGCTGGGTGGCCAACCGCTTCTACTACCAGATCAGCATCCCGATCAAGGACGCGGCGATTCTCAGCAACTGCGACGATCGCACCGTGCGGCGCGAGTGGATACGGCGCATTCACGATCACGATGGTGACGGTGATGATGCCGGGGGCATCGAGGCGTGGCTGCGCCTTGCGGACGCGGTGGGACTGGAACGCGCGCGGACCGAAAGTCTGGAAGACCTCCTGCCGGGCGTACGTTTCGCAGTCGACGCATACGTGAATTTCGCGCGCCGCGCACCGTGGCCGGAAGCGGTGTGCGCCTCGCTCACCGAGATGTTTGCGCCGCAGATCCACAGGCAGCGGCTGGCCGGGTGGCCGGAGCACTACCCCTGGATCGAGCGCGAGGGATTGCGCTATTTCCAGAACCGGGTGAGCCAGGCCTCGCGGGACGTCGAATTTGCCCTGGCGACGACCCTCGCGCGATTCACCACACGCACGGCGCAGGAGCGCGCTCTCGAGGTCCTGCAATTCAAGCTCGACGTGCTGTGGCAGATGAATGATGCCCTGCAGCACCGGTACGGAGTCCCGTCTTGACTGAGCTCGACGTGGCGTCACGACCGGTGATCGCGCGGGGCACGCGGCTGCAATGGGAGGGAGCGCAGGGCGCGCACGTCCTGCTTTATCCCGAGGGGATGGTGAAACTCAACGCGAGCGCCGCGGCCATCCTGACTCGCTGCGACGGCGCTCGGACCGTCGCCGAGGTCATCGGCGAGCTCGAGCGGACGTATTGCGCCGAGCTCGGCAAGGATGTTCTCGCCTTCCTCACGCTCGCCTTGGAGCGCAACTGGCTGGAGCTGCGCCCGTGAGCGCGCAGGTCGAGGAGGCGCCACCGAAGCGGCCCGGCCCGCCGCTGTGGCTGCTGCTCGAGCTGACGTACCGCTGCCCACTGCATTGCGCGTTCTGCTACAACCCGACGGACTTCTCGGGCATCGGCCCCGAGCTCGACACTGCCGACTGGCTGCGGGTGCTGCGCGAGGCTCGCGCGCTCGGCGCGGTGCAACTCGGGCTCTCCGGTGGCGAGCCGCTCGCCAGAGAGGATCTCGAGAGCATCGTCGCGCAGGCCCATGACCTCGGCTTCTACACCAACCTGATCACCTCCGGAGTCGGATTGACCGAGGGGCGCCTGGCGGCGCTGAAGGAAGCCGGGCTCGACCACATCCAGCTCTCCTTCCAGGACAGCACGCGGCGCATCAACGACTTCCTGAGCAGCACACGCACTTTCGAGCTCAAGTCCCGAGTGGCGGCGCTCATCAAGAAGTACCGCTATCCCATGGTGCTCAATGTGGTGATCCATCGCCTCAATATCGATCACGTGGAGGACATCCTCGCGATGGCCGAGCGCATGGGGGCCGAGTACGTCGAGCTCGCCAACACCCAGTATTATGGCTGGGCGTGGCTCAACCGTGCGCAGCTGCTGCCGAGCCGCGAGCAACTGCGCCGCGCCGAGGATGCCACGCGACGCTTTCGCGAGCGGGTGGGCTCGCGCATGCGCATCTTCTTCGTGGTGCCGGATTACTTCGAGACACGCCCCAAGCCTTGCATGAACGGCCTCGGCCAGGTGTTCCTGGCCATCGCGCCCGACGGCCTCGCGCTGCCCTGCCACGCGGCGCGCATGCTGCCGGGTCTCGCCTTCCCCAATGTGCGCGATGCCGACATCGGATCGATCTGGTATGACTCGCCGGCGTTCAACCGTTACCGCGGCGAGGCGTGGATGCGCGATCCCTGCCGCGGTTGCCCGGAGCGGGCGCGTGATTTTGGCGGCTGCCGCTGCCAGGCCTATCTGCTCACCGGGGATGCGGCCAACGCCGACCCGGTCTGCGATCGATCACCGTACCATCATCTGGTGTCCGCCATCGCCGGGACGGCGGAGCAGGCCGATCACGCCGTGGCGCGCGGGCAGCCGCTGCTCTTCCGGGACTACCGCGCACGCTAGGGCGGGCGGTGCGTAGTCGGCCACCGGCGTCCTCGTATCAGGCGCCCCGGAAAAACAGGTCCGGCGCGCGGCGGCGGACCTGCGATGGTGCGCCGTATACCTGACCGGCGCTGCGGCGCGGGACCGGTTTGGCCAGCAGATAGCGGTCGCCAAGCCACTCGATCGCCTTGGCTCTCGCCGCGCTGTAGTCGATAACCCATTCATGCGCCTTCTCGGCCGTGCTCATGCGTTGCATATCGCCGTTCCTCGTCTTATTGCCCTGGCGGATAAAGTGCGTGCGTATTCATGGATTTACAGCCCCTCTCTCCCCACTGGGATGGATCACACCCCCCCCTTCGAGAGAGAGAGAGCCTCAGCCCTCTGCCCTGAGCGGGCTCGCGCACTCCCCAAGAACCCGCCGGCCTCGACGCAGGAGCACGGCAGGCCCCGCGTTTCATTGAAAACAAGCCTAGCGCCGATGTCGATCGCCCTACCATCTGTATATCTACGACGACAGCCCCGATTCAACCCGTTCCGCATGTCATCGGCATGACCGTAGTCGTCGCGCACGGCGGACCGGACGGGCGACGCGGGATTCTGGAGCGAAGGCGCAGGCGGGGCGGCCGGTGCACGGCACAGCCTGGTGGCTGCAGAGCCCTGAGTCCATGCGATTTGCCGACGCATTCGCGTATAAATGCGGATTCCTGTCACCCGCTGCCCCGCCATCATGAGTGAATTCGCCCTGACCTTCGCCGACATCGAAGCCGCGCACGGGCGCCTCTCGGGCATCGCCCACCGCACGCCCGTGCTGACTTCGAGGAGCGCCGATGAGGCGAGCGGCGCGCGCCTCCTGTTCAAGTGCGAGAACTTCCAGCGCGTGGGCGCATTCAAATTCCGTGGGGCGTACAACGCGATCTCGCTCCTTTCGCCGGACAGAAAATCGGCGGGCGTCGTCACCTATTCCTCGGGCAACCACGCCCAGGCGATCGCCCTGGCCGCGCGCCTGCTCGGGAGCCATGCGGTGATCGTCATGCCGCACGATGCGCCGGCCATCAAAGTGGAGGCCACACGGGGCTATGGGGCAGAAGTGGTCCTCTACGACCGCTACACCGAGGACCGCGAAGCGATTAGCCGGCGTCTCGCCGAAGAGCGGGGACTCACCCTGATACCGCCCTACGACCATCCCGATGTCATGGCCGGCCAGGGCACCACGGCCAAGGAACTGCTGGAGGATGCGGGACCGCTCGATCTGCTGCTGGTGCCGCTCGGCGGCGGAGGACTATTGTCGGGTTGCGCGGTGGCCGCGCGCACCCTGTGCCCCGGCTGTGCGGTGATCGGTGTGGAGCCTGAGGCGGGGGACGATGGACTGCGGAGCCTGCGCGCCGGGCGCATCGTCCACATCGACACGCCCGAGACCATCGCCGACGGCGCTCAGACCCGGCATCTGGGTGAGTACACCTTCCCGGTCATCCAGGGCCTCATCGATGACATCGTCACCGTGAGTGACGCCGAGCTCCTCGAGACGATGGCCTTTTTCACCGGACGCATGAAAATCGTGGTCGAGCCCACCGGCGCCCTCGCCGCGGCCGCCGCCCTCTCGGGCAAGGTCCCCGTACGCGGCAAACGCGTCGGGATCGTCGTTTCGGGCGGCAATGTGGATTGGGCGAGGATTACTCGCTCGCCCGGCCCGCCGGCCTCCTGCGGATCGCCTGCGGATCCGGCACCTGCTGGGTGATGCAATGGATGCCGCCGCCGCCGAGCAGAATCTCGCGCGCCGGCACACCGACCACCTGCCGCTCCGGACACAGACGCTTCAGGCATTCCGCGGCCACAGCGTCCGTGCGGGGGTCGAGCAGCGGCATGACGAGGCCCCCGTTGGCCATGTAGAAGTTCACGTAGCTGCCCGCCAGGCGCTCTCCGGCCACGCGGCTCTTGCAGCGCTCGCTCGGGGCAAGCCCGCGCGCCTCCTCCTCCGTCATGTGCAGCGGCCCCGGCATGGGAAGCCGGGTCACCTCCAGCCGCCGGCCCTGTGCATCGCGCGCATCATTCAATCGCTCCCAGGCATCGAGCGAAATCGCGTGCTGGGGATCTGAGCGATCATCGCTCCAGCCGAGACACACCTTGCCCGGAGCGACGAAGCAGGCCAGATTGTCGATGTGGCCGTCCGTCTCGTCGTTGAACACGCCGCGGCCGAGCCAGATGAAATGGCTCACGCCGAGATACTCGCGCAGCACCGCCTCCATGCGCTCGCGGGTCATGCCCGGATTGCGGTTGGGGTTGAGGACGCACTCCTGCGAAAGCAGCGCGGTGCCTTGGCCATCGACGTGAATGGCGCCGCCCTCGATGATGATCGGCGCGCGGTAGCGCGCCCGCTGCTCGTGAGCCAGCACCTGCGCGGCCACCCGCTCGTCCTGGTCCCAGGGATGATAGAGGCCGCCTTCGAGTCCGCCCCAGGCGTTGAAATGCCAATGCACGCCACGCAACCCCGGGCGCTCGCCGACCACGTAGGTCGGGCCGACGTCGCGCATCCAACAGTCATCGTGCGCCAGGGTGAGGAGCTCCACGTGCGCGGGCAGCATCGCGCGCGCCCTCGCCTGATGAGCGGCCGAGACGCCCACGTGGACTTTCTCGAACCGCCCGATGGCCGCGGCCACGGCGGCAAAGGCCGCCTGGGCCGGATGCGCGGCTTCGCGCCAGTTGTCCGGCCGCTCCGGCCACAACATCCAACAGCCCGAGTGCGGCTCGAACTCCGCCGGCATCCACCAGCCATCGGCCGCGGGCGTGCTCTCGAGAGCCCCGGTCTCGGTCATGCCGATGAGCGCTGCTTGCTGTGGTGGAAGCCGTAGAAGGCGTAGATGGCCCCGCCGATCGCCGTCCAGACCACCAGGCGGATCCAGGTGGCGTCGGAGAGGAAGTAAGTCATGCCGAGACACACCAGCGCCCCGAGCGGGCACAGCAGCCATGCCCACGGCACGCGGAAGGGCCGATGCGCCTCGGGACGCGTGTACCGCATCACCAGCACCCCGATGCATACCACCGCGAAAGCCAGCAGAATGCCGATCGAGATCAGATCCGCCAGCACGTCGAGCGGAAATACCCCGGCAATGACCGCCGCCCCGATCCCGGTGATCGCGGTGGCCACGTGCGGAGTCTTGAAGCGCGGGTGACAGCGGCTCATCAAGGGAGGCAGCAGACCGTCATCGGCCATCGCCAGCAGGATGCGCGGCTGTCCCAGGAGCGAGGTCAGGATGACGGAAGTCATGCCGGCGATCGCCCCGATCTTCACGAACATGCCGAGCCACGAGAGCGCCGGATGCGCATCGAGCGCCACCGCGACGGGTGCGTCCACGTTGAGTTTGAAGAACGGCACCATGCCGGTGATCGCCGCCGCCATGGCGACGTAGAGCACCGTGGAGATCACCAGAGTGCCGATGATCCCCATCGGCAGATCGCGTTGCGGATTGCGCGCCTCCAGGGCCGTCGTCGAGGCCGTATCGAACCCGACGTAGGAGAAGAAGATGATCCCCGCGCCCTGCAGCACGCCGGTCCAGCCAAAGTGTCCGAAAGTGCCGGTATTGGCCGGAATGTACGGGTGCCAGTTGGCCGGGTCGATGAACTTCAGGCCCGCGATCACGAAAATGATGATGATCGTCACTTTCAGTGCGACCATGAAATTCGTCGCCTTCGCGGTCTCCTGGATGCCCACGTACAACAGCACGCTCATTCCCAGAACGATGAGCACCGCGGGCACGTTGACGATTGCCCCCGTGGCCACCAGATGGCCGCTCGCGCTCTGCGCAAAGGGCGCATTGATCCACATCCCCGGCAGGTGAATGTGCACTTCGGTGAGCAGATTGACCACGTACGCCGACCAGCTGACAGCCACCGCCGAGGCCGAGATCGCGTACTCGAGCATGAGGTTCCAGCCGATGAACCAGGCCACCACCTCCCCGAGCGTCGCGTATGTGTAGCTGTAGGCGCTGCCGGGCACCGGCAGAAAGGCGGCGAACTCCGCGTAGCACAGCGCCGCAAGGCCGCTACCGAAGGCCGCAATCAGCAGGGACAGTGTCACCGCCGGACCCGACTGGTTGGCCGCCACCGTGCCCGTGAGGACGAAAATGCCCGTACCGATAGTGGCGCCGATCCCGATCGCCATCAGCGCCCAGACCGAGAGCGTCTGGCGAAGCCGCTCCGCACCGGCGCGCTCCGGCGCCACCACCGGGTGCACCGCAAAGAGCTTGCGCCATAAGGAATTTCTCATGGCCGCGGCCGGGACTTCGCTTTCGGTGGCGTCGTTCATGATTCGGGGAACCCCCAAAATGAATGGTTATGCGCCCAAGTGTCTCATAGATCGGCGCACAGGCGCCGTGGGCGCTTTGCGCAAGCCGACTGTCGGCTCGCTCCGCCCGTCGGCGAGCCGTGCGGCATGTGCCAGCCGGGCCCGAGGCCTGCGTGCGGCGCGCCTTGATGCAGCGCAGCTTTCGTGACGCCTCCGGTCGCGGACGCATGCTAGGATTGCCGACCCGTTCGGCCACGAGCCTGTCCGAAGCCGCTTATTTCCTAGAGCCCAAAGGAGTCCGCAATGTCCAGTGCCACAGCCCCGAAGGCCGCACCGCCCGCCTCTGGAGCAAAGATCACCATCCGTGACGGCAAGCTCCTCGTCCCGGACAATCCCATCGTTCCCTTCATCGAGGGGGACGGGACGGGGCCGGACATCTGGCGCGCCAGCGTCCGTGTGATGGACGCAGCGGTCGAGAAGGCCTACGGCGGACGGCGCAGGATCCACTGGATGGAGGTCTATGCCGGCGAGAAGGCGCACAAGCAATTCAACAGCTGGCTGCCGGATGAGACCGTGACCGCCTGCCGCGATTACCTCGTCTCCATCAAGGGCCCTCTCACGACACCGGTGGGCGGCGGCATCCGCTCGCTGAACGTCGCGCTGCGCCAGATGCTCGACCTGTACGTCTGCCTGCGCCCGGTGCGCTGGTTCAAAGGCGTGCCTTCTCCGGTGAAGCACCCCGAGAAGGTGGACATGGTGATCTTCAGGGAGAACACCGAGGACATCTACGCGGGCATCGAGTTCGAGGCCGGCTCGCCTGAGAACCGGGAGTTCCTCGCGCTCTTCAAGCAGCACTTCCCCAAGGCCTACGGCAAGATCCGCTTTCCGGAGACCTCCGGCATCGGTATCAAGCCGGTGTCGAAAGACGGCTCGGAGCGCCTGATGCGCTCGGCGATCGAGTACGCCGTGGCGAACAAGCGCCGCAGCGTCACCATCGTGCACAAGGGCAACATCCAGAAATTCACCGAGGGCGCCTTCCGCAACTGGGGCTATCAGCTCGCCGAGCGCGAATTCGCCGGTGAGACCTACACCTGGGAGCAGTGGGAGCGCACCAAGGCGGACCAGGGCGAGCCGGCGGCCAATGCCGAGATGAACGCGGCCCGGGGCGCCGGCAGGATCATCATCAAGGACGCGATCGCCGACATCACGCTGCAGCAGGTGCTGACGCGGCCGGACGAGTTCGACGTCATCGCCACGTGCAATCTGAACGGCGACTATCTCTCCGACGCGCTTGCCGCGCAGGTCGGCGGCATCGGCATCGCTCCGGGCGGCAACATCAACTACCTGACCGGCCACGCGGTGTTCGAGGCGACCCACGGCACCGCGCCCAAGTACGCCAACCTCGACAAGGTCAACCCCGGCTCGTTGCTGCTCTCCGGCGAGATGATGCTGCGCTACATGGGCTGGACCGAGGCGGCGGATGCCATCATCACCGCGATGGATCGCACCATCGGCCAGAAGATCGTCACCTACGATTTTGCCCGCCTGATGGACGGAGCGACCGAGGTGAAGACCTCCGCCTTCGGTGATGCGCTCATCCGCAACCTCTGAGGGAAACGCGCCCGATGAGGGTCCGCGGCATGCGGCGGCGCAGGACTGCGCCCGCCGCATCGCCGAGGCCTTCGTCAGGTACAACGCGGAATTCCGCGCCATCACCCGCCGGGCTCCGCTGCGCTTCGACAACCGCGACTGGCGGGGAAGCCAGCACGACATCGTCGAGCGCATAGAGCTCTACGACCTTTTCGTCAATCACACCGTCGAGGAAATCCGCGCCCTGCTCGGTGAGCGGGCGCTCGATCGCGACCTGTGGCGGCGGATCCGCGCCGCCTTCGCCGCGCGCGTCACAGAGCTCCCGGATGCGGAGTTCCCCAAGACCTACTTCAGCTCCGTCAGCCGCCGGCTCTTCGGCACCATCGGTGTCGCGCCGGACATCGAGTTCGTCGCCGCGGATCTGGATCCGCTCGCGAACGCCACCTCGACCGTCGTCACCAACACATACCTCAACCACGGATCCCTGTCTCTGCTCATCGAGGATCTGCTGGGCGATGTGCGCTTTCGCACACCCTGGAGGGACCTCGATGCGAGCATCCGCCACGTCACCACCGAGGTGCAGCGGCACCTCGAGAGCCTGGGCGGGACTGTGAGCGTGGCCCGGATCGAGGTGATCCGGCCGGTGTTCTATCAGATGTCCCGCGCCTATATCGTCGGCCGGATCCTCGGCGCCGGCCCGTGCATACCGCTGGTCCTCGCGCTGAAGAACTCCGGCGGCGGCATGCTGGTCGATGCCGTGATGATGGCCGAGGGCGACGTCAGCATCGTCTTCAGCGTCTCGCGTTCGTATTTCCACGTGGATCTCGATCGCGTCGACGAGGCGGTCGCGTTCCTGAAGACGCTCCTGCCCCGCAAGCCCGTGAGCGAGCTGTTCACCATGCTCGGGCGCGCCAAGCAGGGCAAGACCGAGCGCTACCGGGAGATCATGCGCCGGCTCGAGAACACCGCGGAGAGCTTCGTGCACGCCCCCGGCGAGAAGGGTCTGGTGATGGTGTGCTTCATGCTGCCCTCGCTCGAGGTGGTCTTCAAGGTCATCCGCGACCGCTTCCCCTACCCGAAGACCGTGCTGCGCGAGGAGGTGCTCGCGAAATACCACCTCGTGTACCGGCACGACCGCGCGGGCCGCCTGGTCGATGCCCAGGAATTCCGCCGGCTGCGCCTGCCCAGGCGGCTGTTCGCGCCGGAGCTGCTGGACGAGCTGCTCAGGGAAACTGCGCTCACGGTGCGTGAGGACGGCGAATACCTCGACTTCGACCACCTCTACATCGAGCGGCGCATGATCCCGCTCAACCTGTACCTGCGCTCGGCCTCGCCGGCTGCGGCCGAGCAGGCCGCGCTCGACTATGGCCAGTGCATCCGCGATCTGGCCAATACCAACATCTTTCCCGGCGACCTGCTGCCGAAGAACTTCGGCGTCACGCGCCACGGACGGGTGATCTTCTACGACTACGACGAGCTGTGCCGGGTGACGGACTGCCATTTCCGCGATCTGCCCCGACCGACCAACCCCGAAGACGAGATGCGCGCGGAAGCATGGTTCTACGTGGGCGAGCAGGACGTCTTCCCCGAGACCTTCATCAGCTTCCTGGCCTTCGACGCTGCGCAGCGCGCCGCGTTGCTGCGCGCCCATGGGGAGATCTTCACGGCCGCCTACTGGCGCCAGGTGCAGCGACGGCTCAGCGATGGCGAAGTGCTCGAAGTGCTGCCCTATCACCCCTATCGCGTGCGCGTCGCGAGCAGCGCGTAAGCCGAATGGTTCACTGACCGCGAAGCGGCTGACTCGAAGCACGACCGCAGAGCGGATCTTCCCGGGCGCTCCGAGGCAGGAGCCGAGGCGCGAGCCCACGGGGATGTGCTTGCGGCGTCCTCGGAATATCCGCTCGAGGAAGTGATTCGGGCCAGCGCTGCCGGTAGACTCGGCGCCATGAGCCGCATCCTCATCGTTCTCGGCGCCTCGCTGATCCTCATCGGCCTCGCCTGGCCCTGGGTGAGACGCCTGCCGCTGTTCAAGCTTCCGGGCGACATCGTGATCGATCGCCCGGGCTTTCAGTTCTTCTTCCCCATCACGACGATGCTGATCCTCAGCCTGGTGATATCCATCCTCGCGTGGATCTTCCGGCGCTGATCCGCTCCCCAGGGAGCCGACCGGGCTCGCTCTATGACTCCAGGGTGAATCGGTCGGCGTCGAGCTGGACGGGGAAGCGCTCGCGGAACGCCCGGAGCGCTCCTCCATCGAGGGTCACGGTCGCCACCGTCGGCTCCGCCGCGAGATCGGCGATGGGCTCGCCGCGATAATCGCAGACACGGCTCTCGCCCTGGTGCGCGATGCCGGCGCCATCGGGCCCAATGCGGTTTACGCCGATCACATATGCCTGATTCTCGATTGCCCTTGCCACGAGCAGCTGCCGCCAGGGGTAGGCCCGCGCCGCCGGCCAGTTGGCGACATAGATGAGCGCGTCGTAATCGAGTCCCGGCCGCCGGCGGCTGAACACCGGAAAACGCAGGTCGTAGCAGACGAGCGGACAGAAGCGCAGGCCGCGCCACTCGACGCACCACGCCTGCCCGCCTGGAGTGAAGTGCTCATGCTCGTTGCCCATGCGGAACAGGTGCCGCTTGTCGTAATGGAGCAGATCGCCGCCCGGCTGCGCCCACAGCAGGCGGTTGAAATACCGTCCATCCTCCACCGTCATGACACTTCCGGTCACCACGGCACCGAGCCGGTCCGCGGTGCGCCGCAACCACAGCGCCGTCGGGCCCTCTACCGGTTCGGCAAGCCGCTCGGGCTGCATGCTGAAACCGGTGGTGAAGGTTTCCGGCAGGACGACGAGATCCGTCCGGCCTTCGAGGGGTGAGAGCAGTTCCCCGAATCGCGCGCGATTGCGCGTCGGGTCCTGCCAGAAGAGCGGCTGCTGGACGAGCGTGACGCGTAAGCTCAAGAAATGCTCCCGGGGCGCCTCACGCGCCCGCCCGGCCCAGGCGGCCGGCCAGCTCGGCGAGCCGCTCCGCCGCCCGCTCGAGGGTCTCATCGCGCTTGGCGATGCACAGCCGCACCACGGAAAGCTCGGGCGGATCGGCATAGAAGGGTGAGAGCGGGATGGTCGCGACTTTCGCCTCGGTGAGCGCGAGCTCGGCAAACGCCGCATCTCCCGGTGGGCACAACCCGCTGAAGTCGAGGAGCTGGAAGAACGTCCCTTGCGCCGGCGGCAGGGAAAAGCCGCAGCCAGCCAGCGCCGCGCGCAGCCGGTCGCGCTTGGCCTGGAAGAAGCCCGGCAGATCCCGGCCGGTATCGGGATTTTCGGTGAGATACGCCGCGATGGCCTGCTGCAGCGGATGGGCGATGCTGAAGGTGTTGAACTGGTGGACCTTGCGCAGCTCTCCCGTCAGCTGCGCGGGGGCGACACCGTAGCCGACGCGCAATCCCGTGGCATGCAGGGTCTTGCCGAAGGAGAACACCGCAAGGCTGCGCTCGCGAAGCTCCGGATGCCCGAGCACCGACGCGTGCGCGCGGCCATCGAACACCATGTGCTCGTAGACCTCGTCCGACAGCACCGCGATGTCATACGGCCGGATCGCCGCGGCCAGCTCGTCAAGGTCGGCCGGCATGGCCGCCGTGCAGGCCGGATTGTGCGGGGAGTTGAACAGGATCAGCCGCGTGCGCGCATTGACCGCCTTTCGCACCCGATCCCAGTCGTAGCGAAAATCCGGCTGCGTCAGGGGCAGGCGGATACAGCGCGCTCCGGCGAGACGCACGGCCGGCTCGTACGAGTCGTATGCGGGATCAAACGCGATGACCTCGTCGCCGGGGCCGACCAGCGCCTGGATGCCGCAATAGATGGCCTCCGTCGCGCCGAGCGTCACCGTGATCTCGGAGTGCGGATCGACTTTGAGGCCATAGACCCGCGCAAGCTTGCGCGCGATGGCCTCGCGCAACTCCATCAGACCCTCCATGGGCGCGTACTGGTTGTGGCCGTCCCGCATCGCCCGCCCCACCCACTCCGCGAGCCGCGGGTCGATGTCGTAATCGGGGAACCCCTGGCCGAGATTGAGCGCGCCGAGCTCGCGGGCCCGGCGCGATACGATCGTGAAGATCGTGGTGCCGACATCAGGCAGCTTACTGCGCGGGAATTCCATCGGGCGCTCGCCTCGACACCTACCCCATCTCGGCCGCCGCCAGCGCCGCGCCGATCACCCCGGCCTGACCGGCGAACTGCGCCGGCCGGATCTCGGCCTCCGAGCGCAGCAGCGGCTCGAAGTCGCCGAAACGCTCGCTGATCGCGCCCCCCAGGATGAACAGGTCCGGCCACAGCATCGCGTGCATGCGCTCGAGATAGACGTTCACCCGCTCTATCCAGCCCTGCCAGTCCAGGCCCTGCACCGTCTTGATGTGCGCCGAGGCCCATTTCTCCGCATCCATGCCGTTGAGCTCCATGTGTCCGAGCTCGGTGTTGGGGAAGAGTCTGCCGTCGGTGAACAGCGCCGTGCCGATGCCGGTGCCGAAGGTCAGCATGATGGCGGTGCCTTGGGTGCCGCGGCCGGCCCCGAGGCGCATTTCGGCGAGACCGGCGGCATCGGCATCGTTGAGAAACACCGCCGGGCGATTGAGGGTGCGCCGGATGAGCGAGGCGCCATCCGCACCGATCCAGGCATGATCCACGTTCGCCGCCGTGCGCGCCCTGCCGTGCTTCACCACGGCGGGAAACGCCAGTCCGATCGTTCCGGTGGCTTGCGGCAGCCGCGCCGCGAGCGCCGCAATCACCGGCATCATGGCATCCGGCGTCGCAGGCCGGGGCGTCGGGGCGGAGATCAGCTCGCCGATCAGTTTGCCGGCGGCGATGTCCACCACTCCGGCCTTGATGGAGGACCCTCCGACATCGATACCCAGTAGTTTGCCTGTCATAGTCTCGTTCCCATTGGACGAAAATCAAAGATTCGCGGCCGCCGCCAGCTGTGCGTCCCGTTCGCTCCGCCGCTGCCGCCGGCGCATCCACACGGCCGCCACGACGACGCCGGTGGCCACGATGGACACCATGATGGTCGCGAGCGCGTTCACGTCGGGGCTCACACCGAGACGCACCTTGGAGAAGATCACCATCGGCAGGGTGCTCGACCCGGGGCCTGCGACGAACTCCGAGATGACCAGATCATCCCACGACAGGGTGAACGAGAGCAGCCAGCCGGACACCACGGCCGGCAGAATGAGCGGCAGCGTGATCGCCCAGAACACCTTGGCCGGCCGCGCGCCGAGGTCCATGGCGGCCTCCTCGAGCGACTGGTCGAACCCGGCCAGACGCGACTGTATCACCACCGTCACATAGGCCATGCAGAAGGAAACATGCCCGAGGATGAGGGTCAGCATCCCCATGCCGTGCGGCCAGCCAATGGCGTGCTCGAGCGCGATGAACAGCAGGAGGAGCGACAGCCCGCTGATCACCTCGGGCATGACGATGGGCGCGGTCGTCATCCCGAGCAGGAGCGAGCGGCCCCGGAAGGGCCCGAACCGTGAGAGCGCAATGCCCGCCATCAGGCCGAGGACGGAGGAAATGGTCGACGCGCTGAGCGCCACCCTGAGCGACAGCCAGGCCGCATGCAGCACCTGGCCGTCCGAGAACAGCACTGCGTACCATTTGAGCGTGGGCGAGTGAGCCGCATCCCATACCGTCACCAGTCTCGAGGCGTTGAACGAGTAGACGACCATGGAGGCGATCGGGACGTAGAGGAATACCAGCCCGAGCACGAGCATGACGCCCGAGAACCAGCCCCTGCGGGTCACTCCGCCTCCAATTCGCGCCGCTCGACACGCTGCAACAGCACGATGGGCACCACCAGCATCAGGAGCACCACCACCGCAACCGCGCTCGCCAGCGGCCAGTTTCGGTTCTCGAAGAACTCGTTCGACAACACACGGCCGATCATGATCTGGTCGGTCCGGCCGAGGAGCGTCGGGATGACGTACTCCCCCACCGCGGGGATGAACACCAGCAGCGAGCCGGCGGCGATGCCGGGCAGTGATTGCGGCAGCGTGATGCGCCGGAACGCCGCGAACGGACGCGCACCGAGGTCCGAGGCCGCCTCGAGCAGCGCCGGGTCGTGCTTCTCTAGATTGGCATACAGCGGCAGGATCATGAACGGCAGGTAGGAGTAGACGATGCCGACATAGAGCGAGAAATCCGTCTGCAGCATCACGATCGGATGACTGATGACCCCGAGCGCGAGCAGCACGTGGTTGATCAGGCCGTTGTTCTGCAGCAGGCCGATCCACGCATAGACCCTCAGCAGGAACGAGGTCCAGAACGGCAGCACGATCAGCATCAGCAGCACATTGCGCCACGCCCCGGCGCGCGCGATGGCATAGGCCATCGGATAGCCGATGAGCAGACACAGCACGGTGCAGATCGCGGCCACCTGCAGCGAGTACAGGTACGAGCGCACATAAAGTGGATTGGTGAACAGATAGGCGTAGCTCGAGAGATGAACCTTGAGCATCGGCCAGCCGTGGCGCAGCACGAGAAGCGGCGCATACGGGGGGATGGAGAGCCGGGCAACGGAGAAGGAGATCTTCAGTACGACGAGGAAGGGAATGAGAAACAGCAGCACCAGCCAGAGCGTCGGAACGCCCACCACCCATCGCCTTGCGCGATTGCTGCCTCCCATCGATTGCCTACTTCAGCAGAATGACCGGAGCGCTGGCGTTCCAGCCGAGCCGCACCTCATCGTGCCGCGCTATGTGCGCGAGCACGCCGGAGGAGTTGGGCACGGTGACGCGCATCAGCGCCGCGCCGGCCTCCACCAGGCAGATCGACACATCGCCCATGTAGGCGATGTCGCGCACCCGGCCCGAGATGGCGTTCTCCGCGGCGGCGCCGTCGTGCGGCGCCTGCTGCAACTGAATCCGCTCCGGCCGCAGCGCGACCCACACCGTATCGTCCACTGCGCACGGCGGAGTGCAGACCGCGCGTATGGCGCACGCCGGCGCCTCGGAACGGATGAGAACGGTGCCGGAGCCCGTCTCGGCCACTCGACCCTCGATGAGATTGACCGAGCCGATGAAATCGGCGACGAAGCGGTTGGCCGGAGATTCGTAGATCTGGGCGGGCGCCCCCACCTGCACGATACGGCCGTGATCCATCACGCCCATGCGCGTCGCGAGCGTCATCGCCTCATCCTGATCGTGAGTGACCACGATGAAGGTGACGCCGAGGCGCTGCTGGATGTTGAGCAGCTCGAACTGGGTTCGCTCGCGCAGCTTGCGATCGAGGGCGGCCAGGGGCTCATCGAGCAGCAGCAGTTTCGGGCGCTTCACCAGGGCCCGAGCGAGCGCCACTCGCTGGCGCTGTCCGCCGGAGAGCTGGTGCGGCCGGCGGCCGGCGTAGCGGCCCATCTGCACGATCTCGAGCATCTCGTCCACGCGGGCGCGGATCTCCCGGCGCGGCAGACGCTCCTGCTCGAGCCCGAAGGCGACGTTCTTCTCCACGCTCATGTGGGGAAAGAGCGCGTACGACTGGAACATCATGTTGACCGGCCGATCGTGCGGCGCGATGGCGCTCAGGTCCTGTCCGTCGAGCCAGATCCTGCCGGCGCTCGGCCGCTCGAAGCCGGCGAGCATTCTGAGCAGCGTCGTCTTGCCGGAGCCCGAGCCGCCCAGCAGGCAGAAGATCTCCCCGCGGGCGATCTCGAGCGACACCGCATCGACGGCGAGGAACTCCCCGAAGCGCTTGCTCAGTCCCTCCAGATGGAGGTAGCCCGGCGCCGGGGTCGCCTCTTGCGAGCGGGATTCAGCCATTGGGACAGTCAAGTCCCGGTCTTGAACGCCGTCCACGCGGCGGTCAGCTCCCGCATGAACTGCATCGACTTGGCCCGCTCCGGCACCAGGTGCGAGAGCACCGCCGGCGGGGGGTAGATGCCCGGATCGTCTTTGACGGCGGGATCGACGAAGGGGAGCGACGCCGAGTCGCCGTTGGCGTAGCGCACGTGGTTGGAGTTGCGCGCAGCGACGTGCGGATCGAGCAGATAATTGATGAACAGGTGCGCGTTGTCCGGATGCGGCGCGTCCGCCGGAATCGCCAGCGTGTCGAAATTCTCCACCGCGCCCTCTTTGGGAATGGAATAGACGATACGATAGGTCTTGCCCGCCTGCCGGGCGCGCAGCTCCGCCATCTTCACATCGCCCGACCAGCCGAGGGCGAGGCAGATCTCGCCGTTGGCGAGATCATTGATGTATCGCGAGGAGTTCACGTAGCGCACGTAGGGACGGATGGACATCAGCACTTTCTGCGCCGCGGCGAGGTCGGCGGGCGACTGACTGTTCGGGTTCTTGCCGAGATAGAGCAGCACCGTGCCGATCACTTCGGTCGGCTCATCGAGGATGGTCACGCCGCAGTTCTTGAACTTCGAGACCACGGCCGGATCGTAGAGCATCTTCCAGCTGTCGACCGGAGCGTCGGGCATGCGGGCCTTGATCATCTGCGCGTTGTAGCCCAGGCCCGAGGTGATCCACATGTAATCGACCGCATGACGGTTGCCCGGATCGTATTGCGCGAGACTGCGCTCGATGCCCGGATCGAGGTACTTCATGTTGGGCAGCAGCGATTTGTCGAGCGGCCGCAGCGCGCCGGCGCGGATCTCGAGCTCGAGGAACGGCCCTGAAGGCACCACCACGTCATAGCCCGAGTTGCCGGTGAGGAGCTTGGTCTCGAGCACCTCGTTCTTGTCGAACACGTCGTAGTTGACGTGGATGCCGTACTTCCTCTCGAAATCGGTGATCACATGCGGATCGATGTAATCCGACCAGTTGTAGACGTTGACCACCTTCGCCTCGCCGGCGCTCTTGCCTGCGCCCGAGCAGGCGGCGAGCAGACTCGCCAGGGCGATCATCACGATGCTGCGCAGTGTATTCATGGCTCAGACGTTCAGCAGCAGATGCTCGCGTTCCCAGGAGCTGATGACCTGCAGGAAGACTTCGTACTCGGCCTCTTTGACGATGGTGAACGCCGAGACGAACGGCTCGCCGAGAACCCTGACCAGGGGCGCGCTGCGCTTGAGCTCGCGCAGCGCCTCATCGAGCGAGCGGGGCAGCCCGAAGGGCAGCTCGTGCGCGCTGCCGGTGATCGGATCGGAGGGTTGCAGGGCCTCCACCATGCCGAGATAGCCGCAGGCGAGCGAGGCCGCGATGGCGATATAGGGATTGGCGTCCGCTCCGCCGACGCGATTCTCGACACGCCGGTCCTCGGGCTCGGACATCGGCACGCGCAGTCCCGCAGTGCGGTTGTCGTAGCCCCAGTGCACGTTGATCGGCGCCGAGAGATACCGAGTCAGGCGGCGGTAGGAGTTGACATTGGCGCAGAACAGCGCCATGGCCGCCGGCAGATACTTCTGCAGCCCGCCGATGTGGGAGAAGAACAGCGGCGAGGGCGTGCCGTCGGGATTACTGAAGACGTTGCGCCGTGTCTTGATGTCCACCACGCTCTGGTGGATGTGCATGGCGCTGCCGGGCTCCTTGGCGTGGGGCTTGGCCATGAAGGTCGCGTATATTTTGTGACGCAGCGCCGCCTCGCGCGCGGTGCGCTTGAAGAGGAACGCCTGATCCGCCAGGTCCATCGGGCGACCGTGGATCAGATTGATTTCCATCTGCGCCGGTCCGTCCTCGTGGATCAGGGTGTCGATCTCGATGTCCTGGTCCTCGCAGAACTGATAGATATCGTCGAACAGCGGATCGAACTCGTTGACCGCGGCGATGCTGTAGGACTGGCGGCCGGGCTCGGCGCGTCCCGAGCGGCCGACCGGGGGTCGCAGCGGGTAATCGGCGTCCTTGTTCTGCTCGACGAGGTAGAACTCGAGCTCAGGGGCCACGACCGGCTCCCAGCCGCGCTGGGCGTAGAGCTCCACGATGTTGCGCAGGACATGCCGGGGCGCCATGGTCACCCGCCGGCCGTCGGCGTAGAAGCAGTCGTGGATCACCTGGGCGGTGGGCTCGGCGGCCCAGGGCACGCGCCGCACCGTCTTCGCGTCCGCCTTCAGGACGATGTCGATTTCCGCCGGGCTCATGGCCGGGCTGGTATCCGGCGGGTAGTCGCCGGTCACGGTCTGCAGGAAGACACTCTCCGGCAGGCGCATGCCGCCGTCCTCCGCGAATTTCTCCGCCGGCATGATCTTGCCGCGCGCGATGCCCGCCATGTCCGGAATGATGGCCTCCACCTCGGAAATGCTGTGGTCGCGGAAGAATTGCCTGATCTCACTCACCATGGGTAAACCTTTCAGCGCGACCGCGCGCGGTCGCGGCACGCGGCGCCGAACGTCGCAAATAATGCGCGGGAAAACGGATTCTCCATGACCTTCCATTCCGGGTGCCACTGCACGGCCATCGCGAAGCGCGCGGCACCTTCCACTCGAAACGCCTCGACCAGGCCGTCGGGCGCCCGCGCCTCGACTCTGAGCCCCTCGCCCAGGCGCTCGATGCCCTGCCAATGCAGGGAATTGACCCGGACCCGGTCGGAGTGGGCCAGGGTGCGCAGCACACCGCCGGGCTCGAGGATCACCTCGTGCGCGGGCCCGTACTGCACCTCGAGCGGCTGGCTGTCGTCGTCGCGGTGATCCAGGTGCCCCGGGACCTCGTGCACCCGCTGGTGCAGGCTTCCGCCAAAGGCCACATTGACCTCCTGGAAGCCCCGGCAGATCCCGAGCACCGGCACGCCCTTCTCGAGGGCCTTGCGGATGAGCGGCAGCGTCGTGGCGTCCCGGGCCGGATCGTGCAGCGTACCCGGAACGCTCGGCGGGCCGGAATAGCGGTGCGGCTCGACATTGGAGGGGCTGCCCGTGAACAGCAGCCCGTCCAGGCGATCGGCCAGCTCATCGAAGCGCAGCTCCTCGGCAAGCGAGGGGATCAGCAGCGGCAGCGCGTCCGCGGCATCGAGCAGCGCCCGGGCGTACTTCTCCCCCACGACGTGAAACGGGTGCGCGCCGATCATGCGGCGGTCCGCGGGTAGGCCAATGAGGGGTCGCGCCGATGTCATGGATGTGCGGGCTATTATAGAGAGCACCATGCCCGCCGCCCACGCTGTTTCGTACTACGCCGCCTCCGCCCATCCCGCGCCCCGCAGGGAGCCCCTGAGCGGCTCGGTGAGCTGCGATGTCTGCGTCATCGGCGGCGGTATCGCCGGTTGCTCGGCGGCGCTGCACCTGGCCGAGCGGGGCTATTCCGTCGTGCTGCTCGAGCAGCACCGCATCGGCTGGGGCGCCTCGGGCCGCAGCGGCGGCCAGGTCATCCACGGTGTCGCCTGCGGGCAGACCCGGCTCGAGCGGCTGGTCGGCGGACCCGCCTCCCGGGCCATCTGGGACATCTCGACGCAAGCGCTGGCCCTCACCCGCCGGCTGATCGAGCGCTTCCACATCGACTGTGACTGGGTCGATGGATACATGCTCACCGCCATCAAGCCCCGGCACGAGCGGGAGCTGCACGAGGAGATCGAGGAGCTGAGGAACCGGCTAGGATATCACAGTGTCCGCCACATGTCGCGCGAGGAGGTGTGTGCGACTCTGGCCACGAAACGCTACATCGGCGCCCTGTACGACGCCCAAAGCGGCCATCTTCACCCACTCAATTACACCCTCGGGCTCGCCGCGGCGGCGCAGAGCCAGGGAGTGCGCATCTACGAGGAAACACGTGCCACGGGATTCACCGCGGCGCACGTCAGCACGGAGCGCGGAGAGGTTCGCGCGCGCCACCTGATCCTCTGCGGCAATGTCTACCTGGGCAGCACCGCCCCCGCACTCTCATCGAAGATCATGGCAGTCGGGACCCACATCGTGGCCACCGAGCCGCTCGGGGAGCGCCGCGCACGGGCCCTGATCGCCAACCATGCGGCGGTGAGCGACATGAACTGGGTGCTCGATTATTTCCGGCTGTCGGCCGACCACCGCCTGCTCTTCGGCGGGCGGGTGAGCTACTCGGGACTCGGCAATTTCGACGCCCGCCGGGCCACGCGCGCGCGCATGCTGAAGGTCTTCCCGCAGCTCGCGGATGTGGACATCGAATATACCTGGGGCGGCTTCGTCGACATCACCCTGAACCGCGCGCCGCACTTCGGCCGGCTGATGCCCAACGTGTACTTCCTGCAGGGCTTCTCCGGGCACGGCATCGCCCTCACCGGGATCGCCGGCAAGCTGGTCGCCGAGGCGGTCGCCGGGGAGGCCGAGCGGTTCGACATATTCACGCGAATCCCGCACCGCGACTTCCCGGGCGGCGCGCTCGCGCGGCGCCCGCTGCTCGTGCTGGCGATGCTGTACTACCGGCTGAGGGACCTGTTGTAGGCGCCGGAGCGCCTGCCCAGGGGTCGCCTCAGAGCAGCTCGGCGATCTGCACGGCATTGAGCGCCGCGCCCTTGAGAAGCTGATCCCCCGCGACGAAGATCGCGATCGAGCGGCCGCTCGGGTCCGAGATGTCGCGCCGGATGCGGCCGACGAGAATGGGATCCCCACCCGAGGCGTCCTTCGGCATGGGGAAATAGTTGCGCTCGGGATCATCGACCACCTTGACGCCCGGCGCGGTGGCCACGATGTCGCGCACCTCCGCGGGGGTGATCGGCCGCTCGCACTCGAAATTGATGGCGATGGAGTGCGCGCGCAGCACCGGCACCCGCACGCAGGTGGCGGCGATGCGGATGTCGCTGGCGCCGAAGATCTTGTGCGTCTCGTGCACCACCTTCATCTCCTCCTCGTTGTAGCCGTTCTCGGGATCGATCTTCGAGTTGTGGCTGAACAGGTTGAAGGCGTAGGGATGCGGGAGCACGGTGGGCTGGAAGGGCCGCCCCTCGAGATAGGCGCGGGTCGACTCGCGCAGCTCCTCCATGGCGGCCGCCCCCGCCCCCGAGGCCGCCTGGTAGGTGGCAACGATCATGCGCCGGATGGGATTCCTGCGGTGCACCGGCCACAGCGGCGTGATGGAGATGATGGTCGAGCAATTGGGGTTGGCGATGATGCCCTGGTGGCTCTTGATCGTCTGCGGATTGATCTCCGGCACCACCAGCGGCACGCCCGGATCGCGCCGGAATGCCGAGGAATTGTCCACCACCACCGACCCCTGCTCGACCGCGAGCGGCGCATAGCGCTTGGAGATGCCGCCCCCGGCCGAGAACAGCGCAATGTCCACCCCGCGGAAGCTGTCCTCCTTCAGCTCCTCCACGGGAATCTCCTGGCCGCGAAACGGCAGCGTCTTGCCCGCCGAGCGCGCCGAGGCGAGCAGGCGCAGCCTCGAGAGCGGGAAGCGCCGCTCCTCGAGACAGCGGATCAATTCGACGCCGACGGCCCCGGTGGCGCCGACGACCGCGACGACCGGCGAGGCGCCGGCAGAACGACCAGATGACATGTACGAGCTCCGATGTTCAGGCTGGGGAAAAAACAAAGGCCCCGACGGCGGTGCCGGCGGGGCCTCTGGGTCTTCGGACTTCCCGGACGCTTCTCAGCGCGCGCAGTCCCCCAGAGCCCCGCCTACGGGCTTCTTGAGGGTAATCGTGCGCTTTTTCGGGAACATGGTGCTCGGAAGCTACCGGAAGCGCCGCGGCCTGTAAAGCGGTCCGTCGCGGCGCCACCCCGGAGGTCACGCGGGTGTACTGGAGGTCACTGACCTTTCTCGATCCCTTGGCCGCCATGCTGCTGTTTGTGCGCCCACGGGTCGGTGTCATTGCGACCGTCTTGATCATCTCGACCGACGTGGGACACAACCTGGGGTTCTTCGAGCGCTTTCATCTTGCGCTCAACTGGAGGGTCGGGGCGCAGATCGCGTTCCGGGTCTTTGTCGTCGCCACCTTACCGATGCTCTGGCGCGCCTTGAATTCCCGCCCCTCGAAGTGACGATGCGAGACGGACGGGAGCGGCGACTCACGCCGTCGCAGAAATGGCGGTGAGGATTCCCTGCAGAATTCTCACCGGGCTCGGTGGACAACCGGGCACAGCCACATCCACCGGAATGACGCTCGAGACCCGGCCGAGCGCGGCGGGGCACTCCCCGAGAATCCCGCCGGTGCAGCCGCAGTCCCCCACGGCCACCACCAGTTTGGGGTCGGGCGTGGCCGCGTAGACACGCTTCAACGCCGCCTCCATGTTGCGCACCACCGGGCCCGTGACGAGCAGCAGATCCGCGTGCCGGGGACTGGCGACGAAGCGCAGGTTGCGGCCTTCCAGGTTGTAGTACGGATTGCCGAGCGCCTGGATCTCCAGCTCACAGCCGTTGCAGGAACCCGCATCCACGTGGCGGATGCACAGTGCGCGTCCGAGCACCGAGGTGATGCGCTCATCGAGCGCGCTGCGGACGCGCAGCACCGCATCGGTCTGCGGCGCAGCCTCCGACACGAGTCCGATCGATGCGATCTTGCGCAGCGTCTTCAGCACGATCAGAGATCCACGCCGCTGTAGGCCAGGTTGAACGATTTGTTGATGAGCGGGAAGTCCGGCACGATGTTGCCCATGATGGCGTACTCCAGCGCCGGCCAGTTCTGCCAGGACGGATCGTGAGGATGGCAGCGGCGGATCGAGCCCTCCGGTCCCGCCTGCAGCGCAACCAGCACGGGCCCGCGCCAACCCTCGACGAGACCCACGCCGAATGCGCCGTCCGCCGGGGAATCCATGGCCGCTGCGCGCTCGCCGTCCGGGAGTGCGGACAGCAATTGCAGCAGCAAACGCCCCGACTCGCGCGCCTCATCGAAACGCACTGCCACCCTCGCAGCGACATCGCCCCCCTGCTGCACGGCCTTCGCAACGTACAGCTCGGTGTACGGGGGCCATGGAACATCCACACGCAGGTCGCGCCCGAGTCCACTCGCGCGGCCCACCAATCCGAGCACGCCAAGCCTGGCTGCCAGCGGCGTCTCGAGGCAGCCCGCCGCCGTGAAGCGATCGCGAACGCCTTCGTGCTCATCGTAGATACCGCGCAATTCGGTGGCCTCTGAGCAGACTGCGCGCACGGTGTCGGCGAGCGCGTCTGCCGTTTCCTGCGACAGGTCGACGGCCATGCCGCCCGGCACGACGATGTCGAACAGGTAGCGACGACCGAACGCGGCCGAGATGGCCCGCAGCAGATCCTCCTTGAGGCGGGAGAACTGCGCGAGCCCGAACGCGAATCCGGCGTCATTGCCGAGCGCCCCGAGATCGGCGACATGATTGGCCAGACGCTCGAGCTCGAGACAGACGGCGCGGAGCCAGACCGCTCGCCGCGGGACCGCGCAACCGCTCATGCCCTCGAGCGCCTGACAGTAGGCCCAGGAGAACGCCACCGCCGAATCGCCCGACACGCGCGCCGCCAGCCGATGGCCCTCGAGAATGGGCAGCCCGCAGAAGCGCCGCTCGATGCCCTTGTGCACGTAGCCGAGGTGCGCCTCGAGCCTGAGCACCTTCTCGCCCACGACCGAGAATCGGAAATGCCCGGGCTCGATGGTCCCCGCATGCACCGGTCCCACGGCGATCTCGTGCACGCCCTCCCCGTCCACGCGGATGAACTCGTAGGGTCTTTCGTGATTCAGCCAGGGCCTCGTGTCCGGGTCGCTCGAGCGCATGCCCGAAAGATCGGACGCGGCGCGCTGCAGGCGCGAGGCGGCCGGGAAGATCTCCTCGAGCCCCGGGTACGTCGGCTCTTCGCCCTCGCGCGGGAGGGCGAGCTCGGCGATCAATACGCCTTGGTCCGTGAGATACGCGCAGTATACGGCGGTATCGCCGGGGGAGTCCGTGGCGGGCCCCCGTGCTCCATCATCGTTGAGGGTGGTCCAGAGCGAGAGGAACGCACCGCCCGATGCCGCCACATCCCGCGCGACCTGCAACCATTCCTCTCTGCCGACACCCAAGCCCCGGGCGCCCGGGGCGCCCACCACGGGTTGGGCGCGATCCCACCAGCGCCTCATCGGCATCGGGAACTCCTCCTGCGGCCCCTCGCCGTCCTCATCGCTAGGGCCCCCCGATCAGGTGAGCGGCGGCCCGATACCAGTCGGCGAGATACGGCGGGATGTACAGCCCCAGCAGCAGCACGATGGCGAGGTGGGTGAACACCGGCAGCAGCGCCGGCGCATGCGGCAGCCGGCGCGCGTTGGTCTCTCCGAACACCATGGGCTGGACCTTGGAGAAGATGCCCGCGAAAGCCACGGCGAGCGCCGCCAGCAGAATGGGCGCGGCCCAGGGCTGCGTGCGCATCGCCGTCGTCAGGATGAGAAACTCGCTGGTGAACACCCCGAAGGGGGGCACCCCGAGGATCGCGAGCGAGCCGAGCATCAGCCCCCAGCCCACCGTGGGGGAGAGCGTGATCAGGCCGCGGATGCGGTCCATCAGCTGCGTGCCGGACTTCTGCGCGGCATGACCCGCGGTGAAGAAGATCGAGGACTTGGTGAGCGAGTGCACCGTCATGTGCAGGAGCGCCGCGAAGTTGGCGATCGGCCCGCCCATGCCGAAGGCGAAAGTCGCGATGCCCATGTGCTCGATGGAGGAGTAGGCGAACAGCCGCTTGATATCGCGCTGCCGCCACAGCAGGAGCGCGGCGAGCACCACCGAGAGGAGGCCAAAGCCCATGAGCATCATCGAGGGGAGCTCCGAGTGCAGCGATCCCTCCACCAGCACCTTGCTGCGCACCACCGCATAGAGCGCCACGTTGAGCAGCAGCCCCGAGAGCACCGCCGAGATCGGGGTCGGGCCCTCGGCATGCGCATCCGGCAGCCAGCTGTGCAGCGGCACCAGGCCCACCTTGGTGCCGTAGCCGATCAGCAGGAACACGAAAGCGAGCGCCAGCACCGTCGGCTCGAGCTGCCCTTTGACTGCATCCAGGTGCGTCCAGAGCAGCGCGGTCACACCCTGCGCGCCCAGCACTTTCCCGGCGGCGACGTAGAGCAGGATGGTGCCGAAGAGGGCCTGGGCGATGCCGACACCGCACAGAATGAAGTATTTCCAGCCCGCCTCGAGGCTCGCCGGCGTGCGGTACAGCGTGACCAGCAGCACCGTCGAGAGCGTCGCGCCCTCCATGGCCACCCACATCAGCCCCATGTTGTTGGTGGTGAGCGCCAGCAGCATCGTGAACATGAACAGCTGATACATGCTGTGGTAGAGCCGGAGCCTTCCCGGGGTGAGCCGGCCGTGATCGAGCTCCACACGCATGTAAGGGCGAGAGAACAGCGCCGTGGTCAATCCCACGAAGGCCGTGAGGGTCACGAGGAAGACGTTGAAGGGATCGATGAAGAACTGCTCGCCCGCGAGCAGCAGATCGCCGTGGCGGATCACCCGCGCCGTGAGCGCGCAGGATGCGAGAAACGTCCCCAGGCTGAATGCCGCATTGATCTCGGGCGCCCGGCGCCCGGCACCGATGACGCCGAGCAGGGCGGCGCCGGCGATCGGCAGAGCCAGCAGCAGCAGCAGCTCCATGTTATTCGTGCTCCTTCAATGACTCGAGGTGATGCAGATCGAGGCTCTCGAACCGCTCGCGGATCTGAAAGAAGAACACCCCCAGCACCAGCACGGCGACCAGCACATCGAGCGCGACCCCGAGCTCGACCACCATCGGCATGCCGTAGCTCGCGCTCATCGCGCCGAAGAACACGCCGTTCTCCATCGAAAGGAACCCCACCACCTGCGACATGGCCTTGCGCCGGGTGATCATCATGAGGAAGGCGAGCAGCACCACACTCACGGCGATCCCGACCGCGCCGCGGGTGGCGGTGCTCGCGAGCAGCGTGATGGGCTGCGCCAGCGCAAATGCGAACACCACGATCAGCAGGCCCGCGAGCATGGTGCCGGAGACGTTGAGCAAGGGCTCGGTGTCCCAGTAAACCTCGAGTCTGCGGATCAGCCTGTGCAGCAGCCATGGCAGGAACGCCACCTTGAGTGCCAGGGTGAGCGCCGCCGAGAGGTACAAATGTCCCTCACCGGTTCGCCAGGCGAGCAGCAGAGTCGCGGCGGCGAGCACCGCGCCTTGCACGGCGTAGAGATTGACGAGTGTGACGATGCGACGCTGCGACAACATCGCGAAAGACAGCAGCAGCAGCAGCGCCGCACAGCTGTCGAGCATTTGCTGATCCAGGGGAAGGTGCGTCATGGCGCTCACGCTCCGAGCAGCACGTGCACCAGAAGTCCCAGCACGGCGAACAGGAACGCCGTGGCGAGGAACTCCGGGATGCGCATCACGCGCATCTTGGCTGAAACCGTTTCGATCAATGCCAGCCCGGCGCCGGCGGCGGCCAGCTTCACCGCGAGCGCGGGGATGGCCACCAGCAGACCCACCGGTCCGATGTGCCCCCGGGCCACACCCCAGGGCAGGAACAGCGCGAAGCCGATGCAGACGTAGTTGAAGAGCTTCAGCTGCGCCGCCCACTCCATCAGGGCGAGATGACGGGCCGAGTACTCGAGCACCATGGCCTCGTGGATCATGGTGAGCTCGAGGTGCGTCGCCGGATTATCGACGGGAATACGCGCGTTTTCAGCCAGCAGCACGAGGACGAATGCTACCGCGCTGAAGGCGAGCCCGGGGGAGAGACCGATGCGTCCCGAGGCCAGGTTCTCGGTGATGGCCGGTAGCGCCGTGCTCGAGGAGATCAGTGAGGCGACGAAGATCACCATGAGGAGCGCGGGTTCGGCGAGGAAGCCGACCATCATCTCGCGGCGCGCGCCCATCGTGCCGAATGCGGTCCCGACATCCATGGCCGCCAACGACATGAAGACGCGCGCGGCCGCGAACAGCCCGACGAGTGCGATGGCGTCGGCCGACACAACCAGCGGCAGCCGTGTGCCCATGGAAGGGATGATGCCCGCGGCCAGCACCATCGCGCCGAAGACGACATAGGGCGCGATCCGGAACAGCGACGAGGCGTTATCGGCGATCACCGCCTCCTTGTGAAAGAGCTTGTGCAGATTCCGGTAGGGCAACCACAGGCTCGGCGCGCGGCGATTCTGCAGCCAGGCGCGGCACTGGTTCAACCAGCCGAGAAATGCCGGTGCCGCCGCGAGCGCCGCCACCACTTCCAGCACCTGGGTGATCCAGTCGAGGGCTCTCATGACATCAGCGCCACGGCGAGCAGCACGATCAGGGTCGCGAAGCCGTAGAACAGGTACACCGAGATCCGCCCCTGCTGCACGCGGGCCGCGATGTTGGCCAGGCGTTCGACGGCATTCGAGAGCGGCTCGTACACGAGCCGCCAGATCCGTTCCCGGATGGCGATGCGGTAGCGGGGCGCGCGGTCGGCCGGCGCGGGGAGCTCGCGCTCGATTTCGAAAAACGACTGAAAGAGATGCCGGATCGGCTGGCCGAAGCCCTCGGCCGTGTCCTGCATGCGCGGCGTGAGCCCGCCGAAACCGCAGTCCCAGGCGGGGGCCCGCCGCACCCGCTGATGATAGGTCAGGCGTACGGCGAGAACCGTCAGGAACACCACGGCCAGGGTGGCAGTCAGGAACACCAGGGGCCCGTAGGAGACCGGCCGCCCGGGCACGGGCGCGAGCAGCCACCAGTGGGAGGAGGCCTGCGGCACGGTCGCCCCGATCAGCTGCCCGGTGACCGCGCCCAACACCCGGATCACCTGCAGCGGAAACAGCCCGAGCGCCACGCAGCCGAGCGCGAGCCACAGGAGGCCGATGCGCTCGAGCCAGCCGCAGTCGTGCGCCTGGGCAAGCGATGCCTCGCGCGGCTGGCCGAGGAAGATGACGCCGTAGAACTTCACCATGACGTAACCGGCGAGCGCGGCGCCAAGGACCACCAACGCCATGCCCATCGGGATCAGCAGGTTGACGAACGCGTGCGGCAGGTGATCGGCGAACAGGAAGGACTGCAGCAGCAGCCACTCCGATACGAAGCCGTTGAGCGGCGGAAGCCCGGCGATGGCCAGTGTCCCGATGAGCGTGAGCCATGCCACCCACGGCATGCGATGGATCAGTCCTCCGAGGCGCCCGAGGTTGCGCTCGCCGGTCGCGTGCAGCACCGAGCCCGTGCCGAGAAACAGCAGGCTCTTCATGAACGAGTGGTTGAGGCAGTGATAGAGCGTCGCGAGCAGCGCGAGCGCCGCCACCGTCTCGAGTCCCGACCCCTCGAACACGATGGTCAGGCCGATGCCGGTGAACACAATGCCGATGTTCTCGATGGAGGAGTAGGCGAGCAGACGTTTCATGTCCGTCTGCACGGCCGCGAAGAGCACGCCGTAGAAGATCGTGAGCAGCCCGAGGATCAGCGGCGCAAGACCCCACCACCACACCGGTCGGCCGAGCAGATCGAGCCCCACTCGGAGCATGCCGTAGACCGCGGTCTTGAGCATCACGCCGCTCATGAGCGCCGAGACCGGCGAGGGAGCCGCCGGGTGGGCTTCGGGAAGCCACACGTGCACGGGCACCAGGCCCGCCTTCGCCCCGAAGCCGAGGAGTGCCAGAAGGAATGCCGCTGCCGCCCAGCCCGGGGAAAGGTGCGCCGCACGCATGGCATCGAAGGTGAACAGCCAGCTCCCGCCCTGCAGCACCCCGAAGCACAGCAGCAGACAGATCGCCCCCACGTGCGCCATCAGCAGGTAAATAAAGCCGGCCCGGCGGATCTCAGGGATGCGATGTTGGGTGGTGACGAGAAAGTAGGACGAGAGCGCCATGACTTCCCAGGCCACGAGAAACCCATAGGCGTCATCGGCGAGCAGCACCGCACCCATGCTGGCGAGGAACAGGTGGTACTGCAGGCACAGCAGGCCGGGAAGCGCGCCCTCGCCCTGGCGGAAATAGCCTCCGGCAAACACGGAGATGCCGAAGGAGGAGGCGCCGAGCAGCAGCAGGAACAGGCTCGAGAGCGGATCGAGCCTGAGGTGCATGGGCAGGTCGGGCAGGCCCACCGGCAGGATGAGCCGCTCCGTGCCTCCCCCCAGCAGGCTCGCGCCCGCGAGGAGGCCGAGCGCCAGTCCGAGCAGCGCCCCGAGCGGGAACAGCGTACGTCCGGCGAATCGCAGGCTTCCCGGGCGCAGCAGCCCCGCAAGGCCGACGACCACCCAGCCGCAGAGTAGTGCGACGCAGCCAGTCAGGAGCGTTGGGGAGATCGTGATCACAGGTGCGACAGCCGGTGCATGGTATTATCATTGGATACACCTTGAATGTGAAGTGGAATCCACTCCGTGCCCCTCGAAGCGCGTACCGCACGACTGACCATCCTGATCGACCCACGAAAGAAAGCCGTTTTCGAGCGGCTGTGCGCCGAGGAGGACGCGACACCTTCCCAGGTCGTCCGCCGCCTGATCCGGGCATACATAGAGGAAAGACAGGGCCGGGCCTGGCGGCCGGAGGACCTGCCGTCATCCGGGCGCGAGCGGACCAAGAGCCGCTGAGGGGCGCGGTCCCGCGCCCGGGCTCAGGCGAGGGCCGGGCCGAGCGGCAGATCGATCAGCGGCTCTCGGGCAGGCGGAGCTCGAAGCAGCGGTGGATCCGGGGGTTGCGCTCGAAGTCCCGGGGGAGCGTGGCCGCGGAGACGTCACGGACCGCATAGCGCTCCTGCAGCGCCGGCTCGAGACGAAAGCGCTGCGCATTGGTGGAGAAAATCAACACTCCGCCGGGCGCGAGCCGCCTCATGCACCCCTCGATCAGCGTCCCGTGGTCTCGCTGCACATCGAGCACCTCCTCCATGCGCTTGGAGTTGGAGAACGTCGGCGGATCGAGGAATATGAGGTCGTAGCGTTCCCGCGAGCCCTCACGCAGCCACTGCAGGCAATCGGCCTGGATGAGCTGATTGCGAGGGCCGGCGAATCCATTCAGTTCCAGGTTGCGCTCGGCCCAATCGAGGTAAGTCCTCGACAGGTCGATCGAGGTGGTCTCGGCCGCCCCGCCCGATGCGGCATAGACAGTCGCCGTACCGGTGTACGCGAACAGATTGAGAAAGCGCCTGGCGCGCGCCTCGCGCCGCAGCCTCTCCCGGGTGAGGCGATGATCGAGAAACAGCCCCGTGTCGAGGTAGTCCCCGAAGTTCACGGCGAAGCGCAGCCCCCCTTCGCTCACGATGTGGAACTCGGCATGTCCGGCGAGCTTCTCATACTGCTCGCCGCGCCGGGTTCGGCGGCGCACGCGCACCTTGATCCGCTCCCTGGGCACGCCGGTCACACCCGGAAGGCTTGCCAGGACCTCGCCACGGCGGCGCCGCACCGCCTCGGCCTCGATCTCCTCGGGAGCGGCGTATTCCTGCACGTACAGCCAATCTTCCGGCGGCTGCACGGTGCGATACAAGTCGATGGCGAAGGCATACTCCGGCATGTCCGCGTCATACAGCCGGTAGCACGAAACGTCCTCGCGCTGCGCCCAGCTCTTCAGCCGCTTCAGGTTCTTCGCGAGGCGGTTGGCAAACATGCGCGCGCCCGGAGTCTCGCTGAGTGAGACATCGGACTTCGCCAGGGTTCCGGGCCGACGAAGGCTCCGGGGCTCCACGGTCATTCTGAGCAACCGGCACTCGATCGCCCCGTTCCAGAGCGTGTGCGTGCGCGCTGCGCGGATGCCGAGCTCCATGCCGAGTTGCGGTGCGCCGGTGAGCACCGACGCCTGCCATCCCTGAAACCTCTCGCGCAGCACCTCGCCGAGCTCCCGGTGCACGGCGCGTGCCGCCTCCAGGTCTTCCAGCCTGACGCCATACGGAGGGTTGGTGCACAACAGCCCCCGCTGAGGGTCGCCCGTCTCATCCGGCACGGCCTCGGACAAGGGGCGCACTTCGAATCGCACCCACTGCGCGACACCGGCGCGCTCGGCATTGGCGCGCGCATCGCGGATGGCCGCCGGATCGCGATCCTGACCGCGGATGATCACGGTCGGCGCGCCGCCGGCAAGAGAGCGCGTCACCGCCTCCTCCCGCACACGGCTCCACAGCGCCTCATCGTGCCCCCTCCAGCCGAGAAACCCGAAGTACCGGCGGTTGAGGCCCGGCGCGCAATGCGCGGCCATCAATGCCGCCTCGATCACCAAGGTACCCGAACCGCACAGAGGATCGAGGAACTGCGCGCCCGAGGCCGCGAGCTGCGGCCAGCCGCTGCGCTCGAGCACGCCCGCGGCCACGTTCTCCTTCAGCGGCGCCTCACCGGTGACGCTGCGGTACCCTCGGCGATGCAGACTTTCACCCGACAGGTCGATTGACAGGGTGATCGACGCGTCGTGCGCGTGGGCGTGCACGCGCAGCCCGGGTCTGTCCAGCACCACATCGGGCCTCGAACCGGTCGCCTCGCGCAGGGCATCGACGATGGCGTCCTTCAGCTTCAGCGCCCCGAAGTGGCTGTGCACGATGGTCGGATGCCGGCCACTGAACCCGCAGGCGAGGCTCGCTCCGGGTTTCAGCTGCGCGGACCAATGGACCGCGCGCGCCGCCCTGTAGAATGCTTCGGTATCCGCGGCCTCGAAACGGGCGATCTCGAGCAGCACGCGATTGGCGAGCCGCGATTCGAGACAGGCCCGATACACCGTTTCCAGGGTGCCGCCAAACGATACCGCGCCGGCGCGCTCGTGGACTTCCAGAGCCCCGAGCGCTGCGAGCTCCTTGGCCAACAGATCGGTCAGTCCGCGCGGAGCGGTGGCCCAAAGACGCAACGTATTCACTTCGTGACCGTCAGACGATCCCGGATGGCGAGAAGCACGTCGTCGCGCGACACTTCACCGAGCAGCGTGTGCCGCCATTGTCCGGGCGTGACAGGCAGCGTCCTCACCTTCTCGCGCAGGAAGCCATCAAGCGCCTCGGTCAGCGACATGTCCGGCGTCAACGTCTCGTTCACCGGCTGGGCGATCTCCCCCACCGGCACATCCCAGCCGATCTCGCCCTTCTGCAGCCGCTCGAGCAACTCCCGAGGCCTGAACCAGGCGACCAGATCATCGCCATCCGTCACATACACCCGCCGGAGAGTGCGTCTCGACATGCGGTTGAAAACTTCCGACAGCGGAGTATCGCGCGGCACCACCACCGCCGCCGGCTTCACCAATGCCTCGACGGTGCGCAGACGCCAGTCATCGCCGTGCTCGGCCGCCATGGCCTGATCGAGCGTGGCGCGATAGACCGACTTGCCGTGCTGATAGACCTTGGCGGTGTAATGCGCGGTCACACAGGCCAGCATGAGCGGCAACACCACGTTGTAATCGAGTGTCATCTCGAAAATCATCAGGATGGAGGTGAGTGGCGCCTGTGTGGTCGCCGCCAGAAATCCGCCCATGCCGATCACGCCGTAGGCGACCGGCTGGGGAACGATGTGCGGCATCATGAGCTGCAGCAGGCCGCCGTACAGTGTGCCGACGGCCGCGCCGATGAACAGCGAGGGCGTGAGCACACCGCCCACGCCACCCGAACCGACGGTGGAGGCGGTCGCCAGCACCTTGGCCAGGAGGATGGCGAGCAGCGTCCACCCGAGAACCTGCCCGAGCAGGATATGGCTCACCACGCTGTACCCATTGCCCCAGACCTCGGGGACGAGCAGCGATATGATGCCGACCCCCACACCGCCGAGCGTGAGCTGCCAGTACAGCGGCAGCTTCAAGCGCACGAACTTCGACTTCGCGTAGTCGAGCAGCGCGAGAAACGGCGGCGCCAGATGTCCGAGCAGGACACCGAGCATGATGTAGAAGATCAGCTCCCAGTTCGTGACCACCACCACGTGGGGCACGTCGAACACGTTTCCGTAATGCGCCACCCGGTGCAAGGTGGCGTTGGAAATGACCGAGGCGATCACGAGCGGCCCGAAGCTTTCCATCGACATCGAGCCCAACACGATTTCCGAAGCGAACAATGCGCCGGAGATGGGCGCGTTGTAGGCCGCCGCGATGCCCGCGGCCACCCCGCAGGCCACCATGAGCCTCAGTCGCGGAACCGGCGCGCGCGCGAGCAGGCCGATCCTCGAGCCGAGCATGGCGGAGAGCTGCACCATCGAGCCTTCGCGCCCGATCGAGCCCCCCGAGGAGATGGTGAGCATCGATCCCACGCTTTTCAGGATCGAGCCGCGGAAGCCGATCCGGCCATCGCCGACCTTCACCGCCTCGATGTAATCGATGGCCTTGGACGAGACCAGTCGTCGCTTGACGAACAGCAGCACCGCTCCGGCGAGCAGCCCTCCGATGGCGGGCATCAGGGCCCGGTGCCACCAGGGGAGCTTCAGCGCCACATCCACCAGTCCCGAGCCGTGCTCGGAGTAGGGCCAGTAGCCGCTGAACAGGCGCACGCACAGCCGGATGCCGAGGCGGAACAGGACGCTGGCGAAGGCGCCGGCGATTCCGACCAGCGTGGCCCAGAATACGACGCTGACCAGGTCATCGTGCCCGAACAGGATCAGGCGCAGCCGCATCAGCCACGACAGCGGCATGCGCGTGAGTTCTCGGGCCTGGGATTTGGTCAGCATCGGCACCCCGATCCGGGGCCTTGGCCCTGGGCGCGGGATTATGCCGAAAGTCCGTCCCGGAAGCGCCCCGAATGTACGGCAGCCCGCCCGATCGGCCTGCCTGCGCGCGCCAGGGACGCTCGGAGTCTCCCTGGACAAATTCCAGAAAGTTTCCTAGCCTTCGGCACACGCCCAGCAAGAGCTGATCCCCTGTCACAGTAGGAGAGTCCCCGTGACCTTTTCACTTCCCTCGCTTCCCTTCGCGCCCGGCGCGCTCGCCGCCCGGGGTATGTGCCAGGAGACCCTGGAGCTTCATCACGGCAAGCATCATCAGGCGTACGTCACTGCGCTGAACGGGCTGGTCGACAAGAACGATGCCCTCAAAGGCAAGAGCCTCGAGGAGATCATCCGCCTGGCCCACGAGCGCGGCGATCTTGCCGCCGTGTTCAACAACGCCGGCCAGCATTGGAACCACAGCCTGTTCTGGAATTCCCTGACGCCGAACGGCGGCGGCATTCCCGGGAGCCTCGAGAAGAAGCTCATCTCGGACTTCGGCGGTGTCGAGAAATTCAAGGAGCAGTTCAAGGCCGCAGCCCTCGGGCAGTTCGGCTCCGGCTGGGCCTGGCTGGTGCTCGGCACCGACGGACGACTGAAGATCACCAAGACCGGCAATGCCGGAACGCCGGTGGCCACCGGTGAGGGCAAGGCGCTGTTGGTCCTGGACGTGTGGGAGCACGCCTACTACGTGGACTTCCGCAACCGCCGCGCCGACTTCGCGGACAATTTCCTCGCCAAGCTGGCGAATTTCGAGTTCGCCGCGGCGCAGCTCGCCGCGGCCTGATCGCAGCCCTCCCCGAGAGTCCCGGACCGGCGCCGTTCGGACGGTCGCCGGTCCGCAGGACCCGCGCCCGCTCAGCGCCTCGACTCGATGCGCTCGGCGGCCTCGGCCAGGTCGAGACGCTTGCGCCAGGGATCACGTTCGGCCACGGGGCCGCGCTCGGTGAAATTCAACAGCCGGTCCGTGGCAACCTCATACCGCGGCCAGGCGGGCTCGCCGGCCGGATCCGGCCGGCCTGTCTTGGCAAATGCCACCCAATACGCGTGCATGATGCGCGCCATGACCTGGTCGGCGCGGGTGGTACGCCGGCCGTAATGCGCCCTGACGGTATCGAATACGTAGGGAATCTCTGTCGCGTGCGGCGCGCCCCGCCATGACTTTCGCATCGAGGTGGCGACGTACGAGAAGCGATACTCGTAGACCCTCTGTCCGCGGCTCGACAAGGCTCGCGCGATCGCCCGCGCCGGCTCGATCATCCACTGATCCCGGCCGACTTCCGCCGACACCTGCTGCAGGGTGCGTCCGCCGGCCGGATCGTAAACGGCGCGCGCCGCGGCCGCCTGCGACCCGAAGGCGGCGAACAGCGCCCGTAACGACCTCTGGGGCATGGAACCGAGATCAGCGCTGTTGGTGCCGATCATCACCGGCACACGTGCGCCCTTGCCCTCGGCCAAGACCTCGACCGGCGCGCCGAAATACAGCCTGTCATCGACGATCGGACCGTGAACGTACGTCCGATCGTCCGGCTCCGTGGCCATGTCGAGGCCATCGACCAGGCGCGGCGCGGGCAGGGCCCGCAACTGCTCGAGTGCCCCGGGCCCCTGCCCCGTGATACCCAGGTGCCGCGCCAGGCGCACGCCGATCGACTCGGCAGACGCCGGTCCCGTGGACAGTGGGTGCAGCGGGAGGTCGGGGATGTTGTCCCTGAGGCCCCAGGCGGACTCCAGGATGGCCTTCTCGAAGAGCCCGCGGGCCAAGGGGGTCGCGAGCAGCGCAGCCACCGAGGTGCCGCCGGCGGACTCGCCGAAAATCGTGACGTTGCGCGGATCCCCGCCGAAGGCGCCGACGTTGTGCCGCACCCATTTCAACGCGGCGATCTGGTCCATGAGCGCATAGTTGCCCACCTCGCCGGAGCTCATGAGCGCGGGGAAGGCAAAGAAGCCAAAGTTGCCCAGCCGGTAGTTGAAGCTCACCAACACCACGCCGTCGCGGGCGAACGGGCTGCCGTCGTACACCGCGGGCGATGTGCCGCCGTCCACGAAGCCGCCGCCGTAGATCCAGACCATGACCGGAAGCCTGCGCCGCGATGCTTTCCGTGGACGCCAGACATTGACGTACAGGCAGTTTTCGGCCGGCACGGTCCGCAGCGGCGCCATGTCCCCCGGTGTGGGCCGCTGCATGCAATCCGGGCCGAAGCGCAGCGCCGGCCGCACGCCTCGCCAGGCCCTCACGGGCTGCGGGGGCGCCCATCGGAGCTTGCCGACGGGGGGCGCCGCGAACGGAATTCCCTTGAACGCGATGACGCCGTGGACCTGAGCACCGCGGACCCACCCACCCGTCACCCTGACCCGAAGCGGCATGCGGGCGGCGCCCGCCAGTCCGAGCGCCAGAACAGCCAGCGCGGCGCGAGTCCGTCTCTTGCCTGCCATGTGCCCCTCTTGCGATTTTCCGGCCGGTGCGCCCGCTCGACGCCTCAGCGTGCGGGGAAGCCGCGGCCGGCAAAGAAGTCCGTCATCGTCCGCATGCCCGGTGAGAGCTCAAGGTGCTTGCTGGCGACCCACTCGTCGTTGAAGTACGTGGAGGCGTAACGGTCCCCTTGATCGCACAGGATCGACACCACCGAGCCGCTCTCCCCCCGTCCGGCCATCTCCGCGATCAGCTGTGCACAGGCCCACAGGTTCGTTCCGGTCGACCCCCCGCAACGGCGTCCGAGTCGCTCACTCAAGACCCGCGCGGCGGCGATGCTGTCGGCATCACGCACGACGATCATGCGATCAACCACATCGGGGATGAAGGAAGGCTCGACGCGCGGCCGCCCAATGCCCTCGATGCAGCACTCGCAGCGGTCGAGTGTCGTGGTGCGGCGGTCGGCGAAATAGCGGTGGAAAACCGAGCCCGCGGGATCGCTCACGCAGATCTCGGTCGAATAGTGGTTGTAGCGCACGAAGCGCCCGAGCGTCGCCGAGGTGCCGCCGGTGCCCGCTCCGCATACGATCCAGCGCGGGACGGGATGGCGCTCGAGCTCCAGCTGATTGAAAATCGACTCCGCGATGTTGTTGTTGCCGCGCCAGTCGGTGGCCCGCTCGGCGTATTTGAACTGGTCCATGTAGTGGCCCTGCACCTCCCGGGCCAGCCGCTGCGCCTCCTGGTACACCGTGTCCGGATCGTCGATGAAGTGACACTCGCCGCCCTGGAACTCGATCGCGGCGATCTTCTCTGCGGCGGTCTCGCGCGGCACCACCGCGATGAAACGCAGGCCCAGCATGCGCGCGAAGTACGCCTCGGAAACCGCAGTCGAGCCACTGGACGCCTCGACTACGGGAGTTTCGGCACCGATCCAGCCATTGCACAGCGCGTACAGGAACAGGGATCGGGCCAGGCGGTGCTTGAGGCTTCCGGTGGGGTGACTCGACTCGTCCTTGAGATACAGCTCGATCCCGCGATAGTGCGGCAGCTCGATCGGAATGAGGTGCGTGTCGGCGGAGCGGTTGAAGTCCGCCTCGATCCGGCGGACCGCCTCGTCCGTCCAGGCGCGGCGCGTGGCGTGAAGTGTCGGCATTCGCCTAACTTAGCACTTCACGGCACCGCCGGACAGTTGGCGCTCACTCCGAGGCGGCCGCGGCCGGGCCCGTCACGACCGCGGGCCCCTCGGCCCTCTGCCGGTCGCGCTCGTGATCCTGCGCGAGCACCAGATACACCGCGGGCACGATGAACAGCGTGAACAGCGTGCCGATCGACAGACCGGTGAAGATGACGATGCCCATGGCCTTGCGGCCGGCGGCGCCCGCGCCGCTGGCGAGCACGAGCGGCAACACACCCACGACCATCGCGGCGGTGGTCATGAGGATCGGGCGCAGTCGCACCTCGGCGGCTTCCTCGATGGCCTCGAGCTTGCTCTTGCCCGCGCGCTGCAGGTCATTGGCGAACTGCACCATGAGGATGCCGTGCTTGCTGATCAGGCCGAGCAGCGTCACCAGCCCCACCTGGGTGTAGATGTTGAGCGACTGCGACGGCAGCACATTGATGAACAGCAGCGCCCCGAACAGGGCCGCCGGCACGGACACCAGGATCACGACCGGATCGCGGAAGCTCTCGAAGAGCGCCGCGAGCACCAGGAAGACGATGACCAGTGCGAACCCGAAAGTCATGAGGAAGCTGTTGGACCCCTGCATGAACTGCCGGGACTCGCCCGCGTAGTCGGCCTTGTAGCCGCTCGGAGCGATCTGTTCCAGAGTCTTCTGCAGGAAGGCGAGCGCCTGCCCCTGGGAGACGGCCGGCGCCCCCATGATCGTCGCGGAATTCAGCCGCTGGAAATGATTGATCGACTCGGGCACGACCTCGGACTTCAGATGCGCCACCGTCCTCAGCTCCACCAGCTTTCCCGATGCGGTGCGCAGGTGGTAGTCGAGCACCTGGCTCGGATTCAGGCGGAAGCGCTGCAGAACCTGCGGCATCACACGGTACGAGCGGCCGGCGAGCTCGAAGTAATTGACATAGCCGCCGCCGAGCGCCGCGCCGAGCGTCGAGGCCACGTCCTGCTGCGTGAGGCCCAGATCGGCGACTTTATCGGGATTGACCACCAGCTCGTCCTGCGGTTGATCGATCTTCAGATCACTGTCCACGAAGAAGAACAGGCCGCTCGCCTTGGCGCGATCGAGCACCTTCTGCGCGACCGCATTCAGGTTCGCGATCGGCTCCGCCGTGGTGATCACGAACTGCACCGGCATGCCCTGCGCTCCGGGAAGCGACGGGAACTGGAACGCCGCCACGCGCGCCCCGGCGATGTGGTTCCAACGGTTCTGCAGCACCTGTTGCAGCTGCGTGGCGGTCCGGGTGCGCTGATCCCAGGGCTTGAGCAGGATGCCGCCGAAACCCTGGTTGACCGTCGGGTTGCCGATCAGCTGGAAGGCCTGGCGGTACTCCGGCAGCGTGCGCGCCGCCTGATAGACCTGGTCGGTATACGTCTCCATCTGCCTGAGCGTCGCATCGGCGGGACCGATGAGCTGATAGAGCACCACCCCCTGGTCTTCCTGTGGCGCGAGCTCGGTCTTGGAGGTCATGAAGAGGTAGAACACCCCGCCGAGCAGCAGCGCGCCGAGCACGATCAGTACCGGCCAGGTCGAAAGCCAGTTGGACAGTATGCGGTGATATCCCCGGCGCAGCGCGGTGAACCAGCGATCCAGCAGATGGGCGAAGCGGCCCTCCTCCTGCTCGGACCGGAAGATGCGCGAGCACATCATCGGCGAGAGCGTCAGCGCGATGATGGCCGAGACGGTGACCGCCCCCACCAGCGTGAAGGCGAACTGGGTGAACAGCGTTCCGGTGAGTCCGCCCTGGAAGGCGATCGGCACATACGCCGCCACCAGCACGACGGTCATCGCGATGATGGGCCCGCCGAGCTCGCGCGCGCCCTGGATCGCCGCCTCGAACGGTGTGCTGCCCTGTTTCATGTGGCGATCGATGTTCTCCACCACGATGATGGCGTCATCGACCACCAGCCCGATCGCGAGCACCAGCGCGAGCAGCGTCAGCAGGTTGATCGAGTAGCCGAGCGCGAGCATGACGATGAAGGCGCCGACGATCGACAGGGGCATGGCAATCGCCGGCACGGCGACCGCGCGCGCGCTGCCCAGGAAAAGGTAGATCACCACGGTGACGATGAGCAGCGCCTCGACGAGGGTGCTCACCACATCGACGATCGAGGAGTGCACGAAGCCGGTGGCGTCGAACACCACCTTCTGGGTGATACCGGTCGGCAACTGCCGCGCGATGACCGGCAACTCCGCTCTCACCCGCTTCGCGACATCGAGAATATTGGCGCTCGGCGCGGCCTTGATGCCGACGAACACGCCCGGACGGCCGCTGAAGCGGACGGTGAAGTCGTAGTTCTCCGCGCCGAGCACCACCGTGGCCACATCCCTCAGGCGCACGATCGCGCCGTTCTGGTCGCGGATCACGAGGTTGCGGAACTCCTGGAGCGTGCGCGGATCGGTGGTCGCCCGCAGCTTGATGCTGACCATCTGGCCCTTGGTCTGGCCGGCCGCGGACAGGTAGTTGTTGGCTGCGAGCGCCTGGTAGACGTCGGCCGCCGTGACACCGTGGGCCGCCATGCGGTTCGGGTCGAGCCAGGCGCGCAAGGCGAATGTGCGTCCGCCGAGGATCTCCGCGTTCTGCACGCCCGACAGCGCATTCAACTGCGGCTGCACCACGCGCAGCAGGAAATCGGTCAGCGCGTTCGGCTGCAGCACCTTGCTGAAATAGCCCAGATACATCGTGTCGGTCGTCTGGTTCTTGGCCAGCTGGATGACCGGCAGCTGCGATTGCGCCGGCAGCTGGTTGCGCACGGCGTTGACCTGGGCGCTGATCTCGGTCAGCGCCTTGTTGGGGTCATAGTTGAGACGCAGCGTCGCCGTGATCACCGACTCGCCGGCCATCGACTCGGAGGACAGATAGTCGATGCCCTGCGCCTGGGCGATGGCCGTCTCGAGCGGCTGGGTGATGAAGCCGGCCACCGTGTTCGCATCCGCGCCGTAGTAGTACGTGCTGACCGTGATCACCGCGCTCTGGGTCTTCGGGTACTGGGTGACGGGCAGCTGGAAGATGGCGCGCAGGCCGAGCACCAGGATCAGCAGGCTCACGACGGCCGCGAGAACCGGCCGCCGGATGAAGATGTCGGTGAATCTCACGCTCGCCGCCTCACTCTTCCTGCGGAGCCGGGTTGGGGTTGCTGGTCGGCTGCACGCTGTTGTTGATGACGATTGGCGTGCCGTTCTTGAGCTTCAGCTGCCCGCTGGTCACGATCCGCTCGCCCGCCGAGAGGCCCGTGAGCACGGCGACCTGGTCGCCGCGGGTCGGGCCGAGGTGGACGAAGACCTGATGCACGATCGGATGGGCGGCGGCGCCCTTGCGGCGCACCACGAACACGGTGTCCCCATAGGGGTTGTAGCTGATGGCCGTTTCCGGCAACGTGAGATAACGCTGCGGCGCGCCCGATTCGACCGCCGTGTCGACGAACATTCCGGGCTTGAGTTGGCGCTGCGCGTTGCCGATGGTGGCCTCCACCTCGAAATTGCGCGTCGCGGTGTCGACCGCCGGGTCGATGGAGGTGACTCGGCCGCTGAACACGCTGCCCGGGAACGCGTCCGCCGTGATGCGCACGGTCTGTCCGACCTTGATGCGCGACAGATCGCCCTGCGGCAGCCTGAAATCCACGTAGATCGGATCGAGCGATTGCAGCGTCACGATGGAATCGCCGGCCTTGAGGTACTGCCCCGGGTTGACGGTGGTGATGCCGAGCCGGCCGTTGAACGGCGCGCGGATGGTCATTTCCGCGATCAGCGCCGCCTCGGACGCCTTTTGCGCCTCCAGGCTATGCCAGTTGGCCGTCGCGGCATCCAGCACCGCCTTGCCGATGGCCTGCGCCTCGTACTGGATGACGTCGCGGTCGTAGGTCAGCCTGGCGTAGTGCGCCTGCGCCGTCAGTGACTTCAGGGTCGCGATTTCCGGGTCCGCGTTGAGCTGGATGAGCGGCTGGCCCGCGCGGGCATCGGCTCCGGACTGGAACTGCACCTGGCGCACCAGACCGCCCACCTGCGTCGTCACCTCGACACCATGCACGGCGCGCAGGCTGCCCACCGACTTCACTTCGGGCTGCCAGCTCGAGTACTCGGCGACGGCGGTGCTCACCGTCTGGGGGGCCGAAGCGTTCATGGCCATGAACTTCTGCATGAAGTGGGCCTTGATCAGGTTCCAGGCCACCACCAGACCGATCAGCAGCGCCATCGAGACCAGCACGACGGCCAGTCGTCGCCCCATCACATTCTTCATCATGACTCCCGACCCGATCTCACTCGTGTGTTGCCGTGCAGCCCGCTTCGAACCGGGCCGCCTCGCGCCGGGCGGCCACCCCGAGAGAGGGCCGGACCCTGGCCACGCGCAGCCACGAAGGAATTGGGAACCGGCCGATTCTACGCTGGAACCCCGGAGCGCTCATGCGGCCCGACGCGCCTGAGGTCGCGCTCGTCGCAGCAACGCCCCGCCTCTCCCCCTAAAGAAGGAGGAAAAGACCCGCCTGAAGATCTAGAGGGGCCGCGCGGCCGAGCGCGCCTGGCGTCGGCGTGCGATTTCGGCGAAAAAAGACTTCTGCAGGAAGGAGGTCGCCTGGACGCGCCCCTTGAGCTGGAACTGCGCCACCGCGAAGCCGCCATTGGCCAGCGGCACGGCAAAGCCGATCTGCGCCGAATCGGCGATGCTCGCCTCGAGCTTCTTTTGATTCATGAGCGCCAGGCCAAAGGTGCGGCTGCCGAGCACCCCGCCGCAGAAAATCGCGATGGGATTGGCGCCGCTCCTGGAATTCGCCAGGATCGGGTAAACGTCTCCGAAGCGGCAGGGCGTGCGCACGGCGAGCAGCCAGCGGCACGAGGCCGAGTGATAGTCGCAGAATTCCCCGAAGACTTCGCCCCTGCCGTTCACCGTCGCCGCGTAGACATCACCGCCGTCCGCCGAGGTGGCCACCAGCCACCGCCCGAAGGTCACCGATGCGGCCGAAGCGCGCCCCGCCAGTGCGCAGAAGAGGATCGCCAGCAGGGTGCCGTGCATTTTTCTCATTGGTATTCTCCATTCGGTCGTGCGGGTCGCGATCAGGCGGCCCTCTGCGGATACCCGCCGCCCCGGGCGGCGCGCCGGCGCGAGGGAGATTCGAATTTTGTGAATTTACTCCTTGCGCCTCCTGCCGCCAATGCGATAGGGGACATAATCCGGCGGATCGATGCGCCGGGGCGCCCGCCGTTCAGCTCCTCGAACGCCCCTGCCGCAGGGACATCACCCCGGTGGCCGTGGCCACCCGTTCCTCGGCTCCCTCGAGGAAGAGGCTCGCATCCGCGAACGCCAGGCGGGAGCCCATGCGCTGGATGCGGCCCTGCGCGACGTATCGCCCGATGCGCGTGGGCCGCAACAGATTGACCGAGAATGATGCGGTCGAATGGCTGTGACCCGCCTCCAGACGGGTGAGTACCGATAGCGCCAGGGCGAAGTCGAGCATCGCGGCCACGATGCCCCCTTGCACGCAGCCATTGCCCTGCAGGAACTGCGGCCCCGGCTCGAACCCCAGCGTCACGGTTCCCGCCGCGGCATCGGCCGCGAGCAAACGCGTCCCCAACGAGCGCGCCAGGGGATTGGCATCGAAAGGCCGAGGTGCGCCATCACCGGCGAGAAACTCGCGAATCAGCGCCTGGTCGGGATCGAGGGGGGTGGATGGGCTCATGGGATCCTCACTCAGGCTCCGCGCTCGCGGGCAAGATACTCGCTCACCGGCACTCGTCCGGCGATGCGTCCAGCGTCCATCACCACCACCTCCTCGACGAGGTGTGCCAGGCCGCTCAAACGGTGCGTGATCAGCAGCACGGTGCGGTTGCGCGCGACCGCCTCGAGCTCAATGTACAACTCGCGGGCGGTGCGCGTGTCCAGTCCCTCGGTCGGCTCATCGAGCACCAGCACCGGAGCATCCTGAAGGAGCGCGCGAGCGATGGCGATGCGCCGCGCCTCGCCGCCGGAAACCAGCCCGCCTCCCTCCCCGAGCAGAGTGTCATACCCTTCGGGCAAGGAGGCGACGAAGTGGTCCAACCGGGCCAGCGCGACGGCGCGCTCGATCCGTGCGGCATCGGCCTCGGGCGCGGCGAGGAGCAGATTGTCGCGCAGTGAGAGGTTGAAGAGCACGGTTTGCTGTGCGATGACCGCGATGTGCCGGCGCAACGTGTCGCCCTGCAGCGCCTCCAGAGGCTGGCCTCCGACCAGCACACGCCCCTTCTGCAGCGGATAGAATTTCAACAGCGCCGCGAGCAGCGAGCTCTTGCCCGCCCCTGAAGCACCCACCACGGCCACCCGCGCCCCCGCGCAGAGCGTGAGATCCACCTCATCGAGCGCCCACGGCGCATCCTCGGCATAGCGCAGGCAGGCACGCTCGAACACGATGGCCGGGGCCGGCGGCAGGGGCGCGCAGGTGTCGGGCTCGAGGAAAGCCGGCGGCGTGTCGGCAAGTTCGAACACGCGTGCCCCGGCGACGAGTGTGGCGTGCCATTGCGGCAGCGCCTCGGACAACGGCGCGATGACCTCGAACAACGCCAGCGCCAGCAGTGACAGCATCACGAGCAGCGTCGGCGCGAGGGCGCCGCGATGCACCGCCGCCAGTCCGGGCACCAGCACCGCCAGCAGTGTCAGCTGCCCGCACAGTCCCGCCGCACCGCCGGTCACGGACTGCAGCAGTTCCGTACGAGTCCTGCGCGCATCCAATCGAGTCGCCAAGGCATCGATCCGCGCCGTATGCGCCTCGACGCCTCCCCAAGCCAGCAGCTCGGCATGACCTCGCAGTGCATCGAGGAGCGAGCCGCGCAACTCGGCGGCTTCGCGCACGGCCTGCGCGGCGTCGCGAGCGGCGCGGCGCTGCATCCAGGCGGGCAGGAGCACACCGGCGCAGAGGGCGCCAAGCAGCAACGGCACCGCCGCGGCGGGCAGCACGATGAGGCACAGGAGCAGTCCCGAAGCCACGCTCACCATCGCCACCGCGGCGGGCACCAGCACGGCCAGATAGAAGTGCTCCAGCGCATCGATGTCGGCGCGCAGGCGCGCAAACAGCTCGCCGCTGCGCAGCGCCGACAATCGCGCCGGCGCCAACGGAATCAACCGTTGAAACAGCCAGGAGCGCAGCCCCGCCAGATCGCGCAGTGTCGCCTCGTGCGTCACGACACGCTCTGCGTATCGGCCGCCGCTGCGCGCGATGGCGAACGCCCGAATCGCCGCGGCCGGCGTGAAATAGTCGATGACGACCCCACCGGCGCCGGCGAGCGCCATGGCCGCGATGAACCATCCGGAAAGTGCCATCAGGCCGATCGCTGCAAGTGCGGCGAGCAGGGCCAACGCCGCGCCACCGGTCATCCAGGGGCGATACGGGCGCAGCACGGTGAGGAGACGCCGCACCACCGGCGGCAACAGTGGCTTATGCATCACTGCGCGGCCTCCAACAGCGCGGTGTAGGCGCCTCGCGAGCGCGCCAGCTCGAGCGGCGCGCCCTGCTCGATCACGCGGCCGTCCCCAAGGACCACCACCCAGTCCGCCAGGCGCGCTGCACTCAGCCGATGCGCGACCAGCACCACCGTGCGCGTCGTTGCGGCGGCGCGGATGATCGTTTCCACCGCGTGAGCGCCCTCGGCATCGAGATGCGCGGTGGGCTCATCGAGCAGCCAGACCTTCGCCTGCTCGCGCAGCAGCGCGCGTGCCAGCGCGAGACGCTGGAGCTCTCCTCCGGAGAGGCCCACTCCACGCTCGCCGAGCTGCGTATCCAAGCCCTTCGGCAGTCGCGCGAGCACCGCCGCGAGGCCGCTGCGATCGGCGGCCCGCCGCAGCGCGCCCGCGTCGGCACCCGGGTCGGCCAGCTGTAGATTGTCGCGCACCGTGCCCTCGAAGACGTGGGCCTGCTGCGGCACCCACGCCACCCCGGCGCGCCAGTGCGCGAGGTCGAGCGGGGCGAGCTCGGCGCCATCGACGAGAATGTGGCCGGCATCGGGGGCGGCGAAACCGAGCAGGAGGTTGAGCAGCGTGCTCTTGCCGGAGCCTGTGGCACCGACCAGCGCGGTCACCCGCCGCGCCTTCATCGTGAAGCTGCAATCGCGGAGTCCCGCCGCACGGCCGCGATGTGCATAACTGAGGCGCTCGATACGGATCTCCGGAGCGGCCGCGAGCGGGGCACGAGCGAGACCCGCGGCAGGCGCAGTGGCGACGGGCGGGATATCCTCGAGCGCCGAGAGCTGCTGCGCCGCCGCCAGCGCATCCATGCGCGTGTGGCGCAGTCCGCCAAGTGAGCGCAGCGGCGAGTAGAACTCCGGCGCCAGCAGCAACACGAACAGGCCCGCGCGCAGATGCAGCTCACCCCACATCAGGCGAAAGCCGATCAGCACCGCGACGACGGCAATGCCGACCGTGGCGAAGAACTCCAGCACCAGCGCCGAAAGGAACGCAATGCGCAACACCTTCATCGTGAGCGCGCGGTACTCCTCGCTCTCGCCCGCGAGTCGCTGCGCGACGCGCTCGGCGGCGCCGAGCTGACGCAGCGTGACGAGACCGCCCAGCGCTTCCATGAATGACGCCCCGAGCCGCGTGAGCTGGGCGTAACGGCGCTCGCTGGCGCGCGCGGCGGCGCTGCCGGCCAATACCATGAACAGTGGAATGAGCGGCGCCGTCAAGAGGAGCACCAGCCCCGAGAGCCAGTCCGCCGGAAATACGCTTATCGCGAGCAACGGCGGTATGAGCGCCGCCCCGGCGACCTGCGGCAGATAGCGCGCGAAGTAGCCGAGGACGGCATCGATCCCATCGACCAGGCGGGTGATGAGATCGCCGCTCGCCTCGGCGCGCAGTCCATACGGCCCCAGGCGCTGCGCACCGCGAAGCAGCCGCGCACGCAGGCTTTGCGCGAGCCTCTGCGCGGCGCGAAGCGCGGTGCGCCGGGCGGCGAGGCTCAATCCGAAGCGCAGCGCCGCCAGAGCGAGCAGGCCGAGCCAGGGTAACCACAGGCGCATGAGCGGCGCATGCGCGAACACCGCCTCATCGAGCAGCCCCGAGAGGAGCCAGGCCTGCCCGACCATCACTAGCGCCACCAGGGCCGTCAACAGCGCCGCGCGCCGCAGGGGCGGGTGAACCCGCCGCGCCTCGAGTCGCAGCCACTGCGCAGCGGGCATGCCGGAGCGCGCCTCGACCGGAGCCGCGATCGGCCCCGTGGAGGCCACTGGAGGGCGCCCGGTCAGAGCGGCTTGCGCTCGGCGGCGGCCGCCTGCGCCGCCGCGTGCTCTTCCTGGGCATCGAGCAGGGCCGCGCCGGCAGCCGAGATGAGCACGAGCATGGTGGTCCCGATCAGCCAGGCGAAATACCAGGAGCCCTCGTCTCCGAGGATCGCGGCGAGCAAGGTGACAATCACGGCGATGACCAGAAACAACAGGAAGTAGAGAACGCTGCGCATGCTCGTGCCCTCAGTAAGCGTGGTCGTCGCGGGCGATGGTCTCGGCGCTGACCTTGCCGCGCATCACCCAGAACGCCCAGCTCGTGTACCACAGGATGAGCGGCACGAAGACTGCGGCGAAGCCGATCATCCACAACAGCGTCAATCTGCTCGAGCTGGAATTCCATATCGTCAGGCTCATCGACGGATTGCTGCTCGAGGGCAGCATGAACGGGAACAGCGCGGCGCCGGCCGTGCCGATCACACCGATCCAGGCCGCCGCGCCCAGCCACCATCCGAGGTGCGATCGGCCGGCGCGTGCGGCGAGCAGCGCGCCGATCATGCCCCCAAAACCCGCGAGCGGCACGATCCACAGGATGGGATGCGCGCCGAAGTTGGCGAGCCAGGCCCCGGGCAGTACGGTGACCGACTGCTCGAGCGGGGTCTGCGGCACACCCGGGCCGGGACCGCCGGTCAGCCGGTAGCCGCCGAGCGCCCGGACCCAGAAGCCGCCGATCGCGAACAGCGCGATGGCCGCCGCGGCGCCCCCCTGGGCGATGCCGCGGGCGCGCTCGAACATCGGGCCCTCCGCCCCGTTCATCACCGTGAGCGCGCCCATCATCGCCGCGAGCGCCAACGAGAGCACTCCGGTCAGGATGGCGAAGGGATTGAGCAGCCCGAGGAAGCTGCCGGTGTAGTAGGAAGTCATGTTCCACTCGAAGTGAAACGGCACGCCGTGGAAGAGATTCCCGAACGCGGCGCCGAACACGATCATCGGCACCGCGCCGCTCACGAACAGCACCCAGTCCCACACCCCGCGCCAGTCCGGGTTCGCGATCCGGCTGCGGTACTCGAAGCCGAGCGGGCGCATGATCATCGTCCACAGCAGAAGCAGCATCACCACGTAGAAACCCGAGAAGGCCGTGGCGTAGATCAACGGGAACGCCGCGAATATCGCGCCGCCCCCGAGGATGAACCACACCTGGTTGCCGTCCCAGTGAGGTCCGATGATATTGAGCGCCACGCGCCGCTCCTCGTCGGTGCGGCCGACGGAGCGCAGGATGGCCCCGACGCCCATGTCCATGCCGACCATCACCGCGAGCCCCATGAGCAGCACCCCGAGCAGGAGCCACCAGATCACCTGCGCGTCCGCATAGACTTGCATGACTCAGCCCTCCAGTTTGTTGCCGTAAGCCGCCGCGGGAACGGTCCGCCCGGCAAGCGTGGGCCGCGTCTGCGGTGGCGCGTCGCCCGAGCCGCCGTGCTCCTCGGGACCGAGCCGGATCGCGCGCACCATGAGGTACATCTCGACGGCGATGAAGATCGAATACAAAGTCACGAAGCCGATCAGTGAAAAGGCCATGTAGCCGACGCTGTGGGTCGAGGCGCTCATCCAGGTCGGCAGCACGCCGAACACCGTCCAGGGCTGGCGGCCGAGCTCGGCCACGAGCCAGCCCATCTCATTGGCGAGGAACGGCACCGGGATCATCCACACCGCCACTTTCAGGATCCAGGTCTTCTTCTGGATCCTGTTGCGCAGCGTGTAGAGCGCGGCCAGCACGAAGTAGGCGAGCATCGCCAGGCCAAGGCCCACCATCAGGCGGAATGACCAGAACACCGCCGCCACCGGCGGAATGGTGTCGCGCGCCGCCTCCTGCACCTCGGCCGGCGTGACGTTGTTCAGGTCGGGCGCGAAGCGCTGCACGAGAAATCCGTAGCCGAGGTCCGCCTTGTGGGCATTGAACTGTGCCAGCGCGGCCGCATCGTTCGGATTCTTCGCGAGCGCCTCGAGAGCCTGCACGGCCGGGATGCCGTTTTGGATCCGGCCCACCGCCTGGCGCTCGAGGGCGGCGATCCCCGGCACCGTGCCGGTCAGCGAATGCGTCACCAGAAGCGACAGCACCGCCGGCACCTGCACCTTGCCGATGTTTCTCTGCTCGGCCTGCTCGGGGAAGGCGATGACGTTGAACGGCATGGGCGCGACTTCCTTTCTCCACAATCCCTCCATGGCCGCGAGCTTGGTCGGCTGCACCCGGGCGGCGACGAAACCGAGCGCGTCCCCGAGCGTGATCACGCCAATCGTGGCGAGCACACCGTAGAGCGCCGCCATGCGGAACGAGCGCTTCGCCAGATCGAGATGACGATTGCGCAGCATGTAGTACGCGCTGACGCCGGCCACGAACATCGCCGCGGTGACATAACCTGCGATGCTGGTATGCACGAATTTCGACTGTACGTCGGGGCTGAAGATCAGCTTCTGGAAGCTGGTCAGCTGCATCCGCATGGTGACCGGATTGAAGGCCGCGCCCACCGGGTCCTGCATGAAGCCGTTGGCGACCAGGATCCACAGCGCCGACAGGTTCGAACCGAGGGCCACCAGCCAGGTGACCGCCAGGTGCTGGCCCCGCGACAGGCGCTCCCAGCCGAACACCATCAGTCCGACGAAGGTCGACTCCATGAAGAACGCCATCAGTCCTTCGATGGCGAGCGGCGCTCCGAAGATGTCCCCGACGAAACTCGAGTAGAACGACCAGTTGGTGCCGAACTGGAACTCCATGGTGAGGCCCGTGGCCACACCGAGCGCGAAGTTGATCATGAACAACTTGCCCCAGAACTGCGCCATCTGCCGGTAGATCGGCTTGCCGGTGGTGACGTAGACGGTCTCCATCGCGGCCAGCAGAAAGCTCAAGCCCAGAGTCAAGGGCACGAACAGGAAGTGATACAGCGCAGTGGCCGCGAACTGTATGCGCGAGAGATCGACAACGGTTCCGTTAATCATCGGCGCCACCCTCCAGGGTCACTGCCGTGCGCGATGCGCGGCGACGAATGGTCTGCACTGCATGGTGAGCCCGTCAATCCCGGTCAGGAAGCGCGTGGGCGGCTTCGGGGGTTGCGGCCATCGCGCGCACCCGCGGCGTGCGCATCCGGCGGCCACCCGCGCACGCCCGGCATCCACGGGGCTTCGCAGCATGTCGCCGTCGGCTCTTCCATGCGAGCGACAGCTTAGGCAGTATCCGGCGCAGCGGGCATGAGGAGCTGACGAAAATCGACTGCGGTAAGTACCTAGCGTTCCCTGTGGTGCGACGGGGTTCACGGTACACGGCGCCGCCGCGTCTGGCGTAATGCCGTCGCCTGCGGTAAGTTACGCGGCTCACCTGTCCGCGCAGGGGTTGCCGTGAAAAAAACATCCATCGGATTCTACGCCGCATGCGCCCTGTCCGTGGCGCTCGCGGCCTGCAGCTCGCCGAACGCCGACTGGAACAAGGCGTCCGCCCAGAATACCGTCGCCGCCTACCAGGGTTTCATCCAGCGGCATCCGGACGACGCCCGGGTGCAGCAGGCGCGCAACCGCATCGACACCCTGAAGGACGAGCAGGCGTGGAATGTGGCCAAGAGCGCCGGCACCGTCGAGGCCTACGGGCAATACCTGCAACAGTACCCCGATGGCGCGCACGCCGCCGATGCGCAAAGCGGCATCACCACGCTCAAGCAAGCGGGCGCATGGCAGAGCGCAGAGGCCGCTGGCACGGTGAGCGCCTACCAGGCTTTCCTACAGAACTATCCCAACGCGCCCCAGGCCGGCCAGGCCCAGGCGCAGATCGACAAGCTGGCCGGATTCCAGGTGTTGCTCGGCACCTACGGCTCGCCCGCCGCGGCGCAATCGGCCGCCAAGCAGCTGAAGGCGAAATTCGCCGGCATCCTCGCCGATGTGGTGGTCCTGCCGCCGCAGGGCAAGAGCAAGCTCACCGAGGTGCGCTCCGCGCAGATGAGCCGCAGCGCCGCGCAGGCCGCGTGTCTGAAGGTGCGCAGGGCCCGTCAGCGCTGCTCCGTGGTCAAGATCCGGGCCGCCGCATCCTCGGGCACAAGTCTCTCTACGCTTTGACGGCGGGCGCCGGCCGGGGGTGCCTTTCAGGTGACCGGACCGCCCGAGGCGAGCAGCAGCCGGATGGTATCGAGGTACTGATGCTCCTCGGCCCGCACCAGGCCGAGGTCGGCGCGCTCGCACTGCCGCTCCGCATCGAGCACCGGCAGCAATCCCGAGTTGCCCGCACGATAGCTCTCGCGCTCGAGCGTCAGGCGGGTGCGTGACAGCGCACTCGCATGGGCTTGCGCGGCAACCAGGTCCGCGTCGTAGCGCAAGGCATCGAGCGCATCGGATACCTGCCGGAAGGCCACGAGCACCACCTGCTGGTACGCCTGCGCCCGTTCATCGAGCACCTCGAGCGCCGCGCGCCGCTTCGCACGCAGCCTGCCTCCATCGAACAGCGGCTCGGTCACTCCCCCGATGAGAGACCAGGCGAGCGCGCCGGGACCGAACAATCCGTCGGGCCGCAGCGCCGCCTCGGTCAGGCTTCCGGTCAGATCGATACGGGGGTAGAGATTTGCCGTGGCCACACCCACAGCCGCCGTGGCGGCATGGAGCTGTGCCTGCGCGGCGAGGATGTCCGGGCGCCTTCGAACCAGTTCCGAGGGCACTCTGAGCGGCACCTGCCGCGGCAAAGTGAACTCCGCCAGAGTGGGATCCGGCTCCGACCAGGCGGCCGGAGAACGACCGAGCAGCACAGCGAGTGCGTGGCGCGCGACGGCCAACCGCTGATACAACGGCGGAAGCAGCGTCTGATCGCTCGCAAGCTGGCTCCGTGCCGTCAGCGCATCGAGGCGCGGAACGGAACCGGCGGCGACCGCGCTGCGCACCAGGTCGAGGTTCGCGCGATCCTCGGCCAGCAATCCCTTCACGGCATGGATTTCCGCGTGCGTGGCGGCAATCATGATCGCCTGGGAGGCGACCTCCCCGGTGAGGACCAGGCGGGTGGCGCCGGCCTCGCTCAGCTGATATTGGACGAGCGCCTGCCGCTCTTCCACCGTGCGCGCCACGGCGCCGATGTAGTCGAGGC
>JAJYDK010000059.1 GCA_021777555.1 Pseudomonadota bacterium | reverse complement strand
TGCCGCCTCCGGAACTCCGAATTCTTCGGTTGGGTCGATACATAGGAATCCCGCAGCCGGGCAATTGCATGGGCCGCCGCCTCGCTGATGTCGAGGGTCTGCACCGGCATTCATTGTCGGGATGCATCCGAATGCCGCGCGGCGAGCGCTCTTCTGCTTGGCCGCCACGGCGCGGTCCATTGATCGCTCGGTGTGCTCCAGCGCTTGAGGGAGGCGGGCGGTGTCCTAGGCTCTCATTCCCGGGTACGTTATGGCAACTGGGGTTCCGCGCACCTCCGATGTCTCCAAAATGAGACGGCGGTCTCGGAGATCGCGGAAGTGGTGCGCAAAACTCTCAAAAATAATCGCCGGGGAATCATTGCGTGATCCGATCGAGGACAGCGACGGAGGACTCAGCTATCCCGAAGCTCACGGCTGCCGTGCGCTATCTCGAGGAACAGTTGAGCGCGAGCGGTGTCAAACTCCTTCCGTCGAGAGAATGCCTGAAGGATCTTGCGCTCGATGCGATCGATGCAACCCGTCGAACTCAGCGGCAGGGCGAGTCCTACATCACGTGTGTCTGCCGGCATCTGGACGCGAGAGTGCGGTTCATCATCCTATGGACGAGTACTGACGAAGCCTTTGATCAGGCGGTCTGGCGCGAGCTGGCCGGGATCGCCCGCAAGCACGCATTGGCGCGCCCATGGAGCTCGCAGTGCAATTCTCCAGCGGGGCGATGAGCTCGTTTTCGCTGCGTCGGAAATAGGAGGGCTCATGGCGCGCAGCGACCGCGTGGTGTCTGGATATGATTTCCTCGACCGGCACGCCGAAGTCATCGAGCGGCTCGTGCCGGGGATTCGGGCGGTGGCGTTCTTCGACGCCCGAGGCAGACCCCTGAAAGGTCACGGGCCGGTACCGCTTACGCAAGTTCGCCTGCAGGTTCGCTCCGTCCTCAAATCCACTGCCATCGGGTCAGGCCGCCGCCCGGTGGGCGCCGTGCTGCCGGTCACTGATTCCGAGCGCGCGGTAGCGTTCCTTCTGTACGCAGGAAGCGGAACCCGTGGACCGAATCGAACGGCATATCCCGTCGCGGGGGTGTGTCTGATTGTCTTTCACGTCACCGCTGGCGGGGAGTGTCCGCCCGTCGAGACCCTGCAGGCGCAGCTCGAACCGGCGCTGGCCTGCGTCGGGGATCACCTGGCGCGGTACGCCGCAGAGAACCGAGGATGCGCTGCGGACGAGGGCGTGCGTGATCTCGAGTGGCTGTATGAGGTCACATCGCCCGTTCCCCATCGAGGCGCAGCTCAGCCCCGCTCCGATCACGGTGAGCGACTGGCGAAGCTGGTGGGCGCCACGGTAGCGCATCTGGAATGCGCGCTGTGCGCGCTCGTGGTGCCGGAGAGACACTTGCGAATTATCCACACCGCTGAGGCGGCCTCTGGCGCCGAGGATGCGCTCCGGCGTCTCGCGCCACCGGTACTCAGCTGGATTCAGAACAAGAATCGACCCCTGGTGGTTAATAAGACGACGACCTGGAACAGGGGCGCCGCGGCGAGGGGCGCACCCTTGGCCGTGAGACTCCTTGCGGTGCCCGTGAACGGGCACGGGAGCCTACCGGCGGGCGCGCTGCTGCTGCTGCGCCCGGAGGATGCGCCCGAATTCACCCGAAGACATCTCTCGCTGCTGCAGCACCTGGGCCGGCACGTGGCGTCCCTGCTCGAGACAGACTTCGATGCCCTGACGGGCCTGCACACCCGCTCGAGCGCGCAACTCCATGTGGCATGCTGGGAGCAGGCGACACCTCCACCGCCAGGCGCGCACAGTGTGATCTTCCTCGGCATCGACCGGTTGGGCATCGTCAATGACACCCTGGGGTTCGATGCCGGAGACGCGCTCATCGTTCGCGTGGCGCAGCTTCTCGCGCCGCCGCATCTGCCGCCCGATGCCGTGGCGGCGCGCATCTCGAGCGACAAATTTGCGATCGCGCTGCCCCGTGTGGACGCCGATGCGGCCGCCGACACGGCCCGAGCTCTACAGCAGGCCGCGGCACAGCTGTCGCCCGCTTCGGCGGCGGGCGAGGAGCCGGTGTCCTTGAGTTGCGGTATCGCCTGTTTCACCGGTGCGCAAGAGTTCCCGAGCGCCCTCGCGCTTGCCCAGCTCGCCTGCCGGAGCGCCAAGGATCACGGGCGGGGGGGCGTCGAGATCTATCAGGACGATGATGATTCGATGATCCGGCGTAAATCCGACTCCATCGCTGTCATCCGGCTGCGCGAAGCGCTCCAGAATGACCGCTTCACCCTGGTTGCGCAGCGGATCATGCCGCTGCAGGGACGGGGTGACCCGGAGGGCTTCGAGCTGCTGCTGCGCTCGCCAAACGAAGATCACGCGCCCGCGGATCTGCTCTCCGCAGCGCATCGCAGCCAGCTGGCTCCGGCGCTCGACATGTGGGTCGTCGAGCACGCACTCGCCGGTGCGGCTCCGCACCGCTCGGCACTGCTCGCGGCAAACGTCTCGTTATCGATCAACATCACGGGCCCTTCTCTGACGGATGCGACGTTCCTCGAGCGCATCGAGCGGCTGATTCGCCGCTCGCGAATTGCCCCCGCACTGATCACCTTCGAAATCACTGAGACCATCGCGGTGCTGAATCTCGCCAAGGCCATCAACTTCGTTCGCGAACTGCGGGCCATGGGTTGTCGTTTTGCGCTCGATGACTTCGGTACGGGGACCAATTCCCTGAAGAATCTGACGAACCTGCCGGTCGACCACATCAAGATCGATGGCAGCTTCGTCACCGGCATTCTCAGCAATCCCCAGTCGATTGCCTTGGTGCGCGCGATCGTGAGTCTCACCCGCGATCTCGGTATTGGCACGGTTGCAGAGTACGCCGAGAACGCGCGGATCATCGAACGATTGCGTGAGCTCGGCGTGCAGTACGCACAAGGGTACGGCGTGGAAAAACCGCGTGCATTCAAAGAGGTGCTCAACGAGTTGAGCGCGAGAGAGTCCCAGAAGAACGCGGTCTTGGGCCGCGAGGTCTAGATCGAGCGGTCGCGGCGCGTCTCAAATTTCCCTGTGCGTCAGATCGTCGCGTTTGCCTGCGTACGCGACATCCTATTGTTCGACGCTCCACGGCGGAAAGCGACCCGAGTTTAATTTGTAAGCGAACAGTGCTTTGGGCACAAGACTCGCCCGGCGAGATTCCAACGTCGGCCGGTCGGGGCGACTGCGCCGATGCCCCCGTGCCGCCGGCGTTGGACACCGCGGTGGCGCGAACCCGGCCGTCCCGCGAACGAAGGCGACTGTCCCTGGGGCCCTCCATGTCCATGCACTCGATGTGGCCTACCCCGCACAGCAGGACAGCTGTTTCACGTCCTTTGTGAATGTCTGGGCCGCGAGCTTGAGCCCTTCGACCATCGTCAGGTACGGAAAGAGCTGGCTCGAGAGATCGGTGACGGTCATGCGCTGGTGGATGGCGAGTGCGGCCGCCTGAATCAGCTCTCCAGCTTCTTGCGCGACCGCCTGGACGCCGAGCAGTCGGCCGGTGCCGGCCTCGACGACGATTTTTATGAAGCCGCGGGTATCGAAATTCACGAGGGCGCGCGGCACATTATCGAGCGTGAGGGTGCGGCTGTCGGTTTCGATGCGCTCGTGCTGCGCCGCCTGCTCGCTGTAGCCCACGGTCGCCACCTGCGGGTCGGTGAAAATCACCCTCGGCATCGTCGTGAGGTCCAGCGTCGCGTGGGCGCCCGTCATGTTGATCGCGGCGCGGGTACCGGCGGCTGCGGCGACGTAGACGAATTGTGGCTGGTCAGTGCAGTCGCCAGCGGCATATATCCCCTCAGCGCGGGTCCGCATGCCCAGGTCAATCTGGATCGCCCCATTGGCATTGACAACGACGCCGGCGGCTTCGAGTGCGAGGCTGCGCGTATTGGGCGTGCGGCCCGTTGCGATCAGCAGACGCTCCGCCCGCCGCTCGCCGCTTGGGATCGTCAGCACGAATTCCCCGTCTCGGTGGGTCACCCGACTGGCCTCAGTGTGTTCCAGGACTTCGATGCCCTCGGTGCGAAAGGCCGCCGTGAGCGCCACACCGATGGCCGGCTCTTCGCGGCAAAGCAGTGTGCTGCGTGCCAGGATCGTGACGCGGCTGCCGAGACGCGCAAAGGCTTGTGCGAGTTCCACGGCCACGATAGACGAGCCGATCACGGCCAGGCGCTTCGGAATGGCATCGCTCGCCAATGCTTCGGTCGACGTCCAGTAGGGGGTGCCCTTGAGGCCGGGAATGGGCGGCACGGCCGCGCTGGCTCCCGTGGCGATCAGGCACCGATCGAAGGCCACCGTGCGCTCGCCGCCTGCATTCAGCCGCACCGTGAGGCTGTGGCCGTCCCTGAAGCGGGCTTCGCCGTGCAGCACTGTGATGGCGGGATTGCCGGCGAGCACGTTTTCGTATTTGGCCTGACGCAGCTCCTCGACCCGCGCCTGCTGCTGCTCGAGCAGCCGCTCGCGCAGGATGATGGGCTGTGTGGGCGGCAGGCCGGCGTCGAAGGGGCTCCCGCGGCGCAGATGGGCAATGTGGCCGGCGCGGATCAGGATCTTCGAGGGCACGCAGCCGACGTTGACACAGGTGCCTCCGAGAGTGCCGCGCTCGATCAAGGTGACGTGCGCGCCCTCCTCGGTGGCCTTCAGCGCCGCCGCCATCGCCGCGCCACCACTGCCGAGGATGGCAATGTGCAATCCCCCCGCGCCGTGGCCGGACATGGCTTGCGGCGGCGCAGATTCCCGTACCGCGCCGAGAAATCCGTCCGGGGCTTGCGGGGGCGGCGTGTCGGCCACCTTTGCGCAATAACCGAGCCCGGTCACCGCGTCGATCAGGGCATCGGGCGAGGTGCCAGCGTCGAGGGCGACCCGGGCGCGGCCCTGGGCGTAGGACACTTCGGCCGAGCGCACGCCCGGGACCTGCTCCAGCGCGTGCTTGACGTGGGCGGCACAGGAGTCGCAGGTCATGCCGGTGATGTCGAGCGGTGTCATGAGAGTGGTTCCTCGTCAGATCCCTGAGAGTCTCAACGAGTCACCCGTCCACCGACGGTTGACACGTCGGCGCGGCACAGCGTCGCACCGGTGGCGAGACCAGATCCCATACCGACACAGCGAGCATGAAGGCGAGCCCGACGTAAAGCAGCGGCGCCGTCCCCATGTGGGCGAAGCGCATCAGGAGCGCCGCCGAGAGCACCAGCAGTGGCCCGATGAGCCCGAGTACGAGGCGTCGGATCTGGCGGTGGCTCCGCCAGCCGAGCGCATTCGCGGCGAACGCCAGCAACGCAAAGAGCGGAATGAGCGTGGTGATGAATAGACTCTCCCAGCGTGTGAGGAAACCGAGACCGATAGCCGCGCCGAGACTGGCCAGCGCCGGGAAACAGGCCGCGCAACCCATCGCCGAGATGAAGCTGCCGAGAAATCCCGCCTTATCCGCGATTCGTGTCGCGAGTGCCATGGGCTGTTCTCCTCGTTCCGGTGTTGAGCCGGTTACCGCTCGACCGTCGACGGATAGCCGGCATTCCGGGTCGCCGCCGTCAGCGCGCCGACGGTGGTCTTCGAGTCATCGAATGTGACGACCGCGTCCTTCTTCGCCAGACTCACCTCGATCTTGCGGACGCCGGGGACTTTCGACAGCGCTTCTTTGACCGTGACCGGGCACATTGCACAGTGCATGCTCGGAATGGCCAGTGTGACGGTTCGGGTGGCGGCCCACACCGGAGCGACGACGCCGACGAGCGCGATTGCGGCAAGCAGCTTTTTCATGACGAACTCCTTACTTCAATGAAACAGGGGGCTTCAATAGAACAGGGGTGCGGCGTATGGGAAGGCGAATGCGATCACAATCAACGTGGCCACGCACCAGAAAATGACCTTGTAGATGCTCCGGACATGCGGCATGGCACAAACCTCACCAGGCGTGCAGGCCCTCGCCGGCCGAAAAATGCGCCACCACGCGAAGAACAAGGCGATCAGCGCGGCGCCGAGGAAGAATGGGCGGTAGAGCTCGAGCCGCGTCAAGTTTCCGATCCAGGCGCCACTCACGCCCAGCAGCACGAGGACGAGCGGTCCGAGACAGCAGGTCGAGGCCAGGATCGCCGCCAGCCCGCCGAGAGCGAGGCTGGCCATTCTGACCGCGGGTTGTTGGGCCGGGGGTTCTCCGCGCATGCCGTACCTCTTGCGATTTCCCGTATTGGGGATACCTTAAGACCGTACTCGACTACGGAGTCAATATGCTCGAGTCCTATACCATCGGAGCCCTGGCAAGACAGGCCGGCGTCAATGTGGAGACGATCCGCTACTATCAACGCCGGGGGCTCATCGGGGAGCCGCGCCGCCCGCCCGGCGGAATCCGCCGCTACGGCGAGCCCCACGCCGAGCGACTGCGATTCATCCGGCAAGCCCAAGCACTCGGCTTCAGCTTGGAGGAGGTGAAGGAACTCCTCGCGCTCGAGGACGGCCAGCATTGCCGAGAAGCCGAACGACTGGGCGCCATCAAATTGGCTGCGGTACGGGAGCGGCTGGGTCAGTTGCGGCGGGTCGAGCGAGCACTCGCCGCGCTCGTCGACCAGTGTCACCGCAATGCAGGGAGAGTGCGCTGCCCGCTGATGGCGGCGCTGGGAGCTGGGCGGGCAGTCAATCCTCACGCGCAGCGCTCGGACGGGGGAGAGTAGTCAGGAGCGCTCAGGCGCCGGCCGGGATCTCGGCGCGGAATGCGCGGATGGAATCAGCGTGCGGCCCTCGATTCCAGCGGTGAATGCCCCGGACGCGGGGACACCGGCCGGCTCTCGGCACTGTGCATCGCGGCGCAGAAGCATGGCGGGCAAGTGCTGCGCACCGGCGGTGCCGAGTTCCAAGAGCGCGTCGCGTGCATGTGTGCGACGATGAATATTCACGTCGTGAATCCGGATCTGGCTGTGATTGTTCGTGATGCACAGCCGCAGCTCTATTGTCACCGCGCGTGGGCGTTGGCCAGCCAGTGCGTGCGCGAAGAGTGCGAGCGCGAACGACAGGGGGTCGCCGGCCGGGAACGGCGGGCGGTCGAGGGACGGTAGGAGGTCGTGACCCAGGAGCCCCGGACCGCGGCACGGCCCTCCGGGCAGCCTGGGCCAGCGGCTCGGCAAGCAGCCCCACCCGCCGATCGTACAGCGCTCCGCCGCGTCATCGGGCGGTCGAAGGGTGGAATCGACGATCGCCGGCCGAACGAGAGACGGGTGGCGGCGGTGGCCGGCCCCGAGAGCAACCTTGCCGGCGCCGGCGCAGCATCGGTGGAGAGACTACCCGGATGCTGGCAGGCCGCCGCCGGCAGAAGTCGTCGAAACGCAGGAGCGTGGAGATCGGCGCGGTGCTCGCTTCGGGCACGCGCGGTGACGGACGCTGAGCGGTCTGCGGATGCAGCGCACCGAACAGCCGCCATGGTGAGGCTCGCGCTGTTGCGGCAGCCCTTCAGGACCCTGAGGCTCCGCTCAAGGCTGTAGCCGGATGACGCGCCACGGTTCCGGTTCGAACGTCTCGCCGGTCGCGGTCAGTCGCCGGGTCCACAGCAGTCGGTCGTGAATGCGCGCCGCGCCCTCCACCCAAAGCTCGACCGATTCGGCCCAAAGACGGTAGCCACCCCAATGGGGTGGTCTGGGGATCACCCCCGCGAACGGCGCGCGCATTGCGTAATCCGGCACCGGCGCTCCCAAGCGTTCAGCCGCCGCCGCGAGCGCCCACTCAAGCGCCTGCCGGGATTCGGCGGGCTCGCTCTGTGCGCTCGCCCATGCGCCGATCCGGCTCTGCCACGGACGCGAGGCGAAATAGGCGTCGCTCTCGGCCGACGGTGCCGTGACCACCGGCCCCTCAATACGCACCTGCCGGTGCAGCGCATCCCAGTGAAAGACCGCGGCTGCGCGACCGTTGGCTGCGAGCTCGCGGCCCTTGCGGGACTGGTAGTTGGCGTAGAAGGTGAGATAGCCGGGTTTGACCGACACGCCTTTGCAGAGCATGACGCGCGCCGACGGACGTCCTTCGGCATCGCACGTGGCCAGGACCATGGCGTTCGGATTGGGTTGCACCCGGTGGTTGCGCGCTTCGGTGAGCCACCGCTCGAGCACGGCGAGTGGCTCGGCCGGCGGAGCGCCGGCGGACAGTTCATTGGGCATGGTCATGGGCGTCATGGTACGGAATTCGGCCTCCCCGCAGGCGTGAGTCAATTTGCCGCGGAGATGTGTATATCTCCGTATTGACCCGGAGAAGTCACCGCAACGAGAATTTCAGACTTTTACAATCCAACGACAACCTGTTGATGCATCTCCCCGCGGATCTCGAAACTCTCGTGATGCAAGCGGGCGACTGCGCCCTCATCGTTGGCGAATCGGGCTCCATTCTGTTCGCCACCGATCCAGCCTGCCGTCTGCTGAAGTATGCGCCGGGTGCGCTCGATGGTCAGACTGTCGAGTCCCTCGTGCCCGAGCGGTATCGCATCGCGCACATCAGTCACCGCCTGCGCTTCACGGACGAACGTCGTATGCGACCGATGGGAACCGGTCTCCCGCTGGTCGCTCTCTGCAAGGACGGTGCTGAGCTCCCGGTGGACATCAGCTTGAATCCGGTTCAGCGTGGGTTGGTGACCCTTACTGTCGTGGGAATCCAGGTGCGAGAATCCGCTCCCTCCCTCAGATGAATCCGATCCACCGTCGGCCGGCGGTCGCCTGGTAGCATCCCCGGATGCTCGAGGTCCAAGTGGCCAGTCACCTGGGCCGCGAGAGCCGGGGCACGCGCGGGCGCGACGAGGCAGAAGCAGCACGACTTATCGCGACCCGCGATCCTTCTTCGCGCGTGTCGCTTTGATCTCCTCGCTCAACCGCCGCAAGTCATCCAGCGTGCGCTTCCTCGGGCGGGACCGAGCGTCCGCCGGCAGTGCGGATTGGTTGTATGGATCGTGCGGCGATGCAGGGTCCGGCCCGTGCGCACCGTCGCAGCTCAAGTCCGACCCGATCTTCCTGAGACGTCCGGTATCGATGTCATGGTCGAATCGCCCGGTCTCGCTCTGCCATTCCCAGGTGGCATTTCCCCGCTCATCGAATGCGACCCGCCCGGAGGGCTTGCGTGTCTTTTTATGGGTGCTCATCTCACAGCGCTTCTCAGGGACAAGATAATGCAACGACTGGATCGGAGGACGGAAAGATGACTATACCAGGCTATCCGAAGTTCTCCATGGCCGCGCGGGCCCATGGCAGATGACAGCATGACGGCGGCGCCAGGGAATCCCTGTTTTCGGACCGAGTCTAATAAGGTGGTTGATTGAACTTGATGAACCGGCGCGCGCGGTAGGAGCTCGACACGTGCCGACGCCCAATGCAGGAAGAGTGCGCTGCCCGCTGATCGCGGCGCTGGGGGCCGGGCGGATGGTCAATTCTCGCGAGCAGAGCTCGCACGGGTGATGGCAATCACGAGCGGCGGGGGATGATCTTCGAGTGGAAAGCACTGACGGAGTGGACCTCAGCAATCAACTCTGCCGCTGCGATTGCGCCACTCGCGGGAGTGGTTAGGCTGGGATGCCGTAGGTAATGCGCCCGAGCAGGTCTTCGACGCGGTCAGCGCCGTCGGGGGTCTGCGCGACCACAATGGGTCTCTCGCCGTGCAGTTCCCGATGCGGGGTCGTGAGAAACCGTGCCGCATCCTCCTCGAACAGCTCCAGAGCTTGAGCGCAAACTTTGGCGAGGTGGGCCGGCATATCCGGCGGCGGGGTGGCCAGCAACGCCGTCAGGCGAGATAGCAGTTCGTTCTCGCGTTCCCGCACTGCAGTCAGTTCCATAAGAATCGCAGCGAGGCGGTTACCAGCTTCGATAGTCATGGCTCAATCCAGACCCGTGTGTGCAGGGGATCAGAGCGCTTCCAACCCCGAGTTAGAAACATCATGTTATGTATTTTTGGCCGATCAGTGCATCCAGGCCGTCAGCCGTGTTCTCCATGCCCGAGTGCGAAATTCTTGCACCCTGGTGCGAGGAGGGGCAAGCTCATTGGTTGGATCACAGTTCGAGACGCAGACGCTTTATCAAAGACGCGCACGCAGGGCGCGACAGGAGGTCAGCAACACACGCACGAACCGAATACTTGAGCTGAACAATCCAGGTTCGGGGAAGAGGCACAGCGGACCCGCACGGTGAGGCGTGCGAGTCCGCCGCGGCGACAGAGACGTTCTTCGGCGCATCTGTTGTCGCACTTAGTATCTGCGCCTTCCTGATCCCGCGTCAAGAATCGGGCAGGTCCCCGAGGGTGAAGTATTGTCCGCCGGAGCGTTGGACGCTCGTCCGCGCTTCGGGCGGGCGGTTGGGGTTGCGCGCGCGGCGCGCCGCCTCGAGGGAGATCGTATGCAACCACCCAGTCACGTCCGTACTCGGCGCACCGCTGGGAAAGAAAGCGCGGTACGCGAGCTCGATGCCGAATCGACTTCGGTCACCGAGGCAGTCCCTTGGCCCGTCTCAGCGCACCCGGAGGACATTCCCTTCTCGCCGGGAACACGCCTGAGGCTCGGCGTCACTCAAGTGCGGCTGGTCCATGCTCTCTCGCTTGATCGGCTGCTGGTCAAGGACCTGGAAACGGGCGAGACGCGCATCGTCGCGCGCGCAACCGTAAGGCCCGTCGATAAAAGCCCCGCCGGGCCGGATCCGCAGCCCATCGAGGGCACGAACGTGAGCGACGAACAACTGGCGCGGCTGACCGCCCGTGAGGCGGTGCTGAAGCCCTACGTCGGTGGAGGTGAGTTGACTCGCAAAGAGGCACGACGCTTGGGCAGTACCTTGGGTGTTTCTGCCCGCACGGTACGCCGGTGGCTGCATCGCTACCGACGCGCCGGGGACATCACGGGACTGATGCCGAGACGCCGGGGTGTTCAGTCTGGCCAGCGCACGCTCGATCCGGCCCTGGACGCCATTATTCGTTTCGCCGTCGAAGCGAAGCTCAAGAGCAGCGGGAACTGCTCGGTTCGGGCAGTGTACGAGGCGATTCGCGGCGACTGTGCGGCTATTGGTAAGGCGGTGCCCGCGCGCGCGACAGTTCTCGGTCGCATCAAGGCGCTCAAAGCGGATCCGCAGTCTCTGCCTCCCGAAGTTGCGCAGGAGGTGCGCAGCCGGCGGCGACTCGTGCGCGGCTCCGCCGCCGCCCCCCACGCACTCTCCCGCGTTGAGATTGATCATACGCTCGTCGACACCCATATCGTCGATGCCCGGGACCGCGGTCCCTTGGGGCGCCCGTGGCTCACGATCGCGATGGATGTCTGCACGCGGGCGATCCTGGGATTTGTGCTCACCTTCGAGGCGCCGAGTCGCTTGAGTGTGGCGCTTTGTCTTCGCCACGCAATCTATCCCAAGGAGGGCTGGCTGAAAGCCATCGGCGCGAGGGGCCCCTGGCCGGTATTCGGTCGTCCGCAGTACATCTACACCGACAACGGGGCGGAATTTCGCTCAGCCTCGTTTCAGATGGGCTGCAAGCGCCAGCACATCGAGAACGGCTATCGGCCCGCTCGCACGCCGCGATTCGGCGGCAGCATCGAACGCCTGATCGGCACGTTCATGCGTCGCATGCGCCTGATCCCCGGCAACACGTTCAACGAGATTCTCGGCAAGCGCAGCCCGTACCCGGCTCAGCAGGCGATACTCACCTTGGAGGACCTCGAGCTCTGGTTCACCAACGAGATCACGGCTTACCATCATGAGCGCCACAGCACCCTCGGTGGGGCCCCACTTGCCGCCTGGGAAGCCGCGTGGCGCACGCCGCATGGCGTGGTAGTACCCCCGCACCCTGCCGACCCGCAGACACTCTTTGCGGATCTGCTGCCGCATGCGCTGCGGGTGGTCAAACCGGTTGGTATCGATTGGCACTGCCTGCGCTATCGCAGCGATGCCCTGGCGCCATACGTCGACCCCGACATCAAGCGCGTTGTTCGCATCGATCCGCGCGACATCTCCTCCATCTGGCTCGACCTGCCGCAGGGCGGGCACCTTCAGGTTCCGTGGGTGAATGCGGCCTGGCCGCGCCTGTCGCTCTGGGAGTGGAACGAGATCCGCGCCCGGGATGGTCGACGCGCAAAGGGCGCGGATCCCGAGTTCGTTCGACGGTGTCTCGCGGACAACGACGCGCTGATCGCGGCACGGGCGGACCGAGGGGAGCTTCGGGCACGCCGGCGCCGGGCCCGTCTCGAGCGCTGGCGTTCAGATGAGACACGACAGAACGCGGCGCCGTCGGCGCCGGCAACTCAACCGCGCACGCGCCTTTCGAACCGGAAGCGGGGCGAGCGCGGCGGGAAAGTTCCGGGTCAAGTGCCCCGGTTGCCGCCGCTGCCGCGCACGCAGCTCGAGGTGACACGCACCTCGGTGGAAAGTCCCGTCCCCTTCGAAGTGTTGGAGTAGTGCGATGGAAGAGGATACCGCCCAGTCCCGACCCGACCCATCGTCCAAGAATGCGCCGCGGTCGGCCGCCGCGCGCGCCCGCAAGGATGCGCGCGGCCGACCGGCCCGGGGCGCAAGAGTCCGTTCGCACTCCCTTGACACGCCGTTGGCCGCGGGGATCGACGCGACGCACCAGGAGACCTGGCCGCACCTCGACCCGGTCATCCACTCCATCGCCGCCGAGGACGATCTCGCGCGTGCGCGCCATATCCTCAAGGACCTGTACGTCAGTCACCCGCCCGCCCAGCAGGTGGAACGGCAGATCGAACAGCTGATCCGGCTGCCGCGACGCATTCGCATGCCGGGGCTGTTTCTCTGCGGCGATTCGGGCATGGGCAAGACGCACCTGTTGCGTCGCATTGAGCGGCGGCACCCCGAACGCGATGACCCGACGACGAAGCGGCACATCCGCCCGGTGCTTTACGCGCAGGTGCCGGCCGCCCCGACGGTGCGCACGCTGCGGCGAACGCTGATCGATGAGGCGAACATTGCGTTTCTGGACCACCCGGCGAAACCGTTGCCCCAATCGGTGCTGCGCCGGGGCCTGGCGGCGGCGGGCACCGAACTCATCGTGCTCGATGAGATCCACAACATCGAGCACATGGACGGCAAACAGCGAACGTGGCTGCGGGACTGGATACGCTGTCTCTCGAACGAAACGCAACGGCCGATCGTGCTCGCGGGCACCGAGGAGTTCGAATCCGCCCTCCTGAGCGACCGGCAGCTCTCGAGCCGCTATCCGATCGTGCGGCTCCCGCGATGGTCCGCGGGCCCTGAGCTCGCGGCCTTCCTGCAGGGCTACGAGCGGGCGTGCCCGCTGCGCCTCGCCTCCCGCCTTTCGGATCCCGCGGTGATGCACGCGCTGCTGCAGGAGACCGAAGGCATCACCGACTCGATCATCCGCTGCCTGCAGGCGGCAGCGCTGGTTGCGATCCGCGAGGGGACCGAGCGCATCGTCCCGGAGTATTTGAGTTGGTGGCGCGATCCGCCGCTGCTCTCGTACTACGAGGCGGCAGAGGCGGAGCCCGAAAACGTGATCCTCGCGCGAGCCTGGCTCCGAGACGAACGGCGGGCGCCGCCGCCGCTGGCGCCGCCCGGGCGCGCGCGCAATCGCGCCACGCTGTGGACGATATGAAAGGGCTGCGACGGACCGTGCTCGCGCGCGCACCGCTGCGGCCCCGGGCGCGGCTCGCCCTCGCGCCCCGGCTGCACGCGAACGAGACGCTCACTTCCTGGCTCGAGCGCTTCGCCGGCGCCTACGGCATGACGGTGCGCGAATTTGTGCTCTGGCTGGGTTACCCGGATTTTCTGGGATACGCTCAGGCGCCCTACGATCTGGATGTGTCTCAGCCGCCGGATCTGGCCGCAGTGCTGGGCGCGCACGCCGGTCTCGATGCGCAACGCATCGCGGCGCATCGCATGGGAAGCTCCGGTGCCCTGCCGCCTGAGCGTCGACGCGTGTTCTGTCCTGAGTGCTGGGCGGAGGAGGGCGCCTACCGGCGCTTCGAGTGGGCACGAGGCTGGTCGCTCGTGTGCCCTCGTCATCGTCGAGTCTTGCGCGAGCGGCCACGACCCAAGGGCCCATTGGTCCGCTGGCATGAGGAGTCGTGGAGCGAGTTCTATCGGGATGCGAGTTTCTGGAGGGATCTGCGCCCCTCGTGGCAGAGCGAAGAGTGGCAGTGGATCTGTGCAAACCTGGGTGTCGACCCGCATGCGGAATTCCTGCACGCCTGGCCGTGGCTCCTCGATCTCTCGGGAGCGCCCAACCGGCGCAGCAGTGCGTCCGAGGTCAAAGAGGACCTCGCGCTCTACGGGATGATCCGGTTCTGGCAGGCCTCGTTGTTGCAGGCACTCGATGCGTCGATTCCGCAGGAGGATCTCATGACCGATACCTCGGGTGGCCACATCTGCGATGTGCGCAC
>JAJYDK010000058.1 GCA_021777555.1 Pseudomonadota bacterium | reverse complement strand
GAGGCAGTGTGACGCGAACGAAGAGTCAAAGGATCGGTTCTTCGATGCCGCAGAACTAGATGAGGGTAGGCCCCTCGACGTCGGCCGGCAGAGGCAGGCGTCAAACCAGGCAGTGCGGCTGGGTCCAAAAGACCTTGGTCATGAGCAACTGCTGAAAAGTCGGCATAAAGCTGGCAGGTGAGAGTTGAGAAGGTGAAGGTATTGAACCGCTGTTAACGCATCGAAAGTAATTAGACGTCGTCGAAACCGCGGGCGTGTCTTACTCGCGGGACTAGCTGGGAGAGCTATCTGCAAACCGACCCAGTGGCGACCGGTGTATAGGCGGCACGAACTCAGCTTATAGGCTGTTCTGGGGAACGCGGGAACTCTGATCTTTAGCGACTGAGGGAAATGACAAGCGGTCAAGACCGCGAGGAAGAATACCGATGCGAGAGATCAGTTCAAGAGCCACTGATAGTAGCGTTGAAACCTTCGTAATGAAGGCGGAGCGATGCGGTGGCGTTGTCTGGGAGAGGTCGCAAAACAACTTGGAAACGAGGATGAAGCTGTGACAAATCCCAAGCCGTATGACATACCCAAGAGGAGGGTGTTGGAGGCTTATCGGCAAGTGAGAGCGAATCGGGGCGCGGCGGGTATCGATGGCGAAAGCCTCGCGATGTTCGAAGCGGACCTGAGCAGGAACCTCTACAAGCTATGGAACCGGTTATCGTCAGGGAGCTACCTCCCGCCGCCGGTGAGGCAAGTAGGGATCCCGAAGAAAGATGGAGGAGTCAGAATCTTAGGAGTGCCCACAGTTGCCGACCGGATCGCGCAACAGATCGTGGTGACGAGAATCGGAGCAGACCTTTATGGGGTCTTTCACCCGAACTCGTACGGGTATCAGCGAGGAAAATCCGCCGTGGATGCGGTAGCTGCGACTCGAAAGCGCTGTTGGGCGTACGCTTGGGTTGTCGAGTTCGACATCCGTCGCGCGTTCGATGAGCTTGACTGGGGCCTGTTGAGAAAGGCGATTGCAAAGCATGTACTAGACCCTTGGTGTTTACTGTACATAGAGCGGTGGTTGACAGCTTCAGCGGTATCGCCTGACGGGCAACCCGTTGAGCGGATCAAAGGAGTGCCGCAAGGCTCAGTGATCGGCCCCGTACTGATGAACTTGTTCATGACGTATGCCTTCGATGAATGGATGAAGCGGGAACATCCGAAGACTCCGTTCTGCCGGTATGCCGATGACGCAGTGGCGCACTGCCGAAGCGAGAGCGAGGCAAAGAAGCTGCTGGCTGCTATCGAAAATCGGTTGAGGGAATGCAAGTTGGAAATGCATCCAGAGAAATCTGGCATCGTGTATTGCAAGGACAGTAATCGACGGAATGAATATCGCAAGACGGGTTTTGCGTTCTTGGGGTACGAGTTCCGCCCGAGAATCGCCAAGGGGCGCGACGGGAGGATATGGACGTCGTTCCTGCCTGCAATTAGTGCGACGGCAAAGAAGCGGATCATGCAAGCGATCCGTGAGTGGAAGCTCCCGAGGCAAACCTCCATCAGCTTGAATGAGCTGGCCAAGCTATACAACCCGCAGATCCGAGGCTGGATGAACTACTACCGCCACTTTTACAGGTCAGCCTTGCACCGGCTTTACGATCATATCGATCAGAAACTGGTGCGCTGGGCCCAGCATAAGTACCGCAAGCTTGCGGGAAGGCAGGCCCGGGCTCGAGCCTGGCTCAGGAAAGTGGTAAGTCGGCAACCCCGGCTGTTCGTTCACTGGCTCGCTCATGGGAGAGTTGCGGTACGGACAATGGGAGCCGTGTGACATGAGAATGTCCCGCACGGTTCTAGGAGGGGCTTTGGGTGAAACTCCCGAGGTCTACTCTCTATACGGGGGTCCTCAATGCGCCCAAGATTACAGAGCTATCGAGGCGACAACTACGGTGACATAGGGGACTCCGAAGCAGGCCGAGCTCATGCGCCTGGCGGTCGCCAATTACCGCAAAGCGAAGTAGCTCCTACGGGCCTGGGAGACTCACGCACAGCGACTCATCGAGCTCAACGCACCCGAATAGCCGCCGCCCGCCGGGCGGAAATTACCCGGAAATCACCCTGGCGATTTGCGGAAAGTAAGACACTGAATCACGAAGACCCCACATTAAGAGTGCCCAAAATTTTAGTGCGCCGGTCAAAACCGGCAGGTTGTCGTGAATGAGAGAGTCATACGTCGAAGGCCCAACCAGCCACGACGACCGTGAGTCATGTGTCCAGGGCCGTGAGGCACTCGTGACAGGGCATGGTCGCTGGTTCGGAGTTCCGTTCAACGGAGCGATTCGGGCGTTGCTTCTGCGCCGTGAGCGGCAAAGCGAAGCAACGGTGCGGTCGCCGATCTAGTTTGAGACGCTCGGCGGAGGCCGCCGATAGGAAAGCAGGCTGGTCACCTTCGGGTCAACGCAAGGTGGCGGAGCGAGGGACTGGCTTGTCCACAAGTGATCGTGGATTGCTTCGTCCGGATGATATTGCGTGACGCCTTCCTTGAGCAGGGAGAGGGCGCGAGGACAGTCAAAGGCGTCGATTGCCGCGCGCAGCTTGTCAAGAATTTTGTGCATCCGGCTCCAGGGCAAATGATCTTCCATTGCCCGCATGATCATCGGGTGATTTGTTTTCCCGACATTGTTGCCAATCAGGAGCTCTTCAAAGAGCTTCTCGGCGCTGCGCAGACCGGTGTAGCGGATCTCGATGTCGCCCTCGGGGTGTTCGGCATCGCGCATCGTGAGACCCATGAGATTGATCATGCGCCGGGCGAGATCGTCGATGCGTACTGGCGGGCCCATGTCGAGAACGAATACATCGCCGCCTGAGGCCATCGAGCCGGCTTGGATGACCAGTTGGGCGGCCTCGGGGATGGTCATGAAGTAGCGAACGACCTGCGGATGTGTGACGGTGACCGGGCCGCCACGCCGGATTTGTTCGCGGAAAAGGGGAACGACTGAGCCTGATGAGTCAAGCACGTTGCCGAAGCGTACCATGCAGAACCGTGTCGCGGTGGACACTTCCTGCAGGCCCTGGAGAATGATCTCTGCAAGCCGCTTGGAGGCGCCCATTACGTTCGTCGGATTGACGGCCTTGTCGGTGGAAATCAGAACGAACAGTTCAACCCCGGACGCCAGTGCGGCCTCGGAAGCATTCCACGTGCACAATGCGTTATTGTGGATGCCGAGGATCATGTTGTGTTCGACTATCGGTACGTGTTTGTAGGCTGCGGCATGGTAAACAGTCTGAACCGAATAGGTGTGCATGATCTCGATCAGGCGGGCACGGTCGCCGGCGTTGCCGAGAAGCGGTACGAGTTTGACCTGCAGCTTCTGCTGTTCGATCTGTGCGGTCAATTCCCGCTCGACGTTATAGAGTGCCAGCTCAGACAGTTCGATCAGAATCAGGCGGCTCGGATTCAGGCCGAGAATCTGACGGCATAGTTCCGAGCCGATTGAACCGCCGGCCCCCGTCACCAGGACGTTCTTACCGCGAATGCAGCGGTCGAAAAGGAGCGGATCCGGCGGCACAGGGTCACGCCCGAGCAGGTCGGCGACGTCAACGTCGCGCAGGTCGTCAATCCGCGCCGTGCCGGATATGAAGTCCGCCATGTCAGGCAGGGACTGCACGTGAACCGCAAGCGGTTCAAGCCGTGCCAGGATCTCGCGCCGGCGGCGGCGTGACACGGAAGGCATCGCCAGCAGGACGCGATCGACATTCCGGGTGGTGACTAGCGCGGGAAGTTTTTCCGAGGGGTGAATGGTAATGCCGTTGATCTGGCTGCCCTGCAGCGAAGGGTTATCGTCAACGAACCCGACCACTTGGAATTCAGGGCTGCCGAGCAGGAAGCGGCATAAGCGAGCGCCGGCCTCGCCTGCTCCGTAAATGGCTATACGCTTGCGCGTGCCTGTATTCTGTCCCGCAATAGAAAGATGTTGGATTCCAGCGCGGCTTCCTGCGATAAACAGCAGGGCAAACGCCCAATAGACCGCGAGCGTCGAATAACTCACATGCCAGCCGCTGGCGACGGTCTCGAGAAGAGCAAACGCAAGCGTGGCAATCGTGATTGCGGCGGCCGTGCGACCGATGACCCGCATGCCTATGAAGCGCGTTACGGCGCGATACAGACCCATGACGGAAATTGACCCGAGCCCGCAGAGGGCCATCCAAACAAGCGCTTCGCCGTAGTTCAGCGGATTGATCAAGTGACCGATGCGCAGCGCCATGGCACTCCACAGTGCGGTTGGCAACAGGATGGCGTCCGTGCCCAGCAGAATCAGTCGCTTGGTTGATCTGGGCAGTCCAATCGCAAGCTTCGCAAGTCGGGCCACTATTGATCCACCCTGGTCAGTATCATGTTTGCGCGGCTCGACCGGCACCATGGGTCGGATTGCCCGCTGCCCGACCGCGGTCCCCATCGAAATCACCTCGTCCGGCTGTGTCGGCAAGATGCTCCCCACTCAGTTCTTCAATGGACCGTCGCGAACAGCCGACAAAGGGCCCGTCGAGTCTGCGCCGAGCGACAGGCACGATTCCGGGACCGGCTCCACAATTTCAACAGAACGCCCAGGCCCGGTGAGCGTTGACCATGAGATTTTCACGGGAGGGCGCGAAGATGCGCCAACGCACGCAGTGGTCGATTCAAGACGGATGTCGCCGCTCTCAGACGGCACCGTTGGGCGGCGGTGAACGATCTCCCGGAACCATCCCGGCGAGGAACCAGCAATCATTGCGGTGGCGAGACCGTGCATCAGTTCGTCATTCCTTGCTCAAGCCGCCGCATCGGCGGCCGGGGGCACACCCCCCCCCTCAGCTCGTGCCAATACCGTGACACGCGCAATTATACAGACGCCCCTGGTCACTTGGGAACCCGCAGAAATGATGTTCACCCTTCCAAGAACGCGGGATTTCGTCGCACTCGTAAGCCTGGACGCTTCGACGGTGGAGGATTTCCCGTCTGCCATGAGACATCGATCTTGTCGGCTCACGCTCCATTCGCTACCCTCACCGCCGCCATGAAAGTGACTATTTTCGGTTCGGGATATGTCGGTTTAGTGACTGGGGCCTGCCTCGCCGAGGCGGGCAACCACGTCGTGTGCGTCGATGTGGACGCGGGCAAGATCGACCGGCTGAACCGCGGCGAGGTCCCCATCCACGAGCCGGGACTGGAGGCGTTGCTGCTTCGCAACGCGGAGGCCAGACGCATCGAGTTCACGACGGATGCTGTGCGAGGAGTGGAACATGGACTGTTCCAGTTCATTGCGGTCGGGACGCCCCCGGACGAGGATGGCTCGGCGGATCTGCGCCACGTGCTGGCGGCGGCCCGGACCATCGCCACCCATATGAATCGCTATTCGATCGTCGTGACCAAGTCCACCGTGCCCGTGGGAACGGCCGACAAGGTCCGGGCAGAGATCGATACCACGCTGCGCGAGCGGTCCGCCACGATCGAGTTCGATGTGGTCTCGAACCCCGAATTCCTCAAAGAAGGCGCCGCGATCGCGGACTTCATGAAGCCGGACCGGGTGGTGGTGGGGACCGACAATCCCCGCACTACCGAGCTCCTGAGGGCCCTTTACGAGCCCTTTACCCGCAACCATGACCGGCTCATCGTGATGGACATCCGCTCCGCGGAGCTCACCAAATACGCGGCGAATGCGATGCTCGCGACCAAGATCAGCTTCATGAACGAGCTCGCGAACATCGCGGAGAAGCTGGGCGCGGACATCGAGCGGGTGCGAATCGGCATCGGCTCCGATCCCCGCATCGGCTACGGATTCATCTATCCCGGGGTGGGCTACGGGGGCTCGTGCTTCCCCAAGGACGTCAAGGCGCTCATCCGCTCCAGCCACGAGGCGGGCCATCGGCCCGCGATTCTCGATGCGGTGGAAACGGTCAATGCCCGCCAGAAGGACTCCCTCTTCGAGAAGCTCGGCCGGCACTTTGGAGGCAAGCTCTCGGGCCGGACGATCGCGCTCTGGGGGCTCGCCTTCAAGCCCGACACCGACGACATGCGGGAGGCCTCATCCCGCGCCCTCATGGAGCGGCTCTGGGCCGCGGGCGCGCGGGTGCGAGCGTATGACCCGGTGGCCTCGAACGAGGCCCGCAGACTCTATGGCGAGCGGGGCGACTTGGCGCTCGTCGGCAACGCCTACGAGGCCGTGGAAGGGGCGGATGCGCTCGCCATCGTCACGGAGTGGAAGGAGTTCCGCAGCCCGGACTTCGATCGCCTGCGGGAGCTCCTGGCGACGCCCGTGATCTTCGACGGCCGCAACCTCTACGACCCGGCCATGGTCGAGCGCTTCGGGCTGGCCTACTATGCCATCGGCCGCGGCCGCTCGATCCAGCGCCTCAATCAGTAACCCGGGAACAAACAGGAACCGCCCCATGCTCATTCCGGTGATCCTTTCCGGTGGAGCCGGCACGCGGCTCTGGCCGCTCTCGCGCGAGCTCTACCCCAAGCAACTGCTGGCACTCACCGGGCAGCGCACCATGATCCAGCAGACGGCGCTGCGGCTCGAAGGACTCTCCGCAGCGGCTCCGGTGGTGGTGTGCAATGAAGCACACCGGTTCCTGGTGGCCGAGCAGATGCGTGAGATCGGGGTGCAGCCGCAGGCCCTGATGCTCGAGCCGGTGGGCCGCAATACGGCGCCGGCCATCGCGCTCGCCGCCCATGCCGCGCTGAAGGCCGCAGGGGCGGATCAGAGCGATGATCCGCTGCTGCTCGTCCTGCCGGCCGATCATGTCATCCGTGACGTGCCGGCCTTCCAGAAGGCCATACACGCGGCTTCGCAGGCGGCCTCGGGCGGAAAGCTGGTCACCTTCGGGATCGTGCCCACGGCGCCCGAGACCGGCTATGGCTACATCCAGCGAGGCAGCGCCGAGGGTTCGGCGTACCAGATCGCACGCTTCGTCGAAAAACCGGATCCGGATCGAGCCCGGCAGTTTCTCGGGTCGGGCGAGTACTACTGGAACAGCGGCATGTTCCTCTTTGGCGCCCGGCGCTATCTCGAGGAGCTCGAGCGCCTGGCCCCGGAGATCGCCAAGGCCACGGCCGAGGCATTCCGGGCGGCCAAGGCGGACCTCGATTTCACGCGCATCGACCCGGAGTGCTTCGCGGCCTGCCCGGCCGACTCCATCGACTACGCCGTCATGGAGAAGACCCGCGAGGCGCTCGTCGTGCCGCTCGCCGCGGGGTGGTCGGACGTAGGCTCCTGGGCGGCGCTGCACGAGGCATCGAGCGCCGATGATCACGGGAATGTGGCCCGGGGCGATGTGATCATGGAGGACTCCACCGGGTGCTACCTCTACGCCGAGAGCCGCCTGGTGGCGACCGTGGGCCTCTCCGACCACGTGGTCGTGGAGACCAAGGACGCGGTGCTGGTCGCGCCCAAGGACCGGGTGCAGGACGTCAAGAAGCTGGTCTTTCGCTTGAAGGAGGGCGGGCGTTACGAGCACAGCCTGCACCGCGAGGTTTTCCGCCCCTGGGGCAGCTACGACAGCATCGAGAACGGCCCGCGCTTCCAGGTGAAGCGCCTGAAGGTCAAGCCCGGCGCCGTGTTGTCTCTACAGCTGCATCATCATCGCGCCGAGCACTGGGTGGTGGTCTCGGGTACGGCCCGGATCACGCGCGGGGACGAGGAATTCCTGCTGGAGGAAAACCAGTCCACCTACATCCCGATCGGTGTGCGCCACCGCATCGAGAACCCCGGCATGATTCCGCTGCACATCATCGAAATCCAATCGGGGTCGTACCTCGGCGAAGACGACATCGTGCGGCTCGAGGATCAATACGGGCGCAAGGGAACGACGAGCTGACAGAGGGGCCTGCGAGGCGAGTCAGTCCGTCAGTTCCAGACGCCGCTCGATCCGCTCGATGCGACGGACGATGCGATCATGGCGATCGTTCAGCTCCGCCTTGTCGGCATACATGGCCGCAATGGAGCGTTCCACGCGAGTCAGGCGCGATTTCACTTCGCGCACGTCGTCTCGCATGGCGGCCACATCGGTGCGGAGTGCACGCAGGTGCTCGAGGATGAGGGGGTGCGGGTCGGCCGCACGGCCGGGCGAGCCCGGAGGCTGGCCACAGGGACTTGTCGTGTATCGACAGACCGGCGTACGGCGCCTGCGGATCGTATCGAGATCGGGCAGGGCTTCGCCGCTCAGCGCGGCGGTGGCGTTGGTTTTGAGCGTCATCCTGAGTTCTGGCCTGAGTGAGGCCGTGCGCAGTTGGGATGCTTCGATGGAGCCCATACCGTAACGCTGGCCATGCTCAAAAACAAGCATGACGCCAAACTCAATGCGGATCGATTGACGCGTTGATTGACGTCTTGGTAAGCGTTGCTTGTGATGTTGCTGTTGGACGTCCTATTTCACGATGTCAGCAACGTGCTCGGCGATGGCGAGTGATGAGGTGAGACCGGGGGACTCGATGCCGTAGAGGTTGACGAGCCCGCGTATGCCGTGCGCCTCGGGCCCCTGGATCAGGAAGTCGGCGGCGGGCGCCTCGGGCCCGCCGAGCTTCGGCCGGATGCCGGCGTAGGCCGGTTGCAGCGCACCCTCGGGGAGCGCGTCCCAATAGCGGCGGATTTCCCGGTAGAAATGGGCGGCGCGGCCGGGATCGACGGAGTACTCGGGCCGCTCGATCCACTCGACGTCCGGGCCGAACCGGGCCCGTCCCGCGAGATCGAGCGTCAGGTGAACGCCGAGCCCACCGGGCTCGGGCACCGGATACACGAGGCGCTGGAAGGGCGAGCGCCCCTGGAGCAGGTAGTAGTTGCCCTTGGCATACCGCAGCGGCGGGATGGATCGCTCGGGCGCCCCGAGCCTGCGAGCCACCGGCTGTGCGTGCAGGCCCGCGCTGTTGATGAGCACGGACGCTTCGATCTCCGTCGCATCGGCTCCGCCGCCGCACCGCACGAGCAGGGTCCCCTCGACACGGCCACCGGTGACGGGTGTGCGGCACAGCACGGCGCCGCCGCTGGCCTCGATCTCACCCTGCAGTGAGAGCATGAAGGCGTGGGTGTCGAGGATGCCGGTGGAGGGCGAGAGCAGCGCGCCGACACAGTTCAATGCCGGCTCCAGGCGCGTCGCCTCGCCGGCCTCGAGCCACTCGAGATCGTCGACGCCGTTGGCGCGCGCCGTTTCCCGGATCGCCCGCAGCTTCGGCAGCTGCGCCTCGTCGGTGGCGACGATCAGCTTGCCGCAGCGGCGGAAGGGCACGCCGTGGGATTCGCAATACTCGTAGAGGCGCGGGCGGCCTGCGACGCACAGCCGGGCTTTGGCGGAGCCGGGCGGATAGTAGATCCCGGCGTGGATGACCTCGCTGTTGCGCGAGCTGATGCCGGTTCCGATGGCATCCTCGGCCTCGAGCACGAGCACCTCCCGACCGCGCCGGGCGAGCGCCCGTCCAATCGCGAGGCCCACCACCCCCGCCCCGATGACGAGGCATTCGATCTGATCGACCACGAGGCTGTCGGAGTGCGGCGCGCTAGAGGCTGGCGCGGCCCTTCAGGGCAATCGGCCTCGGACGGTTGTGCTCATCCACCAGGACCACGACGGGCCGGTAGGTGGCGAGCTCGGCCTCCGAGTACTGCGAGTAGGCGCAGATGATCAGCAGGTCCTCGACCATGGCCTTGCGGGCCGCCGCGCCGTTCAGGCTGATCGTCCCGCTGCCCCGCGGGGCGCGGATGGCGTAGGTGGCGAAGCGCTCGCCATTGGCGACGTTGTAGATCTCGATGTACTGGAATTCGGCGATTCCCGCGGCCTCGAGCAGCAGCTCATCGATTCCGCAGGAGCCCTCGTAGTGGAGGTCCGCTTCGGTGACCCGCACGCGGTGAAGCTTGGCCTGAAGGAGGGTCTTGATCATCGGGGCTCTCGCGGGGGAGTGCGGAAAGGTCGTGGAAGAATACCCGAAGCCGGCGTGCCCCGCGCCCCGCATCGGGGACGGTCTCGGTGCGAAGCGAGCCTGCGAGGCTGAGTCAGCGCCTCCCGGGACGTGCACGCACTTGCTGCGCTGCGCGGCACCTGCAATCCTTGCACCTCGCTCACTGGAGGGAACATGCCGAATCTCAACGCGTTCAAGGCCTACGATATCCGGGGCCGCATTCCCGATGAGATCAACGAGGGCCTGGCCTACGACATCGGCCGTGCCTTCTGCGGTCTGGTGAAGCCTAAGCGGGTCGCGGTGGGCTACGACATCCGCCTCACGAGCCCGCAGCTCGCGGCCGCGCTCAGGCGGGGCCTCACCGATTGTGGCGCGGATGCGCTCGATATCGGACTCTGGGGCACCGAGGCGGCGTATTTCGCGACGTTTGCCTACGGGCTCGATGGCGGGATCATGGTGACCGCCAGCCACAACCCATCCGATTACAACGGCATGAAGTTCGTGCGCGAGCAGGCGCGTCCCGTGAGCTCGGACACCGGTTTGTACGACATGCGCCGGATGATCGAGTCCGGGCGGCTGCCTCCGAAGAGCGCCACGCCCGGCACCGAGGGCAAGCTCGACATCCGGCAGAAATATGTCGAGCACTTGCTGGGTTACCTCGATCGGGCGAAGCTGCGCAAGCTGAAGGTGGTGGTGAACCCGGGCAATGGCGGGGCGGGTCTGGTGATCGATCAGCTCGAGCCCCACCTGCCGTTTGAGTTCATCAAGGTCAACCACGCGCCCGATGGCACTTTCCCCAATGGCATTCCCAACCCCATGTTGGAGGAGAATCGCGCCGCCACCGCCGAGGTCGTGCGCCGCAGCGGCGCCGATGTCGGCCTCGCCTGGGACGGGGACTACGATCGGTGTTTCTTCTTCGACGAGCAGGGAAATTTCATCGAAGGGTACTACCTGGTCGGATTGCTCGCCGAGGTGTTCCTCGAGCGCGAGCCCGGCGGGCGCATCGTGCACGATCCGCGCCTCACCTGGAACACCATCGACATCGTCCGCCGGGGCGGCGGTGAGCCGGTGCTGTGCCGTTCCGGTCACGCCTTCATCAAGCAGAAGATGCGCGAGGTGGACGGCATCTACGGCGGGGAGATGAGCGCGCATCACTACTTCCGCAGTTTCTCCTACTGCGACAGCGGCATGATCCCGTGGCTGGTGGCGCTGCAGGTGATCGCCGAGCGCGGACCCCTGTCGGGGCTGGTCGGTGAGCGCATGCGGCGCTTCCCGGTGAGCGGGGAGATCAACCGGCACCTCACCCAGGACGCCAAGTCCATCCTGGAGCGCGTGCAGCGGCACTACGAGCGCGGGGCCCAGGCGGTGGACTTCACCGACGGGCTTTCGGTGGAGTTCCCGGAGTGGCGCTTCAACCTGCGTGGCTCCAACACCGAGCCGCTGGTGCGCTTGAACGTCGAGAGCCGCGGGAGCGAGGCGCTGATGCAAGAGAAAACCGCAGAATTGCTGCGTCTGATCGATGCCGCCTGAGAATTCCGTCACAGTTCGAGGGTGGCATGTCTGTGACGGCAGACACTAGCCCTCGGGCTTCATTTGGGGGTACCTTGTCCGTTCGTATTCTCGTTCAGATTTCGGGGGTATCTACATGGCGTTGTGGAAAGATTCGACGGCCTCGGGCTCGGGCTTGACGGGAACCGGGGTGAGTGGCAGCCCACCGCCGCGCGAGAGCGCGCCGGCCAATGTCGCGCCGCTCAGCGCCGAGGTGGCACGCCGCGTGGGCAAGGAGCGCACGGCAGGCGGGGAATCGATTCTCGCTTCGGGACTGACGCTCGAGGGCAAGATCACCGGCTCGGGCAATGTGCGCATCGCGGGCCGGTTCAAGGGCGACGTGCAGATCGATGGCACGCTGACGCTCGAGTCCGGTGCGCGCCTGGAAGGTCAGGTCAAGGCCGGCGCGGTCAGCGTCTCGGGTGAGCTCATCGGCAACATCACCGAGGCCCGGCAGGTCGATCTCCTGCAGGGCGGACGGGTCGAGGGCGACGTCAAGGCGGGCTCCTTCACCGTGGCCTCCGGAGCGCGCATGCGCGGCAAGGTGGAATTCGGCTGGGAAGAGGAGGGGCACGCCCTCTCTGAGACGGGTACCGGCGCCCTATGAATGCGGGCGCCCGTCCGGCGCCTCCGGGCAGGGCGGGCAGGACTCGAGTCTGCCCGCACTGCAAGGCCGTCGTTCTCGAAAGCCTCAGCGTCTGTCCGGGGTGTCGGCATCACCTGCGATGGGATACCGAGGCCCAGCAGCGCCAGGAGGCCGCGACCTGTGCCCTGAAGGTGGAAGGCGAGTTTCGCCATTCCGGCGTGGACGAGCCGTTGGAGTACGACGTCGTCATCGTCATCCATGACGATCGCGGGGAGGAGGTTGCCCGCAAGGTGGTGGGCGTGGGCGCCCTTCAGCCGGGGGAGAAGTGCGGCATCACGCTGTCGGTGGAGGTTCTGCCTCCACCGCGCGCGGTGGAAAAGGCCGCCCCGGCGACACTGGTCTCGGTGCCCAAATCCACTTCCACCGCTCCCGCCGGCGGCAGCGGCATCCGCCTGCCCGATGGCACCGTGCTCACGCCTCCCGGGCTAGGGCCGAAGTCGAAGTAACCCCGCCGCGGGCGGGCCTGCTAGAAGTCCCGGTGGGTCGTCACCAGGAACTGCACGCGCTTGATGTTGGAGTCGCCATTGAACGGAAAGGCGACATCGACATGGATGACGTTGCCGAAGGCGGTGCGGGCGTTGCCGAAGCGCAGTCCGAAGCCGGCGTCCTTCAGCAGCCCGAGACTCGGGGCCGCGAGCGGCGCCCGGCCCCAGGTTCGCCCCATGTCGAAGAACACCGTCGCCCCGACCCGGAACAGCCGAAACGGGTACCAATCGCTGAACCAGCGCTCCTCGAGGGTGAACAACGCGCTCGCCGTCCCGTCCTGGTAGCGCAGCGGATAGCCTCGCAGACCGTTGTCGCCACCGAGCAGGATCTGGTCATCGAGGTTGAGTCTCTTGCCGGCGGTGGCCCGCAGCGTGCTGTAGAGCAGCCAGTGCGAGGACTGCTCGGCGAAGTTGGTGATACTCGCGCCGACCACGCCGTTCTCGAGAATGCCGCGCTCGACCCGCCCGCTCGCCGTGCCGGCAACGAGCAGCGTGTCCCCGCGCGAGAGCCAATAGCCATCGCCCGCCGAGAACAGGATCCGGGCCGCATCCTGACTCGAGCCGAAGGAGCGCGGCGCCCAGCCGACTTGCGCGCTGACGTAGGCCCCGAGATCGAAGTCCTCGGTGCGATGGATCTGATTGTGGTTGCGCAGCTTCGCGTACTCGTCCTGCACCCAATCGAATTGCACCCAGGGATACACGAACTTGCGGTTCGCGGGCAGCACGGTGGGGCCGCTCCAGAGCGAAAGCGGCGCGGGCGCGAAGCGATGCTCGTTGTAGGTCAGCCCGAGGCTCACGCGCCGGGTCCAGCCGCGCACCAGCCCCGTGGACCAGCCGCCGTAGAGCTGGTACAGGCGGTTGAGCACCTGGAACCTGTCGATGATCTCGCCGCGATCGTAGAGCGGAGCGTCGAAGGTGCTGTCGATGAGGGTCACACCGCCCGCATGCCGCGTCTCGAGCGCATAGAATGGGCGGTTCACGATCAGCTGGCGCAGCCGCCCGTCGCTCAGCTCACCGTAAGTCGCATTGACGCTGACCCAGGTGTCGAAGGCATGCTGGTTGGAGACGTCGACCTCGGATGTCGTACGATCGACCGACTTCAGGTGCTCCACTTTGAAGTCGGTGCCGGTGCCGAACGCATTGAGCTCCTCGAGCTGCACCCCGGTCTCACTCTTGCCCCCGCTGCGCGAGAAATCGAGCCCGGGGTTCAGCGTCCACACATCACGGGTCCTCACGAGCACATCGACCTTGCCGTCGTGATAGCGCACCGGACGGATGGAGGCGTCATAGAAATACGGATTGGCCCGCAGGATGCGCGCCGACTCCTCGATGAGGTGGCGCGAGTAGCGCTCGCCGCTGTGAAAGAGCAGCTGATGCTCGATGAGCTCGCGGCGTGTCACGCGGTGCAGCCGGTCCGCCAGGCGAAAGATCGGCTTGTCGTCCTTCGGATTGCGCAGGTCGAAGATGTTCTTGTTCTGGATCTCGATCCGGCCGATTACCGCCCCCATGCGCTCGAGCGCGGCATCCGAGGGCAGGGCGTTGGTCTTGGTCTTGTGGGCCGATGCGCCATCTCTCGAGGCTCTGGCGATCGCAGTGGGCGCCCGGGGCGAGGCCAGGGCCGCACCGCCCAGGCACAGCAGTACCGCCAGTACGAGCGCAAGCCGGGCGCCTGGCGGGCGCATCATGCGCGCGCTGCCGGAATCCCCGCTCAATCCGCGCGCCCCGCAGCGGGAGTGCGGGAGAGGCGTCGCCGTTGGGCGCTCGAGAGACCTCTCACTTTGCCGCGCGGGCCGGCCCTGGCCCGCGGGGCGAGGGGCGCAAGCGTCTCACGCGAGAGGGACTCGATCGCGTGCTCGAGGGCGCGATAGCGCTCGATGAG
>JAJYDK010000116.1 GCA_021777555.1 Pseudomonadota bacterium | reverse complement strand
TTCCAGAAGGCGGTCAAAGCGGCGCTGGTGGCTGCCGGCGAGGGACGGCTGGTGACCTTCGGCATCGTGCCGACGAGCCCCGAGACCGGCTACGGCTACATCCAGCGCGGGGCGCGTCAGGGCGCGGCGTTCAGCATTGCCCGCTTCGTCGAGAAGCCCGATGCCGAGCGGGCCGGGACCTTCATGGCCTCGGGCGAGTACTACTGGAACAGCGGCATGTTCCTGTTTTCCGCGAAGCGCTATCTGGAGGAGCTCGCGCGGCTCGCCCCGGAGATGGCGCAGGTGTGTGCCGAGGCGTTCGCCGCGGCCCGTGCGGATCTGGATTTCACGCGCATCGCGCCGGAGCGCTTCGAGACCTGCCCGGCGGACTCCATCGACTATGCGGTCATGGAGAAGACGGCCGATGCGGTCGTCGTACCGCTCGCGGCCGGTTGGAGTGACGTGGGGTCCTGGTCGGCGCTGCACGAGGCCAGCGACGCCGATGGTCACGGCAACGTGCTGCGCGGGGATGTGATCTGCGAGGATTCCGAGGGATGCTACCTGTACGCCGAGAGCCGACTGGTCTCGGCCGTGGGGCTCACCGATCACGTGGTGGTCGAGACCAAGGATGCGGTCCTGGTGGCCCCGAAGGACCGGGTGCAGGACGTGAAGAAGCTGGTGCATCGCCTGAAGGAGGCGGGCCGCTACGAGCACAGCCTGCACCGGGAAGTGTTCCGGCCCTGGGGCAGCTACGACAGCATCGAGTCCGGGCCGCGCTTTCAGGTCAAGCGCCTGAAGGTCAAGCCCGGCGCGGTGCTCTCGCTGCAGCTGCACCATCACCGCGCCGAGCACTGGGTGGTGGTGTCGGGAACGGCGCGCATCACGCGGGGCGATGAGGTGTTCCTCCTCGAGGAGAACCAGTCGACCTACATCCCGATCGGGGTCCGTCACCGCATCGAGAATCCGGGGAAGATTCCGCTGCACATCATCGAGATCCAGTCCGGGTCCTATCTCGGCGAGGACGACATCGTGCGGCTCGAGGATCAGTACGGACGTCAGGGCACGACGAGCTGACGTCCCCATGTGGGTGAATCTCTCCGGCGGGTGACGCAGTCGCGGGTGGTGCTCGGGGGCTGCCATTCACGCAGAAGAGCACCGAAGAGGTGGACCGACCGTTTTGGCCTGCTGGGCGCTGGATGAGGTATCCGTGCCGAGGGGTCGAGCGCCATCATGCGGGGGCGCTGCTCCGACCGTTCGATGCGGGCCGAGGGCTGCTCGACCCCGGGCGCCTCTGGCACGAAGATCACCCTCTCGATGCGCACTCAGCGGACAGAGTCCGCGAGGCGTGTGCCGCGTGGGAGACGGTTGGGATGGCTGCCGGCAGTTGACCTGCCGTTCCTCGCACCCCGACTGGCTCGAACGGCTCACAGCGCAGCTGATGATCTGCATCCCGTCTGAGCCGACCGCTCCCCTTGCGCCGCACGCAATATCCCCATCATCGCAGCCTCTATCCGTCACCCGGCGGTTCACTGCTTTGCGCTCGGAGGGGAGTCGAGGCGATGGGCCCGCGGGTCCGTCGCGTCTCGGGTGGTCGTGCCGGGCGGACTTTCCGGCTGCAGTCGTGTCCTCAGCGCGCCGGCCGCCCGGAGGACTGTCCGGGACCGCGGGTCTCGCGGGTATGGATGAGGATTCCGGCGGTCAGCAACGGTATCGCGCACCGGGCCGCCCCTGCCCGGGAGGATCGGGTGATAATATAAATTTGATCAATTTAATTGAATTGATAAACTATATGTATGCCAAAATCGGCTCCTGCGCTGGATACGCTTCCGCCGGCCGTCGCTCGGGCGCTGCGCGAGTTCGGTGAGAATCTCGCCGTCGCACGGGTTCGGCGACGAGAATCCCAGCGCATCTGGGCTCGGCGTCTCGGGTGCTCGGTACCGACGCTCATCCGGTTGGAGCGCGGTGACCCCGGGGTCGGAATGGGGCTGTATGCGACGGCGTTGTGGCTGATGGGCCGCGTGTCGGCGCTGCCGCAGCTGGCGGCGCCTGGGGAAGACCTCGGAGCACTCGAGAGTGAAGTTCGCACGGCGTTGCAGCGGCGCGCAAAACGGTCGGCAGCTTCGGCGGCGGCGCGTCTCGGACGACGGGAGTCATGACCTACGAACCACAAGATAGGCTCCATTTGTGGATCCTGACCGATCCCGCACGACCGTGCGTGGTCGGCGAGCTGCGGCTCGTGCGCGCCAATCAGAGTGTGTCGCTCCGTTATTCGCCGAGCTGGCTCGCTGAGGGCTTTGCGCTCAGCGAGGACCTGCCGCTCATTGACGAGGAATTCGTGCCGGCCGTGCGTAACACGGTTGCCGGCGCAGTGGACGATGCCCGGCCGGATCGGTGGGGCGAGCGCGTCATCCGCTTTGTCGACAAGCCGCCCCGGCTGTCTCTGCTCGAGTATCTCTACTACGCCGGAGATGATCGTTTCGGCGCGCTCGGCGTCTCGACCTCGGCCGAACGCTATCTGCCCCGGCGTCTCGGACCGCTTCCGGTACTCGCTGAAGCGGACCAGATTTATCAGCTCGTGCGTTGCATCCAGGACAGTGAGCCGGTGCCCCCGGCGCTCAAAAGGCTCATCTCCCCGGGCGTGACCTTAGGGGGCGCACGCCCCAAGGCGCTGCTTCAGATCGAGGGCGAGCAGTGGGTGATCAAGTTCTCCGACGGCGAACCTGCGGACACGCCGCTCATCGAGCATGCGACGATGACCCTGGCACGTCGGGCAAACATACGCACCGCCACGAGCATGGCCGTGCGCCTGACGGACGGCCATGCCATCGCGGTCAAGCGCTTCGATCGCAGCCGTGGGGAACGGCGGCACTGTCTGTCGGCAGCGGTAGCGCTGCGAGCGGCTGCAGAACCGTTCGGATACCCTGAACTTGCGCAGTTGCTGCGCCGCAAGGGCGTTGCGCGCGGCGAGCGTTACGTTGCGGATATGCAAGAATTGTTTCGCCGCATGATCTTCAATATTCTGATGGATAACACCGATGATCATGAAAAGAATCATGCGCTCAT
>JAJYDK010000023.1 GCA_021777555.1 Pseudomonadota bacterium | reverse complement strand
CGCCCCCTCGCGATAGGAGCGCCGCAGCAGATGCGTCGAGTACACCCGGCCTTTGTAGCGGCGCCGTGTGGTGACGACGTGAACCGCGCCTCCTCTTTGCGACATGCCACGGAATATAGCCGATCTGAGGAGGGATCTCAATTCGATTAGTGACTACCTTTTTGATAAAATATACCCAGATTCGCGCTTCGAAACCCTAGAAAAACCGAGATCTGCTGACTACCGTGGGCTCAGACACGGGGAAGAACATCCGCCAAGCTTCAAAGCGGAAGAGCCAACAGCATGTCGAGCGCGGAGCGCGCCTGGGCAAGTGATGATCGCAGGGTGATGACCTGCATGCGGGCGGAGGCCACGTTGGCGACCACCATGGTGTAGGCGGCGAGATCGAGCCCACCACGCTCGAAACTCGCGTGCGCCGCTCTCTGCGTGCGCAGAAGCTGCCCGAGGTGCTTATTGGCGGCGCGCATCTGCCGGGCCATGATCTGCTCTGCGTCGAACAGCTGATCGGCCTGGTTCTCCGCCCCATCCACACCGGATTGGTAGACCTGATAGAGATACTTGCGGCTGGCGCGCGCAATCGAGATAGCCCCACGGTTGCGGTTGAACAGGGGCAGAGTCAGCGTCACGGCGAAGCCTACCGTGTGGACCGCATCGTCGGCCGCTTCGCCGTGGTGCACTCCCGCGCCGATCATGGGGAACTGCCGAAGGATCTGCATGCGCAGCTTCTGCTCGGCGCTGCGGTAACCGGCCCTGAGCGCGAGCAGGTCCGGGCGGCGGTGAGGCAGTGCGCCGAGCGCGGCGTGGAACTGGCGGGCCGAGAGGGGCCGCACTCCCATCCCGCCTCGCAGACGCAGCCGGGTGCCAGGCCGCAGAGCCAACAGCCCGTCGATCTCATGCCAGATCAGGTTATCCTTAAGCGCAAGCGCCCGCCACTGTTTCTCCGCGGCATTCCAGTCGGCGAGTTCCGCCGCCACCTGTCCCGCGGCAACGTTGCCCCGTGAGAGCTCATTCTGGTCCCGGGCAACCAGCAAGGTGAGCAGACACAGTTTCGGAGCCAGCACGGCGCGCAGCCGCTGCTCCGCACGCGCTTCGATGAACAGCTCCCGAGCCCGTTCCGCGACCTGCCACTCCTGCCAGAGGATCTGGAGATTCACTTGCCGCGCATGCGCGGCGGCGGCCTTCCGGGCCGCATGCATCGTCACCAGGGCGCGCACGTCCTCCATCAGCCCTACGCTATAGCCGACATGGGCCGGCCCCTGGGACACACCGGCGGCGATCTGCGGATCCGGCAGCAGCCCCGCAGCGAACAGCTGCGCGCCCGCCACACCGGCGCGTGCCCGCGCCGCCGCAAGTTGCGGGTCGCCGGCCACCGCGAGCTCCATGAGATTGACCGCGGTGAAGCCCTTTGCCGGATCGAGCGGCGCGGGCCTCAGGCCTGGCAGGCCGAAGCGGCTCTCCGGCGTGTGCAGCGCCGCGACGCCCAGGAGGTCGGGACCCGAAGGCAGCGGCTTCGGACGATAGATGGCGCAACCGGAGAGGGCGGCGGTCATGACGGCCAGTGCCCAGGCACCCAATCCTGACACGTGTGACCTCATGCGTGCGCCTCCCTGGCGAGCTGCTTGCGCCGCCAGTACAGGTACAGCGCGGGGATGAGGTTGGTTGCTCGCACCGCGCTCCACAGCAGTCCACCGAGAATCACCACCGCGAGGCCCTGCTCGGGAGCCGCGCCCTGGCCGAAGCCGAGGGCCGTGGGCAGCATGCCGAGCGCGGCGGTCACCACGGTGAGCACGATGGGCCGGAAGCGAACCTGGATGGCCTCGCGCACCGCCTCCTCCACGGGCATGCCGTCCGCCTCGTTGCGGCGCGCGCGATCGAGCAGCACGATGCTGTGGCGCAATCCGATGCCGATCAGGGTGAGAAAGCCGATGATGCCCGTGGCGTTGAGACCCACGCCGCTCACGAGCAGTGCGACCATGCCTCCGGTGACCGCGAGCGGAATTTCCAGTAACAGGATGCCGGGCACGAGCAGCCCGTCAAACTGCAGGATCAGAATCCCCACCATGAGCAATAGCGCGGCGAGCGATGCCACTCCGAGGCCGAGCGCCGCGCGCGTGAGCTGAGCGAACAGACCGCCGAACTTAATGCGATAGCCAGGCGGCAGTCTCAGTCCCGCGAGTGCGCGGCGCGCCGCAGCGACCGTTGAGCCAAGCGTCCCAGTGGGCGTTGCCAGGATATCAAGCGCCCGCGCTCCGGCGATGTGCTCGATTTGGTTGGGTGTCTGCACGAGCTTGAGCCCCGCGAGTTCGCCGAGCGGCGTCCAGCCCGCGCCAGTGTGGATCGGCAGCCGGGCAAGCGAACCGAGCGAGCGCTGCGGCGCATCCTTCAGGCGCATATACAGATCGAGCGGCACGTTGCCCTCGGGAACCTGCGCCAGAATCTGCCCATTGAGCAGCGGATCGAGCTGCGCATAGAGCGACGCAGGGGTCATTCCATATCCGGCGAGGGCGGCCGTTCGCGGGCTGATCGTCAGCTGCGTGACTGGGTAGCCGTCGTTGTCGAAGATGCTGGAGAGCGCCGGAACGGTCTTCAGCCGGGTCGTGATCTGTTCTGCGAGCGTACGCATCTCCGGCACGCTGCTGCCGAAGACATGGATCACAAAGGGCTGGGGCAATCCCGAGAGGCTCTCGCCCAGGCGCTCGATGGTGGGGGTATCGACCGACAGCTGCATCCCGGGCAGCTGAGATTCCTTCTGGATCCGCTCGCCGATTGCATCCAGGGCGTTGACGCTAACCCCCTTCTTGAGCGCCACCTGCATCTCGCCGGCGTAGGCCGGTTCGGTGTAAGTGGTGCTGCCCGAGGAACCGATCCGCGCGTAGACGTGGGCCACCTCGGGATCGGCCAGCATCCGCCGGGTCATGCGATCCACTGCCGCGCGGGAGTCGAGGAGCGAACTACCCGGCGGCAAGGTGAAGGACTCGAGCAGCACTCCCTCATTTGGCAGGGGCAGGAAATTGATCGGGATCAGCACCAAGCCCACCAGCGACAGCACCATCACGCCGAAGGTGATGGCGAGGCTCGCCCTGGGGCCACGCATCACCAGGGCGAACAGCCGCTCGTTCCAGTGTCGGATCTTCTCCAGTGCCCGTGCTCCGCTCGCCGTGGCACCGCCTGGGGTGGCCTTGACGAACCCGAGACCCATTGGGATCAGCGTGAGGGAGACCACGAGCGAGGCCAGCAGCGCGAAGGCCATCGCGAGCGAGAACGGGATGAAGAAGATGCCCACCAGGCCGCCGACGAAGAGCAGCGGCACGTAGATCGCAACGTTGGTGAACGTACCGGTGATATCCGGGACAACGATCTGGCGGACGCCGCGCCAAATACCCGGCCAGTGGCCATCGCCCTCTTCCCAACGGTGATAGATGCTCTCGAGCACGATGATGGCATCGTCGGCGAGAAAGCCGACCGCCACAGTGAGCGCCCCGAGCGTCATCAGGTTAAGATCCTGACCCACGTAGTACAGGGCCGCGATCCCAATAATGAGCGACAGCGGGATGCTCACGGCCAGCACCCAGATACCCCGGCCCGCGCCGAGCACCCAGAAGAGCACTGCCACAGCGAGCACCATGCCGATGAGGAGGTTGCGGCCGAGGTCCACGCCGATCACGTGGACAATATGTCCCTGGTTGTAGATCGGGACCCAGCGCACGCCATGCGGAAGCTGGTTCATCGTCGCAGCGAGAGTAGCCGCCACCTCGCGCGTGACCGGTGTCGTCGCGGTCCCCGACTGCTTGAGGACTGTCAGCGCGACGCTGGGCTTGCCGTCAAGCGAGACTGCGTTATGCGTGGGCACCGCTGAACGCACGACGCGCGCCAGCGCATGCAGGGGAATCGGCCCATTGTGCGAGGGAATCGGCATGTCCAGGAGCTGAGCCACGTGGACCGGCAGATGGCGAGCCTCGATGAAGACATCGTTGTGTCCCTGAGTCACATAACCCGCTGGCTTCAGCAGCACCTGGGAGCGCACCGCCTGCGCAATCGCCGTGACGGACACGCCGTAGCGGCGCATCGCCTTCGGGTCCGGCTGGATCCACAGCGCTTCTTCGCCCGCACCGTAGACCTCCACGCGCTGCACCCCGGGCAGCGCGCGCAGCGCCGGTGCCACGTAGGCGAGCACCGCACGCTCAACCTCGGCGGGCGCGACGCCCGGCGGAATCCGCACGGTATCGTCGATCACCTCGTTGATGGCGTTGCCCATGATCTGGGCAAAGGGATGGGCCGAGAGCGGCAGATCACGGCGGGCCCGATCGATGGCGCCGTTGACGGCCTGCAAATCGAGCTCCGAGGAGGTCCCCTGCCGGAAACGCACATCGACCTCGACCGTGCCGTTACCCATGCTGGAGCGGACACCCTGCAGTTCGGGCAGCGCCAGAATCTCGCCTTCCAGCGGATTGACGACCAGGCTCTCGAGCTCGGTGGCGGTCGCTCCGGGCAGGTGCACAAACACGCTCACCTGCGGAAATTTGAATTCCGGCAGCACTTCCACGGGGATGTGCACCAGCGCATACGCAGCCCAACCGATGACCGCAATCAGCACCAGCAGCCACAGAAGCGGGTGCGTCAATGCACGCGGAATAGCCCTGCCTGCGGGTGGACCGGATCGGGCGGGAGGTGAGTCGCCCTCAGATGCCGTTGTCTGCGACACTGCGAGCTCAGTCCGGCGGCGTGTATTGGCTGGCGATGCCGCGGAAGAACTCGAGGTACGCGTTCTGCACCACGACGTGCGCACCGGGTTCGAGTCCTTGCGCAATGAAGGTCATCCAGCCGCGTGACGGTCCCGGCAAGACCCTCTGCCGATGATTGCCGTGCCCGGTGCGCACCAGCACCCACCATTGCGCCCGATCGAGGATCAGTGCGCGGCTCGGTATCGCCACCATGGATCGGGTTGCACCGTTCAGCGTCACCGTCCCCCACAGTCCGCTGCGCCAGGAAGCCAATCGCGCACCTTCTCCGCCACTCGCGGCCCGCGGAGACAACCAGACCTGCTCTCCCCCATCCGGTCCAAGCGCCCGGGAGACCGTCAGCACCCGCACCGGCACTGCCTCTCCCGAGACCGGACGGAATTCTCCGGTCATACCGGGGCGAATCGCGAGTGCATCCGACCCGTAGTAGGTCGCTTTCAGCTTCGGCCGGCCTGTCTGCAACGTGAGGATGGGCTGACCCGTGGCGACCTGCTCACCGTCCGCCGCATCGACCGCCAACACATCCCCTTCGGCGGGCGCACGCAGCGTCAGGGTCTGCAGCGCCACCTGCAGTTGACCGCGTGCACGATCATAAGCGGCCTGATCCGCCGCGACCATTTGGCGGGTCACGAGACTCGCGACAAGCTTGCTGCGGTCAGCCGCCAGCTGCAAGGCGGCCGCGCGCAGCGCGCCACGGCGCTCGGCCAGCAGCGCTTCGGCCTGCGGACCGGCGAGGATCCCGAGCACCTGCCTCGCCTTCACCCGCTCGCCCGGCAACACCAGGCGGCTCACCGTGCCAGCCTCAACCGCGTTCACGTTCGTGACCGCCACCGGTTGCACCTGGCCATAGGCCCGATACTGCTGTGCGACCGATTGCGCTCGCGCGACGATCGTACCGCTCATCGAAACGCTCGAAGCTGCGGCGGCGGTTGCGGCCACACCACACAAGGCAGCAGCAAGCGCGACGTGCCGGCAAACATGCTGGGTCATGATGTCAGTCCAAGCAGGGGTTGCATGATTCGCTGGCCGTAAACGACTCCCAGCAGCATCGCGGCCAGCATCAGCGGGGTGAGCAGCAAGAGCGTTCGCCGCAGACCGATGAGCTTCAGGGGTACGGCCCCGGATGGGACAGGCAACGGCGCAAGCAACCGCGAAACTCTGTGCCGGAGGGTCTTCTCATTGCCAATCAGTCTGGCGTGCACGAGCTGCGTACCCGCAAGTCGCGTCTGCTGTTTCGCGGGCAATTCTCCGATAAAGCGCATGGACGCCAGTACAGCGGCCGCCAGGTCCGTTCCCGCGATGCCCTCGCGGCGCGCCTCCTCGTCGCGGGCCAGCTCAAGCGCCTCGAGCCAGTGGAACAGCCGCCGCTGCGCCTGCGGCCAGGGCCACTGCAGATCCGTGATGATCTGTGCCGCCCAGATGCGCAGCGGATCCCTGTGGCGTGCGTGTGCGCGCTCATGTGCCAATGCAGCGCGGATCTCCGGCTCATCGAGCCGACGGGCGAGAAAGGGGGAAAACACCACCCGGGGCTGCAGGAGGCCGAAAGTCGACACGCCGCACTCGGGGAACTCACGCACGAGCGACCAGGCCGCCCGCACGGCTGCCCGCGCAAACAGCAGCCCGAACGGCAGCCACAGCAAGAGCACGACGCCCGGATCGAGCGGATCTCGCACCGGATCGGGCTCGATGAGGGCCCAGCCGATGAGCCAAGACATGCTCATCAGCACGAACGCGACGGGCCGGCACAACGCGAGCCAGGCTTGCCGCTCGAGAGCCGCGGGATCGGCGTCCGCGGCCACGCCCGAAGGCCACGCCGCGAGCAGCTGAAGCAGCAAGCCGCCGCAAATCATGATCAACAGGGTGACGAGCGTTTCACGCCCCATGCTTCGCCTTCCTGCGTGCGGCAAGCGCCTGCTCGAGCTCGGTCAGCAGGGTCGGATCGATGTCATCGACCGCTTCCACGAGCGCCGCCACGGCCGCGCGCGGCGTCGACCCCAGCAGACGAGTGAGCGCGTTGCGCGCTCTGGCGCGCTCGACCTCATCGCGCGCGACACGGGACTGATACAGGAACGCCGCGCCCTTTCGCTGGCGTTGAATCAGCCCCTTCTCGCGCAGCCGGTCGACCACCTTGGCGGTGGTGGTGTACACGAGGTCCTGCGGGACGCCAATCTGCTCGTGGAGTTCTCGCACCGAGGCGCTGCCGAGTTCCCAAAGCGTGGCGAGCACGGCATATTCCAGGTCATCGGCCGGCAGGCGATAGCGTGTCATGGGCTCAGTCTACGACTATCGTCGTAACGATGCAAGGTGTTGCCGGATGGGATCATCTTTTGCCAAGCAACGACACCAGAGCGTAAGCAATGGGATGGACGCCCCTACCCCTTGACGGCATCAGATGTGCCAAAATGAGAGCGCAAGCAACCACTTGAATGGGGCGGACGCGTCCACCATTAAGATTACGACAGTTGGCCACTGCTGTCCAAATTGGCCTGAATCCGGCGAAGTGACGGCTGCTTTTCCGGGGTAATTTGACAGGTTTTGGCTCGGGTTCAACTCCACGCCCCTCGGGGCCGCTTGAAAATCCCCCACCCCTGAACTGAGCGGGGCGCCGGTCGGCGCCCGGGGCTCGACGGCGGCGGACGTTACGCTGCTCCCTTTTGCACGGGGGGCGGGAGTTGAACGTCTTGAAGCCGCATTTACGGATTACGGTGCAGACGCTGCTCGGCCGCCAGACCAGCCAGCGCGAGATCGAGCGCATGACCGGGGTGGATCGCAAGACGATCCGCCGGATCGGCCGCGAGAGCGGGGCGTACGCCTCGTAGCCGTCAGACTGCAGCACCCCGCGCCAGTCTGGCGGGAAGAACTCACGCAGGTTCCCGCGGCTGCGCGACAGATCGAAGTCAAAGACGATCACCTACGACAGCGGCGAGAGGTACGTCCACAGGTACGCCTGGGCCGCATGACCGCCGCGGTCCGGGTCCAAGACCTTCACCGGTGTCTCATCGACCTGGACATAGCCGCTTGCGAGGATCCGCTCGCGCAATCGATCATGGATCGTGCGCAGCAGTAGCGCCGAGTGCTCGACCCAGCGGCACAGATTCTGCCTGGGCAGCTCGACCCCGACACGCGCGGCGATCTGCTCCTGGCGGTAAAGGGGAAGGTGGTCGGTATATTTGTTCACCAGCAGGTGCATCAGCAGTCCCACGCCAATGCCCGCCTGCGGGATGACCCTCGGGGGAAGCGGCGGCATCTTCGGGGCCGTCTGCATCTTCGGATCGGCGTACACGAAGCGCACGTAGTGACGGCGGATGAACTGGCTCGGCTGGTAGTCGAGCTCTTCGGTGATTTCCTCGCGGATGCGCACTAAGCCCGCCTTCTCGGCCTCCGGCAGATCGATCTCGATGCGCTCGATCGGCAGATGCTCAGGCGCTTTGCGGCGTCCGCCGCCCTTGCGGGCGGGCTTCTCCTTCGCAGCCACCGCCGGGGCGGGCGGCCTCTCTTGCAGCAGCTGCTCGTCGGCTTCCAGCGGCTCGATGAGAAGCTTCAGCTGATCAGCGCTCAACTGCTCGCTCTTCAGCCCATAAAGCCGCCGCAGCAGGTCCTGCAGCTTCGTCTTCGCCCGCTCCCGGGCGAACGTCTCGATCTTCAGAGTCGTCTCGAGCTCGCGGAGCTGATGTGTTTTGCGGTCCGCCTCGATCTGTCGGTTCCGCAGCAGGCTCTGCAGCGACTCGATCTGCGCGCGCAGCGCGGCGAGTTCTTCGGCAGAGGCGGTAGAGAGACCGGCGTTCACGTCGGTCTCGAGTATATCCCAACACGAACGCCGCGTGTTATGTCGATGAGGAATTTTCGGGCTCTGGCGCACGTGCTCCAGGCAACGGCCTTCGGTACCAGTGCCGACGCGCCTTGAGCTCAAAGCCCGAGAGCACCGCCTGCAGCGCCAGGACGTCGATCTCCGACTCCCCACTCTGCGGCCAGGCAAATCGGCAGCCCTCGAGCCGCTTCGCGCACACCCACAGCCCCGACCCATCGAACATCAGCAATTTCACCTTGGTGCGCGCTCGGTTGCAGAACCCGAAAACGTGGCCCGAGAGGACGTTCTGCCGGAGGATCGAGACCACCTGGCCATACAGGCATCGAATCCGAGACGCAGATCCGTCGCTCCGACCTTCAGAAACAGGCGTGTGGTGCGGTTCAGCGCGAACATGCCACTGTCCCCAGCTCCCGCAGCAGCGCTGCCAGCCACTTCGGGTCCGTGGCCTGCGAGACCTCGAGCCGAACCCCACCGGGTAGCTCGATGAGTACCCCCGTGTCCGCCATCGGTGACCGCACGGTGAGCATGGCCGGCTGCGGCACTTCCACGAAGGATGCCGACTGGCCGGCGGCCCTATTTCGTTCCCGTCGCCGCCAGTACGTGAGCGTCGAGAGGGCCAGGCCGTGCCGAGCGCAGAACGCCCTCTGCGAAAGACCGCCGCGCTCATACCGAGCCAGCCACCGACGCCACTCAGCAGCGCCGCGTCGACAAATCTTCCGACCTGGGGTGCTCGGTTTACGCGCCGAGCTCGCGTTCTTCTGGTGCTTCATGCACCAGCCTAATGCCGATCGTCAGGCTACGCCGCTAGCCTGTAAGCGCTGGTATGCTTACAATGATCCAGGCCGCCCGCACGGCTTGCGGCAAACGCAGATATGGATTTATTGCTTCTGCAAACTGTAGCGAGCCGCGCGCCGCAACCTATCCACTTCTTCCTCTCTCATGACGGTGGAGAGCATGCCGGCACCAGTGTCGGCAAGCATCACACCCTGATCCAAGAGGTCGCTCAGAAATCGCACGAGACGGGCCTTCTTCTGCTTATCCAGATATGCAGTGCGGTAGCTGGTGGGCGCCTGAGAGGAAAAATGAAACCGAAACATCGAGCCTGCGCCGGTGACGCTCGCTTCCGCGCCAAGCTCAGTAATCAGCTCCCGAAGCATCGCTCGTGTGGCATCGCCCAGGGCGTTGAGTCGTCTCACTGCCGCGGCATCGAAATGTTCCATGGCGACGCGACCGGCTGTCATGGTGATCGGATTCGCGTTGAATGTCCCGGACATCGGCAGGCGCGCAGGTCCACCGTTGGCAGCAAACACCGACATCACGTCCGCTCTTCCAGCAATCGCGCCGACTGGGAAACCCCCACCAATTATTTTCCCAAGAGCCGTCAGATCGGGGGCAACGTTGAAGCGCTGCTGAGCGCCTCCATATTCCGTACGGAAGGTGATGACCTCGTCGAACAGCAGAAGTGCTCCGGCGGTCTTTGCCCATGCGCCGAGGCGCTCGACAAAGGCGGAATCCGCTTCGAACAGTCCGACCCGGTGAGGGATGGGGTCGATCAGAATGCCTGCGATCGAGTCACGGTGCATGTCAAGGATGCGCGTCGCCGCATCTGGCTGGTTGATTGGTATGACAACCATGTCATCCAAGACGGATTGGGGCGTTCCGGAGGACAGTCGGACCGAAACCGGAGCGTCCTCCCTTCCCCAATTGCCCGGATTCGCATTCTGACTGACTTCCGCATAGTCGTAAGAGCCGTGGTAGGCGCCCTCAACCTTGGCGATCTTGGGCCGCCCAGTGTACGCGCGCGCGGCCTTCAACATCGCCATCACTGCCTCGGTGCCGGAGTTGACGAATCGAATGCGTTCAAATGCGCGTGACCGGGATACCATATGCTCGGCATAGATAACCTCCGTCGTCGAAGCGAAGGTGTATGCCGTCCCACGCTGCAACTGCGCCATGACTGCTTCTACGACAGGTGGATACGCATGACCGTGGATCAGGGATGCCATATTGTTGACAAAGTCAACATAGCGCCGCCCGTCGACGTCTGTGATATAGGAGCCTCTCGCTTCAGCGGCGTAGATCGGATGTGGAGTGCGCAGCACGGTGTCCCGGCTCGCACCGCCTGCCAGTACTTTCTGGGCGCGGCCAAAGAATGTGGCAGATTTGGCGTAAGCTGCCGGAATATCGGGTTCTGGTGCCGTCATGTTTTACGCTCGAGATACTTCAGTTTTGCGGGAACGCCGCTCCATTTTGAGGCATCTGGTAGAGAAGCTTTCTTTTTGGTGATCGGTACCCATGCTTGCGCGAGCTCGCGGTTTAGGTCGATGAATGCCGATTGTTCAGGCGGTACTTTCGTATCCTGATAGATCGCTTTCTCGGGGCAAACCGGCACGCACAGGCCGCAGTCGATGCACTCGTCGGGGTGGATTACCAGAAAGTTAGGACCTTCGTAGAAACAGTCGACGGGACACTCGCTGACGCAGTCAGTGTGCTTGCAAAGAATGCAGCCTTCAACCACCACGAAAGTCATTGTCGTCTACCGTCCCGCTTTAGACCAACGATTCCGTGAGCTCCGAGGCGGCTGTCCGCTGCTTGCGCGCAATCTCGATGTATTCGGTGAATAGACCTAGTTCGTCGAATATCACACGATCGGCATATCCACTGAACCAGATTGCCTCGGGGTTTCGCCCCGCGATGGCCACCTTTCCTTTCAAGGGTGCATCCTTGGCGCTGCGCAGAAGCTTGAAGATAATGACGCCCGATTGGCCGCCAGGCACGCCGGCGAGGGGCTCGTTCGTGACGGCGACCACCTCTGTCTTTCCCTTGTAGTGGGTAATAGACAGGCGCGCGTGACCCTCGACACCTGACAGGCCCTTCTGGGATTCATTGAGAACGCGCCATGCCTCTTCGATCGGCACATTGAATGCGCGATGACCTATGATGTCCCGTCCGCAGAAGAAGTAGTGATTCTCGATTCTGTTGCGCCTCAGCTCCCGCTGCATGATGCGCAATGCGTCCGGGTCGTTGTTGATTCCACGGATGATGGGGGCTTGGTTATCGATCGTTATCCAATTGCGCTTCGCGAATTCCTTGACGGCGCGCTTTGTCTCGCTGACCCAGACGAGCCCGCCGTCGGGGTCCGCAGTGTACGACCCGTCGGCACTCTTTACCAGGAACTCGTCGGGATGGTTGAAGTGCACCATCATTCGAAGCGCAATTCCGGGATATGCCTCGTGAAATTTGTCGAGCATGTCGAAGAAGGTGGAATCGAAACGCGCCGGAAAGAAGGCGAGTTCCTTGGTTCCGATTCGAATCTGCTCGATGCCAGCCTCGGCCAGCGCGGAGAGCCACGTGCCGAGGTTCGCGTTACTGAGAACCATGGGATCGCCGCCCGATAGCAGGACCTCACGCAGCTTCTCGCGCCGAGTGAGAGGGTGGCGGCCCCCGGCCAATGCGACCTCTTCATTGTGCTTGACGATGTAGGTCACGACGCCGCCTACATCAGCCAGGCCTTTGGGTGCTACGGTCCCGTCCGGCCGGATGATTTCCTTCTTTGCAATGAGCTCCTCGCGGTAGCAGAATCGACAATGGGCCGAGCATGTCGAGGCGACATACAGAAGCGCGAGCTCGTATTTGTGAATCATTCCTTCGACCGGGCTGTATTCCATCTGTCTCCCGGGATCCGGCGCGCCTTCCAAATCATCGGTTTCCGCGGGCCTGGCCTTGATCAGAGCCTGCAGGGCCCGGCTGTTCCGAACGAGCTCGAAATAGTGCCTCGTCACTTTCACGGGCATGCGCTTCTCGACGTCCCGGGGCGTGCCTCTCAGGGCCTTAAGTGCCTCGAGCTCGTCATGCGAGTACAGCGAGCGCATCTCCTCGGGCAGGGAACCGTCAAAGAATTTCTGCAGGCCATTGACGATCTGGCGATCGTATTTCGCGGTCTGGATCCTGTCTAGAAATGCGCGGGCGCGAGAACCAGGCTCGTATGAGGGCAAAGCAGCCATGCTTGGGACCTTCTTTTTGAGGATCATTTAGTATGTGAGCCGCGTGATTGCGCCGACAAACGATGATTACTGATCGATGCACAACGTTTGGTAATGCTTCGGATTGTGCCCTTCGAGCGGCAGGATTGGATTTTCTACCCCTATCAGGAATGCCCCAAAGATATGATGACGCCAAAATCGACGGCGAACGCGCGCTCTCTCAGTCTCGCGTCGGTCCGGCGGCTGTTGCCGTCGCTGACCGCGCTGGAATTCTTCGATGCCGCGGCTCGACACCTGAGTTTCACCAGAGCTGCTGCAGAATTGTCGGTCACCCAAGGGGCAATCAGCCGGCAAATTCGGATGCTGGAGGACCGGATCGGGCAGCAGCTCTTCATTCGGTCCAAGCGCGCCCTGACGCTGACGCCGATCGGTATTGACTATGCAAGCGCAGTGCGATCTTTGCTCGAGCATGCAGAGTCCACGATGATGCGCATCTTTGGTGCAAGTGAAGCCCCGCCCGCGCTCACAATCGCCACTCTCCCGACGTTCGGATCCCGTTGGCTTGCGCCCCGTCTTACGGATTTCGTGGCGAGCCACCCGGATGTTCAGCTGACGATTACCACCTACATCGAACCCTTCATGTTCTCGAGCAACGAGGTTGACGTCGCCATCCACTTCGGTACTGATACCTGGCCGGGGGCCAATTGCGTACGGCTCATGGGTGAGAGCTCCATAGCTGTCGGCTCACCTTCCTTGCTCGCGCGCGTGCCAGAGAGCGACCGGCTCAGTCGGCTGCCGTTGATGCACCACACTACGCGATCGACCGCCTGGTTGCAGCTGTTTGCCAAGCTCGGATTGCCGGTACCCCTTGCGCTGCGCGGACCTTGCTTCGATCACTTCTACATGATGATTCAGGCTGCAATCTCTGGACTGGGTCTCGCTCTGCTGCCCGATCTCTTGGTCGAGAATGAGCTGCGTAGCGGGGTTCTTGCCCAGGTCACTGCGGTGTCGCTCGAAAGTGACAAGGCGTATTGGCTCGTTTGTCCGGAGGAGAAAGCCGAGCAACCGGTCATAAGATGCGTCCGGGACTGGTTGCTCGAACAAGCGTCCACGTTCTCGACCGCATCGGGATTGGCCGCGAGCGGACAATCTCGGAGCTCTTGACATACGCCCTATGGAGTATTGTCTCCATGGCGACCAAGATGACGCGCACGGCGCGCGCCGAACTCACCAACGCAGTCCGCCGACGGTATGGCGCCGCAACCGGCGCCGAGAAGCGCAAGTTCCTTGACGAGTTCATTGCGGTGACTGGCTATCACGAGAACTCGGCGATTCGAACGCTGAACGCCGTGCCCGTCGCCGAGACGCGGCAGACCCGCGTTCGACCGTCGCTGTATGACGAGGCGGTGCGAGCCGCCCTGATCGTCCTCTGGGAGGCCTCCGACCGGGTATGCGGCAAGCGCCTGCGGGCGCTTTTGCCGGTCCTGCTCCCGGCCTTGGAGCGCAACGGCCATTTGCATGTTGCTGAGCCTATCCGACAAGAACTCCTGGCCATGAGTGCCTCGACGATCGACCGATTGTTGCGAGTACCGCGCAGCGCGGCGCGCCTGAAGAAAGCCCGCCGCACGACGCCCGCGGCGCGTCAGCGGACACCCGTGCGCAATGGCCTATAGTGAAAACATCTCAGAGCTCGAGTGCGACAAGATCCGAGTACGATTCACGTCGACGAATTACCGCAGACTTTGAACCTGTTACGAGAATTTCCGCAGGCCGCGGTCTTGAATTGTATTGACTGGCCATCGACATTGCGTAGGCTCCACAAGAGAAGACAGCAATATGCTGGCCCTGCTTCACGGACGGTAAGACACGATTCAAGGCGAAATAGTCGCCCGTCTCGCAGATTGGGCCTACCACATCAACGCCTGACAAAGCACTCCCATCGCGCTGATTCTCGTTTTCAACATCCTGCCAGTGTCCGTAGTAGTTCTGGAAGCAAGTGGGCCAAATGATGTGTTTCGCGCCGTACAGTGTTGGGCGGATGAGGATATTCATTCCTGCATCCAAGACCACGATAGTCTTGTCCCAACCCCTTTTTATATATTCGACGGTGGCGACAAGAATTCCAGAGTTGGCGCTGATTACGCGGCCTGGCTCCACGATAAAGCGCACTCCGTCGCGGCGAAGCGGCTCGAGCTCACGAGTGATGGCAGTTGAGGCTCTCGATAGAGTGTCCGCCGGCATTGAGCGGTCGTAGTGCGCGGCAAAACCTCCGCCGAAGTCTAGCGTATCAAGCCTGCCGCCCATACTCTGAACTTCCCGGATGAGGTTGTAGACACGTCTTAAGGCCTCTACGTAGACAGTTTCAGTCGATATCGGCGAGCCCAAGTGCACATGCAGCGCGGATAGGTTGATATACCGGTCATTCCTGAACTTCTCGAACATGACGGGAACGTGGATCGACGGCACGCCAAACTTGCTTGCGCGACCTCCAGTGGCGGTTTTGGCGTGTGTAGTCGAATCAACCAAGTCGGGATTGATGCGAATTCCCGTCTTGACCCGCTTTTGATGTTTCTCCGCGATACCTCTCAGTCGCCGGAGTTCATCTTCGGACTCGACGTTGATCAAGAAGACATCCAACTCGACGGCAGACTCTAGCTCTTCCACCGACTTTCCCACTCCGGCAAACACGATCTTTGAGGGATCTGCTCCAGCCTGCAGCGCTCTGTACAATTCGCCCCCGCTCACTACATCAAGGCCTGCACCCTGTTCAACGAGGAGACGAAGAAGATTGACATTGCTACAGCTCTTGACCGAAAAACAGATCATTGGAGCAATGGGCTGAAATGCCGTCCGGACGGCTTCGAGGTTCTCCACGAAGTTGTTTTGCGAATAAACGAATAGAGGCGAACCGAACTGAGAAATCAGTCCGTCAATCTCCAAATCGTCGCAATAAAGTTTGCCGGCGCGATAACGAAAGGTGTCCATGAGTGGGCTGGTGAGGGTATTTGAAGCTAAATCGTCACATGAACGCAGCTTGCTTTGCGATTGGCTGTTGCCGCCCTTCCCGGATACCAAGGCGAAACCTCGAAAAGGAGAGAGGGGGGTGTATACTCCATGGGGGCGAAAGGAGCGCTTTCTCTGCGGCAGTGGAGTATCATAATCCGAAACTCCCTGATCGGGCGCGAGGGTGTTTAAAAATTATCAATAGCAATGCCTATCGTGCCGCGGTCAGCCGCTGGAGCGAGCAGAGTGCACCGGGGCATCGCAATCGTTCTTGCTCCCACCCATTTGAGCAGTCACGCGAAGGCAGACAGTCCGGTTTGCGCGCGCCCAAGGATCAGGGCATGAATGTCGTGTGTGCCCTCGTAGGTGTTCACGGCCTCCAGATTCACCATGTGACGCATCACGTGGAACTCCTGGGAGATACCATTGCCACCGTGCATGTCGCGCGCCTGCCGCGCGATCGCGAGCGCCTTACCGCAGTTGTTGCGCTTAATCAGGCTGATCGCTTCGGGACCGGCCCGGTCTTCATCCATCAGTCGGCCTACGCGCAGCGCCGCCTGGAGGCCAAGCGCAATTTCCGTCTGCATATCCACGAGCTTCTTCTGGTACAACTGGGTCGCCGCCAAAGGCCGACCGAACTGTTGACGTTCCATACCATATGCCCGGGCCGCATGCCAACAGAACTCCGCCGCACCCATGACCCCCCAGGCAATGCCATAACGCGCGCGATTCAAGCAACTGAATGGGCCCTTGAGCCCGTCGACGTGCGGCAGCATTGCACATTCTGGGACATAGACATTGTCCATCACGATTTCGCCGGTTACCGATGCTCGCAAGGACAGCTTTCCCTCGATCTTCGGCGCGCTGAGTCCCTTCATGCCCTTCTCGAGCACGAAGCCTCGGATCTTGCCGCCATGCGATTCGGACTTTGCCCACACCACGAACACATCGGCAATCGGGCTATTGGAGATCCAGGACTTGGAGCCATTCAGCCGGAAGCCTCCCGGGAACTTCTCCGCTACGGTTCTCATGCCTGCCGGGTCCGAGCCCGCGCCTGGCTCGGTCAGACCAAAGCAGCCGATCAGCTCGCCGCGCGCGAGGCGCGGCAGATAGCGCTGGCGCTGCTCTTGGCTGCCGTAGGCATAAATCGGATACATCACCAATGAGGACTGTACGCTCAACATGGAACGGTACCCGCTGTCGACGCGCTCTATCTCGCGTGCGACAAGTCCGTAGGCTACGTAACTGGCGCCGGCGCCGCCGTATTCTTCCGGCAAGGTGACTCCGAGCAGACCGAGATCGCCCATCTCTTGGAAAATCTCAGGCGCGATCCGCTCCTCGCGAAAAGCAGCCACGATTCTCGGCTTCAGTCGGTCCTGCGCATAGGCTCGAGCGCTGTCGCGAATCAAGCACTCGAATTCGCCCACATCGCTGTCCAGGGAAAATGGATCATCCCAAGCGAACCACACGCGTTCGGTGTCAACGCCGTGCACCCCGGAGGGCTTGTCAGAAAGTTTTGGCACCATGACTCTTCCGTCATTCGTAAGATTGATATTACAGACGTCTGTCTTAAATGCGACCGTCTCGATGGCAGCCACTCATGGTCTTGAAGGCGGACGCGAGCCGCGAGGCAGCCTCCATTATCTCGGCTATACATGGTGCCGCGAAGGACAATCGCAGCGCTGATGGATCAACGTGATCGACAAAAAAGGCTTTGCCGGGAACGAACAGCACTTTCCGTGCAATGGCGTACTTGAGAAGTTCCGAGGCATCGGCGCCGTCTATGCGCGCCCACACGAACAAACCGCCTTCTGGCCTCTCGAACTGCACGGCGTCGCCAAGCCGCACCTTAAGTTGGTCGCACAGCGTGTCGCACTTGCTCCGGTATATCGAAGTGACCCACAGCAGATGATCGGCGAGCGAGCCCTGCGCAAGGTACAGAGCCGCGATCGCCTGCGTCCAAGGCACACTGCACAAGTCTGCGGTCTGCTTGGCCACTACGCAGCGGCGGATCACGTCTGCAGGCCCAACCATCCAGCCGACACGCAGCCCTGGCGCGACGATCTTCGATAGGCTGCCGAGATAAACCACGTGCTCCTGGCTGGCGCCCATTCCGTCCGCCAGAGCACGCAGCGATGGTAGCGGCGTGCCTGAGAAGCGCAATTCACCATACGGATCGTCTTCGACGATCAGGAAGCCGTACCTCAGTGCCAGATCGACGAGCGCCACACGCCGATCGCGCGGCAGCGTCGCACCAGTCGGATTGGCAAAAGTCGGTACAGTATAAAGGAGCTTCGGCCTTCCAGCCTCCCCACTCTCGAGCATCGCAGCGAGGCGCGCAACGTCGAAGCCCTGCGCATCCACCGGCACGGTGACGATGCGCGCCTGTTGCAGCTTCAGGGCCTGCAATGCCGCCGGATAAGCCGGCTGTTCGCTGATGACAACGTCTCCCGGATTGACGAGCACACGCAGCAACAGGTCGAAGCCCTGCTGCGAACCTGTTGTGATCAGTAGTTGCTCGGGTGAAACCGTCACGCCGCGCTGCAGCATCACCCGTGCAACCTGGTCTTTAAGTTCAGGCAGGCCGTCCGTCGGCCCGTATTGGAGACAGCGTGCTGGTTGTTTCCATGCCCGGGTGGCAGCGGTCTGCAGACCTCGCAGGTCGAACAGATCGCTCGCCGGATATCCGCCTCCCAACGAGATCATGCCCGGCTCGCCGAGATGCTTGAACAACTCACGGATAGGCGAACCGCTCGGATTCTGGAACGGCGGGGAGAAGGTGCGCATGGCTTCTGGTTCGGAATATACCGCGTGCTCACCCTCTCGAGAGGCCGACTACCCGCGCGAGCGGTGACCACAATCGGCAACTCGCCGTTTGAATACGGCGGTGCAGACAAGCATGCGAGTCCGCGGAGCGCGAATCAAGGTCTGCTCCGACTTCCTCGACGAACTTCACTTGCACCGATCGTGCCTCGACTCGTTGACTAAAGTGATCCACGGTTCACATGCGCTCAAGAATGATCGCGATCCCTTGCCCCACGCCAATGCACATGGTGCACAGCGCGAAGCGCCCACCCGTGCGATGCAGCTGGTTCACCGCCGTTGTCACCAATCGCGCGCCCGAAGCGCCCAGCGGGTGCCCCAGCGCGATCGCACCGCCGTTCGGATTGACGCGCGTGTCGTCATCCGCCAACCCCAGCAGCCGCAGCACCGCAAGCGCCTGCGCTGCGAATGCCTCGTTGAGCTCGATCACGTCGATCTGATGAAGTCCGATGCCGGTCAATGCGAGAACTTTCTGCGTCGCCGGCGCGGGGCCGATGCCCATAATGCGCGGCGGCACGCCCGCGGCGCTCATGCCGATTACGCGCGCACGCGGCGTGAGCCCGTGGCGCAGCGCTGTATTTTCGTCCGCGAGGATCAGCGCGCAGGCCCCGTCGTTGATGCCGCTCGCGTTGCCGGCAGTTACACTGCCATCAGGCCTGACTACACCCTTGAGCTTGGCGAGCGCATCCATGGTGGTTTCACGCGGATGCTCGTCGCGTTCTATCACGAGCGCCGCGCCCTTCTTCTGCGGAATCGCCACCGGTGTGATCTCTTCGGCGAGGAAGCCCTCCTTCTGCGCGGTGCAAGCCTTGCGCTGCGACGCGAGAGCCATGCGGTCCTGTGCATCGCGCGCGATTTTGTAGGCGATTGCGACGTTTTCCGCCGTTTCAGGCATTGATTCGGCACCGTACCGCTCCCGCATCAGCGTATTCACGAAGCGCCAGCCGATGGTCGTGTCATACAGGGCGGCCGCGCGCGAGAAGGCAGCGTCAGACTTGGGCATGACGAAGGGCGCGCGACTCATGCTCTCTACGCCGCCGGCGATGACCAGCGATGCCTCGCCCGACTTGATCGCGCGCGCCGCCGTGCCAATCGCGTCGAGTCCCGAGCCGCACAGGCGATTGATGGTCGCCCCCGACACTTGCTCGGGGAGTCCCGCTAGAAGCGACGCCATGCGCGCCACGTTGCGGTTGTCCTCGCCGGCTTGGTTCGCGCAGCCATAGATCACGTCCGAAGTCGCCTGCCAGTCGACATTCGGGTTGCGCGCCATGAGCGCCTTGAGCGGGATGGCCGCGAGATCGTCCGTACGGATGGATGATAGGGCACCACCGTATCGGCCGAACGGCGTGCGAACGGCGTCGCAAACGAAGGCTTCTGTTCTCATATTTAAGCAAGTATCAATGGGCGCGGATTGGAAGACCGACCAGCCGCTCCAGCTCGGCGTGCGTCAGGCCCTCGACGATGTCCACGAGTTCTAGGCCGCGAGGCGTGCACTCGAAGGTCGCAATATCCGTGTACACGCGCTCGACGCAGTGCACTCCGGTCAGGGGGTAGGTGCATCGCTCGACGAGCTTGCTTTCGCCACGCTTGGTCAGGGCCTCAATCATGACCCACGTCTGCTTCGCGCCGATGGCGAGATCCATCGCACCGCCCACGGCCGGAATGGCAGCTTTTTCGCCGGTATGCCAATTGGCGAGGTCACCGCAGGCGCTCACCTGAAACGCGCCGAGCACGCAGATATCGATGTGGCCGCCCCTCATCATTGCGAAGCTGTCCGCGTGGTGGAAGAACGCACCACCGCGCAGGATCGTCACTGGCTGCTTCCCGGCATTGATCAAGTCGTAGTCCTCCTCGCCCGCAGCCGGAGCGGGTCCCATTCCGATCAACCCGTTCTCGGTATGGAGCACGATTTCGAGGTCCGCCGGAAGGTGGTTGGCAACGAGCGTCGGCATGCCAATGCCGAGGTTTACATACGCACCATCATGAATGTCACGCGCAACGCGCTGTGCGAGCTCCTCCTTCGTCCTCTTGCGCCAGCTCATGGTCTGCCTGCCATCCGGAAGCCCGCCGCCTGCGTGGCGACACGAGGTATGCGCACGATGCGATGCACGAAAATGCCCGGCGTGACGACGATCTCGGGGTCGATATCCCCGAGCTCCACGATCTCGTACACGCTCGCTACGGTACGCTTGGCCGCAGTCGCCATCACTGGTCCGAAATTCCGGGCGGTCTTGCGGAATGTGAGATTTCCCCACCGATCGCCCCGCTCAGCCTTGATCAGCGCAACATCGCCGTGCAGAGGGTATTCCAGGACATATGGCTTTCCGCCGATCACACGCGTTTCCTTACCCTCAGCCAGCGATGTCCCGTAACCGGTCGGCGTGAAGAACCCGCCGATCCCCGCACCAGCGGCACGCAGGCGCTCCGCGAGGTTGCCCTGCGGGACCAGCTCGAGCTCGATCTTGCCGCTGCGGTACAGCGCGTCAAAGACCTGGCTGTCCGTCTGACGCGGGAAACTGCAGATCATCTTGCGCACACGCCCGGCATTCAGCAGCGCGGCGAGGCCCGTATCGCCATTGCCAGCGTTATTGTTGACCACGGTCAGGTCTCGCGCACCTTGCTCAATCAATCCCTCGATCAATTCGCCAGGGATTCCGGCCGTACCAAAGCCACCGATAAGGATCGTCGCACCATCGTGAATGTCCGAAAGCGCCTCCGCGATCGATGCAGCAATCTTCTTGATCATCGATTCAGCCTGTGTTCTACTGACGAACATTAGTTCTATCACCGGATTTTAGTTTACAGGAAACGAACCCTCATGGCGAATCCCGCATCCGGTCAAGGCCCTTCGCCCAGCGACGGCTATGTTCAATCGTTCGTGCGCGGGCTTCAGGTCATCCGCGCATTCGGCAGTGCCAACCCCCGGATGACATTGAGCGAAGTCGCCGCGAGCGCAGGAATGACCCGGGCGGGAGCCCGGCGGATGCTTCTAACCCTACAGACCCTGGGCTACGTGGTGAGTGACGGCAAGATGTTCACTTTGACGCCGCGCATCCTCGACCTCGGATTCGCCTACCTCTCTTCAATGCCCATATGGAACCACGCTGAACCGGTCATGGAAGCCCTGGTTGAAAAGGTGAAGGAATCCTGTTCCGCGGCAGTGCTCGACGGTACGGACGTCGTATACGTGCTGCGCGTGCCGACGCGCAAGATCATGACAATAGGCTTGGGTGTCGGATCGCGACTGCCGGCGTACTGCACGTCCATGGGACGCGTGTTGCTCTCCGGGCTCGCAGATGACGACCTAACACGCCTCCTCGGTACGTGCAAGCCCCAGCCGCTGACGAAATACACCGTCACGGATGTCGGCGAGCTCGTTATACGAATCAGGCAGGTCGGACGCCAAGGCTGGTCGATCGTGAACCAGGAATTGGAAGAAGGGCTGCTATCGGTTGCGGCACCGATTACCGATCGCGGCGGCAGACTGATTGCCGCGATCAACGTCAGTGGGCAAGCGAATCGAACGAATGTGCGAGTTGCGCAGGAACGCCTCTTGCCCCCGCTCCTTGAGGCCGCGCGAACAATCTCCGCGGGTCTTCGGGTTTGGTGAGGCGTGCTTACCAGCTGCCCGCGTCACGAACTCTCGTGGGAAATCGTTCTCACCCCCTTTTCGGGGTGAATCGTCATTCAGATCACGTTTTTTGCCCGCAGCGCGGCGATCTCTTGCATGCAATATCCGAGTTCCGCGAGCACCTCGTCAGTGTGCTCGCCCAACAAGGGGGAGCGCCTGACTTCGGTTTCGCTGCCGCTCAGCTTGATCGGGTTTCCCACCGACAGGTACTTGCCGCGCGTCGGATGATCAACCTCGACGACCGTGCCGGTCGCGCGCAGCGACGGCTCCGCGGCGATTTCCCTCATCGACAGGATCGGTCCGCAGGGGATATCGTGCTCATTCAGAATCTGCATGGCCTCGAGCTTCGACTTGGTGACCGTCCACGCCTCGATCGCGGCGAAAACCTGCTCGAGTCTCGGCAGACGTGCCTCGGGTGTCGCGTAATCAGGGTCTGTAATCCACTCTTCCTTGCCGATCACCTTGCAGATGTCCTGCCAGACTGGCGCCTGGGTGATGAAATAAAGATACGCGTTGGGGTCGCTCTGCCACCCCTTACACTTGACGATCCAGCCGGGCTGACCTCCGCCCGAGGCGTTGCCGGCACGCGGCACGGCCTCGCCGAACTGCCCATTCGGATACTGCGGGTATTCCTTCAGAACTCCGGTGCAGGCAAGCCGCTGCTGGTCGCGCAATTTGACGCGGCACAGATTCAGCACGCTGTCCTGCATAGCCGCGAGGACCTTCTGCCCTCGACCGGTGCGGTGCCGTTGATAGAGTGCCGCAACAATGCCGAGCGCAAGGTGCAAGCCGGTGCCGCTGTCGCCGATCTGGGCGCCGGTAACAAGCGGCGGACCATCGTCGAATCCAGTCGTTGACGCCGAGCCTCCCGCGCACTGGGCGATGTTCTCATACACTTTGCAGTCTTGGTAGGGTCCGGGGCCGAAACCCTTCACGGAAGCGACGATCATGCGTGGGTTCAGCTGTTGGATACGCTCCCACGTGAACCCCATGCGATCGAGTACGCCAGGCGCGAAATTCTCCACGAGCACGTCGCAGCTGACGACGAGTTTCTCTAGGACCTTTTTGCCGTCCTCGCACTTCGCATCGAGCGTGAGCGAGCGCTTGTTGTGATTCAGCATCGTGAAATAAAGACTGTCGACATCGGGTATGTCGCGCAGCTGCTGCCGCGTCACGTCTCCCGATCCGGCACGCTCGACCTTGATCACGTCGGCGCCGAACCAGGCGAGCAGCTGAGTGCATGTTGGACCTGACTGCACGTGGGTGAAGTCGAGAATGCGGACCCCGTCTAATGCTTTGCCCATGGGAACCGGTATCCCCTCACTTGTACATTGTCTGATTCTTGGTGCCTGGCGCGTACTCGCGCGGGTCGACCCAGATGTTGATGACCGCCGAGCGGCGCAGGCCCTGGACGGACTCGCGTGCCCGCCTCAACGCCGGAGCGATCTGCGCCGGTTCATGCACTTCTTCGCCGTAGCCGCCCAGCATTTCGGCGAACTTGCCGAACGGCACATCACCGAGGAGGCTGCCGATGCCCCGCTGCTCGCCGTACTTTGCGAGCTGGCCGTAGCGGATCTGGTTCATGGCGGAGTTGTTGCCGATGACCGCGATGTAGGGCACGCCGAAGCGATTCGCGGTCTCCATGTCGAACGCCGTCATGCCGAACGCGCCGTCACCGTAGTAGCAGAGCACTTCCTTGTCCGGGTGGGCGAGACCGGCGGCAATGGCAAAGCCCGTTCCGACCCCCAGCGAGCCGAGCGGCCCGGGATCCATCCACTGACCGGGCCGGCGCGGACGCACCGCCTGGGCCGAGATCGTGACCACATCGCCGCCGTCACCGATATAGATGGTGTTGTCCGCGAGAAACTGGTTGAGCTCGTATGCGACGCGATAGGGATGGATTGGGCGGCTGTCGGACTTGAGCATCGGCAGCAGCTTTTCCGTGGCAGCCGCTTCGGCCTCGTTAAGCTTTCGCATCCACTGCTGGCGCGCCCCACGCTTGTCCTGCTTCAGACGGCCGGAAGCCGCCGCAAGGGCCGCGCCCAGGATGGCCCCCGGATCGCCGACCAGACCCAGATCGATGTCGCGGTTTTTCCCCACAGTCCTGTAATCAATGTCGATCTGCACCAGCGTAGCTTTCGCACTGATCCTGCGCCCGTAGCCCATGCGAAAGTCGAACGGCGTGCCCACGACGACGATGAGGTCGGCGTCGGAGAACGCAGCGGCGCGAGTTCGATCGAAGTGATGCGGGTCTCCGGGTGGCAGCAGCCCGCGGCTGGCACCGTTGAAATAGCCGGGAACGTCCAGACCGCGCAGCAGCGCCACGGCTTCCCGTTCGGCGCGCGATGTCCAGACCTGCTGTCCATAGAGAATGGCCGGACGCTCGGAATCGACGAGCAGGTCGGCCAGCCTCTCGATATCACGCGGATCGCCGATCGAGCGTGTCGAGGCACGATAGCGGCCGGGCTGAGGAATGATGGCTTTCGCGGCGTCAACCTCGCGATCGAGGATATCGCGTGGAATCTCCAGATAGACCGGCCCCGGTGCACCATTGAACGCCTCCCGTGCCGCCATCGAGATCATATCGGCGACCCGCTCAGTGGACGGGACCGTGGCGGCGAACTTGGTGATGGGGGCCATCAGGTCGACGTGCGGCAGGTCCTGGAGCGAGCCCATCTTGTGTTGGGTCAGTGCTCCTTGTCCTCCGATATGCAGAATCGGGCTTTCGGACCGGAAGGCGGTGGCGATACCGGTGACGGCGTTCGTGCAGCCGGGGCCCGCGGTCGTGACTACGCAACCTAGCTTGCCGGTCTGGCGCGCATAACCGTCGGCAGCGTGCGCCGCGACCTGCTCGTGGCGCACATCGATAACGCGGATGCCCTCGTCGATGCAGCCGTCATAGATGTCGATGATGTGGCCACCGCAGAGCGTAAAAATCGTGTCGACGCCTTCGTTCCGCAATGCCCTGGCCACGAGATGTCCGCCGGAAATTACACCTGCATCGCGGCTCTTGCGCTTGAGGGTATCTTCGGCAGTCGTGGATTTCGTCTGTGCCGTCTCGGCGTTTGCGGTCACCATATCGACTCCAAATCTTAGAGAGGGACTCCGAGCTTCAAATCCCGGGATCGAAATACGCGGGTACTGCGCTCAACACTACAGTCAGACTCTGCCTTGGACCTTGCAGCTTGATCGAACCGCCCCTCCGAGCGGCGGATATCTGTTTTCAGACTGCCATTTCACATCTGAAATATTGTATATCAGATGATATGGGCTCGCACACTAAATATCGAGCCTGCAGTTTTGGCCGGCTGCGTGAGCTGTTTCTGCAGGCTCAATATTGACCGGGATGTCACTTCGCCATCCCCCACAATGATCGACGAGGTCGCCGAACTCCATTATAATCAATTACTTGTGACGGAGCGCGCGAGGCCAAGCGCCGAACCGGCCCGGATTGATCAACCTTAGATTGAAAAGGGCATTGGGTGCGAACAGAGGCGTGAGCGAGTCTTCTTTCTTTCTTTTGGGGTACTTTATAAAATTTGATATATCTGAAACATTCCAGACTCAAGTGAAATCAGTGGGAAATTGATCGATGAACACTGTACCTAAGGCTGATACGGACGGGCTGTTGCGGCGCCCTTCCGGCAAGTCCCAGGCAGTGCGCCTGCGACTTGCCCCGCTCCGTGCGACGAGCCTGCGGGAACAGATCTATACCATTCTGAAGGACGCGATCGCGGACACGGACATCTACAATCCCCGACAGGAGTTGCGCCTGGACGAGCGGCAATTGATAGCGACGTTCGGCGTCAGCCGCACACCCATTCGCGAGGCGCTCTCGCGCCTTGAGCAGGAAGGCTTCATCCGCACCCTGCCGCGGCGTGGCGTATACATCGTTCGCAAGTCGAAGCGAGAGATCGTCGAGATGATCCAGATGTGGGCCGCACTCGAGTCCATGGCCGCGAGGCTCGCAACGCTGCACGCGCCCGATGGGGAGATCGCGAAGCTACGCCGTCTCTTCGACGAGTTCCAGAGCTCGCCTCCGTCCGAGCATCTGAGTGAGTACTCCGATGCCAACATCGCGTTTCACACGGAGGTGATCCGCCTCGGTGGCTCGCAGATGATCGTAGATGTGACACATAACCTTTTGCTGCACGTGCGCGCCATTCGCCGCGCCACCATCACGCAAGACGATCGCGCATCCCGCTCCATCATTGAGCATATGAAAATCATCGAGGCATTGGAACGACGCGACACCGAGCTCGCCGAGCGGCTGACGCGCCAGCACACCCTCGATCTTGCCACCCACGTGGATCGTCACTGCGACTTCCTCGGCTGACGGGACTTACTTCGGGCTACTTCGCCGCTCCGAAGACCTCAATGCAACCCTCCGGGCAGGATCCCGGCCCCGCAGCGATCGGCACGAACACCCTGCCCGTGCGCGCATCCGCCGCCACGGAATGGGCACGCGGTCCGGTCGGTAGATTCTGGAGCAAGCGGTTGGTTAGCGAATTGATCACACTCAGGACCGGCCCACCTGCGTGGGACAGATTGGCCAGGTAGTATCGGTGCGCGACCGGGTTCGACCAGATCTCGTCCGATCCAACTACGCCCTGCAACCGCGCCACGATCTGGCCGCCGGTAGTCATGACGAACGAGCGCGCCGGGAAGCCCCTTGACACCGAACGGTAGCTGCATCCGACCAGCAGCTTTCCTCCCGCTTCAACGGCGAGCCCTGCGGGCATGCAGCGCAAGACGGGCAACAACCTCACGAGCTTGCGGGCGCGCGGGTCAATCACGGCCACGGCGCCGCGCGACTTATGGCCATCGATGGAAGGGAGGGCCAGGTATATCAGCTTGGAACCCGAGTCCCACACCATCTGCTTGGCACCGCCGGTGGCCTGCTTCAATACCACGCGACCGAGAACTTTGCGCGTGTGGGTGGAGATGAAGGTCACAAACGGCGGGTCGTCGGCATTGTTAATGGCCACAACTACATGGTCGCGGGGATCAAAGGCCAGCTGGTCGGTCAGCCTGTGCCCGCCGGTCCGAATGCTGGCGATGACCTTTTTCGTGCGCAAGTCGACCACCTTGACGGCGCTGTCGCCATCGCCTGCCCAGAACTCGTGATCGCCAACCGCGACCACTCCGTCCGGTCCCGCATGCTCCCAGCCCTTGGCCGGATCGAAGCCGGCGAACCCCGTGGCGCGGCCAAGAAAGACCCCGGTGGCGGCCTTGAATAAATCGAGCCCGCTGTTCGAGCGATCCGCGAGCGCGTACACACCATCGGCATTGACGAAGCTGATGTCGAACACCTTCAATGGCTTGCCCGGTACGCGCAGCGTGGCGACCTGCTGCAGCGGAGCCGCAGGTGCCGCCCACGCAGCGCCGCAGAGCACCGATAGGATAGCGCTAGAGAACAGCGACAGCCGCGCGTTGGTCATCGGCATGAGGGATTTCTCTGGCATGGGGCTTCCTCTGGCGAAATGGCAAATATGTTGTTTACTGTGTGGGGGACTCAGCCCGGGCGCAGGCTCGCGGATTCCGCGCCGCTTGACCGCCCACCGGCCCGATCCCTGACGGCTGATCAGACAACCGGATTCTCACCCGGTGTCTCTAATTCACCCTCCAACTCCCCCGCGGTGGCGAACCGGGCGAAATGCAACGCCAGCGTCGGAAGGACGAGCAGCGTGAGCGCGGTCGAGCTGCACAGCCCCCCGAGGATGACCATGGCCATTGGTCCTTCAATTTCCTGACCGGGACGATGCGCGCCCAATGCCAACGGCAGCAACCCGAGCGCCGTCACGGAGGCGGTCATGAGGATCGGCGCCAAGCGGTGCCTCGCACCGAGCTCTGCCGTCTCCCGATTCCACGGCCGGCGCTCCTCGATCACCAGTGTGCGATAGTGCGACAGCAGCATGATGCCGTTGCGCAGCGTGATGCCGAACACCGTGACGAATCCCACCGCCGCGCCCAGCGAGATGGGGAGTCTTGCGACCCAGATCGCGGCGATACCCCCCACCAGCGCGAACGGCAGGTTCACCGTGAGCAGAGCTACGGTACGCACATCGCGCAGAGCGATGATGAGGAGAGCCAGAATCGCGGCCAGCGCAAGCACGAAATCGAACATCAATTGGTGCCGTTCCTGACTCGAGGCGGTCGCCGTTCCTCCGACCCGCAGGTAGTCGCCATGCGCCAGCGGCACGCTCGCGAGCCGGCGGCGCGCCAAAAGGACAAACCGCGCGGCGCCGCCCGTGACATTCGCCGTAACGACCTGCACGCGCTGGGCACCGCGGTGCAGGATGACGGATTGACCCGCCCGCTCGCGGATATGAGCCAGCACCCCCAAGGGAACGACCAGACCCGTGGGGCTGACCAGCGGAACCTCGCCGACCGCGACCGGATCGGCGCGCAGCTCAGGCGGCAGTACTACGACGATCGGGAACGAGAGCCCCGCCGTGTACACGCGCCCCACAGTACGGCCGCTGTAGCTTGTCTGGATGGCGCGCAAGACCTCAGCCGGCGTGAATCCATAGCGCGTGAGCGCCGACCGGTCCAGCCGGATAGAGAGCTCGGGTGTGCCGGGAGGCGCCTGGATGCGCACGCCGGCCGCTCCCGGCACTTGCCTCAGCGCCGCGGCTACGCGTCGGGCATCCTGATTCAATGCGGCAAGATGACGCCCGTATATCGTCACAACCACGGGGGCGGTGACGCCCGAGAGTGTTTCGTGAATGCGCTCGGTCAGAAAGGTGTTTGACCACCAGCGCACGCCGGGAGCCCCTCTGACGGCAGCCAAGATCTTACGCTCTGCGGTCGCGCTGTCGGCATTTCCCTTGGCGGTCAGACCCACATCGATCTCTGCCTTGTTGGTGAGCGCGTTGCCGTTCGAGAGATGCGCCCGGCCGATGTGCATCACCACGTGCGCAACCTCCGGCAGCTTCTCCATGATCCGGATCGCCCGCTCCCCCACACTCGTCGTGACCGCGAGCGAAGTACCGGGCGCGGTCTGGAAGTGCACGATCAGATCGTTCTCGTTGAACTGCGGCAGGAAGCTGGTGCGCAGCGCCGGCACGCCCGCCAGGCCGCCAATGACGAGAACGGCGACCGAGATAAGGACGGCCCGCGGTTGTCGCTCTACGAAGGCGAGCATGCGGCTGTAGACGCGCTTAGCCCGCGCCAGCAGCGGCGGATCCGCGGGATCGAGCGGGGCGCGGCCGAGCAGGATGAGACCTAAGGCCGGCGTGACGGTGAGCGCCACGACGAGCGATGAGACAATGGCGAAGATATAGGCCAGCGCCAGAGGCCGGAAGAGCCGACCGGCGACGCCGCTCAAGTACAGCACGGGCAGGAAAACGAGAACGACCGAGAAGGTCGCGAAGATCACCGCCTTGCGTACCTCCAGCGTCGCACGGAGCATGACCATAAGCGCGCTTTGCGGCCGAGGCAGACCACGATTCTCCCGCAATCGACGATGCATGTTCTCGACACCGACGACCGCATCGTCGACCACCTCGCCGAGAGCGATCGCGAGCCCGCCGAGTGAGAGGGTATTTAAGCTGAACCCGAGCCCGGTGAGGATCAATGCCGCCGAGAGGAGGGACAGCGGAATGGCGGTGAAGGAGATCACGGCGGTGCGCCAGTTTCGCAGCGCGAAGTACAGCACCACGAAGATGAGCACGCCGCCGATCCCTAAGGAATTGCGCACATCGTGCAGCGCGGCATTGATGAAGGAAGCCGGCCGCAGACCGTTCGGCTGGACGGTGATTCCCTCGCGCTTCAGGAGCGGGGCGAGCGCCGCCAGGGTATGATCCAGTCTTTGCGTCACCGCGAGCGTATTCGCGCCGTACTGCGAGCCGATGACGAGCACCAGACCCCGCGTCGTGCCCACGCGCGCGCTGCCTATCGGAGGCGGTGTTCCCTCGACGACATGGGCGACCTCTCCCAAAGTGACACTGCGATGATCGCGGCGCAGGAATAGGCTCCCGGCGAGAGCCGCCGGCGTCGTCGCCTGGCCGTGGCTCATCAGGAATAGCTGCTGGTTCGGGGTATTGAGGACCCCCGCCCCGCGGACCGCGCTCGCGGCTGCGGCGGCCGCAGTGAGCTGATTGAGCCCCGTATGCAGTGCAATCAACTTGCCGGGATGGAATTGTACCTGCAGCTGCTCGGGGCGGGAGCCGAAGATCACCACCTTCGAGACTCCCGGCACGGCGAGCAGCGCCGGACGGATTGTCCAGCGGGCGATCTCGGTGAGCTGCATCAGGGAGAGCTTGGGCGCGGTCAGCCCAATCGTGAGGGCAACACCGGTGGAGGACTGGAGCGGCGCGATGACCGGCGTCGCTCCGGGCGGGAGCGTCGGTGTCAGCGGCGCCAGCCGCTGCGACACCAGCTGTTGATCCAGGTAGACATTGGTGCTGCCGTGGAACACTGCCGTCACGACCGACAATCCCTCCATCGACTGCGAGCGAAGGAGCGAAAGCCCCGGGATGCCGTTGACCGCATCCTCGATTGGCGTCGTGACCAGTGCCTCGATTTGCCGGGGAGCCAGGCCGGCGGCATTGGTGACGACGGTGATCGTGGGCTGCCCGAACTCAGGGAACACGTCGTAGGGCGCACGCCTGACCGCCAGGAGACCCAGAAGGGTCAGGCCGAGCGCCCCAAAGAGGATGACCCAGCGGAAGCGCAGGCAGAACTCGACGATGGCGCGCATTAACCCTATGCCTCAGTCATCTTCGCCACCGTCTGCCTTGCCTGCCTGAGCGGCTTTCGCCGCCCGTGCCGCTTGCGTTACGGCCGAATACAGGAGCGCCGCCCCACCAGTGACGATCCGGTCGCCGGGATGCAGCGGGGTCCCCCGCCCCTCCGGCACGAAGTATCCGTCGCCTGAAATGAAGGAGTTGCGGATCGGAACCGGCAGGAAAGAGCCTGGAGCGGTCTCGCGAAAAGCGAGCAACACGCCTTGATGCCAGACCACGGCCGATTGGGGCACCATGACACCCGTTTTTCTCGGCGCGGTTTCGAGGGAGACCGTGAGCGGTGTGCCGATCGGCGCTGATGTCTGCGCGGGCATCAGATAAAATAAACTCTGACCGGTGACGCCGGCGGCCGTGCGCGGGGCGCGGCTGATGAAGCGCAGCTGAACCTTCTCGCCGTCGGGAGTCGTAGCCGAGGCCGTCGTGGGCGGATGCGCCAGCGCCTGACCGAGCGGAAGACTCACTTCGACCAGCGCCGCCGTGCCGGTCTCGAGCGCAGGCACCGGCGCCCTCGCCGAGACCGCAGCATCAGTCAATTTGACGCCCCAGTGCGCAAGCATCCTTGTATGCAACTGCGCATACGTCGCAGCCGCCGTCTCGAGCCCCGCCTGCGCGGTCTGCAGCGCCGCCTGGGAGATATTGTGGTGGGCGCGGTAGAGCCCGGCCGCGCGCCGGGCCTCGCTCCGCGCCAGAGCCGCGCTGGCGCGCGCGGCAATGACTTGCGAGGCGAGCATCGCGAGGGGTCCGGGATCGAGAACGACGCCGTACGCCGATATCCGGGGCGCCAACTCAAGGCGTCTCAACCCGGCAGTCCGGATCTGCCCCGCCGACAGCGCTTGGGGTCCGAGCTTGACCGGGGCGAGCCCCCCGGCTGGCGCCGCCGGAGCCAAAATGGCCGCAGCCATCGCTGCGACCAGAGGCTGAAAGACTCTCTTGGACATCAGCGCCTTCCCGTGATCAAAAAGGGGTGATAGAGCGCCGCCTCGAGCTCTCCGAGAGCGGCGCGCTCATGCACCGAGGCGGCCAGCGCTCCCTGCTCGGCCTGCACGAAGACTTCCTCGGCTCCGAGGAGGCGCAGCTGGCCGACCTGGCCCGCGGTGAATTCGATTCGCCGTCGCGAGAGCACGTTGACCGCCGAAGCGCGCACCTGACGGGCGCTGGCAAGCTCGGCCGAACTGGCTTGCCAGTCCGTTCGCGCCCGCTCGATCTCGGCTAAGGCTCGCAGCTGCGTCGCCCTGAATTGCGCCGCAGCAACGCGCCGCGCTGCGCGGGCTTGGGCAATCGGACCCTGATTCTGATTGAGGATCGGCAGAGGGAGCGAGACCGCCAGGAGGAATTTATTGTCACCCTGGTCGTAGTGATAGCCCGGTCCGATATCGATCGAGGGATATTGCCGTGCGACGGCGAGGCGCAGATTGGCCTCCGACGCACGGTAGCGGTCCAGGGCGGCGAGAACATCGGGCCGTTTGATGAGCGCCGCGTGAATGAGAGGACCCAGCTTGCCGGGGCGCTGCGGATGGGAGATTCCCGCCAGATCCAGATTAACATCATGGAGTGCCGCTACTGGCAGACCGAGGGCCGTCGCCAATCCGGTACGTGTCAACTGCAGCGTCCTCTCTCGGGCTGCGGCCTCGAGCTGCGCCTGCTCTTGGGCAAGCGTCGCCGTGGTCAGGTCCGAAGCCGAGACCATCCCGGCCCGATAGCGCTGCGCGACCGCACCCTGGTATCGATTCGCGACGGCAAGCGCTCTTGTGGACAGCTTGGCGGAGCGCTGCGCCGACCACAACGCAAGAAGACCGGTGCGCACATTGCCGCGCAGTTGCCACGCCGTGACGGCGATCTCCACCCGAGCCACCTCGATCTGCGCGCGCGCCCGGCTGATGAGCGCGGGGCGCACCCAGAACGAGCGGATCAGCAAGCTGACCACTGGACCGACCTTCCAGGGCGACGGGGTGGTCGTGGTCGTGTTGTAAGCCGGCTGAAACGAGAGCGTCGGATTGGGCAGCTCCGCGGCGGTGATCTCTGCGGCCTTCGCCTCGCTAAACTGCGCTGTGGCAAGCGGCAGTTCCGGTCGCTCGTAGGTAGCCACAAGGGTCAGCGTCTGCAGATTCCACCGCGGTGGCCCGGCGCGTCGCTCCTCGATCGCGAGGAACCGGAGCAGGCGCGGATCGGTGAGGCTTCGCGCAACCAGGGCGCGCGCACTTCTCTCCGGATGGATCGGACGAGCCCGGTAGGTCGCGCAAGCGGCCAGCGGCAACGCGAGCAGGACGGCCAAAGGCCTTGCGGCCCGACGTGAGATCTCCTTCATGCGTCGCGGAGCTTACGCGGACGGAGGTGACGCGGCGCTGACGCTCAGATTACGAAATCGTAAACTCGCCGGATGCACCCGCGGCCGATGACGGCAGGATGAGCCTGACTCGAGTGCCCTCCCCGACCTTGCTCTCGATCTCGACCCGCCCGCCGTGGCGGCTCACGATGCTCTTGACCACCGCCAACCCCAGGCCGGCGTTCTGCTGCGAGCCAGTACGGCACTGCTCGACGCGGTAGAAGCGCTCAAAGACGTGCGGCAGGTGCTCCGGTGCAATGCCACAGCCAGTATCCGTCACGGTAATGACGACGTCCTGTCCTGTCTCACTCGCCGCCAGCTCGACCGAGCCGCCGGCCGGCGTGTGCGCGACCGAATTCGAGATCAGATTACCGATCGCCTGCTGAAGGAGCGTCCGATCTAGATCGGCGTGCAGGCCCGAAGCGCCTGCGATGCGAAGCTGAACACCGCCTTCGCCTGCGACCGCCTCATAGAACGTGCCGACCTTGGCCAATTCCTCGTCGAGACCGATCGGCTCGCGCTGCAAGGCATCGGCGGCGGTGTCCGCGCGTGCGAGAAAGAGGAGCGTGCGGATCAGGCGCGAGATGCGCGTGCACTCTTCGAAACAGGAGCCGAGGACTTCTCGGTATTCGTCCGCCGAGCGCGCTTTCGCGAGCGCCACCTCGATCTCGCCGCGCAAATTATTGATCGGGGTGCGCAACTCGTGCGCCGCATCGTCGGAAAATTGGGAAATGTGCTGGAAGGACTGCTCAAGCCGGTCGAGCATGCTGTTGAAAGTCTCCGCCAGGCCGCGCAGCTCCTCAGGCAGCCCCTCTGTCGAAATCCGCTCATGAAGAGTGGTGGCGTGGATGCGCTCGGCGGTTTGACTGATCCCCTCAATCGGGCGCATCCCGACGCGGGCGATGAGATAGCCCACAATCGAGCAAAGCACCAGCGACACGCCGAGGATCAGCCAGAGTCGCTCGCGATAGCGCGCCAGCAGAAACTCATCATGTGCCCGGTCCATGGCGACTTCGATGTATTGCCGCGAAGCACCGGTTCGCGGTCCGCCTATGGGCGCAATCAGCGTCAGAAACGGCTCGCCCCCTCGAGAGAGAATCTGGCCGCTCTCACCGCGCCGCGAGCGAATGTTTGCGAGCGCCGCCGCCGTGGGGGACGGCACCTGATCACTCATGCCCAATGTCTCGATCAACGTCCGCCCGTCGCTACCGAGGAGGCGAACGTAGAGCTCCGGCCGACGCCTCGAAATCCGGCCAGCCAAAGGCGCGGTTGAGCCCGCAAGCTCGCTGGCCGGGGACATATGGAGCAGCAAATTGGCATTGTGGAGATTGTCGGTCAAATCCTGCAGGTCCTCCCGATACATGCCTTTGATTAGCACCCAATAAAGCAGTCCGGTCGCAACGAGTATGAGTGCGAAGGCCGAAAGCACATACCACACGGTCATGCGCAGGGCGATCGACGGGGGCCGCCGAGACGCTTGCCGGCTCACAGCGCTGCCCTCAGGCGTGTTGCTCGAGGACATATCCAACGCCGCGCACTGTATGAATGAGTTTCGCCTCGAAAGGATCGTCCACCTTCGACCGTAATCGCCGCACGTGGACTTCGACGACATTCGAGTCGCTCTCGAAGTTTATGTCCCACACCTGCTCCGCGATCAGCGTGCGCGAGAGGACCTCGCCGCTGCGCTGCAGAAGCAGGTACAACAGCTGGAACTCCTTGGGCGTCAAGTCAAGCACACAGCCAGCCCGCTGCGCCCGATGACGAGCGATATCGATCTCGAGATCCGCCACCCTTAACACCGTCGACTGCCTGGCCGGCCCTCGGCGCAGAATCGATCGCATTCGCGCCAGAAGCTCCGAGAAGGCAAAGGGTTTCACAAGATAATCGTCCGCACCGAGCTCCAAACCCTTCACCCGGTCGCGGACCGCGTCGCGCGCCGTTAGGAACAGGATGGGTGTCACTACGCCTCTGCGCCGCAGATCCGTGACGACGCTCCAGCCATCCCGGCCCGGCAGCATGACATCAAGGATTATCAATTCGTAGGGTTGCGTCTGAGCGAAGTGAGCGCCGTCTTCCCCGCCTTCCGCGACGTCGACGATGAACCCATTCTCCTCGAGCCCACGCTTGAGGTAGGTGGCCGTCTTACTTTCATCCTCGACAACAAGGACCTTCATCAGAAGCACCAAATTCCGGCTACAGCGCACGCGGGCACGGGGCATTCTACAGCGGTCGATCGGGAGCGGTCACTCGAGATCGCAAGGACAGCTGCGTCAACGGCCGTCGCCGTAGACACCATCGACGGTGTGGCCGGCGCCCGGCAAACTGCGGACTGCTGCCGCACTCAAACGCTCCGAGTCGTCAACTACGAATCGCCTCATGGCGCTGGCAATTTGAGGTTCCCTCTTCGCACGATCTTTTGGGGGCCAGCGGAACGAAGAGACCCGCGGCAACAATCCGCGTGGCGGTGGTTCGATAAATGGCAGCGGACACGACTGCTGGCCGACATCACTCCGGTCGGCCTCCATTTCGCGCGAACGCCGGACGTAAGGCTCGATGCCCAAGGGGCATTCGACCATTCTCGCTCCACCCGCGCCAGTGGAACTTAGTGCTCACGCTGCATCGACGAGCTCCGCGATTAGTTCGATCTCGACGCAGGCTCCGCGGGGGAGCTGCGTCGCACCGAAGGCGCTGCGGGCATGCGCGCCCCGTTCCCCGAAGATCTCCTGCAGAAGCTGCGAGGCGCCGTTCGCGACCAGATGCTGCTCCGTATAGGTCGGCGCGCTGTTGACCAGCACCATGAGCTTGACGATATGCGCGACTTTTTCCAGGTCTCCGGTTGCAGCCTGCAGCGTCCCCACGAGGTCGATCGCGATGCTCCGCGCAGCGGCTGCTCCCTGCTCCGTAGTCATGTCCACGCCGAGCTGACCACGCCAGGGCTTGCCGTCCTTCTTGGCGATGTGGCCTGAGACGAAAACCTGGCGGCCGCTGCGCACGAAAGGAACATAGGCCGCGGCCGGAATGGTCGCTTCAGGTAACGAAATCGCCAGCGTGTGAAGCCTCTCATAAACTGACATGTTTGGTCTCCTGTTCCAGCTGGGACTTGAATGCCGCGCTGAGTTTCATGTCGCGGCGGCAGAATCTCATCTAGGTACGCAGCACGATCTTTCCGATGTGTACGCCGGACTCCATGAGCGCGTGCGCCCGGGCGGCCTCAGCGAGCGGAAAAGTCGCGTGAATAGGCAGGCGCAATGACTGCGACTCGATGAGGGGCCAGATCTCCTTGCGTAGTCCCAGGGCGAGCCTGCCCTTTATTTCCACCGACTGAGGGCGCAGCGTTGTGCCTCCAAGAAGCAGCCGCTTGCTCATCAGCTGTATCAGATCGACTTCCGCCTTGCGGCCGCCCTGGGCCGCGATGATCGCAATGCGGCCCTCCACCGCGGCTGCGGCGACATCGCGGGCCACGTAATCGCCGCCCACTATGTCGAGAATGATATCGGCCCCCTTTCCCCCCGTAACCGCCAGGGTCACCGCAACGAAGTCCTCGCTCTTGTAGTCGATCGCCACGTCCGCACCGAGCGCGCGACACGCAGCGCATTTCTCGGCACTGCCTGCGGTGACAATGACCCGTGCGCCGTAGGCCTTGGCCAGCAGGATGGCCGTAACACCGATGCCGCTCGATCCGCCGTGAACTAACAGCCACTCCCCGCGCTGCAGGCGCGAGCGCTGGAAGACATTGTAATAGACGGTAAACATCGTTTCTGGGAGCACTGCTGCCTCTTCCAGGGAGAGCTTCCCTGGCACGGGCAAGCACTGCACGGCAGGCGCCGCCACGTACTCGGCGTAGCCACCGCCCGCCACCAATGCACAGACGCGTGATCCCAACGTCGGTTCCTCCACTGCGGCGCCCACACGCACCACCTCTCCTGCTACCTCCAGCCCGGGAATGTCCGTCACCCCCGGTGGCGGGGGATAGCCCCCCTTGCGCTGCAGCACATCGGGACGATTGACCCCAGCGGCCGCAACTCGGATCAACACCTCATTCGGGCCGGAATCCGGCACCGGACGATGCACGGACCGCAATACCCCCGGAGAACCAGGCCGAGTGATCTCGATCGCGGTCATGCGGGTGGGAATGCCGGACATCATTGTGTATCCTCGCCTTGTATCGAATTTCCGCAAGCTATTTAGACTTGTGCAAATTTCAATACTTGGTAACTACGGGACGGTAATTTCCTTGCCATCTACGATCGGCACAAATGGACCCACACCGCACTTGTTCGAGTTCTGACGCACGCTCACTTGAATCCCACCGTCGCTTGCCGCTCCCCGCCAGGGGGGTGACCAAAGTGTCCCCGGTACGAGCGGCTGAAATGGCAGGGGAGACGGAAGCCACAGGCAACGGCGATGTCCTTGATCGGCATCACGGTCTGCTGTAGGAGCTCCCGGGCACGGCGCAGCCGTACCGCGGCATAGTACTGCGCCGGCGTGATGCCGAGCTTGCATCGGAAGAGACGCTGCAACTGTCGCTGCGACACATTGATCAGTTGCGCCAGTTCAGCGAGCGACAGGGGCTCTTCTATATTCGCTTCCATCAGTTGCGCCGCCAGCGCAATCGATGGATGACTGCCGTCGAGGCGGGTCGCAAAAGGGATGTGCTGCCGATCGTTGCTGCCTCGGAGACGCGCGACAATGATCTCCTCCGAGATGCCGCCCGCAATGGCTCCGGTTATGTGCGGCCCATTGATGCTTTCGCGCAGCGCCTGATGCGGTTGCGCGTAGCCGCCCTGGCGTGGTCCGTCAAACAGCAGCACCTGGCTTGCCATGTGGGCGGTCGCCCTCCCCAGATGGCGCTCGATGAGGTGCGAGGCGAGCGCCGCGGCCCCGGCGCCGCCGACGCAGGTGGTGCGTGGTCCGTCGGCGAGGAACAGCCGATCGGCTACCACTTCGTGATCGGGAAAGGCTTCGCGAAAGTCCCGATAGTGATGCCAGCTGACACAGGAGCGACGGCCCTTCATCAGGCCCGCCTGGCACAGCACGAAACTTCCGGACCAGATGCCGATCAGCGGCGTGTGGCCTGTGCCGACCTCGCGCAAGTAGCGTATGGTAAGCTCATCAACCTGCGGGTCCGCGAGCAGGATGCCGCCGACCACGACCACATAATCCAGTCTGTCGGGCGGCAACAGGCTGCTGGTCGGTGGCAACGCAACTCCGCAGCTGGCGATGATCGGCTCCTGACGCGCCGACATGATCGACCATTGGACGCTCACGGGAGATCCGCGATCGCTCTCGCACGCCGCGAGGCACAGGTGATCGACAAACACGGTAAACGCTGACAACGTGAAATGCTCGGTAAGAACGATGCCTACGCGCAGCGATCGACGCTTCAGTCCATCCCGTACATCCTTACGGGATTCGAATGCCAGGGGCAGCTTTCTTGACATGAAATGAATGGATTCCAGGTTTGGCGATTCCGCACAAACTCAGAGCGTCAAGACGAGTCCCATCACGCGCACAGCCTGAGTCTGCTCCAGTGAGGCCAGCAGCTGGATCTCCTCGGCATGATCTGCCAGGGCATTGAAATCCATCCGCTAGTGGCCCGGGTAGGCCACGATCCCGCGTTCCAGGCTCTCCTTGGCAGCTACCGCCGCACGCTCGAACCCGCAGAGTCGTGCAGCGAGAGTCTTGAGCTGACCTCGCATGTTCTCCACGCCGATCCACACCTGATCCGCCTGCCTCGACCTCTCATTGAGGCTGGTCTGATAAGACTGAAAGAGGTATGCGCGTCTCGCGCGCCCCACTCCGATCGACCCGCGGCTGCGATTGAAAAGGGGCGGATTAAGCGTGACATTGAAGCCTACGCCCTGGATGTCCTCCTCAGCACTTCGCGCCTTCTTCACTCCGGTGTTGATGCGCGGAAATTGCGCGAAGAAGGCCGGGTCTGGGAAGCCCGGGCGGAGCCGCCACCGGCACCAACGCGACGACATGAGCACCCGCCGACACGGAATACACTCGAGCCCGACTCGGCGAATTCTCGAGCGGGCCATTGGTTCGCGAATCCACCACAATGAAGCCCTGCTCATCTGCGTGAGGCGGATTGGCCCGGCAACATTGGAACATGACGCCTGACGCGTGACACTTGATGCATGAATCTGACGGAAATCCCACCGAGCTCACCTACACAGAGCGTGCAATCACTCTGCGACCGAACCGGCAACACTACTAGCACAGACGGCGAGAGGAACGCTCGATACTTCTGCATGCATTTCCGCAGACGAGCCACGAGGGCAAATCGAGAGATCGCGTGCGCTGTGTCGCTCATCCGGTGGGCACGTACATTCCCGCTCTACCTGGTAGTCGTAGCGTCGCGAGAACTGCACGTACCCACCCTCTGACAAGTCAAACGATACTATGCGACCTCTTCACCATGGAAAGTCGTATTTGACCTGCGCATACCATTCGCCGCCGTTGTTTCCAAAAATATTCGTCAGCGGATATGTGTTACCTGCTACGGTAGGATATTTTTCCTTGGTTGGATATACGTCGGTGAAATTCTCGAGGCCGATCAGCAGATGCAGACGGTCCGTCAATTTGTATCCGCCCACCAAGTCGAAGGTGACCCTCGGAGCCAAATTGGTGGCCAGCGAGCAGGTGTAGAACAGGCAGTCGACAGCCGATCCCCAATAATTCGCGCGCAAAGTCGCATACCATCTGGCTTCAACGTGCGTCAGTGAGAGAGTGCTACGCCATTTTGGCAGCTCGTCCTGCAATATTATGATGTTGTCTGTCGACAAACCGTTAGCCTGAGCTTGCGCCTGATCTCTGACGTGCGTGTGGTTATAGTTTGCCGTCAGATTGAGTGTGTTTCTTCCCCAGTGGATGAAACTGAGTGGTGCGACCGCACGAAGATCGGCTCCTACGGTTTTCGTGTTCAGCGCGTTGATCGGAAAATTGAATAATGAGTATTCCGCAGCCTGCACGTTGCCCTCAGCAACCAGTGCCGCCTGCTGCCCAGGGGTCAGTATGTAGTTTTGCGAGATTGTGAGCCGATGTGCTTCATCGATTTGGTAGAAGTCAAGCGTTGCCTTTACGAGGTGAGCATTCAGGACGAACCCAGCGCTTAAGCTATGCGAGACTTCCGGCACCAGCGGCTTGGCACCTACGGACATCGCCGCAGGATCGGTCGGGGAAATGGTTCCCGTTAGAGTTCTCACGCCGGAACTGCTAAAGCTCTCGTTGAGGGCCTCGAAGTGTCTCTGTCCCGGCGACGGATCATGAAGTCCTTCATCGTAGGTAGCCCGAACCGCAAATTCCCGGGTGAGATGGTAAATGCTGGCTACTTTGTACGTGACCACGCTGCCAGTATCGCTGAATTTCTCAGCGCGTCCCGCAACATCCAGATTCCATCGGCTGGTCACGTCAGCGCCCATGTCCAGATAATAGGAATAATTGTCCGAGTCGAAGGTACCGGCGATGTCTGGAGTGCATGGCCCTGCGAAATCCACCCCCGGGACGAACCCCTGAGCGGCGAGCACCGCATTGTCGGCAAACGTCGAACCCTGCCCCGGAGTGCACGACCACTCCTGGTGAAACGCCTGGGCGCCGGTCGCAATGTGCAAGGGGGAAGCCAGACCGGCCACATGCAGCGGATACGTAAGATCAATGTTGCCGGTGTTCTCCAGCTGCGTGCGTGCTCCGACGGTGCTAAACGACGTTGGGCTCGTCGGGCCCAGACTCGCGTTGAGACCCGTCGTGCCCGCGAAATTGATGTAATTCCGGCCTGAGCCGACGCTCACGTCATAGTGCAGTCCATTATTCATCGTGCCGCGCACGCCCATATAGCCGCCGATGTCCGTAAGCTGTGTTCTGAAGCGGGGTACGTATCCGCCCGGATAAAAGCTCAGGAATGAAAAGCAACTCGGCCCCGCTGCGGCAAGACCCGCCTGCAGCGTTTGCAGAGATCCGGGAGTACTGACCTCGATCGGATTGGTGGGTGAGCTCGGACAGGTGGGGCCGACTCCAGGGGTCAGGTTCCCTACGAGATACGCTTCTTTCCCTGCGGCGTCGGTAAAGGTGAATATGCCGTCCGTTGCCGTCGGGTCGCGGAAGAAGAAATCGTCGTACGTACTGCGCTGCGAATAGCCGCCGAAGGCGTATAGTTTCGCTTCATTGTTGATCGGCATCCCGCTGTTTACGAATACCTTTAGATTGCGGTGAATCCCCGGTGTGCCGAGCCTTGGGGAATCCGGAACATGTGTAAAGCCCATGGCGCGCAGCGCCGGTTGGTCGGTCGGAGAGGAGCGGTTCGTCGGCGAGGCACCGCTGTACTCCACGGTGAATCGGGCAAAGCCCGAATGATCGAGTCCGAGGGGGACTCCATACGCCGCGTCGAGCTCATAGTTGGCGCCGTTACCGGCGCCATTGGAATTGGCACCACCGTCGAAAGCTTGCCCGCCTTTTACGGATATAAAGCCGCCCAGCTGATCGCTCAGAACGAAGTTGATGACGCCGGCCATGGCATCCGAGCCATACAGGGCGCTGGCGCCGTCACGCATCACTTGTACGGCCTTGAATGCCGACGCTGGCAAGGATCCGAGGTCTACTGACTCCGTGTTGTCGGAAAGCGGGCCGGAAAAGACCGTGATGTCGGCGGAACGGTGCCAACGCTTGCCGTTAATGAGGACGAGCGTTTGATCCGGAGGAAGTCCGCGCATCTCCGCGGGACGTACGGTAGTGCCGGTTCCGGTGATGGCGTTGTCATTCGTCGAGAATGACGGAATCGTGTCGCGCAGAATGTCTGTGATATCACTCGTCGGCTGATTCTCAATCTGGTGTGCTCCGACGACATCGACGGGCGACGGCGTGTCGAGGAGGGACCGCACCCGGTATCGCAGGCCGATGACCTCTATTTCTCTCAGAGCCGGCTGCGACGCCGTCTTCGTCGCCGTGTCCTTGTTTGAAGGTGAGGCGGCGTGATCATGGACCGGCGCACCCGCAGGAGCGCCTTGCGCCAATGCACAGGCACTTGCAATCACTGCCACCGGTGAAAGCAGCAGTGGGGCCTTTCTTGAAGTGCCTCGGCGGCCTGCCGAGGAAAGACGAGCTGGATACATCGCAGACGTGCGGTTGAACATTGCTCCCCCTATATGAATTTCTCGCTCTACAACGTATTTACTTCGATTCCCGCGGTCGATCTGAGATTTGCCGGTTGCAACCGGGCAATCTGATGCCCGCCCATGGTTCGCTTCTTCGCGGTCCGCAGCCGAGCTAAATCCCCCCTCAGGAACCGTATCGCGTCGACTGTATACGGTATTACGCCGAGAATCAAGATTGGCAATGTACGTACAATCCGCAACCTAGAAAAGAGGAATCAGAAAATCCGCTGCCTGAACTTACGGGAGCAATCGTTCGGACTCGGTTTCCGCCAGTGGAAGCCAATTCGTCGACGGTATACATTATTTCAGCTATGGATACTCTTCTCATGAATTTTGAATTTCTGCCAGTGGCTGTTTTCGGATGATCGCCTCAACCCACTGGCCTGCTCTCCTGCTCGCAGGCCTGACGGTTTTTGCCGGCGCCCTGGTTCAAGGCTGTACAGGAGCGGGTTTGGGCATGGTCGCCGCGCCGATCCTATTGCTGATCAACCCGTTGTTTGTCCCTGGCCCGCTGCTTGCCCTCGGAGTACTGCTTTGCCTCATGATCTGTGTCAGAGAGTGGCGGTCGATCGATCGCAGGGGACTGTCGATTGCCTTGGTCGGACGGATCGCCGGCAGCGTTCTGGCCGGGGGCGCGTTCTCGCTGCTATCGATGGCTGGCTACAATTTGCTGTTCGGTATCTCGGTACTGGGCGCCGTGCTTCTGAGTAACACCGGCTGGCGGGCGCGTCCTACGGTACGCAATCTCCTGACGGCAGGGACCGTGTCAGGTTTCATGGGCACACTTACCTCGCTCGGATCACTGCCGATCATTCTGGTCTACCAACATGATGCACCGGCAACAATACGTTCCACAATGGCCGCCTATTTGGCGCTCGGCGCGTCATTTTCTCTGGCGGTGCTTGCGACAGTCGGAAAGTTCGGCTCGGCACAAATCCTGACAGGCCTGCTCTTCCTCCCGCCCATGGCCGCCGGATTCTGGATTTCCAATCACATCATCCCGCACATGAATTCCACGCGCACCCGCCGCGCCGTCCTAGGGGTCGCCGGCGCTTCTGCCATCGTCCTGATCAGCAAAGCTCTACTCTAACGCCGGAGAAATGCGCATGCCCCATATGGTCTTAAAGCACGGATCGACGCTGCGCGTCGGTGTGGGTGGTCTCGGCGCCATCGGCATGGAAGTCGTGCAGGCATTGGATGGGGGGATTGCCGGCCTCGAATTGTCCGCCGTCTCGGCGAGAGATACGGTGAAGGCATTGGACAGGCTGGCCCGGCTGCGATCCAAGCCTCGCCTGGTTGCCCTTAATCAACTCGCCTCGTTCGCCGACGTGGTAGTGGAATGCGCGCCTGCTGCCGTGTATGATCAAGTGGCCACTCCGGCGATCGACGCGGGACTGATTCTAGTGACGATGAGCTCCGGCGCGCTGTTGTCACGCGAGGATCTCATTGCCAAGGCGAAAGTGACTGGAGCGCGCATCATCGTCCCTTCGGGGGGAATTCTGGGGCTCGATGCGATTAGGGCTGCTGCCGAAGGTAACATCCACTCGGTCACGCTGATCACCAGAAAGCCACCGCACAGTCTCGCCGGAGCGCCCTACGTGGTGCAACGGAACATCCCGCTGCTTGATTTCACGAGCGCGGAGTTGATATTCCAGGGCAGCGCTCGCGATGCGGCTCAGGTTTTTCCGGCAAACGCGAATGTAGCGGCCACTGTGAGTTTAGCTGGAATCGGCCCGACCCGCACGCGTGTTGAAATATGGGTCGTACCCGGGCTCAAAGAGAATGTTCAGGAGCTGCACGTGCGCTCGGATTCGGCTGACTTCGACCTCAAGCTCTCGAGCCGGCCACTCCCGGACAACCCGCGAACCGGCAGCCTGACGCCGAAGAGCGTCATTGCCGCGCTGCGTGCCTTGACATCAAATCTGTCGATTGGCTGTTGAGGGAGACCGCACGACTCGCCTCTGGGAGCTACGGTATCGGCAAGATTTCCTCGATGAAATGACGGGTTGAATGCGGGGCTCGGACGGCGAAGTCGCTAAACGGAGTTCATCGTCGACCGGTATGCGAAGCTGGTCATGAACATCATGATGGGCTGGCCAATAGCACAGTCTCCCGTTTTTTTGCGCCGCCCGGCCGACCCGTCCCCTGTCTTCGCTCAGGATCACGCTGAAGGTAGACGCGGCCCCGACTTTGACTATCCCTGCCGTTGCGTTCGACGACAACCCGCCTGACGGCCCGTACGACGCCACGCGGCAGAAGCGCGCCTGCAATGCAGATGTGTTGAATTCAATCTTGCATTGGCGCCCAATTGATCGGCGAAGTGCACTAATCGGCCGATACGTCCGCGCGCAATGACCGCAGCGACTTCATCGGCGCATTTTCCGGCACCCGCACACTCCGTGCCAGACTCCACGGTACCGGCCCGGAGAAGGTTTCGATTCCGACGATCTCTCGCTGACCAACCAACTCAGCGTTGGCGTTCTGTGTGGCGATCAGGCAATTTCAGCATGTACTCTCTACGTCAACAAAACAGTCTAGCGTTCGGGACTGCTGAGCCCGCGCACGATCAATGTCATTCTGCACTACATGCGCGCTATCGATGACCGCGACCACATCTGCTTGGCCTCAAGGGTGGCATCACCTCACAGGCGCCGTTCGCAAGCCACCCGAGCCTCGCGTTCGCACTTGACCGCGACACCGGCTTATTCTCCGGCGTGCCCTAGTCAGTTCGGTCATATGAAAGGCATCATCGAGCTGACCTGTTAAGCCCTATTGATGCCAAAGTGATTCGTGCAGCTTGATTTTCAATATGTGCCAACTTCGGCGGCATCCCAAATCCATTCGCTCCGGCGCAACAGGTCGCGACAAGACGATCTTCGGATTGCGCATGATGATCACGCTTTTCTCGCACGCATCGGCACGAGTGGCTCAGAACGCCAGCGCGGCCCCGACGGTTCTCGGATCGGCGGCCGCCGACACGATTCCCTTGTCTGCGTCGCTAGTGACGATCTGCATGGCCGAGCGGATCGCCCATTGCTCCACTTTGTGGAGCCGGCTGGCGAAGGAGCGCAGCAGCTCGAGCTCTGCCGCCTTGAAACCCGCTTCGACGGTCAGCGAGTCATCCGCCGGGTGCCACTGCCATCGAGGGGAGAGAATGAGCTGGCCAATGTCGGCGCCGCCGACGGCCATTCGGGCTAACGTCTGGGCGTTCCAGGGCATCTGATTGTCGCCCCCAGGTGTAGCCCCTTGCCATCGGATCCGCCCTGGACCCGACACCGCCCAGGCGTGCAGCGTGGTCGCCGGGCGTCGGCCGGGAGCGGGAAAATTCGGGTGGCCCGGTTGATCGCTAAATCCGCGGCCAGCCCGATTGGCCAGAATTAGGTCATACGGCTCCGCCACCAGGCCGCTGCCAAAACGCGGATAGGAGTTGGAATGGACGATCGTGACCAACGTCCCTTCCATGTCCGCGGCCGATACCATCGAAGTCCCGCTGGGATCGGCGAGCTCGCCGCGCTGCCACTTGAGCGCCTGCATCACATCGCCGTGAACCGCAACGGCAGGATCAATGTCGGAGTGCGCCATCCGGTTCAGCGCCCGTAGCAGAGCCGGGCCGTGCGTGGGGGCGGGTGTCACGAATAGTGGCCGATCCGCCAACTGCCCCCGTGCCGCAGCCACCCACTCGGCGGTCGCTGATGTCTCGAAATCGGCCCTGGTGAGAATGCCGCCATGACGGCGCACGCAAGAAAGGATGGCCTCACCCACCTCACCGGTCAGGAAGCCGGCGCGCTCGCGGACAAAGGACTCGATGGCAGCCGCCAGGCCCGGCAGCCGTGTCACCGCGCCGGGAGGGATGATCCGGTTGTTCGGGAAGTATCGCGTGCCGCTCGGATTGTATCGAGCGACGAGATCGGCCGCCTCCTCCGATAGCAGCGAGCAGATTCGCGACCAGCAGAATCCGCCTCGAGCCATCTCGATCGCGGGAGCTGCGAGCCGCTCGAGTGGGACGCGCCCACGAGCGGCGAGCGCAAGGTATCCTGCCGGTGCGCCTGGCACCCCTACCGACATTGGTCCCGTTGCGCGCATTTGACCCCGAGCGGCGACCTCGGCGAGCCCCGCAGGCGCGCCGCCAATCGCGAGCAACGCTTCGGGTTCCTCGCGATCGGCCCTCCAGGCCAAGGCGATCAGGTCCCCCGCGAGTCCGCACTTGGGTGGCAGGAGTACGATCTCGGCGAGCGCCGCGGCGACGGCTGCGTCGTATGCGTTGCCTCCTGCACGCAACACCTCTGCACCGACCAGGGCCGCCGCGGGAGCCGCCGCCGCCACCGCGCCGTGCGGGCCGCGTGCCTGACATTGCTCGGCCATAACGATGACAGCGTCGGGAAGACGCTGGACCTCGGCCGCTGCGAGTTTTCCCTCGTGACTTTCGATCATGCCGGCCCCTGAGCCATCTCAATGCCCGTGACGACTGCCATTTGGTATACAATATTTCACATGATGAAGCAACATCTTAGAAAACTTATCGTGACCCCATCTCTTGAGTCGTCCCTTTGGCGTTCCAGGCACGATACTCTTTAAATCTTCGGATTCTGCAAACGCAATGGGAATGCAGATACCGAGATATACTGTGTGCAAATTCGGGGCAATGGCCTTCGATAGCATGAGCGCTTTGCGTGTGCCGAGTGATCTGTGAGGGCGCTGCCGAAGCATTGAACTCTCTGATCCAGGAATGAGAACGATGAGAACCATCAAGGCGGCAGTGGCCGAATCCACGGCAGTGGCGCAATTCACCGAGCAACCAGTCAGCGTCGGTGCCAGGCATCAGTCGCTGCAGGCCGCGGTGACGCGGTCGTTGCGCGACGCCATCGTAACGGGCAGGCTGCAGCCAGGTGAGCGACTGCGTGAATCGCAGCTCGCGCAAATGTTCCAGGTATCTCGCAATCCCGTGCGCGAGGCGTTACTGGCGCTCCAGGCTGAAGGCCTCGTTGCGACGAGCCCGCGCAAAGGCGCTCGGGTGCGGCTGATTTCGGAAGAAGAGGTCGCCGAGCTCATCGAGCTTCGCATCGAGCTCGAGCGCTTGAACGCGCGAAAGACTGCGCAGCATGGTGACGATAAGCTGCGACAGGCCTTGACAAGCCTGGTCGACGAAGGGAACGAGGCCGCCCGCGGGTCAAATAGGGAGCATCTGCGGGAGCTCAATGATCGGTTCCACAGCCTCGTCGAAGCTGCGGCACACAATCGCTATCTCTCCGACTATGTCCGGTCGCTGCGCGAGAAGACGCTCTGGCTATTTGCCTCCGCGCGGGACGACCGTGCCATCGAGACCTGGAACGAGCACGCGGCAATTGCCCAGGCCATCATCCATGGAGATGCCGAGCTCGCGGCTCTGCTGTCAGCACGACATGTCAAGGACACCGGTGACTGGGTGCAAGCACAACTGAGCGAAGCAGAACGGAAACGAGCGGGATCGCATGGGAGCACACCGCCTCGGAGAGAGCAACGCGTGCATCGTCGTACCGCGCCATAAAGCGAAAACTCTACCCTCCCGGGTGAGTTCCTGCTATCGGCTCCCTGTCCGGCGGCAATTTGAATGGTTGCTTGACCTCGTGACATTTTGTCGACAATATATCACTCGTTCGAAGTGGCTACCCGTATCCGAGAACGCCCCCATGATCAACAAGAACGTGCTGAGCCTGAGCGATGCCGAAATCCTCCTCGATGCCGCACAGAGGAAATCCGAGGAGCTCGGCGGAATCCACGTCATTTGCATCGCAGATGATGCGGGCTATCCCATCGCGTTGCGCCGCCTGGACAAGGGCAAAGTGACCAGCGTTCAGATCGCCGAGAACAAGGCGTTCACGGCGGCGGCGCACCGCCGCATCACCCACACCTTCACCAACACCTTTCCAGGCGAGGAGGCATGGGGAATCTTTACCCAGCATGGTGGGCGCATCACCGTCTTTGTTGGCGGTTACCCGATTTACGTCGACGGCAAAGTCGTCGGCGGGATAGGAGTTTCCGGAGGCAACGGGACACAGGACATTGCCGTGTGCGAGGCGGCCATAGAGGCCTTCGCGAAATACATGGACGAGACCGGCGGCGGAAAAGTCACGATCCCGGAGGCGGCAAAGAAAGCATGAGCGAGCACCTGAACTATATCGGCGGCGCCTGGATCGCCGCTCAGGCCGGAGGGACCTTCGAGCGGCGAAACCCCGCGGATCAAGGCGATCTCGTCGGCGTCTTTCCGGCATCGACAGCCGCCGATGCGGCCAGCGCGGTGGCCGCCGTCAAGCGTTCTTGTGGCAATTGGGCGACGCTCGATCCGCAAGCGCGAGCGGGGGTATTGGACAAGGCGGCCGACCTGATCCTCACCCGCCTCGAGAGCCTTGCGCAGGAACTCACCCGGGAGGAAGGCAAGATCCTCAGCGCCGCCACGCAGGAGTGGCGTAGGACAGCCGCCAACTTCAGGCTCTATGCCGGAGAGGCGCTACGCACCCGCGGCGAAACCTTCCCGGAGGCCGGGAAGGGTCTCGTATGCTCGATCCGCGAGCCGGTGGGAATCGTTCTTGCCATTACACCGTGGAATTTTCCGGTATCCATCCCCTCGCGCAAGATCGCACCGGCGCTCGCCACGGGAAACGGTGTGATCTACAAGCCTTCCGAAGTGACGCCGCTCGCCGGCCAGCGCTTGGTGGAGATTCTCCTGGAGGCGGGCCTGCCTGCCGGGGTTATTGCGCTCATTCAGGGTAGAGGTCAGGACCTTGGTGAGCCGCTGATCACCTCCGATGCGGTGGGTGCGGTGACGTTCACCGGCTCCTATGCGACCGGCTGCCTGATCCATCGACTGGCGGGCCCCGACAAACGCCTGCAGCTCGAGATGGGAGGCAAGAATCCCTGCATTGTATTGCAGGATGCCGACCCCGCGAGAGCAGCCGAAATCGCAGCAACGGGATCTTTCTCGTTGACAGGACAAGCCTGCACCGCAACCAGCCGGGTGTTGATCGTCGGCGACATCTATGAGGAAGTCGTGCGACAGATCGTCGCGAGAGCCAAAGCATTCAAGATCGGCAACGGCCTCGACCCGAGTGTGACCATGGGACCGCTCGCGAGCGAGGCTCAGTATCGGAGAGTTCGCGAGATGATCGAAGTCGGCATGACCGAAGGGCTCAAGCTCGCCTTCCCTCTCCGCGAGCCGCAGCCGGCGCTGCCCGCTGGCGGGTACTTCGTCACGCCAACTGTGTTTATCGATGTACCGAAGGAATCGCGTCTCGCGCGCGAAGAGATTTTTGGACCCGTCGTTTGCGTTTCGAGGGTCGAAAGCTACGCGCAGGCGCTTGAGTACGCGAACTCCGTCGATTACGGACTGGCGGCATCGATCGTGACCCGAGACTTGTCGCGAGCGCTTTCATTCGCACGGGACATCGACGCCGGTATCGTCAAGGTCAACAGTGCGACCGGCGGCGTGGGACTTTCGGCCCCGTTTGGCGGCATCAAGCACTCCAGCAACCAGACCTACAAGGAGCAGGCAGGCCACGGAGTCATGGACTTCTACACGCGCACCAAAACCGTCTATCTCGCGAGCTGAATGCGGCCGGGAGCGACGAGTACGGCCCGGTGAGCGCCGGACTACAGGTCGAACTTGATTCCCTGGGCGAGCGGCAGCGAGCTGCTCCAGTTTACGGTATTGGTCTGACGTCGCATATAGGCCTTCCAGGCGTCCGAACCTGACTCGCGGCCCCCACCAGTGTCTTTCTCACCGCCGAATGCCCCGCCTATCTCCGCCCCGGACGTGCCGATGTTGACGTTGGCGATGCCGCAGTCGCTCCCGGCGGCCGACAGGAACTGCTCGGCAGCTCTCAGCCTGTCCGTAAACAGCGCCGAGGACAGGCCATAGTGGCTCTGGTTCTGTAGCGCGACTGCCTCCTCGAACGAGTCCACCGTGATCAGATACAGAACGGGAGCAAAAGTCTCGGCCTGCACGATGGGCCAATCGTTGCGTGCGCGGATCAGCGTAGGTTGGGCGAAGTGTCCGGGGCCGGGCAGGACTGCGCCGCCGCAGAGCACCACGCCGCCCGCGGCTTGTGCCGAAGTCACCGCGGTCCTAAAGTGCTCGACCGCGCGCGCATCGATCAACGGCCCCATGAGCGTGGTCGGATCGAGAGGATCTCCGATGCGCACCTGGCGGTAGGCGTGCACCAGACGCCGTTCGAGCGCCTCGACCACCGCGTTGTGCACGAACACCCGCCGGGTGGTGGTGCAGCGCTGCCCGGCGGTGCCCACTGCGCCGAACACGATCGACGGCACCGCAAGATCCAGGTTGGCAGTCGCATCGACGATTATGGCGTTATTGCCCCCTAGCTCGAGCAGACTCTTTCCGAGCCTCGAGGCGACCCGCTCGCCCACCTTGCGCCCGACGCCGGTCGAGCCGGTAAACGAAAGGAGCGCCACCCGTTCGTCGCCGACGAAGCGCTCGGCAAGCGCGGTACCGTCGTCAATGAATAGCTGAAAGACCGGCGGCAGGTTGTGGGCGCCGAGCACGCGATTTACCAGCCTCTGCACCGCGATGGCCGTGAGTGGCGTCTTCGGCGAGGGCTTCCACACCGATACGTTGCCGCAGATCGCAGCGAGGAAGGCGTTCCAGGACCACACAGCCACCGGGAAGTTGAATGCCGAGATGATGCCCACGACCCCAAGCGGATGCCACTGCTCGTACATACGGTGACCTGGCCGCTCCGAGTGCATGGTAAGACCATAAAGCATGCGCGACTGACCGACCGCGTAGTCGGCGATATCGATCATCTCCTGGACCTCGCCCAGGCCCTCGGCCAGGATCTTGCCGTTTTCCAGCGACACGAGCGTACCGAGATCCGACTTGAATCGGCGCAGCTCCTCGGCGAGGAGGCGAATGACCTCACCGCGCTTTGGCGCCGGCACCGCCCGCCATTGCGCCGCCGTGCGCACCGCAGAGGCCAGGACATCCTCGTAGTCCTCAGCCGAGGCCGCATGTACCTGGGCGATCCGCACGCCCGTGGCTGGATTGCGCACGTCGATGAGTGCCGTATCGCGAGCCGCCCAACCACGTTCGCCCGACCAGGTCCCGGGATTGATCGGGGCGAGCTCCAGCCTCGATAGCAAGGCATCGATGTCGACATTTCTGCTCATAAAATTTCGATTTCTTTCAGGCTGATTTGACGCTCGGTCTGAGTCCTGGAGATCAGGCCCCGCACGGTTGCGGCGCCGGATTCGATCTCGGCAACAACAAGATGTGTCACCCCTGACTCGGCGAATATATCGAGCAGGTCGCTCACCCGCGCCCGCTCGACCGTAGTCCACTCGAGAACCGGGACTTCTTCCCAGCGGGTCATGATGTGTCCGACTTCGATCTCCTCGTGCCGCATGAACGTAGTGCACTGCAAAAACTGCAGCGGACGCTCCCCCTGGATATCGTAGGAGGTAATGAGGCCCGTGACCTTGCCGTCCCGAACGACCAACAGTGCGCGCACACCGAAGCGGATCATATCGCGCAGCGCCTCATCGATCGAGCGGTCCTCCGTCACTGTAACGGGCGGGATCCGCCGAAAGTCGGTCATGACAAGCACCGCCGGGTCGCCGACCCCCGCGGCGCCGAAGCCGTGCGGCGTACTTTCAGAGCAAGGCAGAACCATCCCGGCCCGCGGTCGTGAGAGATGGATGCCGCGCGTCATGGCGCCAGTAACCGCCCGTCGCCTCGATTGACCATGGGAAGCGGTTCGACCGCTAGTCGCAACCATCGGCATGAAGTCGCTCATACTTGGCCTGCAGCGCCTCACGAGGCTCCTGACGCTCGGGGTCGGGAATGATGCTGTCAACGGGACAGACCGATACACACTGCGGATCGCTATCAGTACCGACGCATTCGGTGCATTTGTCGGCATCTATGATATAGATCACATCTCCCGGACTGATCGCCTCATTCGGGCAAACGGGAACGCAGGCGTCGCAGCTGGTGCAGTCATCGACTATCTTCAACGGCATTTGACATGTCTCTACGAGGCTATCTCGACAATATATTTGCAGGGACTGTTACGGTGACCGCTATCATCCAACTCGCGCTGAAGCAGCTGATGATCGCCGCACACTCGCGACCGGCGGCGATAAGGACCTGGTGCGCCCGGAAAAGACATTTGTCAACCCGGCAGCGGTGACGCGATTCCTGATGGCCTCAACATCCGTGGTATAAAGGCCGCGCTGCCTCATGCGTTGGAAGTAGCCCGCCCCAGAGAACGTGAACTTGCTCCCAAGACCCTCTTCCGTGCGCATACTCTCGCGGACATGGGCAATCGCGTCGCCGATTGCCAAGCTTTCCGGCAGTACCAGCAAATCAGCCCCTGCGGCCGACTGGACGGCATTGTAGCCGGCGAGCACTCCGGTCACGACCGCCTCGGTGTGCCCCACTAGCAACCCGGCTTTCTCTCCGGCGACAAACAGATTGTCTATTCCATCGGCTCGCAACATGTTGTCTCGAGGCGTCATGCCGACATAGCGAATCGAGTTGCCGATTCCTCCCGAAATCGGATCCTCGTAGCGTGCATTTGCGAATCCGGTTACCTCCCGCAGTTGTTCAATAGGGAAGTTAGTCGTCATCAACTTGACGTGACCGGTATCGAGCAGAATGAGGTTCCTGGAATATTCAGGCAGAGCGTATTGTTGGCAGCACTTGCCCTCGAGCTTTTCGACGGCATTATCCGGCGACTCCGGCAGCGGTACCATGGCCACACCGTCCCGCTCGAGGATCTGAATAATCTCCGGGGCGAGCGAGTGCTTCATCAGAATGCACGCACCGCTCATCGCGCCGTACCGGTCGTTCTTTCTCCCCACCATCTCTTTGGCACCAGCGCGGGCCGCTACGCTCACCCGGATGCCAAACGTATGACAGCGCAGGATGCACATGCTGCAGCCATTGCCGTATTTGTTACACGAATTTGGAACGCCCGCGGTTCCTGTCGTATCGATGAACGCGTCGCCAGCGTAGCGGACCGCCCCACTACCCTTGCCAGTGACCACCGCGTTAACACGCTGTCCCTCCATCTCGACGTCGATGATGCGCGTCGTGAAATGGATCTCGACACCCGCATTCCGCAACATCTTGCGCACGACCGGCTCCATTGCCGTGACGTCGTAGAGAGAGGCGTGCGCATGACCAGGGAACGCGATGTCGCGATGGACTGCATTCGCGTCCATTGCCGCAAACATCTCACCGCCGCCCAGTGAAATTGCCTCCTCCGCTGCCGTAAAGCGTCCGTTATTTCGGAATATGCCGCCGACCAAGCCGGTGCCGAGCAGCATATCGGTGCGTTCGAGAAGCGTGACATTGCCCCCCTGCTTAGCCGCCTGCATCGCCGCAGCGCAACCGGCCCAGCCCCCACCTACAACCACGATATTCATGATTGGTGTTCTCTCCAATGAATCCGGTTCACTCTCGCCACTTGGTCTACTGTATACCAGAATCCGAAGAGATAGGCAAACCCTATTTGGCACGAACCGCACTCACACGGTGGGCCTCGATCGGACCCAGATGAACCTGGCGGCTGCGGCGCGGAATAGCTGTTGAGTCCGTTAATGTCCTTTGGAAGTAATGTACTTGCTTGATGAATCGACTCCCGCCGTGACGATCAGCGTGCCGCCTTCGGTGTAGCGGTCAAGGCTCCCAGGTGGCAACGGGATTTTTGACCGTGACGTATATTGTATGCAAGACTTCAGGGCGACGATGTCATCGCCAGTTCCTGAGATTGGGTCTCCAGAGGGTACACGGAATCATGCTGCAGCTTTCCCACGACCTCGCCTTCCCGGATCTGTATCGCCGCAGCGGGCTGATCGAGATCGATCGCCTGTTTCTAGCGGCCCTTGCCGAGGGGAGTCCTCCCCTCGCGGAGCAGCTGGCCGCTGCCCGGCGCAATCCCGACGCCCTTTCACCCTTGGCCGAATCCGAGCTGCTCATCGAGCTGGGTCCTCGTCTCGATTCGTTCATCGGCCGATTGTTTCGGATCGCCGCTGAGATTGGCGACGCAACGGACCGGCACACGGACCTCGATCCACTCTGGGCCTGCAAACGGGACTTCGTTCGCCGCATTGCGACCAAGCGCTTCTCTGCCGAAGTCGCCGAGACATTCGTACCCGACCAGCTGCTAGTCGATATCGAGCGCGAGCTCTCCGGTCCTTTAACTGAGGAAGCTTTCGCGCGCAAGGTCATGAGTTGGCTGGAGGACCGTGAAAGTCATGCTGACGCACTAGAGGCTGCCGCGCGCTATGCGGCCTGGGCATCGCAAACCAAAGCGGGCAGGCACCGTCACGGCGACGGTGTGCTGTTCAAGCTGGCGGAGAAAGTCGATCCCCTCACACTGGTTCCAGTCTGTCGTGGTCAAGAGCAAGGCGCAACCGTATTCTCCGCCGAAGCAGATCACCTGCGACTGCGCGAGGGATTCGCCCTCACCGATCCGGGAACCGATCTCAAGGGCGCTCTCGACCAGGCCAACTATTGCAATTGGTGTCATGTCCGTGGCAAAGACCACTGCGCCCGTGGCATGGTCGACAAGGCAGCGGCACGCCCCAACGCGTTTAAGAAGAGCGCGTTCGCAGTGCCGCTTGCCGGATGCCCGCTCGAGGAGAAGATCTCCGAGATGCTGGCCCTCAAGGCGCGAGGGAGCGTGATCGGCGCGCTCGCCATGATCGTAATCGACAACCCGCTCGCGGCCATGACCGGGCATCGCATTTGCAACGATTGCATGAAGGCCTGCATCTACCAGAAGCAGCAGCCGGTGAATATACCTGAGGTCGAAACGCGGATTCTCAAGGATGTCCTCGCTCTGCCGTGGGGATTCGAAATCTACAGCTTGCTGACCCGTTGGAATCCCCTCAACATCCGTCGCCCCATACCGAAGGCCTCGACAGGCCGAAAGGTGCTGGTCGTGGGACTGGGACCGGCAGGTATCAGCCTCGCCCATCACCTGCTCAACGATGGCCACGCGGTCGCAGCGATCGATGGCCTAAAACTCGAGCACCTGCCCGAGCACTTGTCCGGAATTCGCCCGAACGGCACGCGCGTTTCGTTCGTTCCGATCCACAACATCGAGACACTTTACGAATCACTCGCCGACCGGGTGATGGCCGGGTTTGGGGGCGTCGCCGAGTACGGCATCACTGTCCGCTGGAACAAGAATTTTCTCAAGGTCGTCCGCCTGCTCCTTGAGCGGCGCTCAGATTGCGCGATCTATGGCGGCGTACGGCTCGGCGGTACACTGACCATCGAGAATGCATTCTCCCTCGGTTTCGATCACGTAGCGCTGGCGATGGGCGCCGGCCGACCGACCGTGCTGAAGATGCCTAACGGACTCGCGCGCGGCGTGCGCACCGCGTCGGACTTCCTGATGGCGCTGCAGTTGACCGGTGCAGCCAAGCGGGAATCGATCGCCAATATGCAGCTTCGGCTTCCAGTCGTGGTCATCGGCGGCGGATTGACCGCAATTGACACCGCAACGGAGGCGCATGCCTACTATCCAGTCCAGGTGGAGAAATTCCTGGCACGTTATGAGACTCTGACGGCCGAACGTGGCGAGGAACAGGTGCGTGCAACCTGGGGCGAAGAGGAGCGGCAGATCGCCGACGAGTTCCTGGCTCACGGGCGCGCCATTCGCCTCGAGCGGCGGCGCGCGGCCGAAGCCGGGCAACGCCCCCGGATCATGGAACTAATGCGGGACTGGGGCGGGGTCACAATTGCGTACCGCAAACGGCTGATCGACAGCCCAAGCTACACTCTCAATCACGAGGAGATTGAGAAGGCTCTGCAAGAGGGCGTTCGCTTCATCGAGTGCATCGCGCCGACGTCGGTCGAGACCGATGGGTATGGCCACGTGACGGCGATACGTATGGCCCATCAGATCTTGCACGAGGAGCGCTGGTCTAGCGCGGATTCCGAGATTGTGCTGCCGGCGCGCGCGGTGCTCGTGGCGGCGGGAACTCAACCGAACACGGTACTCGCCCGTGAAAGCGGCGAAGTCACGGTCGACGGCCGCCATCTGCGCGCCCTCGACGAGCAAGGTCAGCCGGTGACACCCGAGCGAATCGCCAAGCCGATCGCACCGGCGGTGCTCACCGAGCTTCGCCCGGATGGCCGCAGTGTGAGTTTTTTTGGCGATATGCATCCTTCTTTCGCAGGCAACGTGGTCAAAGCCATGGGTGGGGTCAAGCAGAGTTACTCGATTGTGACCAGCCTGATGGCCCGTCGCGCCCCGGCCGATATCCGCTCGCACCAGGCATTCTTCGCCATGCTGGATCGCGAATTACGCCCGACGGTTGCCGCAATTGAGCGACTGGCGCCGAATATTGTCGCAGTCACTATCACCGCACCGATGGCGGCACGCTCCTTCCGTCCCGGTCAGTTTTACCGCCTGCAGAATTATGAAAGCTTGGCGCCCCGAATCGACGGCACGCGTTTGGCTATGGAGGGCATGGCCTTGACTGGCGCATGGGTCGACCATCAGGGCGGAACGATCGGATTGATCGTGCTGGAAATGGGCGGCTCCTCGGACATCTGCGCGACGCTCAGGCCTGGCGAGCCAATCGTTCTCATGGGACCGACCGGCGCGCCGACCGAGCTCCCGGGTGGTGAGACCGTCTTGCTGGTCGGCGGCGGACTCGGCAATGCCGTCTTGTTCTCGATTGGCGCCGGTCTGCGTGCCGCCGGCTCGCGCGTCCTCTATTTCGCAGGCTATAAGCGCCTGATCGATAGATACAAGGTGGCCGAGATCGAATCGGCGGCAGATGTGGTCGTTTGGACCTGTGATGAGGCACCGGGCTTCACGCCAAATCGTCCGCAGGACCTGACCTTCGTCGGCAATATCGTCGAAGCGATGCGTGCTTATGGCGACGGTCGACTAGGTCAGTCGACAATTCCCTTGCAGACCGTCGATCGTTTGATTGCCATTGGCTCCGACAGAATGATGGATGCGGTCGGTAAGGCGCGCCGCGGACCACTCTCCGAGCACCTTGCCAATTGCCGCCATGGCATCGTCAGCATCAATTCACCCATGCAGTGCATGATGAAGGAAATCTGTGGTCAGTGCGTTCAGCCGCACCGGGATCCGGCCAGCGGCGAGATCACGCATGTCTTTTCTTGCTGCAACCAAGACCAAGACATCGATAGGGTTGATTTTGTGGCTCTAGCCGACCGGCTCAGACAGAATTCAGTTCAGGAAAAGCTCACGGCGCAATGGGTCGATCGCAGCCTAAAGCAGCTGAAGCTTCGACCCTCAGAAAGCACCAGCGTAGATGTTGATCGGCGCGAAATCTCCAAGTGGGAGACTCGCCCAGTCCCTGCGCCCACAGCAGTCCATAGAGGCCGGCCTTTCTGATCGACGATTTTCACTATCGCGAAGATGCTGCATTACACGTCGCCAAGATTTCATCTTGTGTAACTTCAACAATGTCAATGTGCTGAATCGCAACGTTCAGAATCGAATCACGGTCGGGGGGTGCATGGGTCCCTCCGCGAGCTGCGAGGGCCAGAGATGCCAGCAATCATAGGCGCGCTGCTTGAGCG
>JAJYDK010000115.1:1939-3111 GCA_021777555.1 Pseudomonadota bacterium | reverse complement strand
ACCGGGACCCTCCTCGCGATTGCGGCGGGCCTCTGGTCGATGAGGCACATCCCGATCGATGCGCTGCCGGACATCTCCGACGTCGAGGTCGTCATCCACACCCGCTGGGCGGGGCAGCCGCCGAACCTCATCGAAGATCAGGTGACCTATCCCATTGTCACAACGCTGCTCGCTGCGCCACGGGTGAAGGCGGTACGCGCCCAGACGATGTTCGGCGACTCGTACGTGTTCGTCGTGTTCAAGGACGGGACGAACCTTTACTGGGCTCGCTCGCGCGTGCTCGAGTACCTGCAGCAGATCGAAGGTCGCCTCCCGCCAGGGGTTCACCCCGAGATGGGACCGGATGCGACCGCTGCCGGGTGGGTCTACGAGTACGCGCTCGTCGACCATACTCATCGGTACAGCCTCGCTGAGCTGCGCAGCCTCCAGGACTGGTCCCTGCGCTATCAGCTCGAGACCGTGCCGGGGGTGGCGCAGGTCGCCTCGATCGGCGGCTTCGTCCGCCAGTACCAGGTGAATCTCGATCCGGACAAGCTGCGCGCTTACGACATCCCACTCTCGAGAGTGATCGAGCGCATCCGCGCGAGCACCAACGAGGTCGGCGGCGGGGTGCTCGAGCTCTCGGGCGCCGAGTACATGGTACGCGGTCTCGGGTACATTCATTCACTGAAGGACCTCGCCGACATTCCGGTGGCCGCCAAGAACGGCACGCCGGTGCTGGTGAAGGATCTCGGCACGGTGAATTTCGGTCCCGCCCCCCGTCGCGGCGTTGCGGACTGGCAAGGGGAGGGCGAGACCGTCGGCGGCATCGTCGTGATGCGCTATGGTGAGAACGCCCTGAAGGTCATCCAAGCGGTGAAGGCGAAACTCGCCGCGATCGCCCCCTCCCTCCCGCCCGGCGTCACGATCCGCACGGCCTACGACCGCTCGGGCCTCATCGAAGCGTCGGTCCATACCCTCGAGCGCGATCTCATCGAAGAGGCCCTGGTCGTGAGTCTGGTGATCGTGCTGTTCCTGTGGCATTTCCGCTCGGCGCTGATCCCGATTCTCTCCATCCCGATTGCGGTCATCGCCTCGTTCATCCCGATGTATTTCCTGCACGTCTCGAGCAACATCATGTCGCTCGGGGGCCTCGCGCTCGCGATCGGGGTGCTGGTCGATGCCGCCATGGT
>JAJYDK010000115.1:0-1839 GCA_021777555.1 Pseudomonadota bacterium | reverse complement strand
TTCTCTCCATCCCGATTGCGGTCATCGCCTCGTTCATCCCGATGTATTTCCTGCACGTCTCGAGCAACATCATGTCGCTCGGGGGCCTCGCGCTCGCGATCGGGGTGCTGGTCGATGCCGCCATGGTTATGGTCGAAAACGGCTACCGGCGGCTGGCCGAAGCAGACTCGGGCGGCGAGGGGCCTGCGGCCCATGGTCCCCCGGGCGAGGCCGGGGGAACGGCGGTGGGGAAGGGCGGTGCTGCGCTCACGGCCCCGGCGCCGCAGGACCGCCGCGCGCTGCTCCTTGGCGCCGCCGAGCAGGTGGCCCCCGCGCTTTTTTTCTCCCTGATCATCATCATTGTCTCGTTCCTGCCGGTCTTCCTGCTCGAGGGGCCGGAGGGGCGGCTCTTTACGCCGCTCGCCTGGACCAAGACGCTCGCGATCGCCTGCTCGTCGATTCTCGCGATCACCCTGGTGCCGCTGCTGATGCCGCTCTTCATCCGCGGTCGACTGCGACCCGAATCGCGCAATCCCATCTCCCGCATCACCCGAACGCTCTATCTGCCGGTGCTCAAGCTCTGCCTGCGCTATCGGCGCACGGCGCTCGCGGTGGCAGTGATCGCCCTTGCACTCACGGTGCCACTCGCCGAGCACATCGGCAGTCAGTTCATGCCGGCGCTCTACGAGGGCTCCGTGCTCTATATGCCCACCGCGCTGCCGGGCATCTCGATCACGCAGGTCACTCAGCTCCTGCAGGAACAGGACCGCATCATCCGCTCTTTCCCGGAGGTCACGTCCGTGTTCGGAACCGCGGGCCGCTCCGACAGCGCAACCGATAACGCCCCGCTCGACATGTTCGATACCACCATCATGCTCGAGCCCCGCCGGCAATGGCCCGCCGGGATGACCTACGCGAAGCTGATCCAGCAAATGGACGCAAAGCTGCAGTTTCCGGGACTCACCAACACCTGGACCATGCCGGTCGCGGGGCGTCTCGACATGGAGCTCACGGGCATCAAGACGCCCGTGGGCCTGAAGATCCAGGGGCCGACGCTTGCAGGGATCGCTCGAGTGGGCCGGCGCGTGAGTGATCTGCTCACCGGCCTGCCGGGTGTCGAGTCGGTATTCGCCGAGCGCGTCGCGCAGGGCCTCTACATCAACATCGCGGTCCACCGACTCGAGGCGGCCCGCTACGGCCTCACGGTCGGGGATGTCCAACGTGCCATCGAGTCGGGGATCGGCGGTGAAGACATCGCCGAGACGGTGCAGGGGCGCGAGCGCTTTCCCATCAACGTGCGCTACGCCCACGACTTCCGCAACAACCTCCCGCAGCTCGAGCAGGTCGTAATCGCCACTCCAACCGGGGCCGAGATCCCGCTCGGCGAGGTGGCGTCGATCACCTTCTCCCGGGGGCCCTCCATGATCCGGGACGAGGGCGGTGAGCTCACGGGGTATGTGTATCTTAACCTCAGCACCTCGAACTATGGCGGCTTCGTGGCGCGCGCCAATCGGCTCCTTCATGAGAAGCTCACGCTGCCTCCCGGGTATACCTACAAGTGGTCTGGCCAGTACCAGTTCGAGATGCAGGCGAAGCAGCGTCTCGAGCTCATCCTGCCGGTCGTCTTTGTGGTGATCTTCCTCCTCCTGTACCTCCTGTTCCGCTCCGTGGCCGAGGCGGTTCTGCTGTTTTTCCCCGTCTTCTTCGCGCTCATCGGTGGGCTACTGCTGCAGTGGCTGCTCGGCTACGAATTCAGCGTCGCGGTGGCCGTCGGCTACATTGCTCTTTTTGGTATCGCCGTGGAGACGGCGGTGGTCATGGTCGTGTACCTGCGTGGCGCGCTCGAGGCGCGCCTGAAAT
>JAJYDK010000004.1 GCA_021777555.1 Pseudomonadota bacterium | reverse complement strand
GCATCGGAGCCTCCCCAGGCAAGGATCGCAAGGCCAGGACGGTCGAGATCGACCTCGGAAGGATTGCTCGACGAGCGTTCACAGGGCGTCAGACGCCTCGATCACCGGGTTTTTCATCAGCCTGTTAAGGAACGGAATCCTGTCTAGATAGGGATATTACTGACGACTGCGACACAACCTTGATATCTGATCTTGGTCTAGGATATTTTGTCGCTACGCTCGGCTGCGCCTGGGACTGCTGACTTCGACATACGATCCGGATCGCCGGCAGGCCCTGGGACCGTGACGATCCGGCCAAGAATAACGCTGGCCCACAGCAAATTGATCGGGCAATGCTTTGTTTGCAACCCGTGGTGAGATCAAATGTCGCACCAAAGACGACAAGTCCGTCGGGTAATGCTGATCGATTTGAACTGGCGGCACACGGGCTATCTCGCGGCCGCGTTGCATGAGGCGGGCTTCGCCACCTTGCTCGTAAGTACCGGGCAACCTGATCGGATAGGGCTCGGACAATATTGCCGGCAGATAAACAGTCCGTACCGAGCCTCGCCGCAATATGTCCCATTTATCCGAGCGCAAATTGCTGATTTTCGCCCAGATTGGATCATCCCGCTCTGTGAGCCGCTTCTAGAACTCTTCTGGACACTCGACCCACCGTGTCCTGCGCCCCTCTACCCTCCGACGGAGACATGGCAACGTGACATCGTCCTCGATCGCAGGCGGCTCTATGACTTCGCCACCGCAGCCGGCATCCCGATCGCCCCGTGGCAGCCCATCAATGAGCTGTCTGCTCTCGATCTGGCCATCTCGAGGTTTGGACTTCCTCTGGTGATCCGCGGCACCAGCGGATTCTCGGGTGACCAAGTCCGCATAGTCGAATCGCTTACCCATGCGCGCACCGCATTCGAAGAAATGAAGCGGATTTCGCCGCATCCACCTTTCGCGCAGGCTTTCGTTCGAGGCGAACGGCAGCTCATCGGAGGCGTCTTCTTTAACGGAGAGATGATCCGTTTGTTTGCCCAAGAAGTGATCGAAGGCTATCCACCGCAGACGGGGCCGTCCATCCGTGTTCGCTCTCTGCATGATCACAAGCTCGAATGTCATACCAGGACTCTATTCCGGGCATTGCGGTGGTCCGGCATCGCGAGTGCGGACTTCATTCATGACGAAACAGGCAACTCCGTCCTGATGGAAGTGAATCCGCGACCCTGGGGATCAATTGAGGTTGCCGAGAGGAATGGCGCTGAGATCTGCCGCACCTTCGCAAGGATGCTCGCCGGCGAGCCGATTGACCCCCAGATCCCGTACGAGAACGGCGTAGAATGCCTTGTCCCCGAGGCCTTCCTCCTGGCGTATCGGCAGCCCGGCATTTGGTCGACGCTGCGAAAGCTCGAGCCAGGAGATCTTTGGGGCTGTGCTTCGGCTTTGCCGTGGAGCAGGCCGCGGCTGACATTGCATGTGCTACGCAGGCTCTACCGAGCATGGTGAGGAATTCTACCCGTCCTGACTCGAAGGCGCGCGCGCCATGACCGTGATTACCTGTATCGAAGACTTGCGCCGGCTGGCGAAGCGGCGCGTGCCACGCATGTTCTACGACATGGTCGATTCCGGCTCCTCAAGCGAGACAACCTATCGCGCAAACGAGACTGACTTCGCTCGCATCAAGCTGCGGCAACGCGTCGCTGTCGACGTCTCTCAACGCTCGCTACACTCACGGATGATCGGCGAAGTGGTTTCGATGCCCGTTGCCTTGGCACCGGCAGGGTTGGCGGGTACGCAGCACGCGGATGGAGAAATTCTGGCCGCCCGAGCGGCGGCGGAATTCGGAGTGCCTTTTACGCTATCGACCATGAGCATCTGTTCGATCGAAGAAGTTGCGGCGCGCAGCCCTGCGCCGTTCTGGTTCCAACTGTATGTGATGCGCGATCGAAGCTTCACCGAAAGCCTGATCAAGCGTGCCAAGGCAGCACGCTGCCCGGCGCTCATGCTCACCTTGGACCTGCCAATCTTCGCCAGACGACACAAGGACATCAGGAACGGCGTGTCCTCGTCCTGGCTCACGGCCCGGAATGTATTCCATATCGCCTGCAGGCCTCGCTGGGCGATTGGCATGGCGGCCAAGCCACCTCGACCCTTCGGCAATATGGCCGGCAAAGCCGGAAACTTCGAGCTGGACGAAAGCCTGAGCTGGAAGGATATCGAGTGGGTCAGACGCCTCTGGCACGGCAAACTGATACTGAAGGGAATCATGGACCTGGCAGACGCGAAACAAGCCGTGACCTATGGCGCAGACGCAGTGGTCGTATCAAATCACGGTGGACGCCAGCTCGACGGCGCCCCAAGTTCCATCTCCGCATTGCCCAACATCGCCGATGCAGTCGGAGACCGGATCGAAGTATGGATGGACGGAGGCATCCGCCACGGGCAGGACGTCTTTAAAGCACTGGCCCTGGGAGCACGCGGGACGCTGATCGGTCGAGCGTACCTCTATGGTCTCGGCGCAGCCGGCAAAGCCGGCGTCACCAAGAGTCTAAAGCTGATCCGCGGCGAACTGGACATCACCATGGCGCTTTGCGGCAAACGGCAAATCCAAGATATCGACCGCGACTCACTGCTTTGATCCGAGGCAGGCCCTCTAGGAGCATTCGTTGCGTATGCCGAGCCGGCGGATACCAGACGTACCGGCTTGCAAACGGCACGCTCCGGCTCACCAGCGAAGAGTCGAGAACGACACAGCGCTAATGGAACGGCATCCAATCCAATTGCGCTAATACCCGCCCGTAAAGGCTCCCATCCCCGGCATCGCCTGTAGGGACGGCTGCATGGTCCGCTCACCGAATAGATCGAAGGTCACGAATAGGCCCACCCGGTCGTCGTTATAAGACGCGGCCTGGAAGGTCGAGATCCCCTGCGAGCCGCTCTGATGACGTCGCTGCACGTAGAACCAGATCATCGTGCGGGCTAGGCGTTTGGAGAATGACAGCTCGAATATCTCGCGCTGCGTCTGCGCTCCGAGGCGTGAGAAGCGATTCCAGAATCCTTGAGCGCGCAACTGCACTCTGACCGTCGGACGCAGCTGTCTGCCCAGAATAATGGTGGCGCCCTCTTCGCGGCTATTGTTGCTGTTCGTGACACTCGTCTGATCGAAGACATTCTGCCGATAGGTTCCGGTAAGGGACAGGCTGGTGCGCGCACGATTGAACAACCAGCCGGCGTCGGCAGATCGCTCGTTGAACGGTTGAGCGACTGCGTACCCTGGATTTTGCCCCGCTCCAATCTGCAGGCCGGTCTCCGCCCCGGGCGATCCCAGCGCGCCGCCATTGGTGGAGTACATTTGCTGCCCGCTCACGAAGACCGTCGAGAACGGCGAGACTTGATGACTGATGCGCACCTCGTAAAGCGGCGCACCGTGCCGCGCACCCCCGCTGTATTGGAGCGTGTTGTATCCCGCACTCAGCTGAATTTGGGTACGCACCAGCCTCGTGTTATACGCGATTGACGCTTGGCGGATGTCATAGCCGGAGGACGATCCGGTCACGTTGGACGCTCCGACCGCGCCGGAGTTTCCGGTCGCGCTCGACGCTCCCGCCAGGTAGCTCTGCACCGCGGCGCCATTGATGTATTTGGTGTGCGCGGTGTTCACTTGCAGCGAAAGTGCAGAAGCGCCCGAGAGGGCATGCGCGAATGCCGCCGCGCCTGTATACGTTTGCGAATCAAATGGCGAGCGCTGATACGTCGTGCGCGAGTAAAGGCCGGACAGCGTCAGGCGGTTGGTCAATCCGAAATTCAAATTGAACAGAGGGCCAGTCGCAACGTCATTGATAGTCTGAAGGCTTTGAGGTGTCGGTGCCGAAAGCGGATCGGTCATTTCTTCGCCGAAGCTGTCGGAGAGCCGCCACTGCAGCAGATCGGTCGGCTTGCCGAGCACGCCCAGGCCGAAAAAGTGCCCATAGAAGCTGCCGGAAAAGGACCGGCGAAAGTATTCCAGTCGGGCGAGACTACCGAGCAGGCTCAGGCTGAGTTCACCAGTCCGCCTGTAATTCGCGTCGAAACCGGCGGTTGCGATGCCGTCGCCAGATCGTTGGCTGCTCCTGAGCAGCGCATTATCCGTGTACGCCAAGCCACCCAATAGATCCACGTACCCAGACTGTTGAGCGGGCGTGGCGGCAGTGCTCATCTGCCCCGGTTGCGTCACTTCCTGAGCAGCAGCATGCGCTTGCCATCCGAGGGCCAGCATTGCCAGACAAAAATGCCGAGTGTCAATCTTCATGTTTGTACGTCCCCATCACGCCAGAGCGTGCTCCGGCATGCATTGAGTCCCCCGGGTGTCTTGAGCAAGCCCTAGGCACTGTCCCTATTCGGGCGCTCGCTGCCGTAACCGTAGCCGTAACCGTAATAATAGTACCCGGAGGTCACAGATTGCGTGCTCTGATTGAGTACGAGAGACACGGACGGATGACCCTCCAGGGTCTTCAGCGCATCGAGGAGCACAGGCTGCGGAGTCGATTCGGCACGCACCACCACCACGATCTGGCCAGCCACATGGGTCAGCGCTGGTGACTCGGTCGTCTGCAGGAGCGGCGGGGAATCAAATACCACGATGCGCCGGCCGTCGGGCCGACCCAGTAGCTCTGCAATCTGCTCCATGCGAGCACTGGAGAGAAGCTCCGTCGCCTCCTCCGAGCCCACCCCGGCGGGGAGGAAAGAAAGCGTCGGGACGTCGGTCGCGCGAATGAGCGACTCCACATCGAGTTGTGGACCGCGCAGCGCATCGAGCAGGCCCGGAGACTCGCCAAGTCCGAGCACGTGGCTCAATTGCGGCTTGGCGACATCGGCGTCCACGAGCAATACCCTCAGATCCTTGTCCCTTGCCAAGCTCAAAGCGAGGTTGAGGGAGGTAAAGGTCTTTCCCTCACCTGACATAGCGCTAGCAATCATGATCAGGTAACCCTTGGGCGAACGTGGCACACCTCGGCCAATGGCCTGCCCGACCAACGGATGCTTGATCTTGCGGTACTGGCGCGAGAGCAAATCTGCGTCCTCCTCCGGAGGCAACAGGCCTGCTGCGCGCAGCACATCGCGCTCGAGGACGATACCCGGCAGGTGCGTCACGCCATCCCGGGGCTGCGCAGAATACTCTTCGTGCGCAGGATGTATCTGCGGCACCTCCACCCCTGTCGAGGGCTCGCCAGACTGCTGTCTTTGCTCCTGAAGCTTGCGGATCGCCTTTTCAACGACACTCATGCCAGCAACTCCCCGAGCACGTTGGATATGTATCCTTGCAGCAACAGTATGGCGACGCCGGCAATCAGCAGTCCGGTGGCCCAGCAGGCATATCGAACTCTGCTGTGGCGGATCTCAACGCGATGTCTGTCCGCCCAAGCCATATTCACCGCCCCGAGCACCATCAGGCCCGTGACCTCGCCCAGCTGGCGGGCGCTCACGAATACCGGCCGCAGCAGGTGCAGAAGGAAGGCGGCGCCAATACCGGCGCCGATTGCCAGGAAAAACATGCCGATGATGAGAAGTTGGCGCTTGGGGGATACGGGCGTGTAACTGGCCGACGGCGGATTGATGATCTGGAAATCCACAAGCCCCGTGGACGCGGCCTGCTGGCCGAGGCGGGTGCTGTCGAGTCTCGACAGCAGCGCATCGTATTGGGTCTTCGTCACTTGATAGTTGCGCGTCAGCTGGTTGTACTCGGCCTCCACCTGAGGTGCGGCGCCCATCTTCGACTTGAGAGCCGCCATCTGCTGCTGAAGATCCGAGATCTGCTGCTGAAGCGATGCCACATTGACCCGCGCGGCATTGTACTGCTCATCAAGTTTCTGATAGACCGGGTTCGCCGCCAGTCCGAGCGCGGAAGCCGCGCCAACATCGCCCTTTTGCGCGGCCGCCATCTCCTGCTTCTGCCGGACCTTCAGCTCCTTGATCGTCTGCTTGAGGGCGATCACATCCGGATACTGGTCTGTGTACTGCAGCAGCATCTGGTCGAGTTTCTGCTGATCGGCAGCGATCTGTTGCTCGGTATCGAGGGCCGCGCTCCCGATGGGGCCTCCCGCCGCGGAGCCGCCACCTGCGGTGAACTGCTGTCCGGTTCTCATTTCCTGGGCGAGTTCATCCCTTTCACGCTCGGCGACGTACAGCTTTCCCTTCAGCTGGTTGAGCTGGCTATTGTCACTTTGAAGCTCGGAGAACGCATCGCTACCGTGCTCGCCAGGCACCAGTCCGATGTGCTGCCGCTTGAAATCCGCCAATTGCTGCTCGGTTGAGGACAGGCGCCGGCCGTAATCCGCGATCTGCTGCGTAAGGAACTGCTCGGCCTGCTGGGAGCCTTGGCTCTTGCCTGTGAGCGAACCCTCAACGAACTCGTTGAGCAGCCGGTTGACCACCAGAATTGCCCGCACGCGATTGGTGTCCTCGTAGCTGAGGTCGAACAGCGTGACCTTGCTCCGCGGGTCCTTCTTGTTGACGTCGGCGGTAATGACGATGTTCTTGCGCAGATCGTCGATCACTTCCTGCTGCTGCTTGGCGCTGATCGCGCCTGCCATCAGGTTGGTCTCGTTGGCAACCTTGTGCAACTGCGGATCGCCGAGCAGCACTGCGCTCACCTGTTGGATCTGAGCGTTGATATCATCGCCCAGACTGATGCCTTGGGTCGCCTGGCTGAGTGTGGTGCCGGTATTGACGAATATTTCCGCCGTGGCCTCGTACTTGTTGGGGATGAGGAACACCACCAGCCACGCGATGAGCGCCACGGACCAGGCGACGATGAGCGCCGTCCATTTGAAGCGCCACAGGCCGCGCAGCTGGTCCTGCAGCGCGGACAGGTCGGAGGAGAGTGTAGAGCTTGCCATCGGGTCCTCGGCGCCTAGAACAGGGATTCCGGCACGACCAACACGTCGCCGGGCTGAACCTTGAGGTTTTGCGACAGGTCGCCTCCGTTCAGCAGGCTGGAGAGCCGCACGTGCAGCGTTTCCACCTTGCCATCGACTTTGCGTTCCAGCTTGGCGCTGTTGCCCGAGGCGTAGGGGGTCAGCCCACCGGCGGCGAGCACCACATCGAGCACCGTCATGCCCTCGTGATAGGGGATGGATTCCGGATGCGCCACCTGTCCGATCACCTGCACCTGGCTCAACACGCTCATGGCGCTCTCGACGATGACCGTGACCCGGGGCGAGCGGATGTACTGGCCCAGCGCCTTGTCCATGGCCTGCCCGAGCTCCACCGGCGTCCTGCCCGCGGCCATGATGTTGGCGATGAGGGGGGTGGAGATCCGGCCATCGGGCCGCACCGGAACGGCCTTCTGCGACAGGTCCGGGTTCTGCCACACGAAGATATCGAGCACGTCTCCCGGTCCGATGACGTAGTTCTTGGCGACAGGGCCGCTCGGGCGCGGGATGATCGGCGCCACCTTGGTCGCCTGGGCCCAGACGGGCGTGCACACGAGGCACAGCGCCAGCGCGCCCGCCGCGATCCGCCCCGAAATTCGTGAAATATGTCGCAACATGATGTCAGCCTAGCCGAAAGTGAACCAAGGGTCTGTGGTTAGGGTCTCAAGCGCCGCTCATGCCCCGAGGGTCGCCAGCAGCTGCCGGGCCTTCTGCCGAGCATCGAAGGGCTGCGGGTTGGCCAGGAGCTTGGAAAGAATCTGCCGCGCCTCGGCCTGCTGGCCCGTCTTGGAGAGGACGTACGCATAGTGGTACGCGAGCTCCGGATCCTTAGGGGAGAGCTTCACGGCCCGCGCGAGATAGGGCAGCGCCTGCGCCCCCTGCCCCTTCCGGGCGAGGATCCACCCCAGCGTGTCATTCACTCCGGCCGACTTCGGCGCGAGCCGATAGGCGCGCTCGGCCATCGCCTCGGCCTTCGGATCCCCCGTCTGACTCAAGGTCCAGGCGAGGTTGTTGAGCGCGATCACATCGTTCGGCTGCTCTTTCAGCACGGCCTCGAATTGCGGCACCGCCTGGCGGGGCGAATGCAGCACCAGCAGGTAGTAATTGCCGAGCACCCCGCGCACGCGCCAGTCATTCGGCGAGCGCGTGAGCCACGCCTGGAGCGGCTGGATCGGATCGGCCGCGTGCGCGGCGAGACGCGCCTGATAAAGCTTCACGGCGACATCGGCGCTGGGCCGAAGGTGCTGGGACTGGGTGTAGGCCGTCACGGCCGCCGCGGCCTGATGCAGCGCCATCTCCACATCCCCCTTGAGCGTGAGCGCCTGCGGGTTCTTGGGCTGACTCGCAATGAGGGCCTCGGCACGCGAGAGCGCTTCCTGCCCGTTGCCCTGGCGCAGATCCATCAGGGCAAGCGTGCTCACCACGGGCAGCCAGTTCGGTTGCAGCTGGCTCGCCGTCTCCAAAGACGAGCGGGCCGCGGCCGGCTCATTGAGCGCGAGCTGGGCGCGGGCGCTATTGAGCCAGTACAGCGCGTTCTTGGGCTCGGCCGTGGTCGCCTGGGTGAAGCGATTGAGCGCGGCGGAGTACTGATTGTCCTGCATGAGCAGCAGCCCCGCGTCCTCGACGAGTGCGGTTTTCCCGGGCTGTGCCGCGATGCCTCGATCGAAGGCCGTGTTCGCCTGGGCGAGATCGCCCTGGGCCAGCGCCACCTGGGCGAGCCCGAACTGCACGTCGGATGACTTGTCCGCGTTCTTCGCCCCCAGCAGGGTCGTGCGTGCCTGGGCCAGGGAGCGGGTCCGCATCAGCGCGTCTGCCAGCGCCAGACGGACGGGCAGCACGTCGGGATGCGCGGAGAGCACGTCACTCAGTCGGCGCTGCGCGGCGGGCGCATCACCCTCCGCCTCATCCACGTGCGCCAGATCGATCACGGAGGTCAGGTCGTTCGGATTGGCGGACAGCGCCTGGCGCAGGAACGTGCGCGCCCGATCCAGCTGGTTCTGCGAGGCCGCGTACGAGGCCGCGAGGTCGAGCGTCCCCGAATCTTTCGGATGAGCGGCCACGAGCGCATCGACCTGCTGGCTGGCAGCGTCCGGACCCCGCGTGGCGAGAATCGCGGTGATGAGCAGCTTGTCGCGCCGCAGATCGCCCGTGTCGCGGGTCTTCTCGAGGAGCGACAGCGCCTCGGCCGCCTTGCCGGTGCTCAGGTACACCGCCGCGAGATTGTCAGTCGCCGCCGGATCGTTCGGGTGCTCGCGCTGGTTGCGCTCGAGCGCCTCCACCAGCGCCTGGGAGTTTCCTGAGCGGCGCGCGGCCTCGCTGTAGAGCGAGAGCAGCTGAGGGTCGAGGTTCGGGGCGCCGAGGGCCGGAGTCAGCACGCTCATCGCCGCCCCCGGCTGGCCGAGCTTCAACTGCACATCCGCCAGGAGCTTGCGGGCCTGGAGGTTGTCGGGGGTCTCGGAGACGACCCGCTGCAGCTGCTGCTGCGCCTGCTGAAGTTCTCCGCTCTGCAAAAGCGCTGCCCCCAGGGCCATCCGCGCCTGCACGAAGGAGGGAGCGCCCTCCACGACGCGCTCCAACTCGGAGGTGCCGCCGACCAGGTCCTTGCGTGCGAGCTTGATGCGCGCATCGAGCAGCATCGTGGCGGGCGATTCCGGCTCCAGTTTCGCCAGGATCGCCTGACTCTGAGCTGCCGCATCGAGGTTGCCCAGCGCGAGGTGCGTCTCGGTGAGCGCGATGAGGGCCGTTACGCGGTGGGTGATGGGCTCGGAGGCCGGCATGCGCTTGAGCGAGCGCTCGAGGGCCTGCTCCGCCGCCGGAAACTGTCCCAGCCACTCATCGATCCGGCCCTGAAGCAACGGCGGCTCGGAGGACTTCGGATCGAGCCGCTCGGCCGTCTCGAGCTGCTGGAGCGCGGGTAAGAGCTTGCCCTCCTGGGCGAGGGATTCGGCGAGCACATCCTGGGCCTCGATGAGGCCCGGTTGCTGCGCGACGAGCGGCTGCACCAGGGCGGCCGCCTGATCCGAACGCCCCGTGGCAAGGAGCGCGCGGGCCCGCGTCAAAGTCAGCTGGGGCTCGGGCAGCTGGAGCGAGCGGTGGGCGAGCGCATCGAGAAGCGTCTGGGCCTTGCCGGTGGCGAGCCAGACCCGCGCCCGCAGCGCATCGACCTCGGGTCCCTTCGCGCCGACGGCACGCGCATGCTTCAGCGCCGAGGCCGCACCATTGGGGTCCCCCGCATGGAGTGACATTCCCGCGAGCAGCAGCCACGCCTGGGTGTTCTTCGGCTCCTTCTGCAGGGCCGCCCGCAGATCGAAGGCCGCATCCTGCCATTCGCCCGCCTTGATCTCCCGCTGCGCCCGCTCGATGCGGTAGTGGGGCGTCAGGAACATGCCACACCCGCTCAGTGCGAGGGTGGTGAGCAGTAGGGCGAGCCACCCCGCCCGAGCCGGACTCACGCCAAGCCATTTCCTCATGCTTCGTTTCTCCACAGGCGCAGTGGGTAGTCCTCTCGCCACGGCGACAAACCGTGGGGCGCGGCGCGTCCTAGGTGTGCAGCGCAGGGCGCGAGGATACCGGCTGATCAAAGAATGCCGCAATCCCGTAGCCGATCAGGGACATCCGACACCCCGAGCGTGCCGACGATATGCGTTGATTATGTTACCAGCTTGCGGCCGGGGTCACCCCGCCCGCATGCCCGGTGCTCCGGGCGGGATTTGACCTTAATCAGGCGGCACGTGGTGAGGAACCACGTCGCAGTTCGCATCCGGTTGTCGATGCGCCTCGAGCCGTCGCGTATCGGGCCGGACGCTTTACTTCTTATGCCGAACGATTCAGCTCGGGTTCAGGATCTCTTCTCGAGTCCATTCGGGCGCCCGGATCGGCCCGCCCTTCAAGACATCAGATCGTCTTACTGGCCATGTTCGAGAGGCTGCTCCGTGAGCCGCTCGAGGTATAGGCCGTTACGGCGAAGTACCACGTCCCCGAGGCCAGTCCGCTGACGACGTAATTGGTGAGCCCAATGTTCGTGAGCTGCACCGTCTGGGTCAGGGAACCCGGGCTCGTGCCGTAATAGATGGTGTAGCCGGCAAGATTCGTGAGCGTCGAGCCATCGGTATTGGTGGTGGGCGGCGTCCAGGAGATATCGGCACTGCCGGTGGCGGAGCCCGCCTCGACGACCGTGATGGAAAAAACGGGCAGCGAGGCGCTCGACTGCCCATTGCTCGCCGAGATCACGATATTGCCGTACGTGCCCACATTGGCCGCCTGCGGCGTGCCCGAGAGCTTTCCGGTGCTGCGGTTGAAGCTCACCCAGCTGGGCGCGTTCTTGATGCTGAAGGTCACCGTGCCGCCCGGGTTGCTCACCGAGGGCGTGAAGCCATACACCTGGCCCGCCGTGACGGTGCCCGACGGGGAGCCCGAGATCGAGAGTTGCGCGCTGGTGCCGGTCGAGGTGGTCTGCCACGGAGCCCCCCAGGACGTCGATTTCGCGCTCGGTGAGGTGGGGTTCGCGGACGATCCGCCACCACCGCACCCGGTGAGCGCGGCCAACATGAGCACCGCACAGGAGACGGCCCGGATCGACATTGCACGCATACCTTTCGACTCCTCATGCCCGGGGCCAAAGCCCTCGGGTCTTGCATCAGCGGGGCCACCTCGGCAGTTCCGCGAGGACTTTTCAGGTGGCGCCGGACCACTAATGCAATCAGCGTGCCATTGAAGAAAACGTCTTTTTATTCAAATGGTTGAGCAGGTCTCGCGGGGTCCCGTCGTGACCTGGAGACCCTGAGGTGTCTGTCGTGGCAGACGCATAGCTCACATGCCACCGGCACTGCAGCCTGCAACATGCTGAATTTGCCGTGAAATGACCACTGTCGCGACTACGCTGCCGAAGGCCGTCAGCAGGTGACCAAGAGTGTCACTGCGTGAAGCAGGGCCACTCTCGCGTGCCATACGCACTTTCCGCAATCCAACATAACACGCACCGATGAGACAGAACTTCGGCGCGATATAACAGAATGCCGGCGCGCGGCGATCGCCCTCGATTTTCGCTTGCGTCGCGCCGCGTTGAGAAACCTCAGTCTCACGCTCCGGCAGGCGCAAACCCGCTGAATTCCAGCGCAATATGTAATGACGCCGTATTGCGACAGGTGGATCCCGCTGCTATAGTGCGAGCCAACAAAAGGGTCCTCACACCCCCTCACAACACCTGAGGATCCCAAGGCGATACCGCCGATGAAGGCCAAGACCATACGGCCGCTGCTGATGCTGCTCCTGTTCGGCTTCTTCCCGACCAGCGGGTGGATGATCGTTCGCAGCGGCCCCGATACGACCGGCGTCCCTCCCGCAAGCGGCGTGCTGCCGGCGGGTGCCACCGCACGCCCGCACGCGGGCCTTCCCGGTCCCGCCATCCCCACACCGCCGGGCGCGGCGGCACCCTCTGCCGAGGCCGCCTATGGGCAGCCGTCGGCCTCGATGACCCCCGGGGCGGGCCCGGCCGCTCCGAGCGGCGCATCGGTCAGCCCCACGGCTCCTGCCGCCGCCGCCGGGGCGGCCGACTCGACGGGTGATCCCGTGGCGGGCTCGGGGGATTACGCCTTCTCCCCGAGCGACGGTTTCGGGGATTTCGGGATCCCGGACGCGCTACCGGGGGGATCGGGCCCTGATCCCGGCAGCCCCTACGGCGCGGGAGCCCCGGGCGGAACGGCCCCCTCGAGCCATTCAGGCTCGGATTCCGGCGGGACTGGCACGCGGGGCGGACTTGGTGGCTCTGGCGGCTCTTCGGGCAACGGCTCGAGCAGCCTGCTCGACCCGCCGGGCGGCACTGGAGGCACGGGCGGATCGGGCACGAACGGCTCGAGCCCCATCAGCGGCAGCAACACTCATCAGGCGACCGTGCCCGAGCCCTCGACGCTCGCGCTGTTCCTCGCAGGGGCGGCGGCACTCGGCTTTGCGCTGCGCCGGCGCGTGAGCATCTGAGACAGCCCGCTGGCGCGCCACCGCACGCCGGAAACTCACCTTACTTGGTGGGCGCCCTGCGGGCAATGCGCTCCATGAGGTCGTAGAGCGTCGGGCGAGTCACGCCAAGGAGCTCGGCCGCCCGGGAGATATTGCCCCCGGTGAAGGTGAGCGCCTGGCGCACTGCGGCGGCCTCGGCTTTCTGGCGCACTTCACGCAGCGGCAGAATGCGGCCCTGTCCCTCCGAAACCTTCCCCTTCACCGTCAGATCCGCGGCTGTGACCGCGCTATCGTCCTCAGACACCGCCGAGCGACCCCACTGCGCTTTGCCATGCGGTGAGCTTTCATTCATGGGGTGGACGCGGCTCCAGGTGATTGAGGCGCGCCGGCACATCGGTGTGGCGCGCATTGAATCGGTCGCCACGCATGGCGCGCAGTTCCTGGGGCGATTTCTGATTCGACCTGCCCGGAGCCTGGAGCGCGAGTGGGCGACCACCTTCGTGTGGTGAAGAACCAAAGCAATCCGTATGCCAACCGGCTACACCGCAGCCCGATCAATGGGTTACGTGAGTATCGTCAGCAAGATCAGCGTTTATGTAAGAAATGACGACACCGATTGCGGCGCAGTGAGCGTGATGGCAAGTATCCGCTGCACGCCCAGAGCCGCGGGGCGCTCGCGAACCCGGGCGCAATCGGACGAATACGCAAGATGACCCCGGTGCTCCTCGCCGGATAGGCCGGGAGACGCTTCGTCCGCACAAATGCCGCGGAGCACCCCTCGATGGACTCCTCCGAGACTGGCAAAGCTTCCGTTAACGCTCGCGGGATCGGGCCGGTGTGTCTTCTCATTCCGGGCAGCCTCGACCCACGGGCCGTCGAACAAATTGACATCTTCCCTGTCGCATGAAGTGCCGCACACCCCATGTCTCTGTTATGTCTCACAGTTTTTGTTTGGCACGATCATTGCTTATTATGTCAGAAAGACCATGCGCTCGAACGAGAAGCATGCGCTCCGCAGCGACCGCGGTTCCGTTCGCGCACGGGTCATAAGGGGAGAACTCTGTATGAATGCGAATTCCCGAACTTTCCGCCGAGGCTCGACCGCGAAATGGTGGAGCTGGGGCGCAAGCGTCGCCGCGATAATGGTCGCCGGCTCGGCGCTTGCCGGTCCCCTGCAGCTGACTGCCGGCACATCCGGTGGGGTTCCCGTCTACGACGGTCGCGCGCCCGGCACCACCACATTGCTTGCCGCAGCGTGCGGCTATCTCGATGGCTCGGCGTGCACGACCACCACGTCGTCTCTCGTCACAACGGGTGAGGCCATCCTGGGAAGCCCTTACGGAGGTTTCATCGAAGTGGCCGGCACCACCGGCCTCAATCCCTATGGGTCATCCGACATCGCCCTGGCATTCATCTTCGCGGGAACGGATGCGCCGTATGTGACCTCCGCCACGCTGTCAATGCTTTCGGGCTATTCCACCTCGGTGGAAGCCTGTGGTCCGGTATTCGGATCCTCCACGTTAGAGGGCTGCGCCTCCGGCACCACGGCCGGCATGGCCTCGCGCAGCACGGGCGCCGGGGATTCGATCACCTTCTCGAGCCTGGCGTCGAATCCCATCCTCGGCACGTTCCCGGCCACCGACGGTTATGTGGTTTATACCAACGCGCCGATGGGCGCGTTGATCGACCCCAACAACTTCACCGTCGACGTCAATGACCAAACGCTGAGCTTCGCCGGCTTTGGTCTCCAGGCGCCGGTGAGCTCGGTGCCGGAGCCGGACGCGCTCGCGCTTTTCGGAGCTGGGGTGGCGTGCCTGCTGGCGCTCGGCCTCGTGCGCCGCCGCTCGCGCGCCTCGCGTAGCTGATCGGGAGTGGAAGTGCGCTGAGGGCCTAGCCGGCGCGCATGCGCGCCGGCTAGGCGGCTCATTTGGGCATCGCCTGGCCGGTGCGTCCCATGAGGTCGTAGAGGGTCGGGCGGGTCACGCCCAGGAGTTCCGCGGCCTTCGAGATGTTGCCGCCCGTGATGGCGAGCGCCCGCTGCACGGCCGCGGTCTCGGCCCTCTGGCGCACCTCGCGCAGCGGGAAGATCCCCGCTTCGCCCTCCGCCGCCTGCGCATCGAGCGTGAGATCCTCCGACGTCACGAGCTTTCCCTCGGCCATGATGGCCGCGGCATTCACCTTGTTCTCGAGCTCGCGCACATTGCCCGGCCAGGGATAGTTCTCGATGGCGGTGATCGCATCGGGTCCGAGCTTGAGCGCGGGTCTCCCGTGGCGTTTGCAGGCTTGGCTCAGCAGGTAGTTCGCGATCAGCACCGAATCCGAGCCGCGCTCACGGAGCGGTGGGATGTTTACCGCGACTTCGCTGATGCGGTAGAAGAGGTCCTCGCGGAAGGTCTTCTCCCCGATCGCCGCCTTGAGGTCCCGATGGGTGGCCGCGATGATGCGCACGTCCACCTGGATGAGCTCCCGCCCCCCCACGCGCTCGATCACCCGCTCCTGCAGGAAGCGCAGGAGCTTCGCCTGCAGGGCGAGCGGCATGTCGCCGATCTCATCGAGAAAGAGCGTGCCGCCGTCGGCCATCTCGATCTTGCCCTTGGTCTGCTTCACCGCGCCGGTGAAGGCGCCCCGCTCGTAGCCGAAGAGCTCGCTCTCGAGCAGGTTCTCGGGAATGGCGGCGCAGTTGATCGCGACCATGGGTTGCTCGGCGCGCGCGCTGAGCGAATGGAGCGCCTGCGCGAGCCGCTCCTTGCCCGTGCCGCTCTCCCCAAGCAAGAGCACCGTGGCCTGGGTGGGCGCGAGCTTCTGCACGAGCCGGCAGACCTTGAGCATCGACTCGCTCGCGGCGATGACGCCATCCAGTGCCAAGGAGCTGTTGCCCGCGAGACGGCGATTCTCCTCCTCGAGCTCGTGGATGCGCCGCGCGCGATCGATGATGAGCGAGAGCACCTGGGTGTCGACCGGCTTCTGGCAGAAGTCATAGGCGCCGAGGCCGATGGCCCTGAGCGCGTGCTCCCGGCCCTCGCGACCGGTGACCACGATGATCTTGGTGGCAGGCGCGATGCGCAGGAGCTCGGCGATGGTGGCGAAGCCCTCCTCCACCCCATCCGGATCGGGGGGCAAGCCCAGGTCCTGCAGCACGATGGGCGGCTCGAAGCGGCGCACGGCCGCGAGCGCCTCGGCGCGGTTCGAGGCGCACTCGACCTCGTAGGTGTCGAGCGCCCACTTGAGCTGCCGTTGCAGGCCCGGATCGTCCTCGACGACCAGCAGCCTAGTTGGCTTGGAGTCCAATTTGTTCTCCTTCCGTAGCAGAGGGGACAGAGAGTGCCGGTGCGAGCGGCAGCCGCAGGATGAATCGCGTCCCGCGTCCCGGGCGGCTCTCGACCTCGATGGTGCCGCCGCACTTGCGCACGAACTCGCGCGCCTGGTAGGCGCCGATCCCGAACCCCCGCTCGCCCTTGGTGGTTTCGAAGGGCCGGAACAGCCGATGCCGGACGAACTCCTCGTCCATGCCGCTGCCGGTGTCGATCACCTCGATGACCGCATGGTGACCTGTCTTTTGGAGCCGTACGGTAACCGATCCGTCCGCCGGTGTCGCCTCCTGGGCATTGCGGATGAGATGCTCGAGCACCTGCAGCAGCCGCTCGCGATTGAGGACGACTTCCCCACGCTCACGCACCTCGAGCACCGGGACGGGTTGACCAGAGCAGCGACGGATCGCTTCGGCGCAGAGCTCACTCAGCTCCACCCGACGGTTCTGCTCGGTGAGCATGCCGTTTCTGAGCTCCTCCATGAGGCGGGTCATGCGCTTGACGGAATTGTCGATCGTGAGGATGGCATCGTCGAAGAATTCCGGATTGCCGCGATGGCGCGATGCGTTCTGCACCACGAGCGCCTGCTGGGCGATCAGGTGCCTGAGGTCGTGCATGAGGACGGCGGAGAGGCGGTTCATCGCTTCGAACTGATGCGCCTCGGCCAGGCGCTTGGCGGCCTGCTCGAAGGCGAGGAAGCTCGCCACCTGACGGCCGGCGGCCCGCAGCAGATCGAGCTCCTCCCAGGAAAGGCGCACCGCGGCGAGCGGCTGCCCGATCAGCACGAACCCGACGAGCGCGCTCTCGCAGATGAGCGGCACGACGAGCCACAGGCGTGGATTGGCCAGCATCCACTGCGGTGGCGCCAGTTCGGGCTTGCCGCGCCGCGGTCTGCGCGCCTGATCGAGGTCGCAGATCCACTCGTGCTGCAGCAGGTAGTCGAAGAACTCCGCGTGGCCGCTCTCGAGGGGCGCGGGCGGTGTCGCGAGTTCCCCTCCCACCGGCGCATAAGCGCCCTCGGCGTCCCGCAACCAGAGCCCGCCGTAGGGCGAGCTCATGAAGCCCGCCGTCACCTTGGCGATCCGATCGTAGATCGGTGTATCGCCGCCCACCGAGAGCGCGCGGGTGAGCTTCTGCCACTCGCTCCGGTAGTCGTAGCGGTACGGGAAGAGATACTTGGCGAGGGTCACCCGCGACCAGGCGCGGAACTGCTCCGAAAGCGCCGCCACGGCAAGCACCAGGGCGCCGGCGGCGAGGAACAGCATCTGGCCGGCGGCGCCCCAGGAGCCCCCGAGCCGGCGGATGAGGAAGCTCCCGACCGCCATGACCAACGCATAGAGCGCCGCCCCGAGGAGCGTCGCGCTGAAGAAGACGATGCGCGGCGACAGAAACGCCGCCGACTCCCACTCCGGAATCCGGCTCAGGCCCACGGCCAGGAGCGCCGCCAGTGCGGCATTGACGACGCCGCGGTCCACCCAGAAGACCTCGGCAAAACTGCCGCGCAGCATCGCGATCGAGAAGAGGCACAGGTCCCAGGCGAAGAGCGCCCCGAGGGCGAGCCACACATACTTCAACGCGTAGCGCTGCGTGGAGCGGGTATTGCGCGCCACCTGCTCGACCAGCATCAGGCCGGCGATGGCGAGAACGAAGGCCCCCCAGAGCCAGAACCGCTCGATCTGCAGCACCAAACCCCCGGGATGACCCGGCAGGACGGTGCCGATGGCAAAGAGGACCACCAGCGCCACGAGCACCACGAGCACTCGCTGAACGAGGTGCGCGACGCGGGTGGCTTCCGAGCGCCCCAGGCAGCGCACCAGCACGAGCATCCAGGCGAGGTCGCGCAGGTACTCGGCCGCGATCCCGAGTCCCAAGGGAAAGCCCACACCACCCGCCTGCGCCGCGAGCACGAGGGACCAGCCGAACTGGGCGCCCAGCGCCGTGGCAAGGCCGGAGCCGGTGAGGCGTCGCCGCCAAAGCGTCAGGGTCGCCGCGAGCAGCGCCGCATAGGCGAGGGCCGATAGGAGGTACCCGAGCACCGGGCGATCTTAATGCAGGGGACTTAAGATTGCCGGAATCGAGCGCTCAGTTGCGATTCGGTCGTCCGATCGGGGCACAAGCTGCGATGACCACGCGGGCGCCCGCGCCGATCGCGGCGGGCCGGAGGCGCCCGCCGCGATCGTCCTGCTCTCATCCCTGTGTTGACTGTCGTAGTGCCCCGTGGCGTGCCCGGCTCAGGGCACGATCTCGCGGATTTCGTTGTTGCCGAGATCGCCGACGAACACATCCCCCGCGGCACTGCCGGAGGTGACCACGGCAAGACCGCTCGGGCTGTAGAACGTGGCGGTATTGGCCGGGCCGTCCAGGCTGCCCAGGGCGCCCGTGCCCGCCAGCGTGCTCACCAGCCCCGACGGCGCAACCAGGCGGATCTCGTTGTTCCCGGAGTCCGCCACATACACATTGCCCGCGGCATCCACCGCCACGTCGTTCGGACCGGAGAACGCGGCAGCACTCCCCGTGCCGTCCTTGTTGCCGGCCGTGGTGGACCCCGCCAGCGTGCTCACCACGTCCGAGGCATCGATCATGCGGATCTCGTTGTTGCCGAAATCCGCGACGTAGACGTTCCCGGCGGAATCCACCGCCACACCGGCCGGCTTCTTGAATGACGCCGAGGTGCCCGAGCCGTCCGTACTGCCCGCGGTGGTCGAGCCCGCGATCGTCGTCACGACGCCGGCGGGGGTGATCTTGCGGATCTCGTTGTTGGCGCTGTCGGCCACATAGACATTGCCGGAGGAATCTACCGCAACGCCGCTCGGCTCGTTGAACTGGGCCAGGGCGCCCGTGCCGTCGGCGGATCCCGCCGTGGACTGTCCCGCGAGCGTCGAGACGGTGCAGGCGGTGGCCGTCAGGCTCGTGCACACGATCTTGCGGATCCTGTTGTTGTAGAAATCGGCCACGTAGATCGTGCCGGAGGAGTCCACCGCCACCCCGGTCGGATAGTTGAATTCGGCCAGATTTCCGGTCGTATTGTCGATGTACCCGGCGGTGTGCGTGCCCGCCAGCGTCGTCACGGCACCCGCGGGGGTGATCAACCGGATCTCGTTGTTGGTGCTGTCGGCCACGTAGAGGTTCCCCGAGGAGTCCACAGCGACCCCAATGGGACCGTCGAATCGGGCAGCGGTGCCCGTGCCATTGACGTTGCCGGAAGTCGTCGAGCCCGCGAAGGTGCTCACAGTCGCCAGCAGCGTGGTGCAGCTGAAGGTGTCCGTGGTGACATTGGCCTTGATGGGTCCGTTGAAATTGGAGGTGCCGGCGGTGCAGGTCTCGAGCGAGGGCTGCGCCGCCACGGTCACCTGAACCTGGGTGCCGTAGGGCACGGTCTGGGTGAATTGATAGCTCGTCTTGCCGGCGCTCACCGAGAGCGTCTCCCCGCCCGTGTAGTCGAGCAGCTTCAATCCCGCGTTGGACAATCCGGTGATGGTGCCCGAAACCGTATACGTCGCAACCGCGCAGGACACGCTGACCGTGGTGACGTTGGCCGTGTCGGTACCGGTGGCGTTGCTCACCGAGCAGGTCTCACCCGTCGGCTGAGTGGCTACCGCCACGTCGTAGGTCGATCCGCTCGTGAGCTTGGTGGCGAAGGTGAAGGTGCTCGAACCGGAGGCCACCGTGAGGTTGTCGCCGCCGTTGTCGGTGAGCACCAGTCCCGAGGCATTGAGCCCTGTGACGGTTCCGCCGATCGTGAAAGAGCTGGTGGTGCCACCGCCACTCGAGCTGCTGCTGCTGCCACTGCTCCCCCCGCCGCCGCAGGCGGCCAGAGACAGCATGGAGAGCGCAAAAAGAGTCCGATACCCGGCGCGCAGCAACGCGCGGTTGAGTGCGGGATCACGCATGAGAAACTTCCCCTGGTACGCTTCAGACACAGTATGTGCTCGCCCCGATGACTGCCAGCTGAACGATTCAGTTGCGCAGCGCTCGATCGTCGGAATCTTTTACAGCCCGGAACCACGAAACACGATGGTGGATGGCGACAAGGGCCACCACACCACAAAATTCTGATTGCATCCGGCGACACTTGAGGTGAAGCGTGTCACAGCTCGGCGACAGATCGCCTCGTCCGCTCCTCCTCATCGTCGGGTTAATTTACGATGACTTATGTCAAAGCGGCAAATTGCACGCAAGAATTTGTTCTTGAAGGAAAAAATGGCGTGGCCCGGAAATTGCTCATGCTCCAGCGGGCCGATAACGTGCCTGCTATTGATGGCTAGGAGTCGAGACATGAAATCCAAATTTGCGGCGGTCTGTTCGGCGGCAGCACTGGGAATTGCCGCGGCCTCGGCCCCGGCCTTCGCCGGGACGATGAGCTGGAACTTCCTCACGCTCGCGGGGAACCCGGCGCAGCCGGGCGCGAGCCTGATGGGCACCAGCTACACCTTTACCCAGGGATCGATGTCCCTGACGGCCAATTCCATGACTCAGAGCGGCTCGAGCTGGGCCATGGGCACGGAGGACCTGTACGCCAAGAATGGTGGCTCCGTAGACGAGAGTGGCCTTGGGCTGATGGGGGACCCCTCGGGCGATCACGAGATCTTCTATCCCAACGGCATCGAGCTCACCGGATTCTCGGGCCACGTCTCGAGTGTCATGATCGGCTCGCTCCAGGGCACCGCGACCAACGGGGAATCCTGGGCGGTCTTTGGGAGCAACGATGGCAGCACGTGGACGCAGCTCGGCTCGGGCATGGGTGGCGGCGCCGAGGACTTCACCGCATCCAGCCTCTTGAGCTACAGCGACCTGATCATCGCCGAGCCGAGCGCGACGCCGTACATCAACTCGAATGACATCGTGCTGATGGGGGTGACCACCACCGTGCCGGAGCCCGGCACGCTCGCGCTCTTCGGCGCTGGCCTCCTCGGCTGCGCGCTCCTCATCGCCCGACGCCGCCGCGTCCGGCAGGACTGAGACCAGGGCGAGCTGTGACATCCGACTCGGATGTCCTTGTGAACGGCCCCCCGAGGGGCCGTTCTTCTTTAATCACCCCCGCAGAGCCGGTACAGATCTCGATCCGGTCACATCGAGTCCGGCGAGGTGCATTCCCGTCTCTCTTGAGCGTCGATTTCTCTTACAGTCCCTGATGAACATAATACGAAATACAGTCTAAGTAATTGTTTTACAATCAACTATTTTCGTGGCCCGGAACTTGCTTCAGGTCAGCTGGGGCACTACCCCGACATTGGGTCTGGAGACTTAGGAAATGAAACTCAAAATAGCCGCTGTCCTCTCAGCCGCCGCTCTGCTCGGGGCCGCTGCGGCCACCCCGGCGTTGGCCGGCACCATCAACTGGAACTTCTATCAGCTCGCGGGAAGCCCCGCGCAGCCGGGTGTCACCCTGGGCACCTCACAGAATTTCTACCAGGACGGGTTCAAGCTGCACGTCGTGTCCGCCACCTCGCCGGGCTGCAGCGTGTCGATGTCCACGTGCAATTGGGCACCGGGCACTGCGGATCTGTTCGTCAAGAACGGTGGCAGCACCGCGGAACAGGGTCTCGGGCTGACCGGTGATCCCTCCGGTGACAACGAGATCTACTACCCGAACGGCATCTACGTCAATTTGTCGCACGCGGGAGGACACGCGACGGATGTCGTCATCGGCTCGCTTCAGGGCACCACCAGCAATGGCGAGTCCTGGGCCGTCTATGGCAGCAACAATGGCTATGCGTGGACCCTGCTCGGCAACGGCATGGGTGGCCTCACGGAGAATTTCAACTCCGCGAGCCTCGCTGGCTACAACCAGCTGATCATCTCGGATCCGAGCGGAACGCCCTACATGAACTCCAACGACGTCGTGCTCGAGAGCATCACGACCGTGCCGGAGCCCGGTACGCTGGCGCTCTTTGCCGCGGGTCTCCTCGGTTGCGCGCTGTTCCTGCGCCGCCGCGCCCGGCAGAGCTGAGTCCAGAGCGAGCTCGGACATCCCCGGGGATGTCCTTGGAACGGCCCCTTCGGGGGCCGTTCTTGTCTCAGGCGCCCTAGCGGGCGCCACGAGCCCTCACTCGAGGCGCCGCGCTGTGCGGCACCGGCCGGGGCCCTGGCCGGAAGACCGACTCCTCGTGTCGGGGATTCTTACGAACTTCGCAATCGATGCCTGCGTGGCTTGAGCGGAGCGACAGCACTTCTCTTGCAAGCTATTGATTTAGCGAGCGACCGCAAAACGATTGAAAATGCGGCATGAAGCTTGCAGCACATTGGGCACGATGACGCCTTGCCGAAGGCAAACCGATTTGGAGATCCCTGCCATGATTCGATCAACGAAGGCAATTTGGACCAGCATCGCAGCGGCCGCGGGCATCCTATGGTCCTTCTCGGCCTCCGCAAGCGCGCTGCATGCGTTCTGCTTTAGCCCAACACCGGCGTGCGCCGACAACGGAACGGTCACCCCGACGACCGCCTCTTCGCCGAACTTTGGATTCTGGTACGCCTCGGGACCGGCGACCGGGGATTTCCTCGTCGATATCCTGGTGCCCAATAACTACACGCTGCCTTCCGGTTTCACCGTCACGGGTGGCGCCAATGGCACCATGAACGCCTCCGAAGTCGGCTCGGGGTGGACGAGTGGCGCACTGGATTCCTATCTTGGAATCTCGGCCTCGCCGAACAATCCCATCGGAGCATGGCTGCCCGTCACCCAGCATGACGACCCCGCGGCGACGGGCTACTACGTGTTCCAGGCGGATCTCGGCACCAATACGCTGGCAGGCGCCGCAGGCTCGGGCCCGGATCTGAACGTAGGCACCTTGGATCTCGGGTCAGTGGTCGTTGGATTCCTCGGGGTCCAGAGCTGCAAGAAGGACAACTGCACCACGGATTGGATCGCAACGGCCAACAGCGCAGCGCTCTATGAGGGCACTGGCACGGTCCCGGAGCCCGCGACCCTGGCGCTGTTCGCCACAGGCCTCGCGGGCCTGGGCTTCGCGCTGCGCCGCCGCGCCCACAAGGGCTGATTTCGGCACGCTCGACACTCCAACAACAAAAACGTGTCGCGAGAACGGCCCCTGAAGGGGCCGTTCTCGTTATTGGGGCCCACGCGTTTGCCTTGATACGGGAGACGCCGTGGGTAGCCTTGATCACGATCACCGCTTGTCGCTGTTTGACGTCGGATTCCTTTACAAGGCATATTCTGGAAAACATCGCCTTAACCACAACCGCCTGATTTCCCGATGAAAGTTTCGGTTGGCCTGGAAGTTGCTTCTCTGCTGATGGGCTATGTATGGCCCGATACTGGGAACCGGAGTCGAACATGAAACTCAAGATCGCCGCGCTCTGCTCGGTCGCTGCTCTGCTCGGCGCCGCCGTCATCACCCCGGCATCGGCCGGCACGCTCGACTGGAACTTCTACTCGCTCACCGGCATGCCGGCAGCGCCCGGAAGCTCGACCTGGCCGGGTCATAGCACCGCAGGCACGAGCACGACCTTCACCCAGGACGGAGTTGGCCTCTATGTGGTGTCGGCCACCTCTGCCGGCTGCAGTTTACCGTACTCGGGCTGGTGTCCCGGCACCGGCGACCTGTACGCCAAGAATGGCGGCACCGGGGAGCAGGGCCTGGGTCTGAACAACGATCCCTATCCCTACAACGAGATCGCCAATCCGTATGGCATCTACCTGTCCCCGAGCCAGGGCTATATCTCCAGCGTGCAACTCGGTTCCGTGCAGTCGGGCGAGACCTGGTCGGTGTGGGGCAGCAACGATGGCTACGCCTGGACCGAGATCGGCAGCGGACAGGGTGGCGGCACCGTCAATTTCAACTCGCCGCTGCTCGCGGGTTTCAACCAAGTGATCGTTGCGGACCCGTTCGCAAACAATCAGGCGAGCGGCAACTCGAATGACATCGTGCTCGCGAGCGTCACGACGGTACCGGAGCCCGGCACGCTGGCGCTGTTCGCCGCAGGTCTCCTGGGCTGTGTGATCTTCCTCCGTCGCCGTGCACGGCAGCACTGAGCCACACTAGAGAAGTCTCGACACCTTCGGTGTCCCGAGAACGGCCCCTCGCGGGGCCGTTCTCATTTCTGACCGGGTGCGCACCGGGTACCACTCAAATCCGGTACAGTGACCCATCATGGCAGCCCATTTCTCCAACCTGACGCCGGCTGACAGTCTCCCGCCGACGACGGACCGCACCGCCCCTCTGAACGCCTTCACCGTCGACGTGGAGGATTATTTCCACGTCGCGGCCCTGGCGTCTGCGGTTTCACGCGAGAGCTGGGCCACGCGGGAGTGCCGCGTGGAGCGCAATACGGAGCGCCTGCTCACCCTTCTCGAGGAGAGGCGCATACGCGGAACCTTCTTCGTGCTCGGCTGGGTGGCCGAGCGCTACCCCGCTCTGGTCCGGCGCATCGCCGAGTGCGGCCACGAGATCGCCTGCCACGGCTATTCGCATCAGCTGATCTATCACCAGAGCCGGGAGGAGTTTCGCGAGGAGACCGCCCGCGCCAAAGCCCTGCTCGAGCAGGCGATCGGTGCACCGGTCCTCGGGTATCGGGCAGCCAGCTTCTCGGTGGTCCGCTCCTCGCTCTGGGCGCTCGATACGCTGATCGACCTGGGGTTCCACTATGACTCGTCGATCTTTCCCATCCGGCACGACCGCTACGGCATCCCCGATGCCTCGCCCGAGCCGGGGCGCGTCACCGCCCCCTCCGGGCGCTCGCTCGTGGAGTTCCCCATGGTGCCGGCGAGCTTCCTCGGGATGAAGGTGCCGATCTGCGGTGGCGGGTATTTCCGGATCTTCCCGTACTGGCTCACCCGGGCGGGGCTCCGGCAGATCAACGGGCGCAGGCGCGCCTTTCCCTTCTACCTGCATCCCTGGGAGATCGATCCGGAGCAGCCTCGTGTGCGTGTCGGAGCGCTCTCTCGCTTCCGGCACTACACGAACCTGCACCGCTGCGAGCACCGCCTGGGACGGCTTCTCGCCGAATTCCCCTTCGCGCCCATGCGCGACGTGTTGCGCGAGCGCGGTCTGCTCGAGCTCGCCGAGACAACCGCCCATTAGCCTCTCTATCTCGTCATATGTGACGAGATCAGCTTGTAAAAGCCCTATTGTCGTCATATACGACGATTTCCGATTATTTGTTTATGATGCTATTATTCGCAATATCTGCCGATTCAAGATCGATATTTCGTCCATCTCGTCATATATAGCGACTTATGAAGATCACATCTGAGCTCACGGATGCCACAGTCCTGCAGGCCCTCGGTGAACGCATCGCGCGACATCGGATCGAGGCCGGACTGACCCAGGCCGATCTCGCCGAGCGGGCCGGCCTGGGCAAGCGCACTCTCGAGCGGATCGAGGCCGGTGCCGGCGCGGAGCTGGTGACGCTCATCCGCGTATTGCGGGCATTGCAGCAGCTCGAGGGACTCGAGCGGCTCCTCCCGGAACTGCCACCGAGCCCGATCGCGCAGCTGAAACTGCGCGGCAAGACGCGTCGACGGGCTTCCCATCCCCGGCGCCAGGCCTCGAGGACGCTCCCCCCGGGAGCGACGGCCCCGAGTTCGTGGACCTGGGGCGTCGAAGCCCCTCGCAACACCTCCCCCGCCAGGCGCAAGACCTGAGCCATGCCCACCCTCGCCGAAGTGAGACTGTGGGGCCGGCGCATCGCCGCGGTTTCCTTGGGCGAGGCGTCCGAGGTCACGGCCTTTCAATATGACCCGGCGTTCGTGGGCAGTGGGATCGAGGTCTCCCCGCTCGTGATGCCGCTCTCCTCGCGGATCCACCTCTTTCCCGCATTGCCCCGGGCCGCCTTCCACGGCCTTCCCGGGCTGCTCGCCGACTCCCTCCCCGACAAGTTCGGCAACGCGCTCATCAATGCCTGGCTCGCCACTCAAGGCCGCACGCCCGAGCACTTCAATGCCGTCGAGCGACTCTGCTACACCGGCTCGCGCGGCATGGGCGCCCTCGAATTCGCGCCCGCCACGGGCCCAAGTCCTCGGCGCTCCACGAAAATCCAAGTCGATGCGCTCGTTGCGCTCGCCTCCGCCGTGCTCTCGGATCGCCACGCGCTTCAGGAGTCCTTCATCCCGGAACACCGCAACGGGGCACTGCAGGACATCCTGCGCGTCGGCACCTCCGCAGGAGGCGCGCGAGCGAAGGCCATCATCGCGTGGAACCCTGTGACGAACGAGGTTCGCTCCGGACAGGTGGCCGCTCCCGAGGGCTTCCAGTACTGGCTGCTGAAATTCGACGGGGTGAGCGGCAATCGCGACAAGGAGCTGGAGGATCCCCAGGGCTACACGGTCATCGAATACGCCTACGCGTTGATGGCCCGGGACGCGGGCATCGAGATGAGCGAGTGCCGGCTGCTCGAGGAAGGCGGACGCCGGCACTTCATGACCCGCCGCTTCGATCGTACGCAGGACGGAGGCAAACTCCACATGCAGTCCCTCGCCGCGCTCGCGCACCTCGACTTCAATGCCGCCGGCGCGCACGCCTACGAGCAGGCCTACGACGTCATCCGCCGGCTGCAGCTGCCCATGAGCACACTCGAGCAACAGTTCCGTCGCATGCTCTTCAACGTCGTGGCCCGCAACCAGGACGACCACGTCAAGAACATCGCCTTCCTCATGAACCCACGGGGCGAGTGGTCACTCGCTCCCGCTTTCGACGTCACATACGCATACAACCCGGAGGGCCGCTGGACGCGCACTCACCAGATGACGATCAACGGCAAGCAGGATGGGTTCACGCTCGAGGATTTCCGCACATGCGCCGCGACCGCAGGCCTCAAGCGCGGCCGGGCCGAGACGATTCTCGATGAGGTTCGCTCGGCAGTGAAGCGTTGGCCCGCGTACGCGCAGCAGGCCGGCGTCTGGCCCACGCAGCGTGACCAGATCCGATCGACCCTGCGGCTCGAGGTCGCCCCGGGCGGGACGCGGCGAGCGGCCCGCCCCAAGCAGGCAAGCCCCCTCAGCGGCTCTTGAAGCCCACCTGGCGGCTCACCGCGTGGCTCAGGGGGCCGAGCGTGTCGCTCTGACCGCCCGGCCTGGGCCCGCGGTACAGGCTCCCGGAGAGCTCCCGCAGGTCGAGCTCGACGCAGCGCACGCGGTCCTTGAGCGTCGCCATGTCGGACTGCACCCGGTCCACGCCGTAATCGATATCCGTGAACCGGCTCTCGTTCCGCTCCCGCTGGGTCTCGGCATGCCGCTGCCGGTTCTCGAGGCCAGCGAGGCGCGTCTCGGCGATACACATGCCGGTCTTGAGCGCGGCGAGGTCTGACTCGACCCCGGTCAGCCGGGCGATGAGCGTCGCCAGTTGGATCCTGACTTCGGTGACGCCTGTCTCTATCTCCGACATCCGCGACGGGATGTCCAGTCCGGATTGAGCAAAGCCTCGATCGTCTTCGACGTGCATGCGCGCTCTCCTGTTGTCGTCCATCTGTACCCGAAGCGACGGTGCCGTTAGGTGAACTGAAGCGTCCGTCACGGTCCGACGCCGACATCACAATCTATGCAATTCTCCCGATGATTCCAAGCGGAAATTTACGAGGAATTTGCATACATCTTGCGACAACTCCATGTCGTGCAGCCATCCCGCGACAGATTGACATCATTTCCAGACGTGCGTCCTGACGTTGACTCGAGCACGCGTCGCAAATCCTGGACAGACTTCATCGATCGGGAGCGCCGAAGCGCGCACCCCACCCAATGCCGATGCGGTCGCGCGACGCATTGCATGGTTACGGCCTGCTCATCTGATGATGCGACCCCGCGGCGCGGTGGAAAGCGGAGTCGGCGCTGGCCTGCTCGGGCTCGGCGTGACGCTGCTCCACGCCGAAGTCCCCCGAGCCGAGCGCCTGAGCGAGCCGCGGCGCCCCGCGCCTAGCGCGTCCGGGCCCGTAGGTCTATCCGGGAGTCCCCGGACGGCGCCCCGCGCCGGCGCTGCTAGAATCCCGCCCGTGCACGGGCTTCATCTCATGCGGATCGCCGGCATCGACATCATCGTCGACTGGAGCCTGCTGATCATTTTCGCGCTCATCGTCACGGGGCTCGGCCTGCAGCTCTTCCCCCACTGGCACCCGCAGTGGAGCGCCGCGACGGCGTGGCTCACCGCCATCGCGGCGGCGCTGCTCTTCTTCTCCTCGGTGCTCGCGCACGAGCTGTCCCACGCCCTCGTCGGCCGGGTGAACGGCGTCGAGATCAAGCGCATCACGCTCTTCGTGTTCGGCGGCATGGCACAGGTCGAGCACGAGCCGGGACGCTGGCCGGCGGAGCTGTGGATGGCGATCGTCGGGCCGCTCACCAGCCTCGTGATCGGCATCCTCTGCCTGCTCACCGCGAAATCCGGACTGCCCGCCTTCGAGATGCGCGACGTCGCGAGCGTACAGCGCCTGCTCGCCCAGCTCGATCCGGCGCGCACGCTCCTCCTGTGGCTGGGCCAGGTCAACATCATCCTCGCGGTCTTCAACCTCGTGCCGGCCTTCCCGCTCGATGGCGGCCGGGTGCTGCGGGCCATCCTGTGGGGGGCCACGCACGATCTGCGCCGGGCGACCCGCTGGGCCTCGGCGCTCGGACAGGGCTTCGCGTGGCTCCTGATCGGCTCCGGCATCGCCATGGTGCTCGGGGCCTCGGTGCCGTTCCTCGGCGCGGGGATCGTGAACGGCATGTGGCTCGCCTTCATCGGCTGGTTCCTCAACAACGCCGCGCTCATGAGCTACCGGCAGCTCCTCACGCGCGAGCTCCTGCAGGACGTGCCGGTCTCGCGGCTCATGCTCACCCGCTTCGAGGTGGTGCCGCCGCAATTGCCGCTCGAAACCCTCGTCGACGGGTACCTGCAGCGCAGCGACCAGCGCGCCTTCCCGGTCGTCGACGGCGATCAGGCGGTCGTGGGCCTGGTGTGCCAGCGCGACATCGAGCGGATCTCCCCGCAGGAGCGCGAGAGGTTGACCGTCCGGGATGTGATGCGGCCGGCGGCCGGCATGGCGGTGGCGCACCCCGCCGATGATGCGCTCGACGTCCTCAATCTCCTCGCCGAGCGGGACATCAACCAGGTGCCGGTCCTGGACAACGGCCGCGCCATCGGTCTGGTTCGCCGCGCGGACATCCTGAAGTGGCTGGCGCTGCACGGCTCGCCCCGGCCGCACCCGGGATAACACCTTCACCGCGAACTCGGCCGTGCCGCGGTCTCGCGCGGCGACATACGTACATTTCCTGAGTCCATGCTCGCGCTCGCGAGGCTAGAGTGTCCAGGCGGAGCGTATGCGGCAACGCGGGTTTTACCGCGCTATGCCTGTACCGCCATCTGTACAATTACCGGCACATCGAACAATTCTCTCCCGTGTCGAAGACTTCCGTGACGCTCTGGAATGGCCCCCGATGAGTTGCCCGAGCGCTCGGCGCACGGACCTCTACCGACATGCCGGCCCACCGGATCGCGGGCGTATGCATCGACTTGAGTGACATGCGCTATATCGAAAGCAAAGATCAGAGCGCCCAGCTGCTGCGCCTGGCGATCCCGCTCATGGTGCGCCAGGCCGCCGCCTACCATCCGGTGAGCTATGGCCTGTGGTACGAGCACGTGGCGGGACTCAATCCGCCGTTGAGCGCCGCGCTCACCGCCCGGCTCGAGGGGAATCGACCGCTCTCCGAAGACGATGTCTACCAGCTCTACGCCCGTCACATCCTCGAGCGCGACGCCCAGGTGCTCGAGACCCTGCAGCAGCGCCTGCAGGTGCTGCTCGAGACCACCGTGCGGGAAGTGGGCACGGCATGCGATGAGAGCGGCCGCTTCAGACAGACGCTGCAGGAGAGCCGCTCCGACCTGACGAGCGATGCGAGCGCGGCGACGCTGCAGGAGCTGGTCGGCCGGCTCTTGAGAGAGGCGCTGCGCATGGAGGCGACCACCCAGACCCTCACCGAGAAGCTCGAGGCGAGGAGCCAGGAGGTGCTCTCGCTCACCCGGCAGCTGAACGAGGCGCACAGCGAAGCGCTGAGCGATCCGCTGTGCGGCATCAGCAACCGCCGGGGATTCATGAGCGCGGCGCAGGCGCTCTTCGACTCGGAGCAAGGGCTCGATGGCGCCGCCCTCGTGCTCATCGATGTCGATCACTTCAAGTGGGTCAACGACACCTTCGGCCACCTCCTCGGGGATACGGTGCTGCGCGGCATCGCGACCGTGCTGCGAGACAACATCAAGGGCCGGGACGTCGCGGCGCGCATTGGCGGGGAGGAGTTCGCGCTGCTCCTGCCGCAGACCCTTCTGCAGGGCGCGCACAGCCTCGCCGAGCAGATCCGCCTCGCGGTCGGGCAGATGCGCATCCAGCGCATCGGCACGGAGGAGGTCATCGGCTCGGTCACCATCTCCCTGGGGCTTGCGATCGGCCGCCGGGAGGAGACCATCGATGAGCTGACGGCGCGCGCGGATGCCGCGCTCTATGGAGCCAAGCGGGACGGGCGCAACCGGGTCGGCGTCGCGTAGGCCGGCCTGGCCCACGGCTTTGCTCGCGAGCGTCAGCGACCGCTCGTCACGTGACTACGCAGCGACGTCAATGTATTCGACACGGCTGGCAGGCTGCGGAACGGGCGTCCCATCCTCGCGCATCCCTTCCAGATGGAATTCGATCGCCTGGCGAATAGCCGCCTCGACTTCCGCGAGGGTCGCGCCGGTTGCGACGCAGCCGGGCAGATCCGGTACATAGGCCGAAAAGTTCGACTCCGAGGGCTCGATGACCACGGCGTAACGCATCCTGGGGAACCTCATTCATTCGAAGATACCGGTTACACCCATTTCATGGCTCGCCCTTCCATGAAATCATGACACCGACGCCTCGAGAACGATGCAAATGCATGCTGTTCATGCAATTTTGCAGGCCAAAGCGGCTCGCACGCGCAGACGCTGTAATGCCGGGGTGAAGCGCAAGTGTCACATGACGGCGCTCCACCGTACTGCTCGGCTTCTCGGATACACCATCGCTACTTTGCTCGAGTCGTGCTCATCGGCGAGTGCGCGGAACTCGCCATGCGCATGATGAATGCGCATTCTCAATCCATATGTACTGCGGCATATTGGGCCGATTTGGCGATCTGCATGACACGATCCCTGGATGAGCGAACCATGACCCAAAAGGCACCTCATGTCCGCGTGCGCGCCGACCTGCTGGAGAGCGATCGAGCTCATGGCGTCAATGTGTCGACCGTGCCGGAATCGGCTCTGCGCGACACGCCGAAGCACAGGTGGCAAAGGCAGTGGCAGGAAGAGAGCCGTGCGGCCATCGCGACCTACAATGACTTCGTGACGCAGCACGGAGTGTTCTCGTCAGTGTTGAACCCTGACGCTGCAAATAGCTGATCCTGACAGCCCGGCTCCACGCGAGCTTCGAAGCTCAGCCGCGCGCCGCATCAGGGCTGATCCACCGTGCTGCCGAGCGTCTCGCGCACACCGTCGTTGCGTTGGTCGAGCCGTGCGCTGCTCCACCCGCCCCCGATGGCATCGATGAGATCAGCGCTCGCCACCAGGCGCTGGCTCTGGATGCTCACCGCATTGATCTGGGCGTTCAGGCGCGCGGTCTGCGCCGTGAGCACGCTGGCGTAGTCGGCCACGCCGGCCTTGTACTGGTTGAGCGTCAGGGTCTCGGAGCGCTCGGCATCGCTCACGGCCTGGGCTTCCTCGCCATACTCGGTCTGCAGGTAGCGCAGCGTCGCGAGGTCATCCTCGACCTGCTGGAAGGCCGACAGCACCGTCTGACGATACGTCGCGACCGACTCATCGTAGAGCGCCCTCGCCTCGCGGGTCTGCGCCACCGTCGCCCCGCCGTTGAACAGGTTCTCGGCGAGCTGCGGGCCGAAGGACCAGACCGCATTGCTGGTGCGGATGAGGGTCGCCAGGGTGGACGAGGCGTAACTGTAAGAGCCGGAGAGCGTCAGGTCCGGGAACCACGCTGCCTCCGCCACGCCGATCTGGGCGTTGGCGCTCGCGACGGTGCGCTCTGCGGCGGCGATGTCAGGTCGACGCAGGAGCAGCCTCGAGGGGACTCCCGCCGGCGCCACCGGCACGGCCGCGGCAAGCTGTCCCTGGGCGAGGGTGAGCTGCGAGGGCGGCACGCCGATCAGCACGGCGATGGCGTGCTCCAGCTTGGCGCGCGTCAGCTCGACCGTGTTCTCCTGGGATTCCGTACTCTCGAGCTGGGTACGCGCCGAATACACGTCCGCGAGCGTCGTGACCCCCGCGTTGACGCGGTTCTGCGCGATGCGCAGCGACACTTGGTAGTCCTTCACGGAGGTCTCGAGGAGGCGCAGCTCCTCCTCCGCGGCGCGCAGCTCAAAGTAATCCTCCGCCAGGGTCGCCTGCGCCGAGAGTTGGGCCGCGGCCACATCCGCGGCGCTTACGGCCGCCTTGGCGTTGGCGCTTTCGAGCTCGCGGCGCAGCCTGCCCCAGAGATCGATATCCCAGCTGGCGGTGCCGCCGGCCTCGTAGACGGTGTGCGCCGAGGTGAGGCCGGTGAACTTCGAGCTGCTCGAGCCCGCCTGGCCGCCGCTGCGCGTGCCGGCGCCGCTCGCATCGAGAGAGGGGAAAAGCGCACCGCGCGTGACCCCGGCCGCCTCCCGCGCCGCGTAGTAGGCGGCGACGGCCGCCTTCAGGTTCTCATTCGAGACCTCCACACGGCGCTCGAGGCCGGAGAGCACCGGATCGGCGTAGACCGACCACCAGGGCTCGCCCGGGGCGATGCGCACCGGCTGCGCCGGCACCCAGCCCTGGCTCTCTTTGAACACGGCGGTGGGCGGGGCGGCGGGCCGGTGGTAGTTCGGACCGACGGCGCAGGAGGAAAGACCCACGGTGAGCCCCACGCAGAGCATTCCGGTGATCGGGCGCGTGGGTCGCATCATGTGAGTGGATTCCCTGCGGGCAGCACGGCCCTGCGGGCCCTGAATGTTCTGTCGAACCATAGGCGGAAACGATCGAGATAGAGATAGACGACCGGTGTGGTGTAGAGCGTGAGGACCTGGCTGATGGCGAGTCCCCCGACCACCGCGATGCCGAGCGGGCGGCGCATCTCCGAGCCCTGGCCGCCCATCAGGGCGAGCGGCAACGCCCCGAGCATGGCGGCGAGAGTGGTCATCATGATGGGCCGGAAGCGCAGCAGGCAGGCCTCGTGGATGGCCCTCGCGGCATCGACGCGCTCGGTGCGCTGCGCCACGAGCGCGACGTCCACCATCATGATGGCGTTCTTCAGCACCACACCGATCAGCAGGATGATCCCGATGAGGGCGATCAGGCTGAACGGCTGGTCGAAGAGGAGCAGCGCGAGCACCGCCCCGATCCCGCTGGAGGGCAGCGTCGAGAGGATGGTGATGGGCTGCGCGAGGCTCTCGTAGAGCACCCCGAGGGTGATGTAGACGGCCGCGAGCGCGGCCAGGATGAGGAGCGGCTCCTCGTCGACGGTCTGGCGGAACACCTGCGCGTTGCCCGCGAACTGCCCGTGCACGGAGATAGGCACGTGGAGCTCGGCGATCGTGCGGTCGATCGCCGCGGTGGCGACCCCGAGCGCCTCGCCCACCGGCAGGTTGAACGAGAACGTGGTGGCGACGAAGGGGCCCTGGTGATTGACCGCGAGGGGAGTGAGTCCCGGCCCATAGCTCGCGAAATCCGACAGCGGGATCATGGTCTCCGCCTGGGTGCTGACCGCGCTTCCCGTGGAGGCCCCGCCCCCGGAGGCGATCTGGTTGAGCGCGTAGTTCTCGGCGGCGGTGCTGCGGGTCACGCCGGCGAACTGGAAGGCGTTCGCCGCTCCCATGGTGGCCTCCGTTCCCGAGAGCGCCCCGCCCACCGTGCTCACGTAGAGATCGTTCAGCGTCGCCGGACTGCTCCAGAACTTCGGGTTGACCTGCATCACGACGTGATACTGGTTCATGTCCTCGTAGATCGTCGACACCAGGCGCTGCCCGAAGGCGTCGTACAGTGTGTTGTCGATCTGCGTGAGGTTCAGTCCGAGCCTCGCGGCGAGCTTGCGGTGGATGTCGAGCTTCACATCGAGCCCGGAGGCCTGCCGGTCGGAGTTCACATCGCGCAGCTGCGGGACCTTCTTGAGAGCCCGCTCGATGCGCGGCGCCCAGGTGTCGAGCGTCTTCAGGCGGTCCGAAAGGAGCGTGTACTGGTATTGGGCGAAGCTCTGGCGCCCGCCGGAGTGGATGCTGTGCGCGGTCTGAAGGAAGAGCCGCGCGCCCGCGAACCCCGAGAGCTCGCGGTTGAGGCGCGCGATCACCGCCGCATCGGAGAGCTTGCGCTCGGCGAGCGGCTTCAGGCTGATGAACATGTGCGCGGTGTTGCTCCCTCCCCAGCCGCCGCCGCCGGTGAAGCCCACGACGTGCTGCACCGCCGGGTCGCGCCGGAGGACCCCGACCACGAAACGGAGCTTCTTCTGCATGGCCTCGAAGGAGCTGCTCTGATCGGCCACCATGAAGCCGGTGAGATCGCCCGAGCTCTGTTGCGGGAAGAAGGTCTTCGGCACGATGGCGAAGAGGTAGAAGTTGAGCACCACCACCCCCAGGAGCGCGAGCATCACCAGGCGCGGGTGGCGCAGCGCCCCCCCGAGGGTGTGGTCGTAGAAGTCCCTCATGTGATGGAAGCCCCGCTCCACGGCGCGGAAGAACCGTCCCTGGCGCGGATGGGCGCGCAGCAGCCGGCCACAGAGCATTGGCGTGACGGTGAGGGAAATGAGCAGCGAGAGCGCCACGGTGATCGCGAGCGTCACGGCGAACTGGCGGAACACCCCGCCCACGATGCCGCCCATCAGGATGATGGGCATGAACACCGCGATCAGCGAGGAGCTCATGGCGAGCACCGTGAAGCCGACCTCCCGGGCCCCATCGAGCGCGGCGCGCAGGCGCGGCACGCCGGCCTCGATGTGCCGCGTGATGTTCTCGATCACGACGATGGCGTCATCGACCACGAAGCCCGTGGCCACGGTGAGCGCCATCATCGAGAAGTTGTTCAGGCTGAAGCCGAGCAGATAGATGACCGCCAGCGTGCCGATGAGCGAGAGGGGCACCGCCACCGCCGGCACCAGGGCGGCGCGCGGGTTGCGCAACATCACCAGGACCACGGTCACGACCAGCAGCACGGCGAGCAGCAAGGTGATCTCTACGTCATGCAGCGACGTTCGGATGGAGGTCGTCCTGTCATGCGTGACCACCACCTTGATGCCGCGAGGGATGCTGGCGCGGATCTGAGGCAACAGCGCTTTGATGCGATCGACCGTGGCGATGACGTTGGCGTTGGGCTGCTTGCGGATGATCAGCGCCACCGCACGGTGCCCATCGAGGAGCCCCAGGGTGCGCTCATCCTCCACCCCGTTGGTGATGGTGGCCACATCGCCCAGGTGCACCGCCGCGCCGTTGCGGTAGGCAATGATGAGAGCGTGATACTGCGCCACGGTGGTCGCTGTGTCGTTGACGTAGACCTGGTAGCGCCGCGCGTCGAAGGAGAGCGATCCCTTGGGACTGTCGGCGTTGGCGGCGGCGATCGCCGCGCGCACGTCCTCGAGTCCGATGCCGTACCGGAAGAGCTGGCGCGGATCGAGGGTGATGCGGATCGCGGGCAGGGAGCTGCCGCCGATGTCGATGTTGCCCACGCCCGGCACCTGCAGGATCTTCTGCTGGATGATGGTCGAGGCCGCGTCGTACACCTGCCCGATGGGCAGCGTGCGCGAGGTGAGCGCCAGGATGAGGATCGGCGCCTCGGAGGGGTTGAAGGCCCAGTAGCCGGGATCGGAGCGCAGCGATGCGGGCAGATCCTGGCGCGCGGCCTGGATGGCCGCCTCCACATCGCTCTCGGCGCCGTGGATGTTGCGGCTCAGGCTGAACCGCAACACGATCTGCGACTGGCCCTCGGTGCTGCGCGAGGTCATCTCATCGACCCCGGCGATCGCGCTCAGGCGCCGCTCGAGCGGCGTGGTGACACTCGTGGCGACCGTGTCGGGGCTCGCCCCCGGGAGGTTCGCGTAGACCACGATGAACGGGAAATCCACCTGCGGCATGGCCGAGACCGGCAGCAGGAAGAAGGCGATGAGCCCCGCGAGCGCAAGTCCGCAGGACAGGAGCGTCGTCGCCACCGGCCTCGTGATGAAGGGGCGCGAGATGTTCACGGCTCGATCGGCAAAGGACCGGAGGGCCGCGCCGGCACGCCGGCCCACGCCTTGGCCCGTCGCGACAGCCGGTCGAAGTAGAGATACACCACGGGCGTGGTGAAGAGCGTGAGCAGCTGGCTGAGGAGCAGCCCGCCGGCGATCGAGAGCCCGAGCGGCCGCCTGAGCTCAGAGCCCGTGCCGGTGCCGAGGATCAGCGGCAGCGCGGCGAACAGCGCCGCCACGGTGGTCATCAGGATGGGCCTGAAGCGCAGCAGCGCCGCCTCATGGATCGCCTGCACCGGGCTCATGCCCCGCTCGCGCTCGGCGGACAGCGCGAAGTCGATCATCATGATGGCGTTCTTCTTGACGATGCCGATCAGCAGCACGATGCCGATGATGGAGATGATGTCGAGGCTCTCCCCGGCCATCATCAGCGCGAGCAGCGCCCCGATGCCCGCCGACGGCAGCGTCGAGAGGATGGTGAGCGGGTGGATGTAGCTCTCGTAGAGCACCCCCAGCACGATGTACACCGTGGCGATGGCCGCAAGCAGCAGCAGCACCTCGCTCGTCAGGGAGGACTGGAAGGCGAGCAGCTCGCCCTGGAAGGTGGTCGAGATGCTCACCGGCAGGCGGATGGCGCTCTCGGCCTGGCGGATCGCGCTCACCGCCGCCCCGAGGGAGGCCCCCGGAGCGGTGTCGAAGGAGAACATGGCCGCGGGGAACTGCCCGAGGTGATCGAGCGAGAGGGGCGCATTGCGGACCGAGATGTGCGCGATCGAGCCGAGCGGCACCTGCCCGCCGCCGGCGGAGGGAATGTAGAACGTGTTGAGCGCCCGCACCGTGTCGGAGAGCGTCGGGTTGGCCGTGAGGATCACCCGGTAGTCGTTCGACTGGGTGTAGATCGTCGAGATGATCCGCTGCCCGAAGGCGTCGTAGAGCGCATTGTCGATGGTGGCATCGGTGATCCCGAAGCGCGCCGCGGTGCCGTGATCCACATCGATCTGGATGGTGCGCCCCTCTTCGGTGAAGCTCGTCGAGACGTGGGCGAGCGTCGCTGAGCGCCTGAGCGCCGCCAGGAGTCTCGGCACCCAGGGCTCCAGGATCGAGCGGCTCGCCGCGCCCAGGATGAACTGATAGCGCCCGCGGCCGGTGATCGAGCCGATCGTGAGGTCCTGCACCGGCTGCAGCGAGAGCTCGATGCCCGGCACCGCGCGCGCGGCCGAGCGCAGCTGCGCCATGACCGTGGTGATGCTCGCCGAGCGATCCTCCTTGGGTCTGAGGTTGATCAGCATCTGCCCCTGGTTCACCGTCATGTTGTTGCTCCCCACCCCGATGTAGGAGGTGAGGCTGACGACATTCGGGTTGCGGCGCAGCGCCGCGACGAGCGCCTGCTGGCGCGCGGCCATGGCCTTGAAGGAAATCGAGGGCGGAGCGAGGGTGCGTGCCTCGAGCAGCCCGGTGTCCTGCAGCGGGAAGAAGCCCTTCGGGATCACGATGTAAAGCGCCACCGTCAGCACCAGGGTGCCGGCGGCGATCCACAGCACGAGGCTCTGCCGCGCGAGCGCCCAGTCGAGTCCGCGCCCGTAGGCCTCGATCAGGCGCCTGAACCCCGCCTCGGCCCGCTGTGCCCACTCGCCCTGACGGCGCAGGATCTGCTCCCGCGGGCGCAGGAGCTTCGCGCAGAGCATCGGCACGAGGGTGAGCGAGACCACCGCGGAGATGAGGATCGAGATCGCGAGGGTGATGGCGAACTCGCGGAAGAGCCTCCCCACCACCTCGCGCATGAACAGGAGCGGGATCAGCACCGCGATGAGGGAGATGGTGAGCGAGACGATGGTGAAGGCGATCTCGCCCGATCCCTCGAGCGCGGCTTCGAGGGGCTTCTTGCCCTGCTCGATGTGGCGCGAGATGTTCTCGATCATGACGATGGCATCGTCCACCACGAAGCCCGAGGCGATGGTGAGGGCCATGAGCGAGAGGTTGTCGAGGCTGAAGCCCGAGAGGTACATCACCGCGAAGGTGCCGATCAGCGACACTGGCACCGAGAGGCTCGGGATGATGGTGGCCGGGACGTTGCGCAGGAAGAGGAACATCACCAGCACGACCAGCGCCACGGCGAGGGTGAGCTCGAACTGCACGTCATCGACCGAGGCGCGGATGGTCTCGGTGCGGTCGGTGACCACCTTCAGGCTCACGTTCCCCGGGAGCGAGGCGCGCAGCTGCGGGAGCAGCGCACGGATGCTGTTCACCGTCTGGATGACGTTCGCCCCGGGCTGGCGCTGGATGTTGATGAGCACCGCGGGGGTCTCGTTCATCCAGCTGGCGAGCTCATCGTTCTCCGAGCCCGTGCGCACCTGGGCGACGTTCTTCAGGTACACCGGCGCGCCGTTGCGGTAGGCGACGACGATGTCCGCGTACTCGCTCGCGCTCGTGATCTGGTCGTTGGCGTCGATGGTGTAGGCGTGGGCCGAGCCGCTGAAGCTGCCCTTGGGCGCGTTCGAGTTGGAATTGGCGATGGTGGTGCGCAGGTCATCGAGGCTCAGCCCGTAGGCGGCGAGCTGATTCAGGTTGGCCTCGATCCGCACCGCCCGCTTCGGCGCCCCCGAGAGGCTCACCAGCCCCACGCCCGCGACCTGGGAGATCTTCTCCGCGACGCGCGTGTCGGCGAGGTTCTCGACCTCGGTGATGGGCATGGCGCGGGACAGGAGCGCGAGGGTGAGGATGGGCGCATCCGCCGGGTTGACCTTCGCGTAGATCGGCGGGGCCGGGAGGCTCTGCGGCAGCAGCCGGTTGGCGGCGCTGATCGAGGCCTGGACCTCCGCCTCGGCCACATCGAGGCTCAGGCTCAGGTCGAACTGCAGGGTGATCTGCGAGGCGCCCGCGGAGGTCTTGGAAGACATCTCCTTCAGGCCCGACATCTGCCCGAGCTGGCGCTCGAGCGGGGCGGTCACCGTGGCGCTCATCACATCCGGGCTCGCCCCGGGGAGGAACGTCGAGACCACGATGGTCGGATAGTCGACCTCCGGCAGCGTCGACACCGGCAGCAGCAGGTAGCCGATCGCCCCGAGAATGACGATCGCGACCATCAGGAGCGAGGTGGCGACCGGCCTCAGGATGTAAGGCCGGGACGGGTTCATGTCTTTGAGCCCCGCCGGGCGCAGCCGAGGCGCTCATAGGCGCGGGTGAGGAACTTCGCCTTCATGCCCGATGCGCTGCGGCGCGCTGCGGCGAGGCGCGCGCAGCGTGCCTTGTCCGCGCCCGCCGCGTGGGCCGAGGCCGGGGCGCCCGGCGCCGCACCGGGCTTTCGCCCGGGGATGCGCACGTGGGCGCCGTTGCGCAACTGATCCGCCCCGTCGGTCACCACCGTCTCACCCGCGGTGAGTCCGCTCGTGATGGCGATCATGTTGCCGTCGGTGGGCCCCGTCACGATGTCGCGCAGCTTCACCGTGTCGTTGGGCTCGACGAGGTAGACGAAGGTGCTCGCGGGGCCGTTCTGCACCGCTCCACCCGGCACCACGATCTGGTTCTTCAAGGTATCGAGCACCAGCTTCACGTTGACGAACTCGTCGGGAAAGAGCTCGGTGTGCGCGTTCTCGAAGAGCGCGCGCATCTCGAGCGTGCCGGTGGTCGTGCTGATCTGGTTGTCGATGCTCGCGAGCGTGCCGGTGGCGATGAGGTGGCGCATGTCGCGGCTGTAGGCCTCGACCACGAGCTTCGGATCCGCGCTGGCGTGCTTGAAGATCCGCGTGAGATCGTTCTCGGGCACCGTGAACAGCACCGACATGGGCTGCATCTGCGTGACCGTGACGATGGGGGTGGTCTGGTTGGCCTGGACGAGGTTCCCGAGGTCCACCTGGCGCAGGCCCACGCGGCCGGCGACCGGGGAGGTGATGCGGCAGTAGCTCAGGTTGAGTCGCGCCGTCTCGACCGAGGCCTGATCGGCCTCGACCTGGGCCTCGTCCTGGCGCACCGTGGCCTCCTGGCCGGCGTAGGTCTGGGCGGAGACCGAGTCCTGCGCGAGCAGTCGCTTGTAGCGGGCGAGGTCGACCCGGGCGTTCTCGAGCGCCGCCTGGTCACGCGCGAGTTGGCCCTGCGCCTGATCGAGCGCCGCCTGATAGGGCCGCGGATCGATGACGGCGAGCAGATCCCCGGCGCGTACCGTCTCGCCTTCCTGGAAGGCGATCCTGACGATGGGGCCGGTCACCTGGGGGCGCACGGTGACGGTTGCGAGCGGGGTCACCGTGCCCAAGGCATCGATCACCACCGGCACATCGGCGGTGCCCACTTGCGCCACGCTCACCGGCATCGGTCCGCCCAAGCCCTTGAAGCCCGTCATGCGGGCGCTGGTGCTCGCGTGGTGGCGATAGATCGCAAGCGCGATGAGGAGGGCGAATATCCCGAGCCCGATCCAGGCGATGCGCCGATGGCGCGACGCTCGCCCCTCCTGCTCGGAACCCGTGGAATCTGTCGGGGCTCCTCCAGCCGGGCCCGGGGCGTCTTGGAAATCCATCGCGCAAGCCTATCACCCGCCCTCCGCCGCCGGAGGCGCCCGGCGGGGAGATTTGTGAAGATTTCTCAACCACCTGCAACACCGGGTATCGCCTCTAGCACGGGTCGAGGCCGCCGCTTCGACCGGTGCCGGGGGCCGGAAATTCCCCGCTCAGCCGCCCGGGGCGATGCCGCTCTCGGGCGGCGGCTCGTAATGGAAGTAGCGGTCCTCGGCGAGCGCCTCGTAGAGCGGCCGCGTGAACAGGCTCGAGATGCGCGAGGCGGCGAGCGCCACCGCCATCATCGGGATCACCATCGCCGAGCCGTTGGTCATCTCCATCACGATGACGAAGGAGGTGATGGGCGATTGCGTGACCGCCGCGAGATAGCCCGTCATGCACAGCGCGATGAGCGCCGCCATGGGCGCCCAGGAGAACGCCGCGTGCACCCATTGCGCGATGCCCGCGCCGATCGACAGCGAGGGCGAGAAGAGTCCGCCCGGGACGCCGGCGAGATAGCTCGCCACCATCGTGACCCACTTGGTCGCGGCGAACGCCTGGCTGAGCGGCGCCGTGCCGTGCAGCAGTGCCCTCGCCTGGTCGTAACCGCTCCCCCAGGTCTGCCCGAGGGTGGCGACGCCGATGCACGCGATCAGCAGCCCGCTCGCGAACGCCCACCACAGGGGCTTGCCGATCTTGAAGTCGCGCACCCGCCCGGGCATCCATTTTCGCCAGTGCAGCAACGCGTAGTTGAATGCGGCGCCCATGAAGCCGCACACGAGCGCCGCCAGGATGACCGGCAGCGCGAACCCGATGCCCAACGGGACCGTGACATTGAGCTGCCCGAAGTAGAGGTAGTTGCCGGCGAGGGCGAGCGAGGTCAGGCCCGCGAACACTACCGCGGTGATCATGGTGCCGTTGGTGCGCGTCTCGAAGTCGCGCGCCAGCTCCTCGATTGCGAAAATGACACCGGCGAGCGGCGTGTTGAATGCGCCCGAGAGTCCGGCCGCGGCGCCCGCGAGGAGCAGCCGGCGCTCGAGCCGCAGGGTGCGGCGCGGGTAGAACCGCCGCGTCTCGGCCATGATGGCCGCGCCGAGGTGCACGGTCGGGCCCTCGCGCCCGATCGTGAGCCCCCCGAGCAGCCCAAGGAGCGAGCCCGCGATCTTGCCGACGATGACCCGCAGCCCGAACAGGCGCCGCATCAGCGTGTCATCGCCATCGGCGCGCGGCGCATGGAGCGCGGCGATGACCTGCGGAATGCCGCTGCCCTCGCTGCCGTAGAACCAACGTCGGGTGCAGTACACCGCCACCACGGTGAACAGCGGCGTCAGGATGAAGGCGAGCCAGGCGCGCCCGTCGATCCATCCGATGAAGGTGTAGTAGGCGTCGTTGCTCCAGCGCGCGTACAGCACCGAGACCAGGCCGACGAGGAGCGCGGCGCTCCAGGGCAGCCCCACCTGCAGGAACAGGCGCCGGGTGTTGCTGTTGAGCAGGCGCTGCAGGCGCGCCTGCAGCCTGCCCCTCGGCAGGCGCACCACGGGGGCATCCATCGGGCCGAGCGGCTCATGATCCGACGCCCCGCGGGGCTCCCCGGAGGATCCGGGAGCGGCGCACTGCTTCGCGGCGGGAGAATCGCTCTGCGCGTCGGTCTTGCCCGCAGGCCTGACCTGCGGCAGCGGCAGCTCGGGTTGGGAAGGTTCGGACACGTTCGCCGTCCAGGCCCACTTGCGGTTCAAGAGGCGGCGCATTCTAGCAAAGCCTGGCCTGCCGGGCTGGCGCCTCAGGCGCGTGTTGGTTTCTCGAGCGCTGCAGCGGCGCGCTCCGGCAGGTGGATCGTGACCTCGAGGCCCCCGCCCGGGGCGTTGTGCGCCTCGATGCGCCCGCCGTGACGCTGGATGGCGCGCGCGGCAATCGCGAGTCCCAGGCCCTCCCCGCCGCCTTCCCGATCGCGCGCCGCATCCACCCGGTAGAAGGGCTCGAAAATCGCCTCGAGGTCCTGCTCCGGCACGCCCGGCCCGTGATCGCGGACCCTGATTTCCAATTCGGGGGCTCCACCCCCTCCGCCCGCCGAGCCACCCTGAGAGGGGTCGCGGACTGCGGCGCGCAGCCCCTCGAGCGAGCGCGCCTCGACGAGCACTTCCGATCCCGCCGGCCCGTAGCGCACGGCGTTGCGGATCACATTCTCGAAGGCACTGCGCAGGAGTTCCGCATCGCCCGAACCGGGCAGCGCCCCCTCGGCGCTCAGCCTCACCGAGCAGCCGCGCGCATCCGCCTCGATTCCGACATCCGCCACGATACCGCGCAGCAGCTCCCCCACATCGAGCGCGTCGGCGGCGATCGGCGCCGACTGCCGCTCGAGCCGCGCGAGCTTGAGGGTGCGCGCGATGAGCTGCTCCAGGCGGTCCGCCTCGCGCTCGATTCTCGCGAGCTGGCGCGGGACCTCCTCATCACGCGAGGCGAGCGAGAGCGCCAGCTGCAGCCGGGTGAGCGGCGAGCGCAGCTCGTGCGACACATCGCGCAGCAGCCGTTCCTTGGACTCGAGCAGGCCGCGCACCCGCTCGGCCATGGCATCGAAATCCTCCGCGAGCAACGCGAGATCGTCGTGTCGGCGCTTCAGTCCCGGGCGCACGCGCACATCGAGATCCCCCGCGGCCATGCGCCGCGCCGCCTGCCGCAGCCGCTCGATCGGCCTCACCAGATAGCGCGCGAGGAGGAAGCAGATCAGGGTGCTCACCACGAGGGCGACCGCGATGGTGGTGCCGGCCACGCCCGGCAAGGCCAGCGCGCCAAAGAAGAGGATCGGATGGTGGTGCAGCGCGGTGACGACGACCTGGTAGATGCGGCCCTCCGGCGTCATCAGCACCAGCGCACCGCTGATGGGAGGCGCGGGAGAGGCATGGGGCTCGCCAGGGGGCCTGCGGGGCGCGAAGAACGGCCGCAGAAACCCGGGGAGCCTTCGCCCGAGCAGATCGCGCCCGTCCGGCCCTATGACGTAGGTGCGCGTCGAATACGGACCGTGCGCGTGCGCAAGCGCTTCGAGCCATTGATCGAGCGCCTGCGGCCCACCTTTCTTGAACGCCGCGGCGGCCTGGGTGAACAGCTGTCCCCGCTGCACCCATGGCATCTGATCTCGGTGCAGAAAAGCCTCGTTCACCGCCGCGGTCACCGTGCCGACCACGATGAGGGTGATGGTGAGCCAGAACGCCCAGAAGATCCTCCAGAAGAGCGAGTGCATCGGCGGGTTATCTCTGGATGAGCGCGTAGCCGGCGCCGCGCACGCCCTGGATGCTCACCCGGTCGGTGAAGCGGCCGAGCTTGCGCCGCAAGTTGCTGACATGCGTGTCGAGGCTGCGGTCGGTGGGCAGCAGGCGCCGTCCGAGCGCCTGCGTCGTGAGGTCCTCGCGGCCGACGGTGCGTGTGTCGGCGAGCACCAACAGCTCGAGGATGCGCAGTTCCGCGCTCGTCAACTCGAGGTCCTGCCCTTCGATGCGCGCGCAGTGCGCCCGCGCGTCGATGCTCAAGGGGCCGAAGGTCAGCTGCGGCGCCGCCTGCGCCTCGGTGGAGATGCGCCTGAGGATCGCGCGGATCCTCGCCACGAGCTCGCGGGGACTGAAGGGCTTGGCGAGGTAGTCATCGGCGCCCATCTCGAGCCCGACCACGCGATCGATCTCCTCGCCGCGCGCAGTCAGCATGAGCACCGGGATCTGGCTCGTGGCGCGCAGCCGGCGCAGCACCTCGAACCCCGAGAGCTCGGGCAGCATGACATCGAGCACCACGAGATCGAGCCCGCCGCGGGCGATGCGCTCGAGCGCCGCCTGCCCGGTGCCGGCGGTCTCGGTGAGAAAGCCCTCGGGCCCCAGGTACTCGAGCAGCATCGCGCACAGCTCCCGATCGTCATCGACGATCAGCAGGCGCACCCGGGCCGGCCGATCGGCCTGGGTCACGCGGGGTTTTCCAGCGTGAACACCTGCCGCTGATCGTCGTAGGCGAACAGCTCGGCGTAGCGGCCCCAGCTGATGAGGGCGCGCAGGGTCTGCTCGGCCGCCTCCTCGGTCATGTGGTCCTCGAGCTCATCGAGAAAGCGGCTCTTCGGCGCGCGATGGCTGCTGCGCTCATCGAGCACGCGGCGCACGTGGGCCGCGAGCGGCACGTGGGCGATGAGGTGGCGCGCGAAGAGCGCCTTGCGCTCATCGGTGTCGGAGCGGGCGAAGGTGAGTCCCGCCTCGGTCAGGCGGATATCGCCCCCCTCCACCTCGGCGAAGCGCAGCAGCTGCAGCGCCTCGGCCACCGGGAGAAGGTCATCGGCCTCCATGTGCAGCGCCTGGCCGATCGCCGGCAGGTCGGCCCGTCCCCCGTAGGGCGGCTCGCTCACCGCCTCCAGCATGCCCGCGAGCAGGTTGGTCGAGACGTGGATGAGCGCGCTGTCGAGGGCCATGGCCGCGATGCGCTCCGCACGGCCGGCGCCGCGGGTGCCTCGCGGCTTGGCGGTCATCTCGGTGTAGACCCGGTCGACCAGCGCGCGGAAGGTCGGGTCGACGGCGGTGCGCGGGTGAGGCAGGTCGACCAGGATCTCACTCACCACCCTGCCCGGATGGGTCGAGAAGATGAGCAAGCGGTCGCACATCTGCACCGCCTCCTCGATGTTGTGGGTGACGAGCAGCACCGCCCCGATCGGCAGCTCCCCCTGCCCCCAGAGCTCGATGAAATCACTGCGCAGCGTCTCGGCGGTGAGCACATCGAGCGCCGAGAACGGCTCGTCCATCAACAGGATGTTGGGATGCACCACGAGCGCGCGCGCAAAGCCCACCCGCTGGCGCATGCCGCCCGAGAGCTCGCGCGGAAAGGCCGACTCGTAGCCGTCGAGTCCGATCAGGTCGATGGCCTCGAGCGAGCGCTTGCGGATCTCGGCCTCCGAGAGGCGCAGCGCCTCGAGCCCGAGCTGCACGTTGCCGAGCACCGTGAGCCACGGGAAGAGCGCGAAGCTCTGGAACACCATGGAGATGCCCCGCGCGGGCCCGCCCACGGGCGAGCCGAGATAGCTCACCTTGCCGCGCGTCGGGGCATCGAGGCCGGCAATTAGGCGCAGCAGCGTCGACTTGCCCGACCCCGAACGGCCGAGGAGCCCGACGATCTCCCCGGGACGGAGCGTCAGGTTCACATCATCGAGCACCACGAGCTCATCGCCGTCGGGCTTCCAGAAGCTCTTGCCGACACCCTGCACCTCGAGCAGCGGCTCGGCGATGGCGCGATGCGGGTTGGCGTTCATGGGGACCTCCTGCTGGCGCTCAGCTCATGCGGAATTTGCGCTCGGCGCGCGCGTAGAGCGGCCGCCAGAATACCCGGTTGATGATGACCACGAACACGCTCATCACCACGATGCCGAGCACCGTGCGCGCGAAATTACCCGAGGCGGTGGCATCGGCGATGTAGGCGCCCAGGCCCTGGGCGGCAAGGTGCTTGTTGCCCCAGTTGGCGACCTCCGCGACGATGCTCGCGTTCCACGAGCCGCCGGCGGCGGTGATCGCGCCGGTCACGTAGAACGGAAACACCGCCGGCAGGGCGATCCGGCGCCACCACAGCCAGCCGCGCACCCGCAGGTTCTCGCCGACGTACTTCAGGTCCATCGAGATCGAGGAGGCGCCCACGATCACGTTAAAGAGGATGTACCACTGGGTGCCGAGCACCATGAGCGGGCTCAGCCAGATGTTCGCATCGAGCCGGAAGCGCACGATCCCCCAGACCACCACGGGAAAGAGCAGGTTGACCGGAAAGGCCGCGAGGAACTGCGCCACCGGCTGCGCCGCGGCCGCCAGCCGCGGGCGCATGCCGATGTGCACCCCGATCGGCACCCACACGAGACTCGCCAGGGCGATGAGCACCACGACCCGCAGCAGCGTGTAAAGGCCGAGCATCACCACGTGCCCGATCTGCGCGGCGGGAATGCTCGAGAACACGAAGTGCCCCGTCTTCCACGCCCCCACCCCGACCACGGCGAGCACCGCCGCATACCAGAGGAGATCCGTCAGGCGCCGGCGGCCGGCGGTGGGCTTCGGCCGCGGCGCGCCGGGACCGCGGTTCCCGAAGCGCAGCAGGCCCGCGAGCGCGTGGGAGCCGAGCGAGAGCAGCCGCGAGTGGCGCATCATCGTGAGCGCCCAGGAGCGGCTCGGGGAGAGCCCCGCCTCCTGCTCGAGGCGGAACCAGTCGGCGCTCGCGATGAGCGGGCGGAAGATGATCTGGTCGTAGATCAGGATGACGACGCTCATGGCGCCGATCGCCCAGCCGATGGCTCCGAGGTCGCGCGCGGCGATCGCACGGGCGATGTAGGAGCCGATCCCCGGCAGCGTCACCGTGGTGTGTCCCACGCTGATCGCCTCGGCGGCCACCACGAAGAACCAACCGCCCGACATGGACATCATCATGTTCCAGATGAGTGCGGGCATGGCGAAGGGCACTTCCAGGCGCCAGAAGCGCATCCACGGTCCGAGGTTAAAGCTCCTCGCCGCCTCATCGAGCTCCGCCGGAATGCTGCGCAGCGAGTGGTAGAAGCTGAAGGCCATGTTCCACGCCTGGCTGGTGAAGACGAGGAACACCGCGGCCATCTCCGCGCCGGCCACGCGACCGGGGGTGAGCGAGAGGAAGAAGACGATGGTGAAGGAGAACCCGAGGATGGGCACCGACTGGAGGATGTCGAGGAGCGGCACGAGCACCGTCGCGGCGCGCCGGCTCTTGGCGGCGAGCGTCGCGTACGTGAAGGTGAAAAGGAGCGAGGCGCCCATCGCGACGAGCATGCGCAGCGCCGTCTGGGCGGCGTACCCCGGCAGCACCCGCGGATTGAGGGAGATGTGCTCGGCGGTGAGGTGCGAGAGGGGCGCGACGAGCCCGAGGCCGGCATGGGCGAGGTACACCAGGGCCCCCACCACCAGGAAAAAGGCGAGCACATCCCATCGCCCCGGGACCAGGCGGGTCTTCTGAACCGAGATCGGCAGCCGGTCGGTGCTCATCCGTCCGAGTGTGCCCGAACCGGGTGACAATTGGCACCTCGAGAGCCAACATCGGGTAACATCGGCGGCAGCTTTTCACGTGAGCACGCCCCCATGAAGCCTGCCACCCTCCTTGCCTGCCTCCTCGCCCTGGCGCTGGGCGCCTTCGCCCGGACGGCCTCGGCCACCCAGAACACCGTGCGCGCGGACTTCAAGGATGTCGGCCACACGATCGCGCGCGATGCCCGCAGCGCCGGACTCGCGATTGCCCACAGCGCCAAGGACATCGGCCATCACGTCGCCATCGACTCGCGCCGCTTCGGCCACACGGTGGCCCGGGATACCCGCCCCACGCGCCGGCGGATCAAGCGCGACTCCAAGCGGGTCGGGCACACCGTTGCGCGCGAGGCGCGGCACACGGGCCATGTGATCGCCCGCGGCGCCAAGTCCACCGGGCATGCGATCGCGCACGGGGCGAAGAAGGTCGGCCACGCCGTGGCGGGCGATGCGCACCGCGCCAAGACGGCGCTGCACCACCGGAAGTAGCCCCGCGCCGTGGCCTCCCACGCGCAACCGACGCCTCCGGCGCCGGAGGAGCCCGATGTGCTCATCGTCGGTGGGGGGCCGGGCGGCTCGAGCGCGGCGGCCGTGCTCGCCGAGGCCGGTCACCGCGTGGTGCTCATCGAGCGCTCGCGCCACCCTCGGTTTCATATCGGGGAGTCGCTCCTGCCGGCGAACCTGCCGCTCTTTGAGCGGCTGGGGGTGGCGGAGCAGATCCGCGCCATCGGCATGCCGAAGCACGGCGCGGAGTTCCACTCGCCCGCGCACGGCAGGAGCGAGCGCTTCTGCTTCGACGACAGTTGGAACCGCGCGCTGCCCTCGGCCTACCAGGTGCGGCGCTCCGCGTTCGATGAGATTCTGCTGCGCCGCGCCGAGCGCCTCGGGGCGCGGGTGATCGAGGGCTGCCGGGCGCAGGAGGTGGAGTTTCCCGCGCGCGATGCGCTGTTGGTGCGCACCGAGGGCGAGGAGGGAGCGCGCACGACCTGGCGGCCGCGTTACCTCATCGATGCCTCCGGACGTGACACATTCCTCGGCAGCCGGCTCGGGATCAAGGAGCGCAACCCGCGGCACGCGAGCTGCGCCCTGTACGCGCATTTCAAGGGAGCGTGGCGCCATGAGCAGGGCGATCGGGCCGGTGACATCACCATCTTCTGGTTCGAGCACGGATGGTTCTGGTTCATACCCCTCGCCGACGGCATCACCAGTGTGGGCGCGGTGGTCTGGCCGTACTACATGAAGGCGCGCAAGGGCCCGCTCGAGGCGTTCTTTCGGGACACCATCGCGCTCTCCCCGCCGCTCGCGGCGCGCCTCGAGGGGGCCGAGAGGGTCACCGGGGTCGAGGCGAGCGGCAGTTACACCTACCGCTGCGCGCACACCCACGGCGAGCGATATCTGCTGGTGGGGGATGCCTACTCGTTCATCGACCCGGTGTTCTCCTCGGGCGTGCTGTTCGCGATGATCGGCGGCGTCGCCGCCGCCGAGACGATCGATGCGTGCCTGGGCGACCCACGCCGCCGGCACGAGGCGATGCGCCGCTTCGAGCGCCGGGTGCGCCTCGGTCCCGAGCGCTTCGCCTGGTTCATCTACCGCATGAACCACCCGGCCATGCAGTCGCTGTTCATGAAGCCGCGCAATCCGCTGCGCGTGCGCGAGGCGCTGCTCTCGTTCCTCTCGGGCGACCTCTACGAGGACACGCCGCTGTGGCGCTCGCTGCGCCTCTTCCAGGTCCTTTACTATCTGAACTCGCTCGCCATGCCGGGCCGCTCGCTCGCGGCCCTGCGCCGGCGCTCGAGAAACATCCGTTGCGCCTGAGCAGGGCGCGCAGTGCCGACCGCATGGAACACCCCGACCTGCACCTGGAGTTGCTGACCACGCCCGAACCGTCCTGGGAGGGCGCTTTGGGCGCGGCGCTGTTCAGCGGCGAGGCGCACAGCGCCCCGACCGCCCCCCTCGCCTGCCCCGCCGATCTGCCGCTCGCCCGGGTGTCGATGCCGCTGCTCGACGGTCATGCCGCGGCGATCGAGTGTTGGCGCATCGCGGGCCGCACGCGCACGGGCTCCCACGGGGCGATCCGCTACGCGCACAGCGATGAGTTCCTCTTCGGGAGCCTGCACCTGTCCGAGGAGGCCCCCGCGGCCGGCCACACCGGGCTCGAGCGCGCCACGGAGCGCGCCTATCGAGAGATGCATGCGACGCTCGAGGCGAGCGGTTTCGCTCAGCTGCTGCGGGTGTGGAACTACCTGCCCGACATCAACCTCGAGAGCCGCGGCACGGAGCGCTATCGCCAGTTCAACAGCGCGCGCCAGGAGGCGCTCCTCGCCTGCGGGCGCGACATCCGCGGCAATGTGCCGGCCGCGAGCGCGCTCGGCAGCACCGCCGGCCCGCTCTCGATCTACTTCCTCGCCGGGCGCACGGCGCCCGCCTTCATCGAGAACCCCCGCCAGGTGAGCGCCTATCACTACCCGGCGCAGTACGGCCCGCGCGCCCCGAGCTTCTCGCGCGCCGCCCTGGTGCGCCATCGTGGCGCGACGCTGTTCATCTCCGGCACTTCGAGCATCCTCGGACATCGCACGCTGCACGAGGGGGATCCGGCCGCGCAGACGCGCGAGACGCTCACCAACATCGAGGCGCTCATCGGGGAGGCCAACCGCCTGAAGGTCGGGACGTTCCGCCTCGACTCCCTCGCCTACAAGGTGTACGTGCGCCATCCGGAGGATCTGCCGCTCATCCGGGCCGAGATCGACTCCGCCGTCGGCACGCGGGCCCCGAGGGTCTACCTGAGAGCCGACGTCTGCCGGCACGATCTGTCGATGGAGATCGAGGCCGTGGGCCAGCGGGCCTGAGCCCCGTGTTGCGCCGCGCGCGGGATTACCTGATCACCTACGGCCTGCTCGGCACGCTCGCCGTGATGATGCTCGCGTGGACGGTGCTCGCGCTGGTGGTGCTGCCACCGCTGCCGGTGCGCTGGCGCCGGGCGGGGGCGCGCCAGAGCATGACGGCCGGCTTTCGGCTCTTCTCGCGCTTTCTCACCCTGACGGGGGCGTATCGGCTCGAGCTCACCGCCCTCGATGCGCTGCGCGGGGGGCCGGCGCTCATGCTCGCGCCCAATCACCCGAGCGCCTTCGATGCGATTCTGCTGCTCACGCGCCACCCCGACCTCGCCTGCATCCTCAAGCCCGAGCTCCTCGGCAATGTCTTCCTCGGCGCGGGCGCGCGCCTCGCCGGCTTCATCCGCTCCGATCCTCCGCGCCGCATGGTCAAGGACGCCGTCGCCGAGCTTCGCCGGGGCTCCTCGGTCCTCCTCTTTCCCGAGGGCACGCGCACGCGAGTCTCCCCCGTGAATCCCCTCACCGGGGCCGTCGCGGTCATCGCCCGGCACGCCGGGGCGCCCATCCAGGTGGTGCTCATCGAGACCGACTCGCCCTACCTGAGCAAGGGCTGGCCGCTCTGGAAGGCTCCCCGGCTCCCGATCCTCTACCGCGTGCGTCTCGGGCGGCGTCTCGAGCCTCCCGGGGAGGTGACCGAGTGCATCCGCTCGCTCGAGAGCGAGTACCGCGCGCAACTCGCCGACGCCCCGCAGCGCGCCTGGCTCGCCGATGCGAGCTCGGGCAAGATCCCGCCGCCCGAGCGCAAGGACCGCCCTTGAGCGCCCCCTCGAGCACCCACCTGGTGCTGATTCCCAGCTACAACCCTGGCGAGAAGGTCTTCGAGACCGTGCGCGCCGCGCGTGCGCAGTGGACGCCGGTCTGGGTCGTGGTGGACGGCAGCACGGACGGCACGGGCGAGGCGTTGCAGGCCCTGGCCGCGGAGGATCCCGGACTGACCGTGATCGTGCGCCCGAAAAATGGCGGCAAGGGCGCGGCGCTCCTCGAGGGTTTCACCGAGGCGCTGCGGCGCGGCTACACGCACGCGCTCACCCTCGACTCCGACGGTCAGCACCCCGCCGAGCGCATCCCGGCCTTCATGCAGGCCTCGCTCTCGCACCCCGAGGCCATGATCCTCGGCGATCCGGTCTTCGACTCGAGCGCTCCGGCGGTGCGCGTCAAGGGGCGGCGCATCTCCAACTGGTGGGCCAATCTCGAGACCCTCTGGGCGGGCATCCACGACTCGCTCTGCGGCTTCAGGGTCTATCCCATCGCCCCCGTGGCGCGCGAGATGCTCGCCCGCCGGGCGATGCGGCGCTTCGATTTCGACGTGGAGGCGGTGGTGCGCCTCTGCTGGGACGGGATACCGGCGGTGAACCTGCCGGCCCCCATCCGCTACTTCAGCACCGCCCAGGGCGGAGTGTCGCATTTTCGCTACGGACGGGACAACCTGTTGCTCGTCTCGATGCATGTGCGCCTGTTCTTCGGCTTCCTGGCGCGCCTGCCGCTGCTCGCGGCCCGCCGTCGGGCGCGCCACCTGAACGGACGCTGAAGCGGTCGCAGGTCACGCTTGCCGCTTCCGGCCTCGGCATATAATTTGCGCCCGCAGGGTCCTAAAACGATAAGATTTCTCAATGTCGATGTCCGAACTCGCCTCCACCGTGCACCCGATCGAGCCCGAGGCCCGCCTGGTCCTCGAGCTGGCCGAGCTCATCGTCGGGGCCCTCAACCTCGAGCTGCCGGCCAGCCAGATCGATCCGGACGCGCGCCTCTACGGGGAGGGCCTCGGCCTCGATTCGATCGATATCCTGGAGATCGCCCTCGTGGTCTCCAAGCAATACGGCGTGCAGCTGCGCGCCGACGATGCCGAGAACGCGCAGACCTTCCGCTCGCTGCGCCACCTCGCCGAGTACATCGCCGCCCATAGGACGAAATAGCCTCTGGTCAAGTTGCCGCTGTTCTCGCACCCCGTGCCCGAGGCGGTGGTGGCGTACCGAGCCGGCGTGGCGATCCCGGCGGCGCAGTTCCTCGCCGACGTCGAGCGGCTCGCTGCCGCCCTCCCACCCGGCGGACACGTCATCAACGTCTGCGCGGATCGCTACCGATTCCTGGTGGGCTTCGCCGCCAGCGTGCGCGCGGGCAAGGTGAGCCTGCTGCCCCCGACCCATACCCCGGAGGTGGTGCGCCACCTTGCGGCCTTCGCCCCGGATGTCTTCTGCCTCACCGACGCGCACGACTGCGACATCGATCTGCCGCGGATGCGCTACCCGGACTCGGCCGCGGGGCCGGAGAGCTCGTCCCACCCTTGGCGGGTGCCCGAGATCGCCGCCGACTCGGTGGTGGCATATGTATTCACCTCGGGCTCGACCGGCGCCCCGGTGCCGCATCGCAAGACCTGGGGACGGCTCGTGCGGTGCGTGCTCGATGGGGCCGAGCGACTCGGCCTCGAGCGCGCTCACGCGGTGCTCGCAACCGTTCCGCCGCAACACATGTATGGGTTCGAGTCGAGCGTGCTGCTGCCCCTGTTGAGTGGCGGCAGGCTCTGCGCGGAACACCCATTCTACCCCGCCGACATCTGCGCGCTGCTCGAGTCGATCCCGCGGCCGCGGGCACTGGTGACGACGCCCATTCACCTGCGCGCGCTCCTCGCCTCACAGACACAGATCCCGCGGGCAGACCTCATCGTCTCGGCGACCGCGCCGCTCACACAGGAGCTCGCGCGCGAGGCGGAGGCGCGATTCCAGGCTCAGCTGCGGGAGATCTACGGCTCCACCGAGACCGGGCAGCTCGCGACCCGACGCACCGCCGGGGAGCTCGACTGGCGGCTCTGGCCCCACGTGAGGCTTGCCCTCGAGGACGGCCGCGCCTGGGTGCGCGGCGGACATCTCGAGCAGCCGACCGCGCTCTGCGATGAGGTCGAGCCCACCGATGCCGAGCACTTCCGGCTGCAGGGCCGGCTCGCGGACCTGGTCAACATCGCCGGCAAGCGCAGCTCGCTCGCCTATCTCACCCACCAGATCAACAGCATCGAGGGCGTGCTCGATGCAGCGTTCTTCTTCCCTGGGGAATCCACTGCGGACGATCTCGGGATCACGCGCGTCGCGGCGGCCGTGGTGGCTCCAACACTCGATGCCGCACGCATCCTCGAGGAGCTGCGCCTGCGCATCGACCCGGTGTTCCTGCCGCGGCCGCTCCTGAAGCTCGAGCGGCTACCGCGCAACAGCACGGGGAAGCTTCCCCGAGAGGCGCTGCAGGCGCTGCTCACCGGCCCTCACCGGCGCCGCGCATGAAGCTCCCCCTCCCTCTGCCCTCGCCGCATCCCTCCCTCGAGGGGCACTTTCCGGGCGAGCCCATCCTGCCCGGGGTGGTGCTGCTCGATGAGGCGCTCCATGCCATCGAGGCCGCCTCGGGCGCCCACGGGCGCTGGCGGATCGGTTCTGTCAAGTTCCTCGGGGCGGTCTCGCAGCACCCCACGCTCCTGCTGGAGTACGAGCGCGCGCCTTCGGGCGCCCTGCGGTTCACCATCACCGACACGGGCCGGCCCGTGGCCACCGGAACGCTGACGGAGCTCGACGGTGACTGACACGGCCGCCCGGCAGTCCGACACGGGCTGGTCGCAGCGCCGCGAGCGCGGGAGCCTGCTGCTGCTGCGCCTGATGGCCCTCTTCTCGGAGCGTACGGGACGGCGCGCGGGGCGCATCGTGCTCTACGGCATCGCCACGTATTTCTTCCTGTTCGCTCCGCGGGCGAGGCGCGCCTCGCTCCAGTACCTGCGCCGGGTGTTGGGTCGCCGGCCCCGAGCCTCGGAGCGCTTCCGCCAGGTGATGAGCTTCGCCACCTCCATCCACGACCGGGTCTATCTGCTCAACGGACGCTTCGAGCTGTTCGACTTCGAGGTGGTGGGCGAGCAGGACATGCACGAGCTGCTGCGCGCCGGGGGCGGCGCCTTCCTCCTAGGCGCGCACCTCGGGAGTTTCGAGGCGACGCGCGCCATCGGCTGGCGCCGCCCGGTCACGCGCATCGTGATGATGATGTACGAGCACAACGCTCGCAAAATCAACGCCGCGCTCACGGCGATCAACCCCGCCGCCGCCGCCGACATCGTGACGCTCAGCGACAATCCGCTCGCCATGCTCAAGGTGCAGGACCTCCTCGCCGAGGGCGCCTTCGTCGGCATGTTGGCCGATCGCACCCCGGGAGAGGAGCCCACCGAGACCGTGCCGTTCCTCGGGGGCGCCGCGCGCTTTCCGACCGGTCCCTGGCGGATCGCCGCGCTCCTGCGCCGCCCGGCATTCCTCATGCTCGGACTGTATCTCGGAGGCAACCGCTACCGGGTCGTGTTCGAGCCCCTCGCCGACTTCACGAGCGTGCGGCGCCCCGAGCGCGAGGCGGCCATCCGTGCGGCCATCGTCCGCTATGCCGCTCGCCTCGAGCACTACTGCCGCGAGCACCCGGACAACTGGTTCAACTTCTTCGATTTCTGGGCGCATGGATAACCCCGATCACCCGCGTCGCACCCACAGCGCAGGCCCGCTCCCTCGAGTGGAGTTCCCCGGGACGCCGCAAGGACGTCCCGGCAGGCTCGCGCCTCGGCTCCCGCCTCGGAGCGCCCGGGGAAATCCACTCCTCGGTCGCGTCCCCGCTCTGTGCCTGCTTGCCGCGTGGGTGCTGTGGCAGGGGGCCGCCGCGGCCTCACCGCCGGGCACGCCCCTCGACCGTCTCATGAGGCTCCTTGCACAGCGCAGGCACGGCGAAGTCACATTCGTCGAGCGCGATACGCTCGCCGTGCTGACGCGGCCCCTGGTCAGCTCCGGCCTCATGATCTACGACGCCCCGGATCACCTCGAGAAGCGCACGCTCGAGCCCCGTCCGAGCTCGCTGATCCTCGATCACGGTGAGCTCACCGTGAAACGCGGCGACCGCACCTACCAGCTCGACCTCAATGACTACCCTCAAGTCGCTCCCTATGTGGAGGCCATCGCCGACACGCTGTCAGGAAATCGCGCGGCGCTCGAGCGGCTGTTCGAGGTGAGGTTTGCGGGGAGCCTGGCGCAATGGACGCTGACGCTGCGGCCGCTCGACCCACGCCGCAGCCGCATTCAGCTCATCCTCATCCAGGGTGCGCGCGATGACATCCGTACGGTCCGGATCTTTCAGACCAACGGCGATCACTCGCGGATGACCCTGGGTCCTCCGATCCCCCGATGAAACGCGCGACGGCCGCGGTGTGGGTGTGGGCGGGGCTCGCCGCACTGGCTGCGCTCATCGTCGTCCGCGCCCGCTACTCCGCGGATCTCTCGGCCTTCCTGCCCCGCGCCCCCACCGCATCACAACGGCTGCTGGTCGAGCAACTGCGCCACGGGGTGGCATCGAGGATGATCATCGTGGCCATCGGCGGCTCGAGCGCGGATAACCGCGCACGCCTGTCGCGTGCGCTACGGGACCGACTGCACGCAGACCCCGACTTCATGTCGGTGGAAAACGGCGCAGCCGCCACGGCGCGCCGCGACGAGGCGTTTCTCTTCGCTCACCGCTACCTCCTCAGCGCCTCGGTCACCCCTCAGCACTTCACGGTCGCGGGCCTGCACACGGCGATCGGCAACACCCTGGACCTGCTCGCCTCGCCCGTGGGCCTGCTCGCCCAATCCCTGCTGCCAAGCGATCCGACGGGCGAGATGACGACCCTGCTGGGAGACATGAGCCACAACCGGCCCCCGCGCACGGAGCACGGCGTGTGGGTCTCCCCCAAAGGCCACCTTGCGCTGCTGCTCGCGCGCACCCGCGCCGCGGGATCCGACACGGACGCTCAGGAGCGGGCGATCGAGGCGATCCATCGCGCCTTCCGTGCTTGCGAGGCGCAACTGCAGACCCACGCGAGGCTCGAGCTCACCGGGCCCGGGGTGTTCGCGGTGGCGGCGCGCCGGAACATCGTCCGCTCGGTCATGCGCCTGTCGCTCGTGAGCGGCGCACTCATCTTCTGCTTGCTGTTCATCGTGTACCGCTCACTCCCGGCGCTCGCGCTCGGCCTCGTGCCGGTGGCCTCCGGGGCGCTGGCGGGCGTTGCAGCCGTGGCGTTGCACTTCGGGGTCGTGCAAGGGGTGACCCTCGGCTTCGGAGTCACGCTGATCGGGGAGGCGGTCGATTACTCCATCTATCTTTTCGTGCAGTCGCACGGGGACGGCCGGCAAGAGGCGGATGCGCGCTGGCGGCGCACCGTATGGCCGACCGTGCGGCTCGGGATGCTGACCTCGGTGTTCGGCTTCGCCTCCCTCCTGCCCTCGAGCTTCCCCGGGCTCGCCCAACTCGGTCTCTACTCGCTCGCGGGGGTGTTGGCGGCGGGCCTCGTGACGCGCTTCGTGCTGCCCCGCCTGCTGCCCACGCGCTTCGTGATCCGCGACCTCACTCCCCTGGGGCACGGTGCGCTACGCGCGCTGCGGTGGGCCCCGCTCGGGCGGGCCGCCCTCGCGCTCATCGCGGTGGCGTCCGTGGCGACCCTCTATACGCATCGCGGTCATCTCTGGAGCCGCCAGCTCGAGGCGCTCAGCCCCATCCCGCTGCCCGCCCAGCGCCTCGATGCGACGCTGCGCGCGGATCTCAGGGCGCCCGATGTGCGCTACCTCGTCGTCGTATCCGCGCCGGACCGGCAGGCCGCCTTGCGCGGCGCCGAGGAGGCGGGACAGGAGCTCGAGGGCCTCATTCACCAGCATGTCCTCTCCGGATACGAGAGTCCCGCGCAGTATCTGCCCAGCCGGGCCCTGCAGCGCGAGCGCCAGGGGAGCCTGCCGCCTGCCGATGTGTTGCATCGTCGGCTCACGAGGGCGCTCGCCGGTCTGCCGCTCGATGCCTCCAAGCTCACGCCCTTCCTCACGGAGCTCGAGGCCGCGCGCACGGCGCCGCTCCTCACGCGCAAAGATCTCGAGGGCACCTCGTTCGCTGCCGTGGTGGATGCGCTGCTGACGCAAGAAGGGGCGCAATGGCGTGCGCTGCTGCCGCTCGATGCGCCGACCTCCGCAACGCACGCGTTCGGGATCGACATCGCCCGGGTTCGCGCCGCGCTCTCGGTGGCCGCTCCCGCCCGGGTCACCGTGTTTGACCTCAAGGGCGAAGCGGATGCGCTCTACTCGACCTACCTGCGCGAGGCGGTGCGGCTGTCTCTCGGGGGACTCGCCGCCATCGGGGTGCTGCTGCTCGCCTCGCTCCGCTCCCCGCTGCGCGTGGTCCGTGTGGTGCTCCCGCTGCTTCTCGCCGTGCTCGCAGTGGCGGCCGGTCTCACCGCGCTCGGGGTGCGGCTCACCCTGCTGCACGTCATCGGCATGCTGCTGATCGTGGCCGTGGGGTCGAACTACGCCCTGTTCTTCGACCGCCCCTCCGAGCGGCCCTCGCTCACCCTCGCCTCGCTCCTCATCGCCAACGCCGCCACGGTGCTCGGGTTCGGGGTGCTCGCCTTCTCCTCCGTGCCGGTGCTCGCGGACCTCGGCCGCACCGTCGCCCCGGGGGCGCTGCTCGCCCTGGTCTTTGCCGCGATCCTGGCGCGCGAGCCGCCGCCGGAGGGCGCTGCTCCCCGACGGGCCGATGCCGCGTGAGCCTGTCGCACCTCGGCCGGTTTTGGGACAATTTGCGCATGACGACCCGTCCCGCCATCCCCGCCTGGCGCCCCTCGCCGCTCGTGCTCGCCTCCCTGGGCGTGCACGGCGGGGCCCTCGCGGCCGTGCTCGCCCAGCCCGCGGCCTGGCCCTGGGCGCTCGGGGCCGTGGCTGCGGACCACGCGCTGCTCGCGGCCGCCGGCCTCTCGCCCCGCAGCCGCCTGCTCGGACCGAACTGGACGCGGCTGCCGGGCACAGGCGCCGGCGTGGCGCTCACCATCGATGACGGTCCAGATCCCGAGGTCACCCCGCGAGTGCTCGAGCGGCTCGACGAATACCGGGCACCGGCCACCTTCTTCTGCATCGGCGAGCGCGTCGGGCGCCATCCGGATCTCACGCGTGCGCTCATCGAGCGCGGGCACGCGGTCGAGAACCACAGCCAGCATCACATGAATCATTTCTCACTCCTCGGACCCCGCGGCCTCGCGAGCGAGATCGAGCGGGCGCAGGAATCGATCGGGGCGGCCACGGGCCGGCGCCCGAGGTTCTTCCGCGCCCCGGCGGGACTGCGCAACCCCTTCCTCGATCCGGTGCTGCAGCGTCTCGGCCTCACGCTCGCGAGCTGGACGCGGCGCGGATTCGATACCGTCAATCCGAGCGTCGAGGCGGTGTACGGCAGGCTCGCCCGGGACTTGGGCGCCGGCGACATCCTGCTGCTGCACGATGGCCATGCGGCGCGCACCTCGCGCGGCGTGCCGGTGATTCTCGAGGTGCTGCCGCGACTGCTCGATGCAGTGTTGGAGGCGGGTCTTGCGCCGGTGACGCTGAGCGCCGCCCTCCCATGACGCCGCTCGCGCTCACTCATTTCACCGCCACCAGCTGCATCGGGCGCGGTCTCACCGAGACGCTGCACTCGCTGCTCGTGGGGCGCAGCGGGCTCACGCCCTGCGCCTTCGAGACCGTGCGGCTCGAGACGCACATCGGCGAGGTGCCGGGTGTGGACGGGGTGAGCCTGCCGCCCGGGCTCGCGCGCTTCGACTCGCGCAACAACCGACTGGCGCTGCTCGGCCTCTCGCAGGACGGCTTCATCGAGGCGGTATCCGCCTGCGCCGAGCGCCTCGGACCGCGCCGGGTCGGACTCTATCTCGGCACCAGCACCTCGGGCATGCTCGAGACGGAGATCGCCTACCGGCGGCGCGATGCCACGGGAGCGCTGCCCGCCCGGTTCGATTACGCGGCCACGCACAACCCGTACTCCCTCGCAACCTTCACGCAGCGCGTGCTCGGGATCGAGGGACCCTCGGCGGTCATCTGCACCGCCTGCTCCTCGAGCGCCAAGGCGTTCGCGTCGGCGCGCCGCATGATCGAGGCGGGTCTGATCGATGCCGCCGTGGTGGGCGGAGTCGACTCCCTGTGTCTCACGACCCTCTATGGCTTCCACTCCCTGCAGCTCGTGTCCCGCAACCCCTGCCGGCCCTTCGATGCGGCGCGCGATGGCATCTCGATCGGCGAAGCGGCGGCGTTCGCACTGCTCGAGCGGCCCTCGGGGGCGCCGGGGACGATCCTGCTCACGGGCATCGGCGAGTCGAGCGATGCCTATCACATGTCCTCGCCCCACCCCGAGGGCCTGGGCGCCCAGGCGGCGATGCGCCAAGCGCTCGGGACCGCCGCCCTGGCTCCTCAGGACATCGACTACGTCAACCTGCACGGGACCGGCACGCCGAGCAATGACAGCGCCGAGAGCCGCGCGGTCTCGGCGGTGTTCGGGCCGGGGATCGCGGGCAGCTCGACCAAGGGCGCCACGGGCCACACGCTCGGCGCCGCCGGCGCCCTGGAGGCCGTCCTGTGCGCGCTCGCCCTGCGGCACGGCTTCGCCCCGGGCGGCGTCAACACCACCGAGACCGACCCCACGGTGGGCTTCGAGTACCTGCGCGAGAATCGCCGGCGGCCGCTTGCACGCGTGCTCAGCAACTCCTTCGGGTTCGGCGGCTCGAACTGCAGCCTGGTGCTGCAGCGCGCCGACTGAGGGCATGCCATGACGAGCATCGCATTGAGCGCGCACATCGGCGGCATCGGCCTCATCGGACCCGGACTGCCCGACTGGCGAGGCGCCCGGGGCGTGCTCTCGGGCGAACGACCCTACTGCCCGGCTCCGACGGTGCTGCCCCCGGTGGAGGCCCTGCCCGCCGCTGAGCGGCGCCGTACGGGCGCGACAGTGCGACTCGCACTCGCCGTTGCCCAACAGGCCGTCAATGACGCCGGAGCCGATGCCAGGACACTCGCGACGGTGTTTGCCTCCTCCGGGGGCGATGGCGCCATCTGTCACGAGATCTGCGCCACGCTGGCCTCCGAGGATCGCCAGCTCTCCCCGACACGGTTCCATAACTCCGTGCACAACGCCGCGGCCGGGTACTGGGGCATCGCCATGAAGGCTACCGCGAGCTCGACCGCGCTGTGCGCCTTCGATGGCAGTTTCGGGGCGGGACTCATCGAGGCCATGACGCTTGCGGCCGTGGACGGTGAGCCGGCGCTGCTCGTCGCCTATGAGACCGGCTATCCCGAGCCGCTGCGCGAGAAGCGCCCGCTGCCCGATGCGTTCGGGGTGGCGCTGCTCGTGGATCCGCACCCTTCCCCCCGCCCCCGGATCACGGTCACGCTGACCGACGCCGAGGCCGATCGGATGCCACAGCCCCCCCTCGAGGCGCTGCGCGCCGCCATTCCCGCCGCGCGCAGCCTCCCCCTGTTGAAACTTCTGGCCCGGGGCGGCAACGGCACCGCCACGCTCGACTATCTCGAGCGGCGCATCCAGGTGGAGGTGTCGGGGTGTCCCTAGCACGCACCTTCGGCCCCCTGCCCGTGGGCAAGCCGCTCGACCTCGGCTGGATCGAGAGCCACATCCCGCACCGGGGGCGGATGTGCCTGCTCGATGAGGTGATCGCCTGGGATCTGACACGGATCCGCTGCCGGGCGTCCAGCCATCTTCTGCCGGACAATCCGTTACGGGCGCACGGACGGCTCGGCGCCGCCTGCGGCGTCGAGTATGCGGGCCAGGCCATGGCCGTCCACGGCGCGATCGTCGCCGCCCTCACCGGCACCGAGGCGCTGGTGGGCTATCTCACCAGCGTGCGCAACCTGGTGCTCAAGGTCTCCAGACTCGATGACCTGCGCGAGACTCTGCTCGTCACCGCGCAGCGCCTCGCGGGCGATGAGGGCAGCGCCCTCTACGAATTCGAGCTGGCGAGCGGCGGCCGGGAGCTCCTGAGCGGGCGCGCCGGCGTGGTGTTCGGTCCGCTGTGCCCATCGCGACCCCAAGGAGCGCGTCCATGAGTCAACCCAAACGGGCCCTGGTGACGGGAGGGAGCGGTGGCATCGGCGCGGCGATCTGCCGGAGTCTCGCGAAGCAGGGTCACCATGTCTACATCCACGCGCGCCACGGCATCGCCGCCGCGGACTCCCTCGCTGAGGACATCAATGCCGAGGGCGGCAGCGCCTCGGCGGTGCACTTCGACGTGACCGACGCCGAGGGGACGCGGGTAGCGGTCTCGGCGCTCCCCGGGCCCATCCAGATCCTGGTCAACAATGCCGGCATCCATGACGATGCGGTGCTGCCGGGCATGCGTCCCGATCAGTGGCACCGGGTCATCGACGTCTCCGTCAACGGGTTCTTCAACGTCACGCAGCCGCTGCTCATGCCCATGATCCGCACCCGGTGGGGCCGCATCATCAACATCTCCTCCGTCTCCGCCCTGATCGGCAACAAGGGCCAGACGAACTACGCCGCCGCCAAGGGCGCGCTCAACTCGGCCACCAAGGCGCTGGCGCTCGAGCTAGCCACCCGCGGGGTCACCGTCAACGCGGTCGCGCCCGGGGTCATCGCGACGCCCATGAGCGAGGCGCGCTTCGATGAGGCCGACATCAAGCGCCTCGTGCCCATGGCCCGCGCCGGCACCCCGGAGGAAGTCGCGAACGTGGTGGCGTTCCTCGCCTCCGAAGAGGCCTCCTACGTCACCTCCCAGATCCTCTCGGTGAACGGCGGGATGACTTGAGCCGGGCGCGCCCGGACTCCTTCGCCCAGCCCTCCTCGGCCCTTCTCGCCCCACCCCACCACCAAACAGGACGTCGCTACCACACGGTGTAACGGACGTCAGAGTGACGTTTCACCAACAGGCGTTTCAACCGTCTCTCTCAGCGTAAATCGACCCGCTGTGATTTCGACCTGGGTGTTTTCACAGCCCCAGGTTTGTGTTGAGATGCTGTCACCGGATCAGGCGGCACCCTGACTCAACGTTCGGAGACGGCCGCGGCGGCTGTACTGAAAATGACAGACGACTCCCTCGACAATCGCGTGACGAGACTGGAATCCGATGTAGCCCACATCCGCACGGATGTGGCGGATATCAAGTTGGATCTCCGTCAGGTGCGCGTCGAGATCGTGGGCCTGCGCGACAAGATGGACGAGGAGTTCAAGAACGTCCGAAGCGAGATGGGCGGCTTGCGCAGCAAAATGGACGAGGAGTTCAAGAGCGTCCGGGGCGAGATTTCAAGTCTGCGCGACATGATGGACAAAAAAATTACGCATCTCGGAGAAAAAATGGATTCTCAATATCGCTGGCTCATCGGCCTTATGATTGCGCTAGGCCTCTTTGGCGCCATCAAGGCGATAGTCTAACAGCGGTGACCGAACAGCAACACGCGCGAGCGGCCTTTAGCTGCAATCCCCGTCCGAACTGCACCATCATTCAAAAACACCATAAGACATTGCCCGGAGCCCCGCACGATCACACCGGAGCATTGTGCAACTGCCATCTACGACGCAGTGCGGGAGATACGCCGAATTGAGCGGCCCAGGCGCCGGTGGCTTGTGTCAGCTCTCCGCCACCCCGTCAAAGAACTCGACTTCCCCGGTCTCCAGCGAGTACTCCGCGCCCACGACCGTCAGCCCTTCCTCACGGATGAGGCGCTCGAGCACTTCCGAGCCGTGGCGCAGGTGGCTTACCGAGACCCCGACATTGGCGCGCACGGCATGCCGGGCGAGGGCTTCCTCATCGTGTCGCAGCTCGGTCTTGAGGAGCACTTCCACCGAAGGGCGCACCCGATCGACGATGGAGCGGATGTTCGGGGATTGATTCTCCGCCGGCCGCCGCAGCTCCTCGAGGGTGACCTGGATGGCGCCGCACCGGGTATGCCCCAGCACCACCACCAGCCGGGTGCCGAACTGCGCGGCGGCGAATTCCACGCTACCGACGAGCGAGGGCGCGACGATATTGCCCGCCACGCGGATCACGAAGAGGTCCCCGAGGCCCTGGTCGAAGACGAGCTCCGCGGGCACCCGGGCATCCGAGCAGCCCAGCACGATGGCGATGGGCTTCTGCTCCTGGGTGAGGGCGATGCGCGGTGAGGCCCCGAGAGCGGCCTCGTGGTTGCGGACCCGCTCTACGAAGCGGCGATTGCCGTCTTTCAGGCGCTGAAGCGCTTCTGCTGCTGTGATCATGGCGGAAGTGTAAAGAGTGCCACCCGGACATACAATCGCCGACCATCAGCACCTGGGCATGGGGGGGCATTCATGGGTACCGACCGGATGGAAGCCTTCAGCGATGGCGTGATCGCCATCCTCATCACCATCATGGTGCTCGACCTCAGGATTCCGCGTGAGACGACTCTCCAGGCCCTCATACCCGTGGTGCCCGTGCTGCTCACCTACGTGCTGAGCTTCATCTACCTCGGCATCTACTGGAACAATCACCACCACCTGCTGCACGTCGTTCGGTGCGTGAGCGGCGGCATGATGTGGGCCAATCTGCACCTGCTCTTCTGGCTGTCACTGATTCCATTCACCACGGGATGGATGGGTGAGAATCACTTCGCCCCCGTCCCCACCGCATTCTATGGGGTGGTGTTGCTCATGGCGGCCATCGCCTGGTGGATCCTGCAGCAGCGCATCATCGCCACCCAGGGAGAAGACTCCCTCCTGCGCCAGGCCATCGGCACCGACTGGAAGGGCAAGCTCTCGCCCCTCCTCTACCTCACCGCCATCCTGCTGGCGGCCCACGCCCACTGGGTGTCCCTCGGCCTCTACGCCCTGGTGGCGCTCCTGTGGCTCATCCCGGACCGGCGCATCGAGCGGGTCCTGGCGGAGCGGGCCGAGGCTGAATAGTCCACGGGACGGCACCGAACCGCGATGCCATCCATGTGCGCCCAGTCCACCTCACACCGAAGCAGATCACACCGGCAATCGACCTCGGAGCGGCGATCATGACAGATCCCTTGGCTTCCTGAGAGAATCGGCACCACGAGCAGTCGAGGTGCGTCAAGAACACGCGATTCTCCGCAGCGCCCGCCCTCTTCGCGCAGCAGAGGAACCCCTATGTCTTGGGATCTCTCGCGATGGAAACCATCCACCACCCAGAGCGTGCTGGCGGGCTTCCTTTCTGTCGGATTTTTGCTGCGCCTGTACGCGGCACATTTCCCGAACCTCATTCACCCTGACGCGATATTTCAAACGCTGGAGCCCGCGCATCGCCTGGCATACGGCTACGGAGTGATCACATGGGAATGGCGCGAAGGAATCCGCAATTGGGTGTTTCCAGCCTTCCTCGCCGCCATCATGAAGGCAACGGCATGGCTCGCACCAGGATCGAGTGGTTATTTGTGGGGCATTCGCGCTGTCCTGTCCCTACTGTCGCTGGTCACAATCTGGTTCGGCTACGCCTGGGCAAAACGCACGAGCGGCATAGAGGCCGCAATCATCGCGGCCGGCTTGTGCGCAATCTGGTACGACCTCGTGATTTTCGCACCCTCTGCCCTGACGGAAGTCGTCTCCACCCACCTCCTGCTGCCCGGTCTTTACTTTGGAATATACGGAGACCGACTGCCAGAGCACAAACGATTATTTCTGGCCGGCCTCCTCTGCGGACTGGCCGTATCCCTGCGGCTTCAGCTTGCACCCGCCGTCGGTTTCGCACTGCTCTATTTCTGCCACCCCAAATGGCGACAGCGAACTTTACCTTTGACTGCAGGCGTCCTGCTACCCGTGATCACCTTCGGAATTGTAGACGCCTTCACGTGGTCGTACCCTTTTCAATCATTCCTCAAGAACTTTTGGATAAATGCCGTTCAAGATCAAAGTGCAGCCTATGGCACTCAACCCTGGTATTGGTATCTGCTCGTCCTCGCCGAACAGATGTTCCCTCTGTTCGCCCTCGCCTTGTTTGGGGTTCGAAAGAGTCCTTTACTCGGCTGGATCGCCCTGATCATTCTTGTATCGCACTCGGTCATCCGCCACAAGGAAGTGCGGTTCATCTACCCCGTGATGCCGATTGTCGCGACCCTCGCAGCCATTGGGTTCGCAGAGGTCATCATTCTTCTCAAGGGCAGCCTTCCAAGCACCTCATCCGCCAGAGGCACCCTCATCGCATCTGCGCTCGCATTCTTCGCACTGTTATCCTACCGCCTAGCCCCGTATTTTCCATACCGCCGGAAAGACACGCTGGGAATCGCCGCGCTCAATCACCTCAGCAGAGACCACGGTGCATGCGGTCTCGCCCTGTACCGGATGTCTTGGTACAACACCGGCGGCTACACACTTCTCCACAAGGATATTCCGATTCTGATCATCTCCAACAAACGAGTCCTGCGCGCACAGCGACACTCCTACAACTTCATCCTGGCAAAGCAATCCGGGCTCCACTCGTTGCGCGGCTTCAAGCCCACAGACTGCCGCAACGGTCTATGTCTTTACCGAAGACGCGGCAACTGCAGTGCTCCTCTGCCCATGTATGAGATCAATACGGTACTCCGAGACACCCATCAATAATCGACAAGAGCACGACGCCGACCCTTGAGCGGTCATTTGCAAACGAGGCTCGCACACTCGACTTCGGCAGAAACCGCCCCCACTTCCACCGCGGAACGATGCGAAATACGCTCTTGAGATAGCTATCCCGCACGCTCCGTCGAGACCACCGTTCCCGGGTCACATCTGGATACGAGCCTCTCGATGATCCGCCCGCGCAACCACATCATCCGCCGCTCCAGCAAATAAAATGAAGCCAATGCACAGAGCATCGTGCAGGAAATTCTCACGCCCACCGGCAGCGCACTGAGCATCCAGGGCTGCTGCCACAGGTAAACCGAATAGCTAATCGTTCCGATCCAAATGATGGGAGTAAGGTTCAGGAAGCGGCCCATGAACGTATGATGGGACATCCGCATATAGCGATCGAGGAGCACCGCGATACCGACATTCAGCAGAGGGATTCCGACCACCCATCGGACGAAGACGGGCAAGCCTTTACAGGAAAGGCCGACTCCGAGCGCCGCAACCACCCACGCCATCGGGCATTGCACGATCCTCCGATAGCCCGCACTTGACCAGAGGACGTCCCGAAGCAACGCGAGAAGGCACCCGGTCGCCAACGCGTCGCACACACATTCGAAAGCGGACCCAGAAGGGGTCGGCCATATGCCAGCCACGGACAACATCCGGAATAGGGGCGCCGCGACGAGGAGCGCGCCGCATGCGTATCGCGCCTTTGGCACGCCAAGAAACACGAGTATTGTCGGCCAGATCAGATAAAACTGTTCCTCGACAGACAATGACCAGAATTGTCCGAGCACGGCGTAATGCCGATGTTGATAATCCGCATAATAGAAAACTGCCGGCACAACCCACCTCCATCTCAATTGTGTCGTAATGGCAAGCAGACCCGCCATCACGGCGATACAGACATATGCAGCCGGCAAGATGCGAAACGCCCGACGCAAATAGAACTGTGCGATACTAATCCTCCCGATGCGCTCGCGCTCCTGGATCAGAAGTCGGGTGATGATGAAACCCGAGATGACGAAGAAGATTCGGACACCGAGGTTCCCGTAATCGAACCCCAGAATGTGCGGCGCAGCTCCCTTCCACATCGCGTGGGATGCGATAACCAGGGAAATCGATATCGCCCTGGCACCATCAAGTGATGGAATTCGCTCTCTTTCCACGATGACCCCGACTCCGTGGCTATTCCCTCATCCTGACGGGTATTGAGCCCTTGCAATCCGGGTCGCTCTCATGAGGGTGCGCCGCTGCGAAGATAAACGACCGCCACTTTGTCCGCATAGACCCGCTTCCAGTGCGGCATTCGATCGAGCAGTCTCACCACGGGCCATTGGGGGCTCATCAGGATCGCATTGATGCGATACTTTTTGAGCAATGCGCCTATGTTTCCCCTAGCGGAAAGGCGCAGGGCAGCGAAATACGGCTCGAGAAACCTGTCACCGTACATATCGGCGCGACCATCCACGAAGACTGGAACCCCGCGGAATATGAGATAGCCTCCGAAGTTGTAATCATTGAAGATTCTGGCATCCGGACGGTCCGCAAGCAGCACGTCGAGCGCCGCGCGAGGCGTGAACTTACCCGGCGGGTCCGACTTTCTCACGGCAACAACTGCAAACCCGAGCGCTCCCGCAATGACGAGTGTCGCGCAAAGCGCCGCGATCTTTCCCGGACGGGCAAGCGCACGGAATCCCCTATCGAGCGCCTCAGCGTTTCTTCTGCGTGCCGGCATCTTCTTCCACTGATCTGCCAGCGGGCTCGCGATGAGCAAGGGTGCGATGAATCCCAGCAGGGATACGTTACGGACATGCTGCAAGGCCATGTAAATCAAAGCGAGCAGCGTCATTGAACGAAGCAATGGCAACCGGACTCGGCCGGAAAAGGCAAGCGCGAGCAGGCTGAGGAGCCATAGCCCAAAGACGGGTAGACCTTGGAAACTCGGCTGTTGCCACTCCGTCAGTTCACTCAGCACATGCAGTCCGAGGAGGTGGAAGGGGAACAGCAGCAACCGATACCCCTGTGGATTGAGCATCGCGCAGCCGAACGCCGCCGCAATGAATGCGCCCCACTTCCTGCCGGCGTCCATCCGGTTTCCATTTGCGTCAACGATCGCTTCGACCGCGATCACTGTCGCGACGCCGAGCCCGAGAATGAAGCTGCCGTGCAGGTTCGCCCAAATCAGCATCACCCCAAGTAGCCACCAGGGCGGAGCGCCCCTGCGCTCACGGCTCTCGATGAGTCCCCCGACCCAAAGAGCTGTCAAAGGCCAGACGATCTCGTATGGCCGGACTATGATGTAGCTGAACATCATGCATGCAGCCAATACGGTCAACAGCAGCGCATGCAGCGGCTCCATGCGGGCGAGCAGAAAACGCGCAAGGTACCCGATCGTCAGGCCGAATAGCGCCGCACAAAGAAGTCCCAGACCCTGCCATCCGCCGAGTCCATACACTACGTTCATCAGCAGTTCTGCGCCCCACTCCTGTACGATCCACGGGGCACCCGGCAGGGTGAACGAATAGAGGTCGTGCGTCGGTACGTAGCCATGCGCCAGAATCCAGCGTCCCGTCGCGATCTGCCAGTAGGCGTCCGGATCGAATCGGACCGCACCCCCTGCCAGAGCCAATACAAATGCCGCAGCACCGAGCAGCATCGGCCAGGACAGGCCCAGCCGGCGCACGATGGCGCTCGACTCGGACCGGGGAACAGCCTCACCCGCGCAGCTCATGACGCTTGGCCCGCCCGGAGGACGTAGGCCACGGCCATTTTGTCGCGATAGACGCACCGCCAGCCGGGCAGTCGGTCCAGAGCCCGGACTATCGGCTCACCCGGCCAAAGCAGAATCGCGTTGATGTGGTATTGGGTCAATAAGGCTTGCACACCGTCGTCGGGGGCAAGAGACAACGCATCGAACGTCCGCTTGAGGAACTTCTCTCCGTACATGTCCGCGCGGGCGTCCACGAACACCGGGACGTGGCCGTAGATGAGGTAGTCGCCGAAATTAGGGTCGTTGAGAATTCGCGGTTTCGCGACGCGAGAGAGAATCGCCTGGAGCGCGGCACGCGGCGCAAAGACGGCGGCTGGCCGCGGCTCATTGGCCCGAAGCATCGCCGCTGCAGCTACGCCCGCCATCGCAAGCACGGCGCACACGACGATCGGTCGTGCGGGCCGTGAGAGAGTCCGGAAGAGACGGTCGAGCCGACCGTCATGCCCGCCAGAGGGAGACGCATCGGCCCAACGCGCGGCGACCGGCCCCGCCAGAAGAAAGGGCGAGAGCAATCCCAACAGCGAGACGTTGCGGCTACTCTGAAGCGCCATGAAGAGCAAGCCGATGACCGTGATCGCGCGTGTAACGGTAAGCCGGACGCGCCCGGCGAAGGCCGCGCCGAGCACGACGAGGAGCCAGAGGTCGAACACCGTCAGATGCTGCAGGTCAGGCGGCCGCCAGTCCTTGAAATGCGAGAGCAGCTCCCGTATGCCAATGACGTGAAACGGAAACAGCAGCAATCGATAACCTTGCGGATTGATGAGTGCGCACGCGAGCGCGAAGACGCAAAATGGGATCCAGCGTCTTGCGGTGATAGAGAGCTGCCTGTTGTCGCCACGCTCAACCGAATCGAGGGCGAGCAGCACCATCAGCCCGAGACCCAGGATAAAGCTCGCGTGCATATTGGCCCACAGGAGCATCACCGGGAGCAGCCACCACGACGGCGCGCGATTCTCCTCGCTGACCCCGACCAGTCCGCCGACCCAGACCGCGGTCAGCGGCCAGACGAGCTCATGCGGCCGGTCGATCACGTAGGGCAGCATCATGCCGGCCGCCAGGGCGCTCAAGAGCAGTGCATGGAGCGGCTCCATGCGGCGCAGGAGAAACCGCATGAGATAGGCCAGGGTGGCGCCGAAGCAAACCGCACCCAGAAACACGAGGCCGGACCAGCCCGCGACTCGGTGGACGAACAGGCTCACCAGCTCCGCCCCCCATTCGTGCGCGACCCACGGGGCCCCGCGCAAGGTGAAGGAGAACGGATCGTGAGTCGGTACCCGGCCGTGCAGCAGCATCCACCGGCCCACCGCGACATGCAGATACACATCCGGGTCGCTCAATCCGAGGCCGAGCGAGACCACCGCGAGAAATCCCGACACTCCCAGCAGCAAAGGCCATGAGAGCCCGGCAAGCTCGAGGATTGACCGCCGCGGTAACGCCACGATGGTGGGCTCGAGAACGCTTTCCATCGCGGCCGGCTGAGTCACTCCTGAGCGCCGCACCATGGGGTCACCCGCCGGTCCGCGCCTTGCCCCAGGTGAATCGGCTCGTCATGGCGTAGTTCCAGACCGCCCCGACGATGATGCCCGACAGCGCGGCGAGCTCCCAGGGCACATGCCGGGAAAACGCGAAAGTGGCGATGGTGACATTCGCGAGCGCGCCCAGGCTGCAGGCGGCCATGAACGAGGCCAGCCCGGTGAGCCATGCGAGCCCGCTTCTGCGCTGGTCACGATACGTCAATACGTTATTGACCGCGTAGTTGAACACCATGGTGAGGACTGCGGCCAGCGACTGCCCTTCCGGAAAACCCAGCGTGGTGAAATTCAGCAACAGAGTGATGGCCGCCATGTGGACGGCGATGCCCGCACCCCCGACGAGGGAAAACGCCACGAAGCGCGTCGGCACGTACCGCCCGAGGAGCTTATCCAGCACCAGCATCGCGAAGTCCCATACGACGACGCTGTCCAGTTTGCTTTCGCCATGCGTGCGGCTGCGGAACGTGTAAGGCACCTCCGCGATCGGGATCGGATGCTTGATCGAGGCGAGAATATCGAGCAAGAGCTTGAAACCGCTCGTCGAGAGTCCGCGCATGGCCTCCTCGAACAAACCGCGATTCAACATGAAGAACCCGCTCATCGGGTCAGAGACAGGATGCCGGTACACCAGGTGGCTCAGGTAGGTGGCCCGGCGGCTGATGGCCGCACGCGACGCGTCCCAATCGCCGACACCTCCGGCTCCACCATACCGCGTCGCGATCACGAGTTGAGCGCCTCCCTCTCGCAGATGCGTGAGCATCTGCGGCAGGATGGTTTCATCGTGCTGCAGATCCGCGTCCATGACCGCCAGGTACGGTGCGCTGCTTGCGAGCATGCCCTCGATGCAGGCGCCGGCGAGTCCCCGCCTGCCCAATCTCTGCAGGCATCGGACCCGCGTGTCCTTGTGACCGATCCCACGGACCACCCGCGCGGTTCCATCCGGGGAGTCGTCGTCGACGAAGATCGCCTCCCAGCGGATCCCCCCGAGCACCGCGCGCAGCCGGCGCACCAGCTCCCCGACATTGGCCCGCTCGCAATAGGTCGGAATGACCACTGCGAGCTCGGGACCCATCGCAGCCACCGGGCCCCTGGCACTCGAAGCTCGTTCGCGAACCACCGGCCGCGGGAGACTCATCACGCGGGTATTCATGTCGTACCCTCCTCTCGACGGACGTATGCGACGGCCCCCTCATCGGCGTACACGCGCTTCCAACCGGGCATGTGGTTGAGGAGCTGCACGGCGGGCCAGCTGGGCCGCAGCAGGATGGCGCTGAACCGGTAAGTCCTGAGCAATGCCCCCAGATGACCGCCGGGTGCAAGCGAGAGCGCCTCGACGGCACGGCGCAGGAATGCGTCCCCGTAGAGGTCGGCTCGCCCGTCCATGAAGACCGGCACGCCCCGGAAGATCAGGTATCCGCCGTATCCGTAATCATTGAGGATTCTCTGGCCGGCACCTCTCGCCAGAATCGCATCGAGTGCTGCCTGAGGCGCGGCATACTCGGGCGGGTGCGGCCGTCTGAGGTGCAGCGCGAAACTCGCGGTCAGTGCGGCCGCAACGAGCGCCACGCACACGGTCATGGGAGCGGCGCGATGCGAGAGGTTCGCAAGTCCTCTGTCCAGAGCGGACGGATTGCGTTCAGCGGATGGCAGCCGGCGCCAGAGCGCTGCGACCGGTCGCGCCAGGATGAATGGGGTGAGGAGCCCCAACAAGGCGACATTGCGGACGTGCTGCAGCGCCATGAACAGCAGGCCGAGCAGCAGCAGGTTGCGCATCAGCGAGAGCCGGATCCGCCCGATGAAGGCGAGCCCCAGAATCACCACCAGCCAGAGGCTCAAGATCTGCAGATGCTGCAGATTCGGCTGCCTCCATTCCGCGATGTAATCGAGGGAGCTCATGCCGAGCAGCCGAAACGGGAAGAGGAGCAGCCGATAACCCTGGGGATTGACGAGCACGCACGCGAACGAGGCCGCGATGAAGGCCAACCAACGCTTCGCGACGTCCCAGCGCTCTGTCCGGGCCTCAATCACCGAATCGAGCGCCAGCATCACCGCCATCCCGAGGCCGAGGATGTAACTGCCGTGCATGTTCGCCCACAGGAGCATCACGCCAAGCAGCCACCACGGCGGCGAACGGCGGCTCTCGCTGGCATTCACCAACACACCGACCCACAACGCGGTCAGCGGCCAGACGAGCGCGTGGGGACGCGCGAGAAGCGATGGAAACATCATGTTGGCCGCGAGAAATGCGAGCACCAACGCGTGCAGCGGCTCCATGCGCGATAGCAGGAAGCGAAGCAGGTACGCCAGTGTCGCCGCGAAGCAGGCGGCGGCAAGGAACACGAGCCCAGCCCAGCCGGCGATCCCGTATGTCCATGCGATCAACAGCTCCGCGCCCCACTCATGGGCAACCCACGCCGCCCCGTGCCGGGTGAAGGAGAATGGATCGTGCGTGAGCACCGCGCCGTGCGCGAGCATCCAGCGTCCTGCGGCGATGTGCCAAGAGGTATCGGGGTCCATCAGCCCCCAACCCATGAGAGCGGGCAGCAGCAGCCCCGTCACCCCGATGAGCAACGGCCAGGAAACGCGGAAGCCGCCGAGAAACGGCACGGCCATGGGCGTGGTTTCGACCTGATCCGCGCTGTGCATGGGATTCTCTGGCGTCCCCTGTGGTGGGTTTTCGCTGTGGATTCAGCGTTTTCGCGCTACCTTCGCAAAGCCTCCACGCCCGCCAATAGGACGATTTTGATGGCCGATCGGACTAATTTGTCCGCACGTCGGCCGCCACACGGGCGTTACAAAATCGTCCGCCGCTTCTGCAAATCCGTCCTACCAGCCCGCGCCGAATCCGCCAGACCCTGCTAGCGGCAACGCCGATCCATCGGGGTTGGCTGAATCATTCCGGCAGCTGCCGGATGGCGACAACAACATCACGACCTGGAGACACATCCATGAAGAGTTTCAAGACGGCGCTCGTCGCGCTGTGGAAGGAAGAAGACGGGCTGGAAACCGTAGAATACGCCATCGCCGGCGGATTGATCGCAGCGGGCGTCGTTCTTGCGTTCACCAACCTCGGCAAAGCGGTCAGCAACGTCATCAACTACCTGTACACCGCCGTGGCGAGTTCGCCCGGCATCACTGGAAGCTACACAGGCTGATCCCAACGGACCGCCGATGGGGTGGACATCGCACCCCATCGGTCCGTCTGGTCGGGCTCGTGACCAACCCTCACCCATGGCTGCTCAGAACTGGCATTTGGCGATAGTCGCGGTGACCGCGTTCGTGGCGGCCGTCGCGCTGCTCGATCTGAGAACTCGAAGAATCCCGAACCGACTCACGATTCCGGCGGCCATGTTGGCTCTCACCATCCACTATCTCTCGACCGGCGCTGCCGGGGCGCTGCACAGCGCGGAGGGGCTCGGGATTGGGCTCGCGGCATTCCTGCCGATGTTTCTGGCGGGTGGCACCGGCGCGGGTGACGTGAAGGCCATGGCGGCCGTAGGGGCATTCCTCGGCCCCGCCGGTGCGCTCTTCGCCGTACTGTGGACATTGATCGCGGGACTGGTCGGCGCGCTCGTCGTTCTGGTCACCGCGGCCGGTCCGGGCGGCATCCGTGAGCTAATCCAGCGGTGGGTTTTCCGGGCTTACGTGCTCTTCAGCACTGGGCACCTCGCCCACGTTTCGCGGCCCGAGGACGATGGGGCCGCGCGGCGCTTCCCCTACGGACTAGCCATCGCATCGGGCACGATCGTTTCCCTCGCTTGGGGAGCATACCGTGGCTAGCTCCGCGCAAGACGTCAGTCTCAATACCGACGACGCGAAGAACGGCGCGCCTCAAATCGACCAACGGTCGATCCGGCTGGCGCCGCGCCCCAAAAGCGTCGCCGACACGGGGCTACGCTTCCATCTGCTGTCTGAGCTCGTGGAAAAACATCTCTACGACGCGGGGGTCCTGACGCTGCCCGCACTCAGTCGCCGCAGCGCCCTCGCCGGCCCCATCCTCGACGAGGCTCTCGCGTTCCTGCGCCAGGAAGGACGCATCGAGGTGCGCGGACCGGGTCCCGAGGAGCCGAGCCTGCGCTATGCGCTCACTGAGCGGGGACGGGTGAGTGCCCAGGACGCCCTCGAGCGCAGCGGCTATCTCGGCCCTGCCCCGGTGCCGCTCAACGCCTACGGCGAAGTGGTGCGACGCCAATCCGTGCATGAGCGCCTGGTCACCCGGGAGCTGATGCGCTCGGCCTTCAGGGACGTCGTGCTCGATGCGGACATGCTCGACCGGCTGGGCCCGGCACTCAATTCCGGCAAGGCCATATTCGTCTACGGTGAAGCCGGCACCGGCAAGACCTACATCACTCAACGGCTCTCGCGACTGGTGAGCGAAACGGTGCTCGTGCCACACGCGATCGCCGTGGGCGATACGATCATCCAGCTCTTCGACGCGTCCGTGCACATGCCGATCGAAGCCGCCGCGCCCGGCATGAGGCTCGACGACGGGTACGATCCGCGCTACGTGCTCTGCCGCAGGCCGCTCGTCATCACCGGCGGCGAGCTCGTCCCGGAGCTGCTCGAGATCCAGCTCGATCCGGTCACCCGTCTCTACCGCGCGCCGCTACAGCTCAAAGCCACCAACGGCATGCTCATCATCGATGACTTGGGACGACAGCGCGTCCCGCCGCGCGCCATCCTCAACCGCTGGATCGTGCCCATGGAGGAAGGTCGTGACTACCTCACCCTGCCGACCGGGCAGCACTTCACGGCGGTCTTCGACCTGATCCTGGTGTTCTCCACCAACCTCAAGCCGAGCGACCTGGCGGATGAAGCCTTCCTGCGCCGCATCGGCTACAAGATCCAGTTCGAGGCGCTTCCCGCCGATCGCTACCACGAGATCTGGAAGCAGGTCTGCGCGGAGCACGGCGTCGAGTACGACGCGGCGACCTGCCAGGCGGTCATTGACCACCTGCACCGACCGGCCGACATACCGCTCCTGCCCTGCCACCCGCGCGACCTGATCGACATGGCGCTCGATCACGTCGCCTACCTCGGGCACGGCGATGAACTGCGCTTCGATGCGCTCGAGTGGGCCTGGAAGAACTACTTCGTCGCGGCGGGGCAATGACGATGAGCCTGTTGCAAACCAATCCTGGAGGGATGCCACCATGTTGAAACGACGCGGATTCATGCTGATGGTGATCTCGCTCCTACTCGCGCTCGGGGCGGCGTGGGTGGCGCGCGGATGGATGGCCGCCCGCCTCAAGGGCGCACCGCGGCAGGCTCAGATGGCGGTCGTCGTCGCGGCCACGGATATCCCCTTCGGCGCCAAGGTCGACAACCGCTACCTGGGGCTGCTCGCCCTGCCCGCCGGCACCCCGATCGCGCCGCACTTCGCCGATCCCAAGCAGGTCGTCGGCCTGGTCGCGCTGCAGGAGATACAGCCGGGCGAGATCCTCCTGCAACGGCAGTTCGCCAAGCACCCGACGGGCAGCATGCTCTCGACAGTCCTCAAGCCCGGCATGCGTGCCATCTCGGTCCCCGTCAACGAGGTGGTCGGCGTGGCGGGATTTCTGCTCCCCGGCAACTACGTGGACGTCGTGGAGGCGCGCATGGTGGGCTCTGGAGCGGTGACCCAGACAGTCCTGCAGGATCTTCAAGTGCTGGCGGTGGATCAGACGGATTCCCACGAAAAAGACCAGCCGATCGTGGTCCACGCGGTCACCCTCGAGGTGACCCCGCAGCAGGCGGACCTGCTGGTCAAGGCGATGACCGAGGGGCGCATCCAATTGACCCTGCGCGGCGCCAACGCCAGCCTCACGCCACCGGTCAAGAAGACACCGAAGCACCGGGCGCCGGTCCGAGTGGTCCGGGTGCTCGCGCGCAAGCCGCGGCCGGCCGCCATCGTCATCATCCGCGGCACCAAGATCCAGCGGGCGCTCCCGACGATGGCCCGTGGGCGCGCGGCGAGCTGAGCGATCGAATCACACGAGGCGGATGCAGGACCTGGACTGGCGCGCGAAACAACATTCGGGAGAACAGCAAGAATGAACTCATCAAAGTCCCTCGCCCGACTCCATGGGCCATGGCTCGGCCTGTGGCTGCTCTGCGGCCTGTCGCTCTGCACGCACGTTTTCGCCGCGAACAACGGCGACAAGCTCATCTACGCGGCCGGAGAACACACCGCGGTCACGGTGCCGATCTACAAGAGCCGCATCATCGAGCTCACCGCGCCGGTGAGCCGCGTCTCGATCGGCAATCCCGATATCGCCGACGTTCTGATCATCGATCCATTCCAGCTGTATGTGCTCGGCAAGGACCTGGGAAACACCAATATCCTCCTCTGGACAAAACACAACGTGCTGGTGAGCGCCCTGTCGATCACCGTGACGCACGACATCTCGGCTCTCAAGACCATGCTCGCGAGGATACTGCCCAACGAGCACATCGGGGTCGTCAGCGCACAGCGCAACATCATCCTCTACGGCACCGTGGCGGACATCGAGGACCTCAATGCCGCGCTCAAGATCGCCAAGGGCTACCTCGAGAAGGCGGCGCCCGCCAACCAGAAGATCATGTTCCGGGGCGGTAGCGGTGGTGCGCACGGCGGCTCCGGGCGGATCATCGACCTCCTGCAGGTGGCCGGTCCGCAGCAGGTGATGCTGCAGGTGCGGGTCGCCGAGGTGCAGCGCAATGCCGTCAAGCACATGAACATGCAGTTCATCGGAACGCACGCCGGCGGCCACTGGTTCGGCGGAGGCGTGAATGGCGGCGCCACCTTCCCGCCCGCCCAATGGGGCGGCTCCAACCTCAACCTGCCGCTGCTCGGCAGCCCGGGCACGAGCGGCATCGTGGGCCCCAGTCAGACGGTCGTCGTGCCCACCGTGCCGAGCATCTCCACCGCGGGTCTGTTCGGCAGCTATCTGAGCGGATCTTTCATCGCGAACGCGGTCCTCGATGCCTTCGCGCAGCAGGGCCTTGCCACGATCCTCGCCGAGCCGACGCTCACCACGGAGTCCGGTCAGCCGGCGCAGTTTCTCTCCGGCGGCCAGTTCCCGATCCCGGTGCCGGAGCAGAACGGGGTCATCGGCATCCAGTACAAGGATTTCGGCGTCAAGCTCGGCTTCCTGCCGGTGGTGCTCACCGACGGGCGCATCAATCTCAAGATCAACGTCAGTGTGAGCCAGCTCACCTCGACGAACTCCCTCACGGTCACCCCCCTCACCTCCTCCAGCGTATTCGCCGTCCCGGCCATCACCGAGCGCCGCGCCGAAGCGACCGTCGAGCTCGCCGATGGCCAGACCATTGGCATCGCCGGGCTGACCAATGACGCGATGGCGAGCGCCGCGCGGAAATTCCCGGGCCTCGGTGACATCCCCATCCTCGGTCAACTCTTCCGCAGCCAGGACTTCCAGGACGGCAGAACCGAGCTCGTCATCCTGGTCACCCCGAGACTTGCGAGGCCGCTGCCGGCGGGACCCGTGCGCCTGCCCACCGACAGCGTGACCCCACCCACGAATCTCGGGTTCTACCTGCTCGGCAAGTTGCACGGCGCGCCCAAACCCGCCCCGGCGCCAGCCTCATCCACGGCCCCCTCCCCACTCCCCGTTCCACCGGCCCACCCCTGAGCATCGCCCGAGGATCTCGCCATGAAATGCACTCGAATCGGACTTGCGCTGCTCGCCTCACTCGCCCTCTGCGGTTGCGCGGAGTACCCACAAGTCGATGCGGCATTCGGTCACGCGTATGCCGCCATGGTGCGCGAGCAGACCTTCAATCCCCATGCCAAGGCCGAACCCCATGTCCCCGCATCGGCCGACGGTGCGCGGCTCGAGAAGGTCATCAAGGCGCACAACGGCGCGGTATCCGGCGCCGTGACCGGCACGGTGCGCACCGGCCAGTTCGACGTGGGTGGCAGCGGTGGAGGGGGCGGCGGCGGATGACCGGGCGCGGTCCGGGAGACGGATCGGACACAGAACTCGCGAGGACCGAATATGAAGCAACGAGCACAGAGTCCATCGAGCCAAAGAGGCACGGCACTCGTCCTGATCGTCATCGCCATGTTCGTGCTCATCCTCATGGCCGGCATGGCGATCGACGTCGGGCACATGATGCTCAACAAATCCCGCCTGCAGAACAGCGTGGATGCGGCCGCGCTGTCAGCCGCCAAGACCCTGGATCAGACCGGGAGCACCGCGCTCGCGACCGCCTCGGCCCTGCAGGCGCTGGGTCTCGATGTGAATACGGCCGGCAACGGGGAGCTTGGCAACACCTATGACAGCAACAGCCTGCAAGTCACCGTTCAGTACTCGAGCGCGCTGCCGCCGTTTACCCCGGGATCGGCCACGGGTCCGTATGTGCGGGTCATTGCCACCGGATTCAATTTCCCCGCGCTATTGGTCCGCGTGGCGGGCATCTCGACGCTCGGCGTGAGCGCGACGGCGGTGGCCGGACCGAGCCCCACCATCAACACCGCGTGTAATATCGCGCCGATGATGGTCTGCGGCAATCCCTCACCGCTCGCAAGCTACTGGGGCTATCAGATCAATGCACCGCAAGTACTCAAGAGTACTGCTCCAGGCAGCACCCAGGTAGGCCCGGGAAACTTCCAGCTCATCCAGCTCGGCGGCACCGGCGCAGACATCGTGCGCCAGAACATGGCCGGCGACTACCAGGCCTGCGACACGACCAGCAATACCGTGCAGACCGAGACGGGCAACGAGACCGGTCCGGTCGCACAGGGACTGAACACCCGCTTCGGTGAATACAGCGGCCCCATGGCAGGAACCGAGGCGCTATTTCCGCCCGATACCGTGACCGCCATCTCGAATGCCCCCACTCTGACGGCCGACTCCAGTGACAATGTGTGGTGGGGCTCGACAGAGCTCAATTACCAAAACATTGACGGTACTGCCGGCGTCTTCAGTTATAACGACTATACGTACCGAGAAACCAACGGTCCTTACGATTTCATGCCGGCCACCGACGGCCCCGGCGACTATGGCGTCCCCGGGCGACGTATGCTCACGGTTCCCGTCGGCGATTGCACGGGCACAGCCAACGGCACGACCACGGTTCCCATCCTGGGCTTCGCCTGCTTCTTCCTTCTCCAGCCGGTCACCCAGAGCGGGAATACCGATTACGTGATCGGGCAGTTCGAGGGCAACTGCCAGGTCAACGGCGATCCGGGGCCAGCGCCGGGGGCCGGACCAGGACCGTACATCATCGAGCTGTATCACGATCCCGGGAGCCCGGACTCATGAGCAGGCGGCATCCCTCCGGCATGCTTCGCCTCGAGCGGGGCCTCGCCACGGTGGAAATGGCCATCGCCCTGCCACTGCTGCTGCTGCTGCTGTTCGTGACGGCCGAATTCGGCCACTTGCTGAGTGAATACGATACGCTCGACAAGGCGGTGCGCGACGGCGCGCGCTATGCTGCCTCGGTCAGCGCCCAGGGCTCAACCGGATTTGTGCTCATCACCTCATCCATCCAGAGCGCCGTCGGCAATCTGGTCGCGTACGGCAATGTGGACGGCACGGGCGCTCCGCTTCTGCCGTCTCTGAGCCCCTCCGACGTTTCCGTCACGGCCACGGGAAACGACCTCTATGTCGAGGTCTCCGTCACCTACACGTATGCGCCTTGGCTCGGCGATGCGCTGCAGACATTCGGCTTTGGCCCCTCGATGCAACTCAACATTCCGCTGACCACCTCATGCGTCATGAGGGCCCTGTGATGCGTGCGCCCGCCCACCACTTGTCCACGCAACGCGGCATGACCACCGTCGAGTTCTCGATCGTGGGAGTCGTACTGTTTCTGGTACTGTTCGGCGTCATCGAATTCGGTCGGGCACTGTATGTCGTCAATATGCTCACGGAGGCGACTCGCAGGGGTGCCCGCCTGGCGGCCGTCTGCCCCGTCAACGACCCGTATCCGGCCGAAGGCGCCGTGTTCGCCTACGGCGGCGGCGACACCAGCCCAGTGGTCCCGGGACTTACCACATCGAATGTCGTCATCGAGTATTTGGACGATAACGGCGGCCTGATCACCGACCCCATCACGAACTTCGACGAGATCCGTTACGTGCGCGCGCGCATTGTCAATTTCTCGATGCCCCTCATCATCCCCTTCATTGATCCGACCCTGTCCCTATCCGGCTTTGCAGCCACGATTCCGAGGGAAAGCCTCGGAGTCTTTCGCGTGGCGCCCCCCGCCGGCACCAACGCGTGCTGAACCCGAATATGGCTGACTCCACCGAAATTCGACTGAAACTTCTGCTGGTCTCGCGGCGCAAGGAGATCCTCGATTCGCTCCAATCGCTGCTTCGGCGGTATCCGGGCCTCACCCTGGATCGAAAGCTGGTCGTCAATGGGCATACGGATCCATTGCACGAGGTGACCGATCTTCCGGACGTCCTGGTGCTGCATCTCGGGGAAACCTGGCGAGCGGAGCTCGAGGGCCTCGCGGGGCGATCGGCCGACCGCCGGCCACCGCTGATCGTGATCGGATCTACCCAGGATGCGGCTGCCATGCGCCTGGCGATGCAGGCCGGAGCGCGCGATCTACTGCCGGTACCTCTGGTCGAAGCGGACCTCATCGCAGCATTGAGGCGGATCGACAGAGATCGTCAGACTGCTAACCCCGACCGCAAGCGCACGACGACGGTATTCATCAACGCCAAGGGGGGATGCGGTGGCACGTTTCTCGCGTGCAACGCCGCACATGCCCTGGCTTCGCGGTTCCGAAAACGGGTCGTCCTGGTCGACCTGGACCTGCAGTTCGGCGCGATCCCGGTGTACTTCGATCTCTTCCCCGGACGCGGCCTGCTGCAGGCGCTTCAGAATGTCGATGAGCTGGACGAAACGGCTCTGGAGGGCTATCTGGCCCGCCACCAGAGCGGACTCTCGGTCCTCGGCCAGGGCGCACAGGACACGCTGCCACTTGGCGGCGTGTCGCTCGATGCCGTCAAGAAGCTCATGATGCTCCTCGAGCAATCTCACGACCATATTCTGATCGACCTGCCGAGACACCTCAATGCACTGGCATGTCACGTCATCGAACGCGCCGATCACATCGCGCTCGTGGTACAGCAATCGGTCACGGTACTGCGCGATGCCGGGCGCCTCACGACTTGTCTGCGCCGCGACCTCGCAGTGAGCGCCGATCGCATCGCGACAGTGGTGAACCGATATGACAGGCGTTCGGCAATTTCCGCCGAGGACATTCGCAGCACACTCGGCTGCGGCGAACCCATCCTCGTGCCCAATGACTACCGGAATGTGGAGGAAAGCATCACCACGGGGCAACCGCTGATGTCCCATGGCCGCGCCGCGGCAGTCAATAAGGCGATTCAAGGCCTGGCCAAACAGTTGGACGGCGATGCTTTCGAAGAACGCCGCGGACTGCTCGCACGGGCGTTCTCCCGCGTCGCAAAGCCGAAATCGCCATGAGCACTGAAAGCAAGCCGCAGATGACGGAAACTGCACGGCGCGCGATCGCGGATGAGATCGCCGCACAGGAGGATGACCGGCTGAAGCCCCTGTCGGCCGGGGAGCGGGAGGCGAAGGATCAGATCTACCAGCGGCTGCTCAAGGTGATGGACCTCTCGCTGATCGGCGGTCTGGCGGACCGGGAAGCCCGGCATCAGATCCGGCAGATCTGCGACATGCTGATGAGCGAGCAGCAGCTGCCCCTGAGTGTCGCTTCACGACAGCGCATCGTCAAGCGCATCGAGGACGAAGTACTCGGTCTCGGTCCGCTCGAGCCGCTGCTCGCCGACAAGTCGGTCTCCGACATCCTGGTCAACGGTCCGACTCAGGTGTACGTGGAAAGACGCGGCCGACTCGAGCTCACCGACGTAATCTTCAACAATGACGCGCACCTGCTGAACATCATCGACCGCATCGTCTCGGCCGTGGGCAGGCGGATTGACGAATCCTCCCCCATGGTCGATGCGCGCCTGAAGGATGGTTCGCGCGTCAATGCCATTATCCCGCCACTCGCGATCGATGGCCCCTCGCTGTCGATCCGCCGCTTCGCGGCGGACATGCTCTCGATCGACGACCTGATCAGCCTCGGATCCCTCACCCGACCGCTGGCCGATGTCTTGAATGCCGTGGTGCGCGCCCGACTCAATGTCCTGGTGTCTGGCGGCACGGGCGCCGGCAAGACGACGCTGCTCAATATTCTCTCGGGATTTATCCCGCCTACCGAGCGCATCGTCACCATCGAGGATTCCGCCGAATTGCAGCTTCGCCAGCCCCATGTCGTGCGGCTCGAGACCCGCCCTCCCAATATCGAGGGACGGGGCTCGGTCACACAACGAGATCTGGTGCGCAACAGCCTGCGCATGCGCCCGGACCGGATCGTGATCGGAGAGGTCCGTGGCGGTGAGGCGCTCGACATGCTGCAGGCCATGAACACCGGACACGACGGCTCGCTCACCACCATCCATGCCAATTCACCGCGCGATGCGCTTGGACGCGTCGAGAACATGGTCTCGATGACCGGAATTGCCTTTCCGGTGCACGCGTTGCGCGCGCAGATCACCTCCGCCATCGACATCATCATTCAGATCGAGCGGCACGAGGACGGCCGCAGGCGCCTCGTCAGCTTGCAGGAGACGAATGGCATGGAGGGCGAGGTCATCACGACCTCTGAGATCTTCAGCTTCAAGCGCCACGGACTAGATGCCGAGGGCAATGTCATCGGGGAACTCAGCCCCACGGGCATCGTGCCCGGATTCCTGCGCCGGCTGCGCGAGCGCGGCATCGATCTGCCGATCGATGTGTTCCGCGAGGAGCACGATCCATCCACTGCCAGGAGAAGGTCATGAGCGGTATGTGGATCTTCTTCGGACTGGTCTTCTTCGCAGTCTTCATGCTGCTTGCGGGCCTCACGGTCCCGGTCTTCGGCGAAAGCCGCAAGGCGCGCAAGCGTCTGCTCGCGCGCCTGGCCGCGGTGGGAACGGAAAGAGATGCGCAGATCGAGATGCTGTTGCGCAAGAAATACGCCCAGGACCTCACCCCTCTGGAGCAATCGCTCGAGGCGCTGCCCGGCTTCGATGGCCTGCGGCGCCTGCTCGAGCAGAGCGGCCGCTCGACACCGGCCTACCGCATGGTGCTGAGGTCGATCCTCTGGGCTATCGTCGCTGGATCGGGTGGATGGCTGCTGTTGCATCTGTGGTACGGGGCTGCGCTGCTGTTCCTGGCTGCGGCAATCGTGCCCTGGCTCAACCTGCTGCGCGTACGCAATGCACGCACGGCCAAATTCGAGGAGCAGCTCCCGGAGGCGCTCGATGTCATCAAGCGCGCTCTGCAGGCCGGCCATCCCTTCACCCAGTGCCTCAAACTCGTCGCGCTCGACATGGACGAGCCGATCAGCCGGGAATTCGACTACATCTTCTCTGAGATCAACTACGGCGGCGATCTGCGGCACGCGCTGCTCAGCTTCCTCGAGCGCACCCCGAGCGTCTCGGGCATGGCGTTTGTCACCGCCGTGCTCGTCCAAAAGGAAACTGGCGGCAATCTGGCGGAAATTCTGTCACGAATCACCACGGTCATCCGCGGACGGTTCAAGCTCCACAGGCGGATTCGCACGCTGTCGGCGGAAGGCAGGCTGTCAGCCTGGATCCTGCTGCTCATGCCCCTCGTGCTGTTCGCCATCATCTCGATCACCACACCAACCTACCTGCCGGTGCTCGTTCACGACCCGCGCGGGCCGAAGCTCATTGCGGCGGCCGTCGTCATGGGGGTCATCGGCATGCTGTGGATCCGGCGGATCATCCGCATCCGGGTCTGAGGCGAACCTCGCCATGGGCACTGTCCTCTCATCCCTCAAATTGCTGACCACCCTGCAGAACGGGCCGCTCATATTCGTCGCGCTGGCGGCGGCCGCGGTATTCGCATTCAGCTACGGCATCTTCGTGCTCGTGACCGGGGCCACCGATCCCCTGCGCCGGCGCCTCGAGCGCATCGCGGAAAGACACTCTCCCACACCCTCGCTCGGCGCGAAGCTCGCCGCCCGCTTGCGGCCGCTCGCGGGATTGGCCCTGCCCAGACGGGAAGGGGAGCGGTCCCGGGTCAGCCAATTGCTGTTGCAGGCCGGCTACCGATCGGCGACCTCACTCTCGACCTACTACGGCATCAAAGCGGTGCTCATCACGGGATTGCCGCTGTGCGTGGTGGCTGTTTGGCTCTTTTACCCCAGGATGAGCACCGGACACCTGCTCTACTACATGATCGCCGCTGGGGTCGCGGGCTTTCTCATCCCCAGCATCTGGCTCGACCGGCGTGTTCTCACTCGCCAGCGCGCCTTGCGTGCCGGCTTTCCGGACGTGCTCGATCTGCTCGTCGTCTGCGTTGAAGCCGGGCTCGGGCTCGCACCCGCCCTGCAGCGAGTCGCCGACGAGATCGTCGTCAGCCATCCGGAGCTTGGCGCCGAACTCGCCTTGGTCAACGCCGAGATGCGCGCCGGAGTGGAGCGTGCCCAGGCATTGAAGGATCTGGCCGAACGCACCGGACTGGCCGATATCCGGGGCCTGGTTGCGTTGATGGTGCAGACCATGCGCTTTGGCACCAGTATTGCGGACGCATTGCGGATATACGCCGAGGAGTTCCGTGACAAGCGCACTCAGGCGGCCGAGGAGGCGGCAGCGAAAATCGGCACCAAGATGATCTTTCCCCTGGTCCTGTGCCTGTTCCCCTCATTCTTCCTGATCGCCATTGGGCCTGCGGTGCTGCGCCTGATTACGGTGTTCGAGGGAATGATGCGCCATCATTGAGCGGTTCGAGTCATGCGTCCGTCCCGGGTGGCTTTGCCCCCGACGCCGCCCAGGTAACATAATGTAAGTGCATGCGACTGCGGCTGAATTCAGAATGGCTTTGAGCCCGGGGCCATGTCCCGAATGAAATACTCCGACGCACCAAAATGGAACATAGCTGAAAATAGAGGTGAACTTCCACCAAAGAGAAGTAGTACACTCTCTCCGATAAGAAAGATAACTAAGCTCGGCACATGGTTCCCCTGCGACTGCTTTGGGTGAACGAGCGCACCACCGGGCCGCGCGAGGCTTGGAAGGATGATTTTGCATCGAGGTGCCGGCTGCATGAGATGGACATCGCGCAGTTGACGGGCGCGCAGGCGGACGGAGACTGGGATGTCATCTGCTTCAACATCGACTATCCGGAGATGGCGCAGCTCAAGCTCATCCCCCAGACCAAGCACCGCTGGCCCTCCGCCCCGATCCTGCTCCTGACCATGCAGTGCTCGACGGAGCTTGCCGTGTGGGCCATGCGGGTGCGGGTGTTTGATGTGCTGATCAAGCCCATCGCGCCCCAGGAGATCGACTCCTGTCTGCAACGGGTGACCGAGGCGGTCTCGGCGCGCCGTTCGCAATCGGAGCGGCGGCCGCAGTCGCTCATCGCGCCGCTGCCGATGGAAGTGCGCTTCCGGCCCCACACGACATCCTCGCAACGCCTGCAGCAGGCGGTGGCGCACGTGAGCAAACACTTCGGGCAATCGCTCCCCGAGTCCCAGATGGCGCAACTCTGCCAGATGTCCCCTTCCCGGTTCTGCCGCGAATTCAAGTGCGCCTATGGCGTGACCTACGTCGAGTACGTGGCGCGCTACCGCGTCGTTCAGGCCAAGCGATTGCTCAGCAATCCGGCCATGTCGATCGCCGATGCGGCGGCAGCCGTCGGTTTCACCGATCCATCCTACTTCACGAGAGTGTTCCGCAGAGTCACCGGCCTCTCACCGAGCGCCTATCGCGGCTGCCAGTCGGCAGGGGAGAGCGAGCCGGGCGAGATGGACTTCGTCGCATCCTCGGTCACAGGCTGAACCTGCCCCGGGAGCGCGCCAGAGGGTGCGCGGGCGCTGCTAGAATGGGCGCTTCGTGACCTCAACAGGTCTCGTACGGAGCGCACGCGTGAAAGCATCCTCGATCTTCGGGCTGGTCCTCATTGCCGGCGGGCTTTTCCTCATCCTGCGGCCTCCGCATTACGAAACGCAGCACAGCGTCCTCAAGTTCGGCGGACTCACCGCGACCGTGCGCCAGGAGCGGGAGATCCCGGGGTGGGTGGGCGGCACGATCCTCGGCGCCGGGCTGGTGCTGCTCTCGGTGGGCCTGATCAAGCGCTAGAATCCAGCCCCTGAACCATCCTGGAGGACAGGCACCATGGCGATCCGCGAGCAGTTGATCGAGTACCGAGACGGAGACGCCGTGCTCGAGGGCTTTTTCTGTCACGACGACTCCCGTCCGGGACCGCAACCGGCGGTCCTGATCCAGCACGCCTGGGGCGGACGCGACGAGTTCGTCGAGCGCAAGGCGCGGCGGCTCGCCTGGCACGGCTATGCGGCTTTCGCGGCCGACGTCTACGGCAAGGGCAGGCGCGGCAGCACCAACGAGCAATGCTCGGCCCTCATGACGCCATTCATGCAGGATCGCGCCCTGCTCGCCCGCCGCGTCACCGCCGGACTCGAGGCGCTGCGGGCTCTGCCGCAGGTCGATGCGAAACGCGTCGCGGCCATGGGCTTCTGCTTCGGAGGGCTGTGCGCGCTCGATCTCGCGCGCAGCGGGGCCGATGTGCGCGGCGTAGTCTCCTTCCACGGACTGCTCAAGCCCAACGGACTGCCAGCCCGCAAGGTCCGCGCCAAGGTGCTGATGATGCACGGTTACGACGACCCCATGGCCCCGCCCGAGGACGTCCTCGCGATCGCCAAGGAGTTCACCGCCGCGGGCGCGGACTGGCAGCTGCACGCCTACGGCAATACCCAGCACGCCTTCACGAATCCCCAGGCCCACGACCAGGCGCTCGGCCTCGTGTACAACGAGGCGGCCGAGCGCCGCTCGTGGCACTCGCTGATGCAGTTCCTCGACGAGGTGCTGCGTTAAGGTGAGGCGGACCGGCCGGTGACGACCTCGATCGTCACCGTGCTGGTGTGCGGATCGAAGAGGATCCGCGCCTGCCCGTGCTCGATCTGGGCACGGACCTGGGCGACTTTCTGCTCGAGGGAGTATTCCCGCTCACCGTAGTCCGTGCCCTCGCGCAGCACGAACGACTCGAGCACCCCGCGCAGAGCCTCCGGGGACAGCTCTGCGCAGGGAATCTCGATCGGCTCGCCGGCGGTTACTGCCGCTGGATCTTCGCCAGCAGGCGAAGCATCTCGAGATACATCCACACCAAGGTCACCATCAGCGCGAAAGCGCCATACCATTCCATGAACTTGGGCGCACCGCCCGCGGCCCCCTGCTCGATCATGTCGAAATCGAGGGCGAGGTTGAACGCCGCGATACCGACCACGACCACCGAGAAGCCGATGCCGAGCGGGCCGCCCCCGTTGATGAACGGCACCGCGACATGGAAGAAGCCGAGGATCCAGCTGGCCGCATAGAGCAGGACGATACCCAGCGTGGCGCCCACCACCATGTGGCGAAAGCGGTCGGTGACCCGGATCACCCGGGTCCTGTAGAGCACCAGCATGACGAAGGCAACCGCGAAGGTCGCCGCGACCGCCTCGATGGCGATGCCCGGATAGCGCAGATTGAACTGGGCCGAGATGCCGCCCAGCACGAGCCCCTCGAGGGCGGCATAGGGCACGGCCAGGTACGGGGCAGTGGTCGGTTTGAACGAGACGATGAGCGCCAGGATGAACCCGCCGATGAGGCCGAGCATCATCTCGCCGCCGACCGCCTGCAGGTTGCCGGAAACCGCTTGCGACCAGGGCCACAACGCGCATGCCATGAGCACCACGAGCAGCAGGAAGCTCTTGTTGACGGTACCCTCGATCGTCATGGCTTCCACGCCGAACCCGACGCGGGGAACGCGCGCAAAGGCGTTGAAGGCGGGGTTGCCGGATCGCCGTGTCTGCAAAGGCATCTGTGATCTCCAGTATGGGACGAGCCTATTCTAATTCATGCGACATGGGGCCGCGAGCGGGAAAAGCAATCCCCGCGGATCCACTTTAGCAAGAACATCAAGCGCTTACGCGTCTTTACTCAGGCTCCGGCGACATTCGGGTCGCGCCAGCCGCGCTCGAACGGCAGCCGCCAGGCATGGGGGGCGATGAGCTGGTGCATGGAATTCGGGCCCCAGGAGCCCGGCGCATACAGCCGCACCGGCGGCGGGGACTCGATCAAAGGCACCGAGACTTCCCACAGCCGCTCGATGCCCTCGGCCGTCGTGAACAGCGTCCGATCGCCCCTCATGGCATCGAGGATCAGCCGCTCATAGGCCTCCAGCACCTCACCGACCAGGCCGGTGTCGTGCATGGCGAACTGCAGGCTGAGCTTATCGAGCCGCATGCCGGGCCCCGGGCGCTTGCCATAGAAGGAAAGCGACATCTTCGACACATCCGCCAGATCGAAGGTGAGGTGATCCGGCCCCTGCGCGCCGACCCCCGAATCCGGGGGGAACATGCTCTTCGGTGGCTCGCGGAAGGCGATGGAGATGATCCGCTTGCCCTCGGCGAGGCGCTTGCCGGTGCGCAGGTAGAACGGGACGCCGGCCCAGCGCCAGTTGTCGATGGTGCACTTGAGCGCGATGAAGGTCTCGGTGTCCGATTCGTGGCTCACGCCCTCCTCGCCGCGATAGCCCGTGAACTGCCCGCGCACCACGTCACCGGGCTTGATGGGCAGCATGCTGCGGAAGACCTTGTTCTTCTCCTCGCCGATCGAGATGGGCTCGAGCTCGGTCGGCGGCTCCATCGCCACGAACGCGAGGATCTGGAACAGGTGGGTGACCACCATGTCGCGGAACGCGCCGATCGAGTCGTAGAAGGCCGTGCGCTTCTCGAGGCCCAAGGTCTCGGGCACATCGATCTGGACGTGCTCAATGAAGTTGCGGTTCCAGATCGGCTCGAACAGGCCGTTCGCGAAGCGGAAGGCAAGGATGTTCTGGGCCGGCTCCTTGCCGAGAAAATGATCGATGCGGAAGATCTGATGCTCGGAGAACACCGCGTGGAGCTTCGCATTGAGCGACTTGGCGCTCGCAAGGTCGGTGCCGAAGGGTTTCTCCATGATGATGCGCGAGCGCTGCACCAGGCCCGCCTCCCCGAGCATGCGCACGCACGAGAGCGCCGCACTGGGCGGCACGCTCAGATAATGCAGCCGCTCGCACTCGGCATCGAGCGCCTTTTCCGCCCGCTCGACCGCCGCCTTCAATACGCCAGCGCCGGCGCCGAGCGGTACGTAATCGAGGGACGCGGCAAATGGCGCCCATTCCTCGTCGGTCGCCTTGCGTGTCGCGAACTCGTCGATGGCGACGCGCGTGATCTTGCGGAAAGCCTCCGCATCGATGTCCTCGAGCGATACGCCGATGATGCGGCAGCTCGGGATGAACCCCGCATCGATGAGATGAAACAGCCCCGGCAGGAGCTTGCGCCGGGCGAGATCGCCCGTCGCGCCCACCAGCACCACAACCTGGGGATTCCGCGGACCGACTCCAGGAGGTATTTTCGCCACTCTTCTACCCTGTTCAATCATCTGACTATTCAAGGTGCGGAAGAATAGCGGGCCGGCGCGCGCGAATCCATCGGTTTGGACACGCGGCCAGGATTACCGGCAATGGAGCACCGGACCGGGATCGCACTTCCCCGGACCCGATGAGGGTGCATGAGCACGCGGCGCAGGGGCGCCGGCTGAGGCTCGAGCCGGCGACCCCGCCCGGGCCGCCGGCGAGCGCGCTTCGCGTTACTTCGAGCGGCTCTCGATATATTCGATCGCCGCCCGGATATCGCCCTCCGAGAGGCCCGGATGCCCGCCGCGCGGGGGCATCATGCCCGTGCCCTTGACCACCGCCGCGACCAGCGCATCGGTGCCGAGCGCAAGCCGCGGCGCCCACGCCGCCTTGTCGCCGAGTTTCGGCCCGACGTTGTTGTCATGGCACATCGCGCAGTTCTGGGCATATACCTGTTGGCCGGTCGCCGCGTGCGCGCCCGCGGCGATGACCATGGCCGCAATCGCGGCGATACCACAGCGCATCATCTTCATAACGACTCCCACCTCTTCGCCGGATGAGCATCTCATCCCCGGCATTGCCGTACGTACATCAGGAAGCGGTCTCCCGCTCGCCGGAGACCAGGGCCGCGCGTTGCGCCGGCCCGAGCCACATCTCATAGAGACTGAGGAGCATCATCGCCCCGAGGCCCAACACGAAGCCGCCGCCGCCGACGAGCACGAGGTACACCCACCCCACATTCAACTTCGTGAGGAACCAGCCCGAGACATCCACGAGGAAGGCTGCGAACGGCAGCACCGAGAGGATGATCTTCCAGCGCACCGGGAAGCTCGAATGCACGAATATGAATCCGACCATGAAGAACACGACCGAGAGCGACATCATGTGGATGTGCGCGAGTGACATCAGCGTCACATACCCTACACCGGGTCCGTAATACGTGGCCGCGATGTCCCTGACGCTCAGCACCGGGCTGCCGCTGCTGCCGATGTGGCTGAAATCGAGGTACGACAGCGCCATCAGAATGGCGAGCCCGAGGAAGATCAGCGTGGCGGTGAGCAGCGCCTTCATTTCCACGGGCAGTTGAGCTAGCGGTTTCACGGTGTTTTTCCTTTGCCGACGGTAAGCGGGACGCTCGAGAAGTAGGCCGCGATGTTCTGCAGCTGCTCGAGCGACATGGGACGGATGATCTCGTTCATGATGCCGTTCTTGCGCGTTCCGTCCTTGTAGGCCATGAGCTGCTGCATGAGGTACTGGTAGTGCTGGCCGGCGAGGTTCGGTATTTCCGTGGCCGCAGACAGGCCATCGGCCCCGTGACAGCCGCTGCACAGCGCCGCCTCCGCTTTCCCGGCCACCGGATCCGGCCGCACGGCGCGGGCCGATGACGCCGTGAAGGCGAGATCGAAGGCGCCTCCGATGAGCGCGGTGACGACAGCGACGACGGTGAGGACAGTACGTTTACGCATGGTTACTCAGGCTCCTTTCTCGACCGATCCCGAGCGGGATCGGCGCTAAAATCTGACCCGTCCGCCGATCATGACGTACCCGACGCCGTAGTACGGCGAGTCGTGCCCGGGGCAACGGGGTCCAATGTCGCTCCATCGATGGAACAGGCGTCGCAACATCTCGGTTCTCCTCATCGGCCATCAGGAGCCTGAAGCCGCATGCGTTGTGACACGGCCGGGAGTGTATTTCGCGCCGCGCGACCGGTCTTGATCCCGATCAATCCAACCACCCGCAGCCGCGCTTCCCGGGAATGAACGGTCAATTGTCCCGGGCACCTTGATCCACCCATCTGGCGATCATCTTCACCTGCGCCTGCGGCAACTTCCGGGCGACGTTGGATGCGACCTCGCACTTGTCGCTCGCCTGCGTCAGCTGCTCGCAGAACTTCGGCATGTTGATCGATGGATGCGCGCCGTGCCGCAGCACCCACAGCAGATTGCTCTGGTTGCTCGATCCCGGGGTCACCATCGGGCCGTACTTGGTCCCACGCATGATCGAGGCGTAGCTCTGGACATCGAAGCCGCTCACCTTGAATCCGACGCCGCCCGGGCTGTGACATACCGCACAGTTGTGCTCGAGGATCGGATGGACGTCCCTGCTGAAGCTCACGATCCTCGATCCGCAGGCGCTGAGCAGCGCAAGGCCGCAGAGTGAGATAATGACAATTGCTTTGTTTCCAAACATGGCAACTTTCCCCGTGTCGAAAGTTCCGGAATTGCTTTCACGCGCATCCATACCACTAATATCCCGTAAGTGCCCGAGCAGGTCGATACGTACCAGTGCCTAGTGGAGTAACGGCCTGACGTTGGAACGCTTCGGGTTGACGCGCCGTTCGGCTTCGTGTTTGGTGTGACAAATTGTCGCGTTGCGAATTGTCAGGTACCTTGCGCCTCACCTGGACCTGTTTGAATGCGTTCCATCGGAACGGACGCACCGACATGAGTTTGATTCACATCGGTCGGCACGCAAGCGCTCGCGGACATCCGTCGCCGCACACCGCGCAGCGGCTCCCGCCCCGAGGGTCGAGCTCGTTGCCAGTGCGCAGGCACCGCAAGCCGTGAGGCAGAACGCCTCGATCTCGGGTCAGGCGTCGTTGAGTCCTGGGATCAACAGGGTGGCGACCTCCAGTCAGACGCGAATCCTGCTATGGAAGTCCTCCGTGAAGCCCTGCAGATCGATGTTGATCGGGTCCATGGGGGCAAACAGCTCCGCGCGCGACCCAGGGCAGAGATACCCGGCAGTGACCGCGACATTGCGCACGCCGTGCTTGCGGGCCGCCTCGGCGACACCGATCGAATGCTCCAAGGGCGCCGCCGGATCGTTGCAGGTCCGGGCGCGGGCCGGAGCACGCAGCCACGCGCCGTGGTCGTGCCGCACGCGCGGCTCATGAGCGGCATGTGCGTCGGATTCTCTTACAAATTGAAAATAGACGCCCGGTGCAGATGATTCAACTAAATGAAAATAAAGATTTATTTAATGATGGCCCGGAAAATGCATGCTACTCACCGAAAGAATTATGACGCTTCCTTCTCGGCCTCGAATCGAACCGTAGAATATAAGAGTGAGGAGAAAATTCATGAGACACCGAATGCTTGCGATCGTCTCAGCCACAGCGCTCGCGTGGGCCGCAGCCGCGGCGCCGGCGCTGGCGGGCGGTCTGAACTGGAACTTCTGGCAACTGGGCGGAAGCCCGGCTTCACCCGGCACGGACCTCGGCGGCATCCATTACACGTTCACCCAGGGATCGCAGTCCATCACGGCCTGGTCGGTGGGCCCGTGCAGCTACACTTGGTGCCAGGGCTCCCAGGACCTTTACCTGAAGAACGGCGGCTCGGCCTCGGAGCAGGGCCTCGGCCTCACGGGTGATCCCAGCGGCACCAACGAGATCTATTATCCCCTGGGTATCTACCTTGATTTGAGCGGCATCACCGGCCATGTCTCCAGCGTGTCGATCGGCTCGCTGCAGTCGGGTGAGAGCTGGCAGATTCAGGGTACGAACAATCCGTACAACAACACCTGGACCACGCTCGGCGCGGGCACGGGCGGCGGCATTGAGAACTTCAGCGCTGCGAGCCTCGCGAACTACTCCCTGCTGGTCATCGACGAGCCGTACGCCGGATACCCCTCGAGCGGCTCGAACGACGTCGTCCTGATGTCAGTCACCACCGTGCCGGAGCCGGGCACCCTCGCCCTCCTCGGCTTCGGGTTGGCGGCCCTCGGGTTCGCGGTGATCCGCCGCCGCAACGCGCGGACCGACGCATAATCTTCGGCGTCCCGATCGATACGATAAGAAGACTCGATACGCGCTCGGAAAGCCGGCGGCCTCACAGCCGCCGGCTTTTTTCTTCCGCTGCGGAAATTCCGTATATATCGGCCCCGAGCCCCGCAGTAGCGTGGGCCGATGCACAGAAATCACTCCGTCCGGTCCCCTTCCGCAGCCGAGACCGACTGCGCGACATGCCCTTCGGCGCGACGCTGCTGGGGAGATCTCACGCAGCCTCTGGAGGGCGTGCGGGCGCGACGCGAGATGCCCCTCGAACGAGGCGCGCTGCTGCTGCACCAGGGTGAGCACATCGGCGCCATATACGTTGTGGTCAATGGCTGCCTGATCCTGCGCGAGGCGCTCGGGGACGGCGGGCAGCGGGTTGCCGGACTGCGCTTGCCCGGTGAACTGCTCGGCGTGGAAAGCTATGCGCGTGGAGCTTATTCCTACACCGCACAGGCGGCCACCGAGGCCACGGTGTGCCGCCTCCTGCTGCCTCCGGCGGGCAGCGGCCGGGCCAACGCTCCGCTTCTCGAGCGGATCCTGCTGAAGTACGCCGTGCAGCCTGAGCTCACCGCCGCTCCCTGGGCGGGACTGCCGGCCGTCGAGCGCGTGGCCGCGTTCATCGAGAACTACGCGCAACGAGCCCAGGTGGCACGAGGGACCGACGCGCTGTTCAACCTGCCGATGACCCGGGCGGATATCGGCTCCTACCTCGGGCTGGCGCCCGAAACGGTGGTCCGCGCACTCGGGCAATTGCGAGGCGAGCAGCGCCTCTCGGTCCGCGGGCGCACCATTCGCCTCGTGGAGGCGCAGTCCGAGAGCGCCTCCCCGGCCGCCTGAGCCGGCCGCCGGGCTCGAGCGTCCGGGGCCGCCCCCTTGCGGCCGCTCCTCGTTGAAAAGCGCACCACGCGAGCGCGTATAATCGCCGCGCATGATGCAGCAACTGACCGAGCGATTGGCGGGCGAGCTCGGCGCCCTGAAGGAACAAGGCCTCTACAAGCACGAGCGCGTGCTCTCAGGACCCCAGGGGAGCGTGGTCCTCACCGGCGGACGCGAGGTGGTGAACCTCTGCGCCAACAACTACCTCGGGCTCGCCAATCACCCGGCGGTGGTGGCCGCCGCACGCGAGGCGATCGAGCACTTCGGATTCGGCATGGCCTCGGTGCGCTTCATCTGCGGCACCCAGACCGTGCACAAGCGGCTCGAGGAGCGGCTCAGCCGCTTCCTGGGCACCGAGGACGCGATCCTCTATTCCTCCTGCTTCGACGCCAACGGCGGGCTCTTCGAGACGCTGCTCGATGAGCGCGACGCGGTGATCTCCGATGCGCTCAACCACGCGAGCATCATCGACGGCATCCGCCTCTGCAAGGCGCAGCGCCTGCGCTACGCCAACAACGACATGGCGGAGCTGGAGAAGTGCCTGCGGGAATCCGCCTCGGCGCGCACCCGCCTGATCGCCACCGATGGCGTGTTTTCCATGGACGGCATCATCGCCAACCTCCGGGGCATCTGCGAGCTCGCCGACCGCTACGATGCGCTCGTCATGGTGGACGACTCGCACGCCACCGGGTTCATGGGCCCCGGCGGCCGCGGCACCCCCGAGCATTGCGGCGTGGCCTCGCGCATCGACATCCTGACCGGAACGCTGGGCAAGGCGCTCGGCGGGGCGAGCGGCGGCTACGTCGCCTCGCGCCGCGAGGTCATCGAGTGGCTGCGCCAGCGCTCGCGCCCCTACCTCTTCTCCAACAGCATCCCGCCCGTGGTGGCCGCCGTGGGACTGCGCGTGCTCGAACTCCTGGAGCAGGCCCCACAGCTGCGCTCGCAGCTGCACGAGAACGCCCGGTATTTCCGCGCCGGCCTCACCCGGCTCGGCTTCACGTTGAAGCCCGGCGAGCATCCGATCATCCCGGTGATGATCGGCGAGGCGGCGCTCGCGGCGCGCATGGCCGACCGGCTCCTCGAGCACGGGGTATACGTCATCGGCTTTTCCTTCCCGGTGGTGCCCAAGGGCCAGGCGCGCATCCGCACGCAGATGTCCGCCTCGCTCACCCGCGGGCAGCTCGATACCGCCCTCGAGGCCTTCGCCGCGGTAGGGCATGAGCTAGGAGTATTGAAATGATCGCGCTCATCGACGCGCGGAGCGCACGAGCATGAAGGCTCTCGTCAAGAAGGAAGCCGCCCCCGGCATCTGGCTCGAGGACATCCCCGAGCCCTCGATCGGGCCGAACGACGTGCTGATCAAGATCGCCAAGACCGCGATCTGCGGCACCGACATGCACATTTACAACTGGGACGCGTGGGCACGCAAGACCATCCCGGTCCCCATGGCCGTGGGCCACGAGTACTGCGGCCGGGTGGTGGAAGTCGGCTCCGAGGTGCGCGGCCTCAAGGCCGGAGACCGTGTCTCGGGCGAAGGGCACATCACCTGCGGGCACTGCCGCAACTGCCGCGCCGGACGCCGGCATCTGTGCCGCAACACCGTCGGAGTCGGCGTGAACCGCCCGGGAGCCTTCGCCGAGTATCTCGCGATCCCCGCCGACAATGCCTTCAAGCTGCCGGACTCGATCAGCGAGGACATCGCTTCGATCCTCGACCCGTTCGGCAACGCCACGCACACCGCCCTCGCCTTCAACATGGTCGGTGAGGACGTGCTGATCACCGGTGCCGGACCGATCGGCATCATGGCGGTCGCCATCGCCCGCTTCGTCGGTGCGCGTCACGTCGTGATCACCGACGTCAACGACTACCGCCTGGAACTCGCGAGCAAGATGGGTGCGACGCGCGCCGTCAACGTGCAGCGCCAGACGCTCGATCAGGTCATGCAGGACCTGGGGATGCAGGAAGGGTTCGACGTGGGCCTCGAGATGTCGGGCAACTCCGCCGCATTCCGTGACCTGCTGCGCACCATGCACCACGGCGGCTCGGTGGCCCTCCTCGGCATCCCGCCGGAGGAAACGGCCATCGACTGGAATCAGGTGATCTTCAAGGGCCTCACGCTCAAGGGCATCTACGGCCGCGAGATGTTCGAGACCTGGTACAAGATGGCAAGCCTGCTGCAAAGCGGCCTCAGGCTCGACCCCATCATCACCCACCACCTGCCCATCCGGGACTTCGAGCGGGGCTTTCAGATCATGGGCTCGGGCCGCTCGGGCAAGGTCATCCTCGACTGGCAGGGGTTGTAGGCGCACCGCCGAGCGCTGCGCGCGCTGGCGGCGCCGCGCCTGCCGGCCTCGTCGAGGACCCGGCCCCTGCACGAGGCCCGTGCGGCCAGGTGGGTCGTGGGTCTGAGGCGGTGAGGCGTCAGTTGGCGCTGCAGAAGCAGTACGCGTAGAGCTTGCCGCGCTGGCTGAAGCGGGCCAGCTGCTCGAGCTGATGTGCGTACGGGCCGAGCGGGCCCTCCACCGCCGAGAGCTCCGGCAGCTTCAACTGCGGCCCGAGCACCGAGACCGCCACACGCGCCGCCCGCGCCTGCGCCCGCTGCACCAGCTGCTGCGCCCAGGAGAGGTGCGGCTGGATGAACTGCACCCGGTACTGCTTCACCTTGGCGAGCGCGGCGGCCGCGCGCACCGCATCCTCGAGCGTGCCCAGATGATCGACCAGTCCGACGCGCACCGCATCGGCCCCGGCCCAGACCCTGCCCTGGCCGATCGCATCGATGCTCGAGGGAGACTCGTGGCGACCGGCCGCGACCCGCGACACGAACTGCTCATAGCCCCGGTCGATCTGCGACTGGATGAGCTCGCGCGCCTCGCTGCTCAAGGGCTGTTCCGGGGTGAACTGGCCGGCGAGCGGCGTCGTGCCGACTCCGTCGCTCGCGATGCCGAGCTTGTTCATCGCGCCGGTGAAGGTCGGAATGAGGGCGAAGATGCCGATCGAGCCGGTGAGCGTCGCGGGACTCGCCCAGATCTGATTCGCCGGCGCCGAGATGTAGTACCCGCCCGAGGCGGCGAGGTCCCCCATGGACACCACCAGCGGCTTGCCCGCGGCGCGCAGCGCCAGAAGCTGCTGGTAGATCTCCTCCGAGGCGCTGACGCTGCCGCCCGGGCTGTCGACGCGCAGCACCACGGCCTTGATGTGCTTGTCGCGGCGCGCCTTGCGGATCAGATGAGAGAGCGAGCCTCCGCCGATGAGCCCGGGCGGCTCATCGCCATCGAGGATCTCTCCCGAGGCCACGATCACACCGATGCGGGGCTTGTCGCTGTCGCGGACCCGATGCTCCTGGTGCATGATCGTGGCGTACTCGTTCGCCGAGATGGCGTTGAAGGAGCCCTGGGGATTTTGCCCGACGAGCGCCACGAGGCGCCTTTCGACCTGCAGCTTGTCGGCGAGACCGGTCACGAGGCCCGCTTTGAGGGCGACCTGCGCGGCATCCCCGCCGGCTGCGGCCACGGCCTTCGGCAGGGAGTCGAGATAATTCGAGAGGGCATCGGCGGGGAGCTTGCGCGCCGCCGTCACTTCCCGCTGATAGGTCGACCACAGCGCATCGAGATAGGCGAGGCTCTGCTTCTTGTCGGCCTTCGACATGTCATTGCGGGTGAAGATCTCGACCGCGCTCTTGAACTGGCCGACGCGGAAGACATTGATCTTCACGCCGAGCTTCTTCAGCAGCCCCGCGAAGTAAAGCGGATAGCGGCCGTAGCCGCGGATCAGCACATAGCCGGTGGGATCGAGGTAGATCTGGCTCGCCTGGGCCGCGAGGTAGTACTGATCCTTGTCGAAGGAGCTCCCGTAGACGATGACCGGCTTGCCGCTCGCGCGAAAAACGCGGATGGCGCCCGCGAGCTCCTCGAGCATCGGCAGCCCGGCATTGCCCATCTCATCGAGGTTGAGGACGAGGACCCGGATGCGATCATCCGTGGCACCCGCGCGGATCGCGTGCACGAGGTCCCAGAGCGATGTCTGCTCAGGCCCCTCGCCCTGGGCATTCTCGATCGCCCGCTCCACCGCATCGCCGCTCAACTGCTCGACCAGCTGCCCCTGCGGCTCCACCACCAGCGCCGCCCGCTCCGGCACGGTCGGCGGCAGCGACTCGCGCACGATGCCGATCACGAAGCCGAAGATCGCGAGCAGCAGCACCAGGTGCAGGAACCGGCGCAGTCCATTCAGACCGCGCCAGAGCCCATGAAGAATTGTCCGCAGTCTTCCCATGGCCCGCTCCTTTCACACGCTGCGCGCAGGGCGCGCCGCGAGACAGGCCCGGGGCGAGCCCCGTCCGTGATGCGGCGCTTCGCGCCGATGAGGCTCTGGAAGCATCTGTGCCGGCAACGGCTCAGATCTTCTCTTCGATCCTCGCCGCCTTGCCGGTGCGCTCGCGCAGGTAGTAGAGCTTGGCGCGACGCACATTGCCACGGCGCTTGACCGTGATGTCGCTGATCGCAGGACTGTGGGTCTGGAACACGCGTTCCACACCCTCGCCGTGCGACATTTTGCGCACCGTGAACGAGGAGTTGAGTCCGCGGTTGCTGCGCGCGATCACCACACCCTCGTAAGCCTGGATGCGCTCGCGGTCGCCTTCGACGACCTTCACCTGCACGATCACGGTGTCGCCGGGCTTGAAGTCCGGCACTACGCGGGTCATGCGCTCTTTCTCGAGTTGTTGAACGATGTTGCTCATGTTTTTGATCCTCGATCCGCCCTTCGCGCCGCTTCGGCGGCGAGAAACTCATTCAATAAACGCTGCGCCTCGGGCGATACCCGCCTCGAGAGCAGCAGATCCGGCCGACGCCGCCAGGTGCGCGCGAGCGCCTCGCCGAGCCGCCAGCGCGCGATGTCGGCGTGATTGCCCGACAACAGCACAGGCGGCACGGGCCGCCCCTCGAACACCTCCGGGCGCGTGTAGTGCGGCCAGTCGAGGAGCCCTTGCGCGAAGGAATCCTCACCGCTCGATCGCTCATCGCCCAATACCCCGGGCAGAAGCCTCGCCACCGCATCGATCACGGTGAGCGCCGGCAGCTCTCCGCCCGAGAGCACATAATCCCCGACCGACAGCTCCCGGTCGACCCCAAGCTCGATGATTCTCTCATCGAGCCCCTCGTAGCGTCCCGCCACGAGCAGCATTCCCGGCAGCCCGCCCAGCTCGCGCGCCACCTCCTGGGTGAAGCGCTCGCCCTGGGCCGACAGACAGATCCGCGGGCTGCCCGCGGGGAGCCTCGCGTGCGCCGCCCGGATCGCCGCGAGCATGGGCTCGGGCTTGAGCACCATGCCCGGTCCCCCACCGTAGGGCCGATCATCGACCGTACGATGCGCATCGTCCGTGTGGTCCCGCGGATCCTCGGTACCGACCGCGAGGCCGCCGCGCGTCAGCGCCCGGCCCACGACCCCGAAGCGCAACGCCCCGGTGATCATCTCCGGGAACAGCGTGACCACTTCAATCTTCATGGGAGCCCTATTCCAGCTCCACCGGCCAATCCACCAGGATCCGGCCGGCCGTGAGGTCCACCTGCAGCAGGTGCGAGGGATCGGCCAGCACCCAGTGCTCCTTGCGCTTGCCCTCGCCCTGGCTCTCCTCGACCACCATCACCGCGCCCGCGGGCGCATCGACGAAATAGGCCACCGTTCCGAGCAACCGGTCCTCGGTGTTGCGCACCGTCAGCCCGATCAGGTCCGCGCAGTAGTACTCGCGCTCAGGAGCCTCGGGCAGCGCCTCGCGCTCGACCTCGACCGAAACTCCCGTCAAACCCGCCGCCGCGTCGCGGTCCTCGATGCCCTCGAGCCGTGCGACCAGGCGCGCGCCGTGCGTGCGCCCCTCGATCAGGCGCCGCCGCCCCAGCGATGCACCCGCGCGGCTCAGATCCCACTCGGGGTAGGTCAGCAGCGCCTCGGGCGGATCGGTGTAGGAAGACACATGGACCCATCCGTTCAGGCCGAACGGCGCCCCGATGCGGCCGAGCTCGACCCTGCGGGAGGCACCCATCGGGGCCCGCCGCGAATCGCTCAGGCGCTGGCCTGCTTCCGGTAGGAGGCCAGGAGCGAGCGCACCCGCTCCGAGGGCTGTGCGCCCTGGCCCACCCAGTAATCGATGCGCGGCAGATCGAGCTTGAGCTGGGTGTCTCCACGACCCGCGATGGGGTTGAAGAACCCGACGTTCTCGAGACTGGATCCGCCCTGGCGCTTGCGGCTGTCCGTCACCACGACGTGATAGAAGGGCTGATTACGCGCCCCGCGCCTGGTCAGGCGAATGGTTACCATAAGTCTTTGTCGCTCTCTTTGCCGGTGCGGGCGCCGTACACAAGGGCGTCCCTCAAAAAAGAGCGCGGATTCTACGGGCTAATTGCCTTTCCCGAAAGGGGTTTTGCATAATTTTTCAGCCCGGCAGCCCCGGCGGCAGGCCGCCCTTGAGGGCGCTCAGGAGCTGGCGCATCCGCCCGCCCTTCATCTGCTTCATCATCCGCTGCATCTGCAGGAACTGCTTCATCAGCCGGTTCACGTCCTGTACCTGCACGCCCGCCCCCCGGGCGATGCGCCGGCGGCGCGAGCCGTCGATGATGCCGGGCGTGCGCCGCTCGCGCGGGGTCATGGAATTGATGATGGCGATCTGGCGGCGCACGTCCCGATCCCCCTGCTCGGCCGAGACCGCCGATTTCTGCACCGCGGCGGTGGGAAGCTTGTCCATGAGCGAGGCCAGGCCACCCATCTTCTGCACCTGCTCGAGCTGGCTCCTGAGATCCCCCAGGTCGAAGCCCTTGCCCTTGACGACCTTGCGCGCCAGCCGCTCGGCCTCCTCCCGGTCCACCTGGCGGTGAACCTGCTCGACGAGGCTCACCACATCGCCCATGCCGAGGATGCGCGAGGCCATCCGCTCAGGATCGAAGGGGGTCAGCGCCTCGGTCTTCTCACCGGTTCCGAGGAAAACGATGGGCTTGCCGGTGACCTGGCGCACCGAGAGCGCGGCGCCGCCGCGCGCATCGCCGTCCGCCTTGGTGAGGATGATGCCGGTGAGCTCGAGCGTCGAGCCGAAGGCCCGGGCCGCATTCACGGCATCCTGGCCCGCCATGGCATCGACGACGAACAGGCTCTCGGCCGGATCGACCGCCTGGTCGATCTGGCGCACCTCGTCCATCAGCGCCTCATCGACGTGCAGCCGTCCCGCGGTATCCACGATGAGCACGTCGAAGACGCCCCGCTTCGCCTGCTCCAGGGCGCTGCGGGCAATGTCCGCCGGTGCCGCAGCGGGGTCCGCGGGCAGGTAGTGAGCCTGCACCTGGCCCGCCAGGCGCTCGAGCTGGAGCATGGCGGCCGGCCGGCGCACGTCGGTGCTCACCAGCGCCACCCGCTTGCGCTCGCGCTCGATGAGCCAGCGCGCGAGCTTCGCAGCGGTCGTGGTCTTGCCCGCGCCCTGCAGTCCCGCGAGCAGCACGACCACCGGTGGCTGCGCCCGCAGGGCAAAGCCCTCCGCCGCCCCGCCCATGAGCTCGACGAGCTCGCGGTGCAGGATGCCGATGAAGGCCTGGCCCGGGGTGAGGCTCTGGGCCACCTCCGCCCCCACCGCCTTCTGCTTGACGGCCTCGATGAAGGCCTTGACCACCGGCAGGGCCACATCCGCCTCGAGCAGCGCCACGCGCACCTCGCGCAGCGCCTCGCTGATGTTTTCCTCGGTAATCCGCCCCCGGCCCCGCAGGGCCTCGAGGGTGCGGGAAAGTCGCTGAGTCAGGGTGTCGAACATGTGACGAATCCAGTCGGGGCCGCCATTATAGGGGCAGAAGTCTGCCCCACAGACCGCTTCCATCCCCAAGGAGAGTCCGCTTGGCCGCCTCATCCACCACGCTGCTGCTGCTCACGCTGCTGCTGCTGCTTATGATCATCGCCTTTTCCTCGGGCACGGAAGTGGCGATGCTCTCCGTCAATCGCTACCGCATCCGCCACCGCGCGGAGGCCGGCCACGGCACGGCGCAGCTGCTCGATCGGCTGCTGCGCAAGCCCGAGGAGTGGCTTGGAGCGAACCTGGTCATCGTGGCCGCCGCCAATGTGTTCGCCTCGGCCATCGCCACCTTGCTCGCCCAGCGCACCGGCTACCGCTACGCGGTCCCGGCCGCGGGCGCCGCGCTCACCGTGATCGTCATCGTCTTCGGGGAGCTCACCCCGAAGATCTTCGCCACCACCCACCCCGAGTCCGCCGCCCTCGGCTCGGCGCGCATCTACCGCGTGCTCGTCTTTCTCGCCCGCCCGGTCATCGCGGTGACCAACGCCATGGCCTATGGGCTGCTGCGACTGTTCGGAGTGGTCAAGCGCGCCCAGGCCGGTCAGTCGCTCAACACCGAGGAGCTGCGCACGGCGGTGGCCGAGGCCGGCCCCATGATCCCGGCGAGACATCGGCAGATGCTGCTGTCCATCCTCGATCTCGGACAGGTCACGGTGAACGACATCATGATCCCCCGCCAGGAGATCTCGGGCATCGATGTCGCGGAGGGGTGGGATGAGATCCTCGAGCAGCTGCGCCACACCCCCCACACGCGGCTGCCCGTCTATGACGGGGAGCTCGACAACCTGGTGGGTCTTCTGCACATGAAGCGCGTGGCGCACGAGCTCGCCCGGGGATCACTCGACAAGGAGCGCCTCATCGACATGGCGCGCGTGCGCGAGCCGTACTTCATCCCCGAGGGCACGGCCCTCAACGTTCAGCTCGCCCACTTCCAGCGCAACCGCCGGCGGCTCGCGTTCGTGGTCAACGAGTACGGGGACATCGAGGGGCTGGTGACGCTCGAGGACATCCTCGAGGAGATCGTCGGGGAGTTCACGACCGACCCGGCCACGGTGCTGCACAAGGACATCCATCAGGAAAGCACCGGCGTCTTCATCATCAACGCCAGCGCGACCCTGCGCGCCATCAACCGGGCGCTGCAATGGCAGCTGCCGACGGGCGGGCCGAAGACGCTCAACGGGCTGCTGCTCGAGCGGCTCGAGACCATCCCGGCCCCGGGCACCACGCTCAAGGTGGGACCTTATCTGTTCGAGGTCCTGCAGATCGCCGACAACACCATCAGGACCGTGCGGGTGCGGCCGCCGGCGCCCGCGCCGCAGGCTCAGGGCGCGGCGAAGCTGCAGCAGCATTGAACACGGCCGCGAGCGCCTCATCCACCCGTGTGACCGCGATCACGCGGATACCCTCGATGGGCTTGCGTGGGGTGTTGTCGCGCGGCACGACGGCGAGCTTGAAGCCCTGCCGGGCAGCCTCGTTCAGCCGCTCCTCCCCATAGGCCACCGGGCGCACCTCCCCGGTGAGCCCCACCTCGCCGAAGGACACGAGCGAGCCCGGCACCACGCGCTCCTTCAGGCTCGAGGCGAGCGCGATCATCACCGGCAGGTCCCAGGCCGTCTCCTCGATCTGCACCCCACCGACGGCGTTGACGAAGACATCGTGCTCCTGCAGTGAGAGCGCGGCGTGGCGGTTCAAGACGGCGAGCAACATCGCGAGCCGGTTGGAGTCGAGCCCCTGGGCCACGCGCCGGGGCGCCCCGAAGCGCATGCGATCGACCAGTCCCTGCAGCTCGATGAGCAGCGGCCGCCCGCCATCGCGGGTCACCGTGACGATGCTGCCGGCGGCGGGCTCCGCGGAGCGGGCGAGAAAGATGGCCGAGGGGTTGCGCACCTCCTTCAGCCCCGTCTCGGTCATGGCGAAGAAGGCGAGCTCGTTGACCGCCCCGAAGCGGTTCTTGATCGCCCGCACGATGCGAAAGCGGCTGCCCGCCTCGCTCTCGAAGTAAAGCACCGTATCGACCAGGTGCTCGAGCACCCGGGGTCCGGCGATCGCGCCGTCCTTGGTGACGTGACCGACGAGGATCACCGCGGTGGCGGTGGATTTGGCGAACCGCACCAGCTGGGCCGTGCACTCGCGCAGCTGCGAGACCGCTCCGGCACTCGATTCCACCTCGCCCGAGCGCACCGTCTGGATCGAATCGACCACCAGCAGCGCCACCTTGCGCTCGCAGCTGCGCTCGAGCACCGACTGCAGATGGGTCTCGCAGAGCACCTCGACCGCGCTCGCGGCCAGCCCGAGCCGGCGCGCCCGCAGTGCCACCTGGGAGGCCGACTCCTCGCCGCTCGCATAGAGCACCGGCCGCCCGGGGCCCGCCACGTGGGCGGCCACCTGCAGCAGCAAAGTGGACTTGCCGATGCCCGGGTCCCCGCCGAGCAGGGTCACCGACCCCGGGACGATCCCCCCGCCCAACACCCGATCGAGCTCGGCCTGCCCGCTCGCGGCGCGCGCGAGCTCCTCCGACGGCGCATCGAGCGAAACGGGAGCGGCGGAGGCCACTTTGAGGGCGCCCGTCCCCCGGGACGTCTCGCGCCGCTCGAGGACATTCCATTGCCCGCACGCGGGGCACTGGCCCTGCCACTTCAGGGTCTCCCCGCCGCAGGCGCTGCAGACGAAAAGGGTGCTCGGACGGGCCATGGATGTACCGGGAAGTCTTCCTTCGGGGTGATCGGGTGCTAGGATGCCTCGCGGGAGAAGGTCAGACCCGGCTTTTGTGACCGGGCACTCAGACTCGACCGCACGCAATGCTAGCTTATCCGGCTGGAAAGGTAGCGATGCGCATTACGACCAACGATGATCCCAGAGGACCGTGAGGCCGCAGCATGAGCCTCAAAAACAAGCTGCGCGTCGTCGGCCTGACCGACACCGGCAAGGTACGCGAGCACAACGAGGACACCATCTCCGGCGACGCGGAGACGGGCCTGCTCGTGCTCGCCGACGGCATGGGCGGGTACAAGGCCGGCGAGGTGGCGAGCGGACTTGCCGTGAAGACCATCGTCGGCCTGGTGCGCGAGCAGATGCAGGTCGAGGACATGAGCGCCTCCGACAGCGGCTCGGGACTCTCCCGGGCGAGCATCATCCTGCGGGACGCCATCCAGCGGGCCAACAAGATCATCTACCAGACCGCGCGCAGCCAGCCGCAGTGCGAGGGCATGGGCACGACGGTCGTGGCGGCCCTGTTCTTCGACAACAAGGTGACCATCGCCCACGTCGGCGACTCGCGCCTGTATCGGGCGCGCGGCGCGAAGTTCGAGCGCGTCACCATGGACCACTCGCTCCTGCAGGAGCTCGTGGATCGCGGCCTGTACTCCGCCGAGGAGGCCCAGCGGGCCGCGAACAAGAACTACGTCACGCGCGCGCTCGGCGTCGAGCCGAGCGTCGAGGTGGAGATCCGGGAGATCCCCGCGCACAAGGGCGAGGTCTACATGCTCTGCTCCGACGGGCTCTCCGACATGGTCGAGGACGAGGACATTCATTTAACGATAACCACGTTTGGTGCTAATCTCGATCATGTCGCCAGACAATTGATCCAGCTGGCCAATGACAACGGGGGCCGGGACAACATCTCGGTGGTGATGGCGCACGTACTCGATGCCTTCCCGGCGCGCACGCGTGTGCTCGACAGAATACTAAACTGGTTCAACTAACGCCGGGAACGGGGAGATACTCACATGGCGAGGTTGATCTTGAGCCTGGACGGCCAGATGATGGCGGAATACAACATGAACAAGGAGCGTTACACCGTCGGGCGGCTGCCGGACAACGACATCCGCATCGACAATGCGGCGGTGAGCGGCCATCACTCCCTCATCATCAACATCCTCAACGACTCGTTCCTCGAGGACCTCAACAGCACCAACGGGACCTACGTCAACGGCAAGCTCATCAAGAAGCACGCGCTGCAGCACGGCGATGTGATCACCGTCGGCCACCACCAGCTACGCTTCATGGAGGACGATGAGCAGCAGGATGAGTTCGAGAAGACGATGGTGATCCAGCCTTCGGCCCGGCCCGTGGAGGCGTTGCGCGCGGTGACCGAGAGGGCGGCGCAGGCCGCCACGGCGCCGAGCGCGCGGTCCGGCCGGGCGGGCGGGGCGCCGAAGAGCGCGAAGCTCCAGGTGCTCTCCGGGGCCTTCGCCGGACGCGAGCTCGAGCTCACCAAGGCCCTGACGACACTCGGACGCCCCGGCGTGCAGGTCGCGGCCATCACGCGCCGCGCGGAAGGGTTCTACATCGTGCTGGTCGACAAGGGGTCGGACGGCCATTCCCCGCTCCTGAACGGCATGCCGATCGGCAATCAGGCCGCGCCGCTGCGCGACAACGATGTGATCCAGCTCGCCGGCGTGAAGATGGGATTTTTCTTGAACGGTTAGCGCAGCTCGAGCGGAACCCGCTGGCTCACGCCGCACAGCAGCTCGAAGGGGATGGTGCCCGCCCAGCGGGCGACCTCCTCGACCGGGAGGCCCTCGCCCCAGAGGACCACGGGAGTGCCCGCCCGCACCTCGCCGAGGTCGGTCACATCGAGGGCGATCATATCCATCGACACCCGTCCGCAGAGCGGTGCGCGATGGCCGTCCACCAGGACCGGAGTGCCGTTCGGCAGCCCCCTCGGCAGCCCATCGCCGTAGCCCGCCGCCGCGATGGCGATGCGTGAATCGCGCTCCGCCCGCCAGGCGGCGCCGTAACCGACCGTTTCCCCCCGCGGCACGCGCCGCACGGCGATCACCGAGGTGCTCAGCAGCATCACCGGGCGCAGGCCCAGGTCCTCGCCCGTGCGATCCGCAAACGGCGAGGCGCCGTACAAGGCGAGTCCCGGGCGGACCCACTCGCCCCCGACAGGCGTCTCGCCGAACACGCCCGCCGAATTGGCGATGCTCGTGGCGTAGCGAAGGCCCTGGGTGACCTCCCGGAACCGCTCGAGCTGACTGCGCGTCATCTCGGGGGAATCGTCCGCCCGCGCAAGGTGCGTCATGAGGCGGATCTCGAGCGGCGGCGGCGCCAGGCGCTCGAGCCGATTCAGCGCCTCGCGGAACTCCTCCGGGCGAAAGCCGAGCCGATTCATGCCGGTGTCGATCTTGACCCACAGGACGAAGCGGTGTGCGCCCGCATCGCGCGTCAGCAGCTCCACCTGCAGGGCATCATGCACGACCAGATCGAGCCGGTGGCGCGCCGCCTCGCGCAACTGCTCGGCCGAGAACACTCCCTCGAGCAGCACAATGGGGCGGCTCACGCCGTGCTCGCGCAGTTTCACCCCCTCCTCGAGCCTCGCGACCGCGAAGGCATCCGCATTCGGCAGCGCGAGGGCGGTCTGCACGAGGCCGTGGCCGTAGGCGTTGGCCTTCACCACCGCCATGACCTTCGCGCCGTGGGCGCGCTGGCGGATGGTCTCGAGATTGTGCCGCAGCGCCTCGGTGTCGATGACGGCGCGGATCAGGCGGCTCATTATCTCAGCACGCCTTCGGCGTAGGCGTCGGGCGCATAGTTGGCGAAGCGCGTGTACTGGCCCTGGAAGGTGAGGAGGAAGGTGCCGATCTCGCCGTTGCGGTGCTTGACGAGGTCGATCTCCGCGATGCCCTTCTTGGTGGTGTTCCTGTCGTACACCTCTTCGCGGTAGATCAACAGGATCATGTCCGCGTCCTGCTCTATCGCGCCCGACTCTCTCAGGTCCGACATGACCGGCTTCTTGTTCTCGCGCTGCTCGACCGCGCGATTCAACTGCGAGAGCGCGATGACCGGCACGGCGAGCTCCTTGGCGAGAACCTTGAGCCCTCGCGAGATCTCCCCGATCTCCGTGGCGCGGTTCTCCTTGGTGCCCGGCACCTGCATCAGCTGCAGGTAATCGACCACCACCAGATCGAGGCCGTGCTCGCGCTTGACGCGCCGCGCCCGGGCGCGCAGCTCGGTCGGCGTGAGGCCCGGAGTCTCATCGACGAAGATCTTCGCCTCCGAGAGCTGCGTGGTGGCGCTCGTGATGCGCACCCAGTCATCGTCCGAGATGCGCCCGCTGCGCAGATTCGTGAGCGGCACCCCGCCGATGGAGGAGAGCATGCGGGTGATCACCTGCTCGGAGGGCATCTCGAGGCTGAAGATCGCCACCGAGGCGTGCGTGCCGGGGTGTACCGCCGCGTACTCGGCCATGTTGACGGCGAGTGTCGATTTGCCCATCGAGGGACGCCCCGCGACGATCACGAGGTCCCCGGGCCGCAGCCCGCCGGTGATCTTGTCGAAGGCCGTAAAGCCGGTGGGCAGCCCGCGCAGCGCGTCGGGGTTGCTGTGCCACTCGTCGATCTGATCGATGACCTGGGGCAGGAGGCTTCGCACCGGCACCGCGCCCTGGCGGCCCCGAAAGCCCGCCTCGGCGATCTCGAAAACCTTCTGCTCGGCCCTGTCGACGAGATCGCGGGCGGTCTCCCCCTCGTTGTTGAAGACCGCGGAGGTGATCTCGGTGCCGGCCTGGATCAGTTGGCGAAGCAGGGAGCGCTCGCGGACGATATCGGCGTAGGCGCGCACGTTCGCCGCGGTGGGCGTGTCGCGCGCCAGGGTGCTGAGGTATGCCAGGCCGCCGGCGGCCTCGAGCTTGGCCGTGCGCTCGAGCTGCTCGGAGACCGTCACGACATCGCACGGCTTGGCGCTGCCGGCGAGCACGGCGATGGCCCCGAAGATCAGCCGGTGGTCGGGGCGGTAGAAGTCCTTCTCGTTGATCGCATCGGCGACCTGGTCCCAGGCGCTCGTATCGAGCAGCAGACCGCCGAGCACGGCCTGCTCCGCCTCGATCGAATGGGGGGGCGTCGGGGCATCCCCGATGGCCGACCCGCCCTCGCGACGCATCTTGGGGAAAGCGGCCACGCCTAGTCGATCGGCTGAAAGACGCCTTTGGCGCTTTCAGCGAGCACGCCGATCGACTCTGGACAGGCTCGCGGGCCGGAAGTGAATTCCGGCCCGCGAAACGGCTGGCCCGTCGAGACCATGGGCTTGAGCGATTACTCTTCCGCGACGATCGAAACGGTCACCGGCACGTCGATATCCGCGTGCAGGTGCAGGCTCACCATGTGCTCACCGACCGTGCGCAGCGCACCGGCCGGCAGGCGCACCTCGCTGCGCTCCACCTTGAAGCCCGCCTGGGTGCACGCCTCGGCGATGTCGCTGGTGCCGATCGAGCCGAACAGCTTGCCCTCGGTGCCGGCCTTGGCGGTGATGGTGAGCTTGAAATCCTTCATCGCCGCGGCGCGCTCCTCGGCGCTCTGCAGCTGCTCACGCGCCACCTTCTCGAGCTCGGCGCGTCGGGCCTCGAAGCGGGCGACGTTATCGACCGTGGCGAGCGTCGCCTTGCCCTGGGGCAGCAGGAAATTGCGGCCGAAGCCCGAGCGGACCTTGACGCGATCGCCGATGTTGCCGAGGTTGGCCACCTTCTGCAGCAGAATGACTTCCATGGGGGCGCCTCAGTGCTGATCGGTGTAGGGCAACAGGGCCAGGAAGCGCGCGCGCTTGATCGCGACCGCGAGCTGGCGCTGGAAGAAGGACTTGGTGCCGGTGATGCGGCTCGGGACGATCTTCCCGGTCTCGGAGACGTAGCCCTTGAGGGTGCCGAGATCCTTGTAGTCGATGTGCTTCACGCCCTCGGCGGTGAAGCGGCAGAACTTCTTGCGCCGCGAGAAGCGGCCACCGCCGCTGCCACCGTTGCTCGGGCCGGGTGCTCTTGCGTTCATGAGTTGGGTATCCGGTGCGCTGAAATGGGTTTGACGATTGCCGCAGGCGAGCCTGGGCTCACGCGATTTCCGCGTCGGCGTCGGCCACGGGGTTCTCATCGCGCCGCTCGCGGCGGCCCCTGCCGGACTCGCCCTCTTCTTCGCTGCCCTTGGCCATGGGCGAGGGCTCGGTCACCGCCGAGTCCATCTTGACCACCAGGTGGCGCAGGACCGCATCGCTGAAACGGAAGGCTCCGGTCAGCTCATCGACGGTCTTCTGGTCGCACTCGATGTTCATGAGTACGTAGTGCGCCTTGTGGACCTTGGCGATCGGATAGGCGAGCTGGCGACGTCCCCAGTCTTCCAGGCGATGCACGAGGCCGGAGCCTGCGGCGATCATGCCCTTGTAGCGCTCGATCATGGCGGGCACCTGCTCGCTCTGATCGGGATGGACGAGTATGACGATTTCGTAATGCCTCATGGGTCCTCCTTACGGATGAAAGCCGCCCTTCGCGAGGCTGCACCGGTGCGGCAAGGAGATTCCACGCGCGCAACGCGCATGGCCCCTTTAGGGGCCGCGCAGAATACTGGATCGGCGGCGGGACTGCAATGCGCCGCCTGCGGCGGCTCACCCCTGCCTTTGCCGGACCGCCTCGTAGAGCAGCATGCCGGCCGCCACGGAGACATTGAGGCTCTCGACCGCCCCGAGCTGCGGGAGGCGGACCAGGAAGTCGCAGGTCTGGCGCGTCAGCTGCCGAAGTCCCGCCCCCTCGGCGCCCATGACCAGCACCACCCCTCCGGTGAGGTCGGTCTCCCGGGCCCGCCCGGCGCCCTCGGCCTCGGCGCCGACCACCCAGAGGCCGGCCTCTTTGAGGAGCTTCAGGGTCCGCACCAGGTTCGTGACCACGACCACGGGCGTCGTCTCGGCGGCGCCGGCGGCCACCTTGCGCACCACGGGGGTCATGTGGGCGGCGCGGTCCCGGGGCACGATGACGGCGAGCGCCCCACAGGCATCGGCCGTGCGCAGGCAGGCGCCGAGGTTGTGCGGGTCCTGGACCCCATCGAGCGCGAGCAGCAGCGGCTGCTTCGCCTCCTGCAGGGCCGAGAGGAGCTCATCCTCCGTCCACGGCGGCAGCGGCACGATCTCGGCGAGCACCCCCTGGTGGGCCACGTCGCCGAGCTGTTGCCTGAGCGCCTGCGCATCGATGCGCTTCAGCGCCACCCTGGCCTCGCGCGCAAGCTCCTCGATCCGGCGGATCTTCGGGTCCTCGCGCCGCTCGATGAGGTAGAGGGCGGTGACGCGCTCGGGATGGCGCTCCAACATGATGCGCACGGCGTGCAGGCCGTAGACGCTCTCGGCGCCCTTGAGTTTCTGGGGGTGTGCCAACTCAGGATTCTTCGGGAAGCTCGAGGTCGACGAGTCCCTCGATGGGATTGACGGCGGTGACGATCACCCGGACTTGGGCGCCGGTGCGCAAGGTGCGCCCCGATCGCCTGCCCCGCCAGGCGTGACCGTGATCTTCCATGAGGTACTCATCGTCCCGCAACCGGTCGATGTGCAGCAGGCCATCCACCGCGACCTCGAGGATCTGCACGAAGCAGCCGAACTCGACCACCGTCGTGATCAGTCCCTGGAAAGTCTGTCCGATGCGCTCGCGCAGATAGCTGCACTTGAGGAAGGTGGCGACGTAGCGGTCCGCCTCGTCGGCGCGCTTCTCGAGCTTGGAGGTACTCTCGCCGAGGCCCGCGAGCGCTGGCGCCGCATAGCTCACCGCGCTCCCCCCGGCCGCCCCGATCATCGCCTTCAAGGTGCGATGCACGATGAGGTCGGGGTAGCGGCGGATGGGCGAGGTGAAGTGCGCATAGTGGGTGAGCGCGAGCCCGAAATGCCCGATGTTGCCCGGCTGGTACACCGCCTGGGGCATCGCCCGCACGATGAGCGACTCGATGAACGGACGCTCCGCGCCATGTCCCAGCCGCCGGGCGATGGCCTGCAGATCGCGCGTCGAGACCGTCTCGGGCAGGTGTGCGTCGATATTCAGTGCCGCGAGCGTGCTCGTGAGGCGCTCGAGCTTCTCGGCCTCGGGCTCGCCGTGGACCCGGTACAGGGTGGGCGTGCGGGAGGTATCGAGCGCGTGCGCCACCGCCACGTTCGCGAGGATCATGCACTCCTCGATGAGCCGGTGCGCATCGTTGCGCACGCGCAGCTCGACGGCCTTCACCCGCTCGGCCGGATCGATCACGAGCTCCGCTTCGGGCGCATCGAAATCGAGCGCGCCGCGGCGGCTGCGCGCCTTGTGCAAAGCGTGATACACCTCGACGAGCACGAGCAGCGGCTCCAACAGCGCACCCAGCTCGCTTCGCGCGGCGGGCTTCCCTTCGAACAGTGCCGCGTTGGCCTGTCCATACGTCAGACGGGCCGCCGAGCGCATGACGGCGGGATAGAATCTCGCGCTGCGCAACGCGCCGCTCTTGCTGATCACCATGTCGGCCGCGAAGCACAGCCGATCCACCCGGGGGGCCAGCGAGCACAAGTGATCGGACAATGCCGTTGGAAGCATTGGCAGGACACGCGTCGGAAAGTAGACCGAGGTGCCGCGTGTGAGCGCTTCGGCATCCACAGACGTATCCGGCCGGACGTAGTGGCTGACGTCGGCGATCGCAACGATCAGGCGATACCCCGCCGGATGCGGCTCGGCATAAACGGCGTCATCGAAATCGCGCGCGTCCTCGCCGTCGATGGTCACGAGAGGCAGAGTGCGCAGGTCTTCGCGCCCTTGCGCCTCGCGCGGATCGATCCGATCCCCCCAGGCTTGCGCCTCGCGAAGCGCCGCCGCCGGAAACTCATGGGGCAGGCCGAATCGGGCAATGGCGGTTTCCGTGGCGAGCTCGACCGGACGGTCCGGATCCAGGCGCTTCTCGATCTGGGCGTGTGAGGCCTGCTCCCCGGTCCCGCGCCGGGTGATGCGGGCGATCACCCAATCTCCATGACGCGCTCCGTTCAGCGCCTCATGCGAGACGGCGCACCGCAGCTGCAGGCGCCGATCCGCGGCCGTCACCCAGGCGCTGCGTCCGTGGATCTCGACCGTGCCGAGAAATGCGTTGACCGCATGCTCGAGGATGTCCTCGACGGTGCCCGACCAGCGATTGTCCGCATCGCGGGTCAGCCGCACGCGAAGCCGATCCCCGTGCATCACGCCGCGCATCTGCGGGGGCGGGAGAAATACGCTGTCCTTCATCCCCTCAACGCGCAGGAACCCGTAGCCGGCGCGATGCGCGCTCACCACGCCCTCGGCGGTGGCGCCGGTGCGGGCGGACCCGCGGGATCCGGGCTCGGATTTGGCGTGGCGTTTGTGCCCCGAGGCCTGCGCGCCGGGACCCTCGGCGCCTCCCCCGCCTCGCCCCTGCCGGCGGTGCGTTGTCTGAGGGCTGCCGGCGGAGGAGCGCTTTCCGGTCCCCTGGTCGGGCCGGTCCCGGCGTCCGAATTTGCTTCGGCGGGTTTTCAATTGACAGCTCTCATGGCCATGCGTAGATTTCGCCGCCTCGCCAGCGAGGCACTCATGCCGAGCGACCCTGCCCGGGTGGCGGAATTGGTAGACGCACTAGTTTCAGGTACTAGCGGGTAACACCGTGGAGGTTCGAGTCCTCTCCCGGGCACCAGATTTTCGTTTTCTTTCAATAGCTTAAGTTCCATTCTGCAGGTGATTTCCGGGGCATCGTGCAAGCCTCGGGGGGCCGGCCGCGGCCGGCCCATTGATTTTGTTCTCGGCCGGAAGACCGCGTCATCCTAGCAGGGGTTGATCGGGGCGGTGCGGGGGAAATTCAAACCGCTCTCGCGTTTTCGTTGCCCTGGAACGTGGTAAAGTGATAATAGTATTTCACTTTACCGAGCGCTACACCATGGCCGCGACCGTCACGCTGAGCAGCAAGTTCCAGATTGTGATACCGCGGAAGGCCCGAGAGGCGATGGGTCTTTCAGCCGGCGACGAGCTACTCGTACTAAGCAAGCCTGACCGCGTCGTCATCGTCGCGAAACCGAAGAAGTTCGCCAAGCACATGGCCGGGCTCCACCGGGATGTGTGGCAGGGAGCGGAAGCCTATCTTCAGGATGAGCGCGAATCCTGGTGAGCGCGAGGCTTCCCGGCGGCCACAAGCGGATCCTGATCGATACCTGTGTCTGGATCTATCATTTGGAGGAGCACCCGGGGTTTGGCCCGCCAGCGGCCCATGTAATCGAAAATCTCGAGGAAGGCAGGTTTCGCGCAGTCGCCTCAGAGCTGACCCTGCTCGAGCTGACCGTGCGGCCACTGCAACTGGGCAGACAAGACGTCGCCGATGATTACGAGGTGCTCCTCGATTACTTTCCCCATCTTGAGCTCATCCCCATCTCGAGAGAGATTCTGCTGGATGCAGCGGCTCTGCGCGCGCGACAGAAGCTGCGCACGCCAGACTCCATTCAGCTCGCCACTGGCCTTAGAGCCGGCGCAACGCTCGCGATCACGAACGACAAGCTCTGGCAGTCAGTGCCACTGATCGAGACGGCGCTTCTGAGTGACCTCACGGAATAATTGAGATTACGGCGATGGGTCCTCGAGCAGGAACCGACGGCCGAGTCATGAACGCCATTCGGCGATCCGGCGCCCTGCACTCGCCAGACTCTCCAGAAGTGGCGCTGGCGTCCAATACCACGCGCCCTCCTGTGCGCGATACTTCTCCATGATCGCAAGCACGCGCGGGAGCTCAACCGTATCGGCGTGACTCAAATTCGACGGGCAGCTCCGACTCCATAGTCATGAAGCGTCGATACATCCTCCAGTACCGCATCGATTCCAGTATGCAGGATGTTCATGACCTGATGGGCGTGAAAAGCCCGATGGCGCCGCTTCGATCCCTTTATTCTGAGTACGTCCATGTCCACCAGCACGGCAACGGCGGCATTCGCGGCCGGGAAGGAAACATTCAACCGTTGAACCAGTGCATTGACCGTAACCACAGGCTGACCGAGCAGGAGCTCGGCGAGACGCCACACTGCAGCATGCTTGCGGATGCGGCGTTCCTCGAGACGTTCGCGCCACTGGTCGGCGATACTTCGCAGCTCGCGCAGCAGATGCACCGCGTGGCGACACGAGGCTATCGTGCATTCGAGAAACAACTGGACCCAGTCCGACCAGCGCAATTTCATCTGCACTGCCAGAAGAGCATCGTAATATTCCCGTTGGCGGACCTTGAGGAAAGTTGCCAGATGAATCGGCGGGTCCCCGTCGGCGAGGAACATCAGGGGAAGCAGCATCCGCCCTACGCGGCCGTTGCCATCGACGAACGGATGAACGGCCTCAAAATAGGCGTGAACAATCGCAGCGCGGGAGAGCACACCGTGACTGACGTGACTCTTGGGATCGGGTTCGTTACGGATGAGCCGATCGAATCCAGCCATCAGCCGTGGTACTTCCGCGGGCGGCGGTGGGATGAAGCGGGCGTTCTCCATCTTCAATCCACCGATGTAGTTCTGGACCTCGCGAAATTTTCCCGGGACCGCGCGGGAATCCCCGGTCATGAGCTCGCGATGCAGCGTACTGATGAGGCGGGTGTTCAGCGCATCAGCTCCCTTCGTCCTTACCTCGGCGACGCCCAGCATGTACGCGTGGAGATAGCTCAGGGTCAGGTCGGCATCCGCATCTGACACCGCGTCAGACGTTCCGGCCTCTATTTCGTGCAACAGCAGCTCATCGAACTGGGTATGTGTCCCTTCGATCTGGCTGCTATCCACCGCTTCCCGCCGGCTGAGCATATGGATGAGCAAATCCGCGTAGTGCGGGGCAGAAGTCATGGCATCGGCAAGCACCTGCATTTCACGGTGAGCCAACGGCAGGAGAGCTGAAGCGATCGGAAAGAACGCCGGGTCGGGCGGAACGACGGCATAGCATCCGGAGTGCCCCGGAACCGATACGGCCTTGGCTCTGAGCGAAGGATGGAGGTCAGACTTCCTCATCCGGAGAAGCCTTTAATAGCGATAATATTATTTAAGGATACTATCTATATCCTTTAATAAGCAACTCCTCGTCAAGGGTTCTGCATGGCGGGCAAGCTCCCGCACGGGATAAGCGCGAGTTCCGGCGCCAGAGGCCCCGGTCACCAATGAAAACCGGACCGTTGTGTGCAGCTTACTTCGCCCGGAACACCTCGCGGTCAGCACTCAGGGCGCGAGCACGATCTCCACACGCTTGTTGTGCTTGCCTTCACTGCGGATGCGCGTGACGCGAATGCCGCCGATCTCGGCGATGTTGCGTACGTGCGTGCCGCCGCAGGGCTGCAGGTCGATGCCCGGTATCTTGAGCAGCCGCACGCGGCCAACGCCGCGCGGTGGCTGCACGCTCATGGTCTTCACGAGCTGCGGCTGAGCATCGAGCTCCTCGTCCGTGACCCACACCGTTTCGGTGGCAACACCCGTAGCGATCAGGGCGTTCGTCTCGCGCGTGATGTGCTCGGCATCGAGCAGGCTCATGTCGATGTCGAAGTCGAGGCGCGCTTTTTCGGGAGCGATATTCCCGCCCGACACCGGCGCGACCACCACGCAAGAGAGCAGATGGAGCGCGGTGTGCAGGCGCATGAGCGCGTAGCGGCGATCCCAGTCGAGTTCGAGCGTGAGCCGCTCGCCAGGCTCGGGGCGGGGCGATTCCGGGGCGGGAATGTGCACCACGCTCCCGGGCCCCTCCCCCTTGCGGGTATCGGCGATCGCAATCCGCTCGCCGCTCTCGCGCACGAACACGCCGCTGTCGCCGGGCTGCCCTCCCCCGAGGGGATAGAAGATCGTGCGATCGAGCTCGATGCCGCGCTCGCTCACCCCGAGGACGCGCGCCGTGGCGCTCTTGAGATAGGCATCGTCCCGGAACAGAAGCTCAGTGCTCAGGCGATCTGCCCCTGGGCGGCGCGAGAAGAGAACTCACGCCGCGCGCGTATCGGCCTCGAGGTCGGCTTTGACGCGCTCGAGCTGCTCCTGCGCGCCGAGCACATCGTTCCTCTCGATCTGCAGCCGCGCCAGGCTGATCCGCTGCTCGAGGGCGGCGGCCTGTGAGCGGCTGATCCGGTGATCATCGAGATCGGTGGTCGTCCTGGCGTTCAGCCCGCGCAGCTCGCTGTAGGCCCGCGAGCGGGCACTGAGCTCGAGATGAAATGCGAGCGCGATCACGATGACGCTCAGTCCCGCCGCGATGATGGCCAAAGTCGCACCCTTCATGGCGCGAAGTGTAACGGATGGGCGGGCGGGCGCGCCATGCCTCATCAGGCCGCGGCGTTGCCGGCCGCATCGCCACTGGCTTCACGCCGGTATCGACGCGATACTCGCGCAGGCGAATCACTGCCCCTCGTGCCGAACCCCATGACGACCGAAAAGACCAGCAAAGTCGCCACAATCACCCTTTCGTTCTGGATGCTGAAGGTCATCACGACGACTGCCGGCGACCTGACCGGTGATCTGCTGTCGATCACCCTGGGCTTGGGCTACGTGCTCGCGCTCATTGTCGCGCTCGGGGTCACCGCGGCGCTGCTGTTCGCTCAACTCAAAGCGAAGCGATTCCATCCCGGGCTGTACTGGATCCTGATCCTCGCCACCTCCGCTGCCGGCGCCGAGATTTCCGACAGCATCGACCGGGCGCTTCACTGGGGCAACCTCGCCGGGACGGGCGCCCTCCTCCTGTGCCTGGGGGCCGCTCTTGCGACCTGGCGCGCCCGCCGCGGCGCGATCCGCTGTGACTCGATCGAGGATCCCCGGGACGAGCGGTTCTACTGGCTGGCGGCCCTTCTCGCCAACAGCTTCGGCTCCGCGGCGTGCGACCTGATCGGCGACAAGCTCGGAGTGGGCGTCCTCGCGGGCACCGCGATCAATCTCGGCATCCTCGCGCTGCTCGCGCTGCTGCACTACACGACCCGCACCCGCAGGGAGCTGCTCTTCTGGGGCGCGTTCGTCTTCACGCGGATCCCGTTCTGAGTCCGGGGAGCGAAAGGATCCGTGGCGGCGCACCCTTCAGGCAACGCTCGCGCCGGCGCATCTGAAGTCTCCCCCGAATAGCGGATTCCAGGCGGTGCGCCGATCGGATAGCGTGGCGGACAGGCTCACAGCAAGGCGAACGCTCATGGATCTAGGACTTGCCTCGAAGGTCGCACTGGTCACCGGCTCCACGGCGGGCATCGGGTTCGCCACCGCCGAAGCGCTGGCGCGGGAAGGCGCGCGGGTCATTGTCAATGGCCGCACGAGCGAGCGGGTCGAGGCCGCCGTCTCGTTACTGCGCCAGTCCATCGCGCGCTCCGACATCCAGGGCATTGCCGCGGACGTGGCCACAGCGGAGGGCTGCGCGACCGTGATCCGCGCTCATCCCGAAGTGGATGTGCTCGTGAACAACATGGGCATATTCGAGCCGAAAGCCTTCGAGGACATCTCCGACGTCGACTGGATGCGCTTCTTCGAGGCCAATGTGCTCAGCGGCGTGCGGCTCTCGCGCCATTATGTGGGCGGAATGCGCTCCCGCAACTGGGGCCGGATCGTCTTCGTCTCGAGCGAGTCGGGCCTGCAGATCCCGACGGAAATGATCCATTACGGGGTGACCAAGACCGCGCAGCTCGCCGTGGCGCGCGGCCTGGCGGAGACCCTCGCGGGCACCCAGGTGACCGTCAACAGCGTCCTTCCCGGGCCGACCTCCTCCGAAGGCGTTGGACGGTTCGTGGCGCAGATGGCGCACTCGAGCGGCAAGGATGCCGCGACCGTCGAGCGCGAGTTCTTCCAGAGCGCGCGCCCGACATCGATCCTCAAGCGCTTCGCCACGACCGCCGAGGTCGCCGCGATGATCACCTACGTGTGCAGTGCGCAGGCCTCCGCAACCACCGGCGCGGCGCTGCGTGTCGATGGCGGAGTCATCCGCGCCATCGCATGATGCTCACCCTGCTGCCGCCTGAGACCGTGCGGGCAGCGCAATGAGATCAAGTCACCGGCGCCGGATTGAACAGAACCAGGGAATTGGCAAGCCGCAGACGCTCCGCGCAGGTTCGACGAGCGCCGCTCGCCGTCTGCAGCAGCATCCGGAACAGCGCCCAACCCGTCTCCTCGACGGTCGCCGAACCCGAGGCGATCGCCCCCGCATCGAGATCGATCAGATCGTGCCACCGGCGCGCCAGCTCGGTGCGAGTGCTCACCTTGAGGACCGGCACGCCCGACAGGTTGTAGGGAGTGCCACGGCCGGTCGTGAACACGTGCAGATTCATTCCGGCAGCGAGCTGCAGGGTGCCGCAGATGAAATCACTCGCCGGAGTCGCCGCGAAGATCAGCCCGCGGCCGCAGACCTTCTCCCCGGGCGCAAGCACACCCGTGATGGGCGTCGATCCCGACTTGACGATCGAGCCCATCGCCTTCTCGACGATGTTGGAGAGGCCGCCCGCCTTGTTGCCGGGGGTGGTATTGGCGCTGCGCTCGGCCCCGCCGCGCGCCAGATAGGAATCGTACCAGGCGAGTTCGCGCAGGATGGCCTGTGCGATCTGCGGGCTTGCGGCCCGGGCGGTGAGCTGCGCGACGCCATCGCGCACCTCGGTGACCTCCGAGAAGAGGACGGTGGCGCCCGCCCGCACCAGCAGATCGGTGCAGAACCCCACGGCCGGATTGGCCGTCACGCCCGAGAAGGCATCGCTTCCGCCGCACTGCACACCGACCACCAGCTCGCTTGCCGGAACCGTCTCCCGCTGCCGGGCGTCGAGCCGCGCGAGATGCTTTTCCGCGGAGCCCATGATCGAGGCGATCATCGACTCGAACCCGCCGTGCGCCGGGTCCTGGAGGCAGAGCACTTCAGCGCCCTCCATGGCGGTGGCGCCGCCGGAGTGCCCGATCGGGATGCCCTTCAGCAGACGCACCGGCTGGAGCTTCTCGCAGCCGAGACTCAACACCATGATCTCGCCGCCGAAATTGGGATTCAGGCTGATGTTACGCAGTGTCCGGATCGGTATGTCGGCCCCGGGAGCCTCGATCGCGATGCCGCACCCGTAGTTGTGCTCGAGACCCACCACATCATCGACGTTCGGGTAGCGCGGCAGCAGCTCCGATCGGATGCGTCCAACCGCGTGCTCGACGACTCCGGCGACGCACTGGACCGTGGTGGTGACCGCGAGGATGTTGCGAGTGCCGACCGAACCGTCGCGGTTGCGGTAGCCGCGGAAGGTATACCCCTCCAGGGGCGGCGGCGATGTCGTGCGGGTCGAGACCGGCAAGTCCGAAAAGGACGGCGCCGCCGGCAGGCGCAGCCGCTGCTCATGCACCCAGTCGCCGGCCCGGATGTCTTCGGTGGCCGCTCCAATGGCGACGCCGTAGCGCACCACGGGCGCCCCGGCCGCGATGTCCTGCAGGGCCACCTTGTGGCCCTGCGGAACCGTCTCGCGAAGCATCAGCCCGTGATCGAGTCGGCTGCCGGCCGGCAGGCCGCCGTCGTTCGCGACGATGGCGACGTTGTCGCACTCGTGGACCTGCAGCAGCACCGGCGAGCCCGATGGTGCGCTCACCACTGCCTGCTCCCCGACGGCAGCAACCCTGCCGACGCCGGCGCAAGGTCCTCTAGCGCATCACCCGTCCGGTCGATGCCGCTCCCCTCCTCTTGATCGCCGCCTCGCTCGCGCACGGCTTCTACCCCGGAAGGAACGAGCCCTTGCCATTGGCGTGAAAATAATCCGCCCAGAACTCGCGGATGGCCCGCCGCGGGTCATCCTCAGCGCGGACCGTCGTATCAAAAATCATGGTCGCCCGCCGATCGCCATCGAACCTCGGCCAGTGCGGAATATTGCCGTGATTGGGGTTTCCGGTCCTGGCGAATTCGACGAAGGATGAGCCAAGCTGCAGACACAGTGCGCGCGCGGTCGAACCGGCCCCGCCATAGAGCGCGGCGCGCCAATTGTTCCAACTGCCCGGCACGTCCATATGGTGAACGGCCCCCAGCTTTCCGTCGCACACGGGAGAGCACCAGTCCCACTGATAGACATAGACCGGCGCCGGCTGCAACGCTTTGCGCTCGGCCTGTCGGTAGGCTCCGATCGCAATGCTGGTGTCCGTGGCGATTTGAGCGCGGATCAGGAACGGCGTCTTGTTCGCATCGTAGTGGCGATACAGCGCGAGAATCCGCTCCTCCTGCCCTGGCGCGATGGAGCCCACGTAGCGCTTCAGCTCCGCTTCCGTCAAATCGAAATTCATGACGCCGAATCCACCCGCGTCCTCGAGACATCTGGAGACCATCAGCGGTATGTTGGCGGACATCTCGGGCGCCGACGGAACGAAGGGATAGCTCGGGAGCACCTCGTTCCCCGCAACCGGCCAGAAGGCCGTCATGGACAATCCCTCCGCCGCCCCGAGCAGCCGCTCCCAGGGCACTTCCTGCATCTTGCGCGCACTGGTCACACCCAGACTGCGCAGCATGGCATGCGTCGTGTGCGCGGCTTTCGCGGCATCGAATGTCCGCAAAAACGACCCGCTTTGAACCGCCGCGCGATGGAACAAGCCCCGTGCCGAGGGCATGTTCATCAGCGTGGACACCTTGGTGCCCCCGCCCGATTGCCCGAAAATGAGGACCGTATCGGGATCACCGCCGAAGTTCCCGATGTTGTCCCTCACCCAGCGCAACGCCGCAACCAGATCCATCATGCCGGCGACACCGGAATATTTGAAATCATCTCCCCCGATGGAGGACAGGTCGAGAAAGCCGAACGCGTTGAGACGATGATTCACCGCAACGACCACCACATCCCCGAGCATCGCAAGCTGGGCGCCGTCGAATTCCGGTGTATTGCTCGATCCGCTGACGAATGCGCCGCCGTGGAAGGACACCATCACCGGCCGCTTCCTGCCGTCCTGCACCCCCGGAGTCCACAGATTCAGGTGCAGACAGTCCTCTCCCATGCCTCCCGGCAGAATGTCCCAATACATCAACTCGGTGCGCACGTTCATCAGACTCGGTGGCTTGGCGGGGCAAAGCTCACCGTAGTCGAATGCCGGCCTGACTCCGGCCCAGGGCTTGGGGGCCTGTGGCGGCATGAAGCGGTGACGCCCACCGGTTGGCGCGCCGTATGGGATTCCCTTGAACGAGATGACGCCACCGTTTGCGATGCCCTGGACCGCTCCCGCGCTCGTGTCGACGTCCCAGAATATCGGTCCTCGCGCCGCGTGGCGCCGGATGGCTGCTCTCTCTGACGAGGAGGCCACCGGAAGGGCGGCAACGGACACCGCGGCGGCGGCGGCGAACGAGGCCGTCCCTTTCAGGACCGACCGCCGGCTCACGGTGGGCGACTCGCGCAATTTTCCCATGTCTTGACCCTCTTTGTTCCCAGCCCCCGGCGGGCGAAATCCGTCTTCGCCGCGGGCCACGCTCCGACCGCTCAGACGATGGCTCGTCGCGCACCCGCGAAGTGCCTCGAATTGACCTCAGCACATCGCCTGAGGGACCCTGCTGTCACCGCAATCGCCTCACTCGCGCCACGAGCCGCAGCGGCGCCATCACACCCGCCCGGAGCCCGGCCGGGCCGATCTTCTCGAGCCGCCTGTCCTTCGCCGTGCAGGACCAGTTCTGTGCGCTGTGCGGACTTCCGCTGCCCCGATAGCGGGCTTCCTCCGGATAGGGACACAGCGGCATGCGCCGCACGATCCGCGCCCCGATGACATCGTGGGCATATTGGGTCCCGATCAGCTCGTGCGGGCGCCTGCCCTCCTCCACCCAGCGATCGAGCGCACCAACCACATCATCCCGGGCGTCCATGGGCTGGTTCCCGGAGGGGCCGGCCTCGGCGAAGAACTGCCCGAAATAGTCAGGCCCCGGACCGCCACCGCAATGTCCCATTCCCGGCACGAGAAACAGCTCCGCCCGATTCGCCAACGGGGCATATCCGCCGTACAGAGCCGCCAGGGCCCGGAAGTACTGGATGGTGCGATAGGGAGTGATCAGACCGTCACTCAACCCGTGGTACAGGATCAGCTTCCCGCCGCGATCCAGGAACGCCCGGGCGGCGGCCGGGACGATAGCACTGCCAGGCGCGGCGGCGGCCTCGAGCGAAGCCGCAACGCCGTCGCGGATGACCGCGTGATAATTCCGGGCTCCACCGACCCTGCTCCACTTGAACGTGATGCCGAGCGACCTCAGGCCCGCACTCGACCCGCGGCGCTGCAGAATGTCCCGCAGCAAGCCCTGGCCCATGTACCACGCGAGCGGCTGGTCCGCGGGATTTTGGCTCCACGGATCGGCAGCGCGAGGATTTGCGGGCGGCCCACCGAAGGCAAAAGACTTGCCGAGTTGGTAGCCCGGATCGCTGGCCGCGAATCCCGGAAACAGGACTCGACCCGCCGGGTCGTAGGTCGCGGAGAAGATGACATCGAGCGACTGCACCTGGGCCGCGGTGAAACACGCCTGGGTCCGTCCATTTCGGCCGCAGACCGGCAGATCCCGTTCCGGATCGAAGCCGCACTGCGCCGGATCCTGGATCAGTCCGTCCTTGACTCCGTCCATGGCGTCACATTTCGCGTCCACGATCCGCCCGAGCTCGCGCAGCAGTGTCGGGGTGATCTGCGCCTGCGGCGATCTGAGCTGCACCAACACCCCGGCGGCCGAGGTGACCAGCTGGTTGGCCATATCAAAGAACGGCGCGCCCGCGACGATACCGTCGTAATCCCGTGGATACCGGTCCAACTCGACCATCGCCTCGCGCCCACCGTCGGAGCATCCGATGAAGTACGAGCGTTTGAGCGTCCGTGCCCGGTAGAATCTCCGGGTGAACGCCTTGCCGAGCCGGGTGAGCACATGCACGGCCCGGTACTCGTAGTCGGCGACGGACTCGCGATTCTGCCGCGCGGTCCCCGCCCGACCCCAGCTCGGATCGTCGCCCGCGACGAACAGCGATCCGGGACCCCGCCGGCCCCGGTGGCCGTCGTCGGTGATCCAGACCGGGAACCCCTTTTTCAACTGGGCGGCCGCGGGCGCTCCCCAGAACTTCATCTGCCCGCAGAAGCCTCCGCAACCCTCGAAGAGAAACTTTCCGTTCCATCGCGACTTCGAGGGGAGCACGGCCGCGAAATGGGCGGTCTTGCGGGTTTTCGCATCGGTGATCACCTTTCCTGTGACCAGGCAGTATCGCGGCGCGCCGTCGCCGAATTGATTCGCACGAACATAAGCGACTCCGTGCCGGATGCCGGGCGGGTGCTTGAACGCCAAGTCACGGACCGCCCCAACCGTCATTCCCGCCGGCGCGTCGATCCTTGCGGATCGGACAGAGCAGGCGCTCATCGCGGCGTGAGCCGGATTGGGAACGGTGACGGCGAGAGCCAGCGCAGCCGCTGCCGCCCTGCGGGCAGCCCAACCCCGCATCACCGAGCCGAGCGGCGAAACATGGCCGCCGCCCCGGGCGCCGAAGTGCGATCGGCACCGCCTGTCCTCGCCTTCCTGTGCATTGCCGCACTCAGGCGTCGCACCCATCCGCCTGACTCCTTCCGAGCTCACCGTACCAACGAAGGCCGCTTCGGGTCGAAGCGCCATCCGGCAATGAGCTGTCGCATGGCGAGCGCATCGTCGCGCGCTCCGAGACCCAGCCGTTGATGCAGCTCGCGGGCCTGCTCGAGCTGCACCCGGTCGAGCTCGATGCCGAGCCCCGGCCGCTCCGGCACCCGCACCCTGCCCTGGCGGATGCTGAGGGGCTCGCGGGTGAGGCGCTCGCCGTCCTGCCAGATCCAGTGGGTGTCGATGGCCGTGATCCGTCCAGGGGCGGCGGCCGCGACGTGCGTGAACATGGCGAGGGAAATATCGAAGTGATTGTTGGAGTGTGACCCCCAGGTGAGCCCCCATTCGCGGCACATCTGCGCCACGCGCACCGATCCGGCCATCGTCCAGAAGTGCGGGTCGGCGAGCGGAATGTCGATCGCGTCGAGCTGCACCGCGTGAACCAGCTGTCTCCAGTCGGTCGCAACCATGTTGGTGGCGGTGGGCATGCCGGTCTCCCGGCGGAATTCCGCGAGGACCTCGCGCCCGGAGAAGCCATGCTCGGCTCCGCAGGGATCTTCCGCGTAGGCGAGGATGTCCCGCTTACCCTTGCAGAGCGCGATGGCCTGCTCGAGAGACCAGGCGCCGTTCGGATCGAGGGTGATGCGAGCCTGCGGGAAGCGCTGGGTCAGCGCTTCGACCGCTTCCATCTCCGCTTCACCCTCGAGCACGCCACCCTTGAGCTTGAAATCGGCAAATCCGTAGCGCTCGTGCGCGGCCTCCGCGAGCGCCACGATGGCCTGTGGGCTCAAGGCCGGCTCGTCGCGAAGACGCAGCCAGCCCTCAGCCGTTCCGGCGCGGTAGTCGAGATCGGTCTTACGGCGGTCCCCGATGTAGAAGAGATAGCCCAACATGGGAACGAAGGATCGTTGCTGCCCTTCCCCGAGGAGGGCCGCCACGGGCACATCGAGATACTGGCCGAGCAGATCGAGCAGCGCCGACTCGATCGCGGCCACCGCATGGATGGTGGTGCGCTCATCGAATGTCTGCAGACCACGGCCGCCGCAATCACGAGCCGCGAACGCCTGCCCGATGCGACCGAGGATGGCAAGATGGTGTCCGAGCGATTGCCCGACGATGAGGGGGCGCGCGTCCTCCAGGGTCTTGCGGATGGCCTCACCCCCCGGCACCTCGCCGAGTCCGATACTGCCGCGCTCATCCGTGAGAATGACGACATTGCGGGTGAAATACGGACTGTGGGCGCCGCTCAGGTTGAGGAGCATGCTGTCGTGCCCGGCGACCGGCACGACTTCCATCTCGACCACCTTCGGCGTCGAATGCGGTGGCTCGTTCAAGAGCGGCTCTCCATCTCCAGCAGGTTGCTGGCGCTTGCACCCGACTCCGCCAGGTGAACACGCTCGAAGCGTCCGGCAATCAGCGTGTAGGCGATCACGGCAAGCAGCGCGTTCGCGCCGACGTAGAGCAGAGCTCCGGCGAACGATCCGGTGTCCTGCACGATGTAGCCGATGATGATCGGGGTCGTGATGGCCCCCACGTTGCCGAACGTGTTGAACAGTCCGCCGTAGAGCCCGGGCACTTCCTTGGGTGCGGTATCGGCCACGACCGCCCAGCCGAGCGAGCCCAGGCCCTTGCCGAAGAAGGCGAGCGACATGATGAGCACCACGATCCAGTTGGCATGGGCGAAGTTGCACAGGATCATGCTGACCGAGAGCAGCATCCCGGCGACGATCGGGATCTTGCGCGCCAGGGACAGCGAGACGCCCCGGCGCAACAGGGCATCGGACAGGACGCCGCCGAGCACCCCGCCTGCGAAGCCGAAGATCGCCGGCAATGCGATGACGAATCCCGCCCTGAGGATGGACATGTGCCGCTGCTCGACCAGGTAGACCGGGAACCAGGTGAGGAAGAAGTAGGTCAGCACCCCGACGCAGTACTGCCCGATGTAAATGCCGATCAGCATCCGCCGGCCGAGCAAGGCCTTCAGATGCTCCCAGCGCACCGGCTGGGAGATGCCGCGTCCCTTGTCCATGTCGATGAGCCCGCCGCCGGCGGCGATGTAGTCGAGTTCGGGTTGTTTGACCCGCGGATGGCGGCTCGGGGCGTAGACGGTCGTGAGCCAGGCGAGGAACAGCAGCGTCCCGGCGCCGCCGAGGAACAGGAACACGGATTGCCAGCCGAAGCGATGCGTGAGCCAGCCCATGACGGGCGAGAACATCACGGTGGCGAAGTACTGGCCGGAATTGAAGATGGCGGCGGCGGTGGCGCGCTCCCCGCCCGGGAACCACGCCGCGACGATGCGGCTGTTCCCCGGAAAGGCCGGCGCCTCGGCGAACCCGACCAACAGCCGCAGCGTGAAAAGTGCCGCCACGACCAGCGCCCCGGTCAGCAGGCCGGCCGCGCCCTGCAGCAGCGTGAACACCGACCAGAGCAGGATGCTGCCCGCATAGACCACCCGCGAGCCGAAGCGATCGAGCATCCAGCCGCCCGGCAGCTGGGCGATGACGTACGCCCAACCGAAGGCCGAGAAGACGTACCCGAGCGTGATCGGATCGATGTGCAGCTGTGACTGCATCGCAGGACCCACGATCGACAGGCTGGCGCGGTCCGCGTAGTTGACCGAGGTCGCGGCAAACAGCATGAACACCATGAGGTAGCGTACGTGGCCGCGGCCATGCGCTGCTCGATTGGGCTGGTCAGTCATCGCAGGTCCTCGCCGGGCAGGGCGCTCATTCGCGGCCGGGCCGGCCGTCCTTCAGCCGCCAGAGGCCGAGTGGATTGCCATCCCGCAGCGCGGGCGGCACGAGGGCGGCCGGCATGTCCTGATAGCATACCGGGCGCAAAAACCGGCGGATGGCGAGTGTACCGACGGAGGTGAATCGCGGGTCCGAGGTTGCCGGATAAGGCCCGCCATGCACCATGGCATGGGAGACCTCGACCCCGGTCGGGAAGCCATTGAAGATCAGCCGCCCGGCCCTGCGCTCGAGCACCGGCAGGAGCTTGCGGGCCATCTCGAGATCCGCCGCCTCCAGGTGCACGGAAGCGGTCAGCTGCCCCTCCAGGCTCTCGGCCACCTGGCGCAGCTGCTCGAGGTCCCGGCATCGCACCAGAAGGGATGCCGGGCCGAACAGTTCCTCCTGCAGACTCCGATCGGCGAGGACGGTCTCGGCCCGCGCGCTGAGCAGCGCCGTCTGGCTCCGCCAACCCTCCGCCCGCTCGCCGCAGGCCGCCACGGTCACGCCGGACAGCGCGCACCGCTGGCTCAACCCGCTCTCGTAGGCGCCATGAATGGGCCCGGTGAGCATCGTCGAGGCGCCGGAGCTGCGCACCTGCGCCGCTGCGTGAGCGATGAACGTCTCGAGATCCGGCCCCTCGATGGCGAGCAGCAATCCCGGGTTGGTGCAGAACTGGCCCGCACCGAGGGTGAGCGAGGCGACGAAGCCCTCGGCGATCGCGGCGCCTCGCTGCGCCAGGGCGCCGGGCAGCAGGATCACCGGATTGACGCTGCTCATCTCGGCATGGACGAAGATCGGCTCGGCGCGCTGCGCCGCAATCCTCATGAGCGCCGTTCCGCCGGCGCGCGAGCCCGTGAACCCGACGCCCTTGACGCGCGGGTCGGCCACGAGTGCCTGGCCGAGCCCGGTGTCGACTCCGAAGAGCATCGAAAATACCCCCTCCGGCAAACGATGGGCGGACACCGCACGCTGCACGGCGCCGGCCACGAGCTCTGACACACCCGGATGGGCATTGTGCGCCTTGACGATGACCGGACATCCAGCCGCGAGCGCCGAGGCGGTGTCGCCTCCCGCAACGGAAAAGGCCAGCGGGAAATTGCTGGAGCCAAACACCGCCACCGGCCCGACCGGCACGTGTTGCACCCGCAGGTCGGGCCGGGGCGATGGCCGGCTGGGTAAAGGGGGGTCCAGCCTGGGCTCGAGAAAACTTCCCCCGCGCACCACCTGCGCGAACAGTCGGAGCTGATCCACCGTGCGCCGCCGCTCGCCCTCGAGCCGCGCACGGGGCAAACCCGTCTCGGCAACACCTCGCTCGATGAGCTCGTCGCCGAGATTCAGTACGTTATCCGCAATGCTCTCGAGAAACGCGGCCCGCCCCTCCAGAGACGATTCACGATAGGCGTCAAACGCTGCGGCCGCGAGCGCGCAGGCACGATCGAGCATCTCGAGTGTCGCCCCGCCGAATGACGGCTCGAGCGGTATTCCCCTCGAGGGATTGATCGCCTGGAACGAGCCGCTCGTGCCCGCGATACGCTCCTGGCCCACGAACATCTTTCCGGTGAGTGGCATTGCGTTCGACTCAGTGCCGGCCCGCGATCAGCGCAGCGAGCTCGTCCATCTCCTGTCCCGTGAGGTCCGTGAGCGGTGCGCGCACCGGACCGCAGTCGCGGCCGATCAGTCTCATTCCCGCCTTCACGATCGAAACCGCGTATCCCTTGCGGCGGCGCCGGATCGCGATGTACGGCAGCACGAACTCACGCAACGCCGTGGTGACCGCCATTCGGTCGCGGCGGCACACGGCGGCGTAGAAATCCAGCGCGAACTTCGGCAGGAAGTTGTAGATGGCCGAAGAGTACGTATTCACGCCGAGCTCGAGGTACGGCAGCGCAAAGGTCTCGGCGGTCGGCAGGCCTCCGAGATAGGTGAGCCGTGCACCGACCCGGGTGTAGATGCGCGTCATCAATTCGACATCGCCCACCCCATCCTTGAATCCCACGAGATTCGGGCAACGCTCGCACAAGCGCTCGAGCGTCAGATCATCTATGGCGGCATTGGCGCGGCTGTAGAAGATCACGCCGAGGCGGGTCTCGCGGCAGACCGCCTCGACGTGTGCGGCGATGCCCTCCGGCTCGCACTCGGTAAGATAGGGCGGCATGAGCAGCAGCCCGTCGGCCCCGGCCGCCTCTGCACTTCGCGCCAGCTCCTGTGCCATCCCGGTACCGTAGCCACAGGGGGCAAGCAGCGGCAGACGGCCTCTTACCTCCTCCACCGCGATCGTGACGACCTGGGCGACTTCCGCGGCGGTGAGAGAGAAGAACTCACCGGTGCCTCCGGCCGCGAACAGCCCGGCCGGACCGTGGCTGCACGCCCAGGCGATGTTATCCCGGTACCCTTTCGGATCGAGGGAGCCATCGGCGCCAAAGGTGGTCACGGGGAACGAGAGAAGGCCCTTGCCCAGGGCGGACGCCATCTCAATAGGAGACATGCCGGTCATGTGAACGAGATTCCTTGCGGTTCCGGATCGAAGAAAAACATGAGCTCAGGAAGCCCCCTCTGTGGCCTGAAGGAGTGCGCACAGATACCCGTATGCGAATGCAAAAGACTCGCGATGGCCATCCGCAGCGGGATGTGCCACACCGTAGTTGTAAGCGTAAGGATCACCCGCATCCCCGACCGGCAGCAGCGGTACGTGGTCGGGCATCAGCATGCCTTCGTAACCCACCTCGCGATAGGTTCTGACGGCACGCACCATGTCGATGTCGCCATCATCGGGGAAGGTCTCGACGAAGTCGCCCCGGCGGCCGCGAATATTGCGGATGTGCACGTTGAAGATCTTGCCGCGCGCGCCGAAGCGGCGGATCACCTCGAAGATATCCCGTGCCGGGTTCTCGAGCTGCGAGCAGACCGTGCCCTGGCAGAAATTGAGCCCGTGGTAAGGGCTCTCCGCGATCGACAACAGGCGCTCGAGACCGGCGACACTGTCGAGCACGCACCTCACCCCCCGGTAGCCCTGCGGCGGCAGCCCCGGATCGTGCGGATGGCAGGCGATGCGGACCTTGTATTCCGTGGCCACCGGCACGACCCGCTCGAGGAAATACTGGATTCGCTCCCAGTAGGTATCCTCATCGATCTCCCCGGCCCGGGTGAGCGCCGGGGGCTGCGCGTCGGCGCCCCGCCTCCAGCCGCCGTACTCCACTCCTCCCCGGCCCTTCTGCGAGCGGTTGCGCACCACCCCGAGAAGGCTCATGTTGTATTTCACCGTGCCGATGCCGACCGCGGCGCAGTTGCGCAACAGCTGCTGAAAGCTCTCGATATCCCGGTCCCGCTCCGGGCTCGCACCCAGCATGATGGCCGGATGCGTCTCGGCGTCGATGAGCGTCGAGCGCAGCAGCACACTGTCGGTCATCTCGAGCGTGAGACCCTGCCGCTCCACCATCTCCCGCAGACGGCTCAACTCCTCGATCGTGGGGCACAGCCGCCCGGGCTCGCCGATGACCGGACTCGCGCAGACGTGTCGCACGCCGAAACGGGCGAGAAAGGCGAAATGTTCATCCGTCGAAGGCCCGCTTTGACAGCCCAGTCTGGGACCGCGTCTCGCCATGTCCGGCACCCCTATTTCACCGAAGCGATCCGATACACCCACACCTGGGCCGGCCGCTGCCGGCTCGAGGGCGTCATCACGATGTATTCGCCGAGAGCGGCGACGAGGTGCGAGGTCGCAGCCCCTGGCTCGGTCGTCACCTCCCCAAGAAGGCGGTAGTGGTCTGCGTCCTCCTCCTGGTACACATCCACCCAGCCATGACCGCCGCCGCCCGAGACGTAGATCCGCCGGGATCTCGGATCGAATGCAATGTAATCGGTATCCGCTCCGATGGGCAGGGTCTGCAGCTCCCGGCCGGTGTCGCTGTCGAGAACCAGCAGCCCTCCCTGCCGGCAGGCCACGAACAGCCTGTGATCGCGCTCGTCCACCGCCGCGCCATAATTGACCCTGGCTCGCCTCAGGTGCCACGCCGTCATCGGCTTCAGCGTGCGCATGTTGATCACGTCGACCTGGTTGAGCGCCTCGACGTTCGCGAACAGCCGCACACCGCGGCGCTCGATCCCGAAATCCTCGATGTCGTTACCGGCCAGCTTGATGTTGCCGATCTGCCGCTCCGCCGCCGAGTCGAACACGGTCACGTACGAGTAGGCCTGATGCGCCTTCTCCCCGCCGTTCACCACGAAAATCCGCCCGGTGGCCGCATCGTAGGCAACGGGATCCGCATCGATCTCGACCGGCAACACCTTCAGCAGCGCGTAGGTCCGCGAGTCGAAGATGCGCAGGGAGCCACTGCCGTCGGTGACGTACAGCCGCCCGAGGCGCGGCCGGTAGACGACACCACGGGGTATGGCCATGTGGATCAGCCTGATGACCTTGCCCGTCGCGAAGTCGAATACGACGAGGAAGTGCGAGTCGACCGCGGTGCCGAAGAGTCTCTTGCCCGCCGCATCGACCGTGAAATGGTCGAAGTGGCCCTTCACCTGCGCCGGCAGGTCGTAGCGGTGCAGCAGGCGCAGGGGCGGCGCATTCGCCGCCCCCGCCCCGCGGGAAAACACCTGCAGAAGGCCGCCCAGAAGAGCAATGAGAATTTCCCGCTTCATGCGCAATCCCTTCAGAACCTCACCCCGGCCTGGATCCCGAACTGGCGCGGCGGCCCGATGAAATAGTCCGGTGGCGACTGGCCGCTCACATAGGTCTTGTCGGTCAGGTTCTTGACGAATGCCGTGACGGTGTAGGGACCATGGTGGTAGGCAAGCTGAGCGTTCAGGAGCCCGTATGCCGGCTCGTAATCGATCGGATACTCCTCGACGGGGCTCATCCACTGGCTACCCTGATAGGTGAACCCGACAACAGGCGTCAGCGTGTCCCCCGATCCCACCGCGAACGTGTAGCGCAGCAACACCCCGAAGGTCAACTTCGGAGCGTACGGCAATGGCTTGTTGCTCAGGTGCAGCAGCAGCGGACCGTAGTCCTGGCAGACGCCCGGACTTTGCGTCTGACCGGGCGCGCACTGCGGCACCGGCACGGCCACGCTCGAGATGTAGTGCAGATTCAGGACATCGAACGGTCCCATGTTGGTGTGGTCATACGCGGCCGAGATGTCCGCGCCGAAGCCATGCACCTGCATCTGCAGCGCCGCCTCGACGCCTTCGCTCGTGGAGGTCGGGAAATTGGTCGGCGCCACGGTGCCGGTGGTCGGCGTGATGGCATCGAACTGCTGGTTCTTGATGTTCATCCGGTAGCCATCGAGCTGCAATCTCGCGTGTCCATTGAAAAAGACAGACTTCCACCCGCCTTCGTAATCCCAATCGGTGGTGGGCTCGAAAGGAATGCCGCCCGATGTGCCGCCGGAATTGGCCCCGCGGGCCGCAAATGCATACAGCAGGTTGTTGTCGTTGAGCTGATAGTTCAACGAGACTTTGCCCGTAACGTTCGATCCGGAGTACCGTCCGTAGGCTGGATTGCACAAGGAGGGCTGCCCCGGAGGCTGCCCGCCGCAAAAGGTGATTCCAGAGTGCGAGTGATCCTGGGAGAAGCGGGCGCCAAACGTCGTTTTCCATTTCGAAGTCAGCTGATAGGAGCCGTGGGCGAAGAAGGCGTCCGTGTATTTCTGGATGACCCCGCCGCCCAGGGCGGGCTCGAGACCGGTCTGGGTCACGTAGTTCCTCAGCGGCTCCTTGCCGTGGATGAAGAAGAAGCCGCCGATCCACTGGAAGCGACCCGTGGTCGGCGAGAGGACGTCGAGCTCCTCCTGCATGTCCTGCTCGGACTGGTCCGCGTGCTCGATGACCAGCGGCCAGTCGGACGTGGCGATGTAGTTGGCATTGTCATTGAGCATCTCGACCGTGCGCGCGGTCGCCATTCCCGTGAGCGAACGGATGGTGATTCCGTTGTCGAATCGATATTTGGTCTCCAGGGTCGACCGCCAGGTGGTCTCCCGGTCCATGGACTGGTCTTCCGTCAGGACACGCTCACACGTCGGGTAGCAGGTCGACGGATAGAACGTCGGGGCCGGCTGTCCCGGCAAGGCCGGGCTCGGTATGTACGGGAACCCTCCCGTATCCTTCAGGCCCACATAGGTCTTCCAGAGCATGCTGAAGTTGTCGCCCGGCTCCCACAGGAGGCTGACACGAAGCTCCTTCTCGTCGAGCGAGCCGGGAGCCCCGGGGCTCGCGAAATCCGCGTTGCCCGGTCCGGGAATGAGCGCGATGTCCCGAAAGAAGCTCTTGCGAGTCTCCGTATAGAATGCCACGCGCGCCGCCAGCGTGTCGGAAATCGGCAGGTTGACTGCCCCGCTGCCCACGAAGTCACTGTAATTGCCGACGGAGAGATCGAAGTTCCCGCTGATCTTCTTTCCCAGCCGGGGACTGGCCGACGTCAAGAAGATGGCGCCGGCGATCGAGCTCGCTCCCGCGTAGGTGCCTTGCGGCCCGCGAAGCACGGTGACGTTGGCCATGTCGAAGTAATCGAATCCGCTGTTGATCGGCGGGAGCAGCATGCCGTCCTGGTAGATCGGCACACCGGACACCGCGTTGGCGTCCGTACTTTGTTGGCCGACGCCACGGACATTGATCTGCTGGCTGACGCCGGTCGGCTGGATGGACATGTTGGGGGCGGCGTACTGGAGGTCGACCAGGGACTTGACGCCGTTCTGCTCGAGCTGGGCTGCATTGAGCGAAGTCAGGGCGATTGAGGACGTCATGGCATTTTGAGCGCGCCGGCTCGCGGTGACGATGACCTGCGCGAGTTTCCCGGAGGAGACCGCGACTTCGGCGTTGGAGCTCTTCGCGGTCGCCGGGCCCTGCCTCTTGACCGCAAGTTGCTGAGCCGCCGCGGACGGACTCAGGCCAGCGAGCGAAGCGCCTAGGATCGCCGCGACCGTCGCTGCGACGCCATGGCTTGTGAGCGATTTGTTCATTCAATCCCCCTCGACCGGTTTATTGCTGGATGCCGATTGAGGTCGAGTCTAGGAAGTGCAATGATGCAAGTCCAAGCCAAAGTGAGTATTGATCAATACCGGATCTGCATCGATGTTCGAGCTCAGCCAGCTGCGTTGCTTCGTGGTCGTCGCCGAGGAATTGCACTTCGGACGTGCCGCCCAGCGTCTTCACATGACGCAACCGCCGCTCAGCCGGCAGATTCAGCTTCTGGAGAGTCGACTGGGTGTGCGGCTGCTGGTGCGCAGCAGCCGCAGCGTGAGCCTGACGAGCGCCGGCCGCAGCTTTCTCTCTGACGCACGCCACATCCTGCGCCTCGCCGAGAGCGCTGCGGTCACGGTGCGGCGAGCGGCCCGCGGCGAGTTGGGCAGTGTGACGATGGGTTTCACGGCCGCTTCCGGCTACGGCGTCATGCCGGGCATGATCGCCCAGTGCCGCACGCGCCTGCCGGGCATCGAGATCAATCTGAAGGAGATGGTGACCATGGAGCAGATGGAGGCGCTCGCCTCCGGGGATCTCGACCTGGCGCTGCTGCGCCCGCACGCCTCGTTGGAGGACTTCGAGTCGCAGTGCGTCGTTCGGGAGCCGCTCGTCGCCGCGCTGCCGAAATCACACCCGCTGGTGCGGGAACGCAATCCCGAGATTGGCGAGTTCGAAGGCGTCCCCTTCATCATGTACTCCCCGATCGAGGCGCGCTATTTTCATGACCTCGTGGCGGGCGCCTTCTCCCTCGCAGGCATCAAGCCGGAGTACACGCAGTACACGAGCCAGATCCATTCGATCCTTGCGCTGGTCGCCGCGGGGCTCGGCGTGGCGTTGGTGCCCCAGGCGGCCGTCAGCTTGCATTTCGATGGCGTGGTCTTCCGCACGGTGCGCAAGATCCGCTCCGCGAGACCCGTCGAGCTGTACATCGCCTGGAAGCGCAACAACGACAATCCGGCGCGCGAGCGGGTTGTCGAGGCCTGTATCGAGTATTGCCGCTCGCGGCCCCGCAAGAGCTCATCCTCGCCCGGGTGATTCACGATCCCGCGGCTCGCCGCGCTCGCACTTCCTGCACTCGAGCTCGGTGCCGAGCATGCCGTCCCGGCCCTGGGGCGTCGTGACCCAGGACCTCAGCGTCCACGGCGGATCGTGGCGCACGTGCTGATGGTGGCCGCAGTCGAGCTCGGCCACCCAATGGCCTTCCTCGTCGCGGTGGTAGCCGGTGATGGGACGCTTCAATGTCAGTGCAAGCCGCGTTTGAGGCCCGCGTCCGCCGCCGCCAGCGCGCCGATGGCCGACCAGTCGAGCGCCTCGCCGCCGCGGGCCAACAGGGCGAGCAGACGGTCGCGGAGCACGCCCGCGAAGGGCAGCGGCACACGCAACTCGTCCGCCGCGGCGAGCACCAGGCGGATGTCCTTGTAGCCCAAGGGCGCGGCGAAGCCGGCCGGTTGGAACCGGCCCTCCGCCATGACCGCGCCGTAGTTCTTGTAGAGCGGCACGTTGAACAGCGTGGAGGTCAGCAGCTCGATGTACTGATGAGGATCGACGCCGCCTTTCTCGACGAGCGCGAGCGCCTCGCCGAGTGACTCGAGGACGGTTGCGATCAGGAAGTTGCCGCTCAGCTTCACGAGGTTGGCGATCTTCGGAGTCGGGGAAACGACGAAGGTCCTCTGCCCGATCGCCTCCAGAACGGGCGTCGCGGCTTCGATGGCCCGCGGCTCGCCCGCGGCCACGACGAACAGCTTGCCCGCCGCCGCCACCTCCGGGCGCCCGAACACCGGGGCGGCGACGTAGCGCTGGCCGGCGGCCGCGTGCCGCTCCGTGAGCCGCTCGGAGAATGCGACGCTCACGGTGCTCGATGAGACGTGCAGCGCCTGCGCGGGCAGGCTCTCGAGGATGCCGCCTTTGCCGAAGGCCACCTGCTCGAGCGCCTGGTCATCGGCCAGCATGGTGACCACGGCATCGGCGCGGCAGGCCGCCGCCACGCTGTCGGCCACCGTCGCGCCCTGCGCCGCGAGCGCCCTGCTCTTCTCGAGCGTGCGGTTGTACACCAGGAGCTCGTGGCCGGCTTTGAGGAGGTTGACCGCCATGCCCGCGCCCATGCGCCCCAGTCCGATGAAACCGATTCTCATGATGTCTCTCCTTACGAGTCAGCGCAGAGCGCGCAGCAGAGCGGGCGCGAGCAGCCAGCGCAGCGTCGCGCCGCCCGCGCGCGCGAAGCCGTCGAATGAGAGCCAGGCGATGCCGAACTTCTTGAGCTCGATCGCCTGGGGCCGCATCGTCCCGGGCAGACAGTGCGCGATGAGGTGCCCGAGCCCCGGCTGATGACCCACGATCGCGATCCGCTCCTCCGGCGTGTCGCGCAGGGCCTTCAACACCGCCTCCGCGGAGCCCTCGGGAGAGAGCGCCGCGCACTCGAGCGCCTCGGGCCACTCGGCGACCTCGGTCAGGATGGCCGCCGTCTGCGTGGCTCTCGCGAGCGGGCTCGTCAAAAGGCGCTCGGGACGGTCCACGACCGCCTTCAGTCCCCGCGCCGCCCGCCGCGCTCTGATCGCGCCCTCGGGCGTGAGCGGGCGCGCCCGGTCATCCGGCCACCGCCTGGGGTCGGGCTCGAAAGCGATGGCATGTCTCACGATGAAAAGCTCCATCCACGCACCGTACCCAGGATCGGGTGCCTTCACCATCTACCGAAAGCGGCACGGATCGGGACGCGGGTCCCGGTGCGCCGCCTGCGACACACCGGGGGCCGTCCCGGGGCGTGATGGCGGGCGCGCCCACGATGAACATTTCGTAACCCCCGGGCCGAGGGCGATCCCCGTATCATGAACGCCCGCGCCGCACGGCGTAAGCCACGTAGGGTGCGCCCCTGCCGAGTCTTTCCACCGGGCTGGAGGCCATGGGATTGCACGGACGAGCCCGCCTGCGCCGCACCGCCCTGGCCACCCTGCTCGCCCTGGCCGGGTGCCGCGGGCACACTTCGAGCCCGGGCCCCACGGCTGCGCTGACGACCGCCACGTCCGCCACGCCTCCCCCCATGGCCGTCACCCTCGCGCCGCAGATCAACGACGAGGACTTCCTGCGCTTCGACAAGGCGCTCTCCTCGGATGCCTTCGAGGGCCGCAAGCCCGGCACCCGCGGCGAGGTGCGCACCACGCGCTACCTCGTCGAGCAGCTCAGGCGCATGCATCTCGAGCCGGGCAACCGCGGCTCGTGGTTCCAGGCCGTGCCGGTGGTCTCGACCCGGCTGCTCGATCCCGCGGTGCCGCTCAAGGTGAGCCTGCCGCACGGTGTCGAGACTTTTGCCTCCGGTACGGACATGGTGGTGGGCACGCAGCAGGCGAGGCCGCTGGTAGTGCTCAAGAACTCGCCCATCGTCTTCATGGGCTACGGCATCGATGCGCCCGAGTGGCAGTGGAACGACTATCAGGGCGTGGACGTGCGGGGCAAGACGGTGATCGTGCTCAGCCGCGATCCCGGGGAGGCCAGCGGGGATCCGCAGCTGTTCAACGGGCGCGCGGCGAGCCGCTATGGGCGGCGCCTCTACAAATTCGCACAGGCGGCACGCATGGGCGCCGCGGCCTGCTTCGTCATCCACACCACCGCGGCCTCCGGCTTGCCCTGGAGCGCCGTTCGCAACGCCGCGAGCGAACCCCAGCAGGCTCTGCCGGCGAGCGCAGCGCCGGGGCCGCGACTCGCGGTGGCCGGCTCACTCACGCAGGCGGCCGCTCAACGGCTGTTCCGCGCCGCCGGCGTCAACTTCGATACGCTGATGAACGAGGCGGCACAGCGCGGCTTCCAGCCCGTCACGCTCGATGCCAGCGCATCGATCGTCCTGCGCAGCGCGGTGAGCTATTCGTGGTCGGACAACGTGCTCGCGCTTCTCAAGGGCAGCCGCCACCCCGATCAAGTGGTGATCTACAGCGCCCACTGGGACCAGCTCGGCATGCGGCGCGCGGCGCGCGGCCGCGCCGAGATCTTCCACGGCGCGATCGATAATGGCAGCGGCCTCGCGGCCCTGCTCGAGATCGCCGACACCTTCGCCCACCGCAAGCGTCCCGAGCGCAGCGTGCTGTTCCTCATGCCGACGCTCGAGGAGGCCGGCCAGGCCGGCTCCCGCTACTACGTCGCCCACCCCGTCTTTCCCCTGGCGAAGACCGTCGCCGACATCAACATCGACGCGTGGCCCGTGCTCGGTCGCGCGCGCGACATGACAGTCTTCGGCGCCGGCCAGTCGCAGCTCGAGGACGACCTGCGGCAGATGCTCGCGCCGCAGGGGCGCACGCCCACGCCCGATGCCGCGCCGCAGATCGGGATGTACTACCGCTCCGATCAGTACAGCTTCGCGCGAGCGGGCGTGCCGGCGCTGCTCGCCGGTCCCGGGCTCGATCTGGTGGACGGCGGACGGAGCGCGGGCGAGGCCGCCTCACGCGACTTCCTGCTGCACCGCTACGCCTCGCCCTCCGATGTGTTCAATCCCCATTGGGACTTGAGCGGCGTGTTGGAGGACATTCAGACGCTCTACCAGCTGGGCCAGGATCTCGCCAACAGCGGGCAGTGGCCCGAGTGGTATCCCGGCAGCCCCTACCGCGCGCAGCGCCTGGCGATGATGGCAAGAGAGCGTGAGCTCAAGGCCCGTGCGCCGGGGGCGGTCCCTCATCGCTCGAGCGCGAAAAGTCCACCTCCGCCAGCCGCTCCCACGCGAGCGGCACCGCCTCATACACGGTGATCGGGCACGGCCTCTCGTTGCGCTCGCCGCACACCGACACGAGGTAATCCGGGCGCGGCGTGAACTGCCGCAGGCGCCACCGCCGGGGCAAATCTTCGATGGGCGGCGCGAAGGAAAGCCGCAGGCCGCGCTCGCCCGGAAACTCGAATGCAAACGCATCGAGCGGCAGCCGCAGACCCACTCCCCGCGCCTTGAGGTACGACTCCTTCAGCGTCCACAGCTCGAAGAACCGCCGGCGCCGGCCCGGCGGCGCGAGGGCGAGCAGACCCGCCCGCTCCGTGGCCGAGAAATAGCGATCCAGCCTCTCGATGTCGGCATCTCTTGCGATGTGCTCCACATCGACGCCGATGGCGCGGTCGGAGACGGCGAGCACGACCATCTCGGCGGAGTGTGACAGATTGAAATCGAGCTCGAGCCCGGCCGGGGGATTGGCGATCCGTGGCCGTCCGTTGGCATCGTCCGAGAACCGCCACTGCGAAGGCGACAGCGACGCATAGCGCGAGAGCACCGTGCGCACGAGCGCGCGCGCGACCAGGTCCCGCCGCCGGTCTTGGGCGAAGTGGAAGCGCTCCATGCGCTCGATTTCCTGCGCGCAAAGCAGGGCCCGATACCGCGGCAGGAGCGGCGCATCGACCTCGCCGAGGAAGGTGCACCACAGATCGATGCGCCCGGCCGCCGGCTCCATGATCAGACGCCGTCTTCCACGCGCACATCCTGCGCCCGGCCCTTCCACTGCCCCCCCTTGCCCAGGGCGAACCGCACCGCCGAGTGCACGGTGGCCGCGGCGTAGAACAGCGCGACCGCCGGCAGCAGCAGCGCATGGAGCGGCGAGAGACGGTAGAAGCGCACCATCGGCAGATAACACAGCGTCATCAGCGTCCAGGCCGCCGCGGCGCAGGCGGCGGCCGGCTCGCGCGCGCCCACGAGCAGCACCGGGGCGAGGTAGGTGATCAACAGCCCGAGCAGCGTCCCCCCGAGCAGCCACCACGAGTGGCGCAGCTGGTTGAACGCGGTGCGGGAGATCATCGCGCCGATCTCGCCGAAGGTGCCGTAGATGCGCAGGCTGCGGGTCGTGCGAGTCAGTCCGAGCCAGAGCGACCCACCGCTCGCCTTGACCGCCCCGGCCAGCGCGCAATCGTCGATGATCCGGCCGCGTATGGCGGCAAGCCCCCCCGCCCGCTCGAGCGCCTCCGGCCGGATGAGGATGCAGCCCCCCGCGGCTCCCGCGACGTTGGAGCGCGCGGAAGCGATCCACCGCGGCGGATAGAGCTTCAGGAAGAAGAACACGAAGGCCGGAATCAGACAGCGCTCGGCGAGCGTGGCCGTCGACAGCCTCACCATCAGCGACGCCATGTCGAGCCGCCGCTCCCCGGCGAATCCGACGAGCGCGGCGAGCGTCTGCGGGTCGTGCTCGATGTCGGCATCGGTGAACAGCAGGTAGTCCGGATCGAACTGTGTTGCCGCCACGACGCCCTGTGACATCGCCCAGAGTTTTCCGGTCCAGCCCTGTTGCAGGGGCGCACCCTGCAGCACGGTCAATCGCTCGGCCGCGCCTGCCGCCACTGCGCCGGCACGCGCTACAGCCGCGGTGCCATCGGTGCTGCCATCGTCCACCACGATGACGCGCAGCGGCACCTCCTGCCCGAGGAGCGAGCGCACCGCCTGTCCGATCGTTGCCGCCTCGTCCCGGGCGGGCACCACGGCGATGACCTTGGCGCGCACCTCCCGCACCGACCTTGGGAGCTCCTGCGGCGCCCAGAAACGACCGCGAAACAGCAGGAGGTATGTCCAGATGGCCAGCGGCAACGCCGCGGCGAGATCCACAAGAGTCACGGGCACCGTCCGTCACGAAAGCTCTGCACAATCATGCCCCAATCCGCCTCACCTCGATATAATCCGCCGCTCGCCCGCATCCCGTCACAGTCGTCCGCGCCGGCGAGGAGCCGGTCGTGTGCCGGAGCGGCCCGCTTGATCCCATGAGGAGTCCCTGGTGGTCCTCCGCGCATTCCCGCTGCCGCAGAGGGCGCACCGATCGTCTGGAAGTGGCATGAGCCCGCTACCGTCCCCAATGCATTCCCGCCGAGCTCCCCGGACCGCGCTCGCCACGGCCGCCCTCACGTGCCTGGTGCGCGCCGCCTGCGCCGCGAGCCCACCGACCCCGCCCGCCGGACCCGTCGCGCCGGACACCACGGCTACCACGGCCGCCGCGGCCGCCACCGCCGCCCGCCTGAGCACGGTCAAGGCGCAGCCGCACAGGAGCCGGATCAACTGGCTCAATCCGACCACCTGGCCGGTGCTGCCGGTGCCGCTCACCGCCGTCGACCCCTTGAGCGGCACGACGCTCGGGATCATCCCGACCGTGCTGCACACCAATGCCGAGAGCCAGATCACGCGCATCCTCGCCCCGGACATCAACCACAACCCGTATTTCGGCTGGGGCGTTGATGGGCGGATATTCGAATACCCCTCGCCGGACTCGCAGTGGTACCTCACGGGCGGGGCGAGTCAGCACGTGGAAAGCTGGTTCGATGGGCTGCTGCAGACCGGACTGCTGCGCGAGAGCCCCTGGTCGATGAGCATCGAGACCGTGTACGACCGCAGCGGCACGCCGCGCTTCTACGGTTTCGGCAACAACTCGCTGCGCATCAACCAGACCGTCTACACCGACCAGCAGATGTGGGCCAACGCGACCTTCGGCTGGAACATCACGCACGCCTGGCAGCTCGCCTACACCTTCGTCGTGAAGAAAGTGAAGATCAGCGCGGGTCTGCTGCCCCACCTGCCCTCGATCACCCGGCGCTTCACGGACATCCTGGGACTTGGCACCACGCACGAGCTGCTGAATCGCGTCTCGATGCTCTATGACACGCGCAACAACATCGTCATCCCGACGCGCGGAATGTACGTCACCTTCTACGGCGGCGTCGCGAGCCGCAATGTGGACGTGGGCGACTCCCTGTTCACCGAGGCGGGATTGGACGGGCGCTTCTACTGGTCGCCGAGCCGCACCCTCACCGTGGCGACCCACGTGGGTCTGCGCTACGAGCCCACGGCGCATCACGTACCCTTCTGGGCGCTGAGCAGCCTGGGGGGCGATGAGGACATGATCGGCGACTCGCAGCCGCTGCGTGGTTACGGGACCTCCCGCTTCTACGATCGCGACGCCTTCGTCGCCAATGTCGAGCTGCGCAAGACCGTGCTGTCCTTCGATGCGCTCTCGACCCACATCGAGATCCAGGTGACGCCCTTCATCGACTCCGGCCGCGTCTTCCACAACAACGGTCTGCCGCTCAATCATCTGCACAACGTCGTGGGCGTGGGGTTCCGTGGCATCGCCCCGCCCTCGGTGGTCGGCTATGTCGACATCGGCAAAGGGAGCGAAGGCGTCGCGGTGTTCACCGGGATCAACTACCCGTTCTGAGGTCCTTGCCGAGATACCCCTCTTCGCGGAACCACTTGAGCGCATCCTCGAAGGCGAGGGTCGCCGGCCGGAAGCGGTAGCCGAGCTCGCGCACCGCCTTCTCGCTCGAGAAGTACATGTACTTGCGCGCCATCCTCACACTGTCGACCGTGACGCGCGTGGGCTTGCCGGTGAGCTTCGCGAGGAGCTCCGCCGCGTAGGCGATCGGCAGCACCACCCCGTGTGGCAGCCGCAGGAGCGGCCGGCGGCGCCCGGCGAGGCGCGTCACCTCGATCAGGATCTCGCGCAGCGGCAGATTCTGTCCCCCGAGGATGTAGCGCTCGCCGAGCCGTCCGTGGTGGTAGGCGAGCACGTGCCCCATCGCAACATCATCGACGTGAACGACGTTGAGGCCGGTATCGACATAGGCCGGGGTGCGCCCGAGCGCCGCATCGAGAATGACTTGGCCGGTCGGCGTGGGCTTGATGTCGCGCGGCCCCACGGGCGCGGCAGGATTGACGATGACCACCGGCACACCGCGCTCGGCCGCCTCCAGCGCCTTGCGCTCGGCCAGGAATTTCGAGCGCTTGTAGTGGCCGACCATGTCGGGGAGGCCGACGGGCGTCGCCTCCGTGCCGAGCCCGCCGTCCGGGGGCAGACCGATGGTCGCGACACTGCTCGTGTACACGATGCGTTGCACGCCGGCGCGATGCGCCGCCTCGAGAAGGTTCTGCGTGCCCTCGACATTGGCCCGATACATCTGCTCGGGCTGGGGCACCCAGAGGCGGTAATCGGCGGCGGCATGAAATACCGCGTCGCAGTGCTCGACCGCGCGCTCGAGCGAGCTCGCATCCGTCAGATCCCCGACCACCGGCTCGACGGACAGCGTACGGAGGTTGCGCCGGTCCGAGTCCGCGCGCACCAGCACGCGCACCTGCCAGCCCGCCGCGCACAACGTTCTCGCCAACGCCGCTCCCACGAAACCCGTGGCGCCTGTCACCAACGCTCTCAATGCGCCCTCTCCCCGCTCACTTCGGTCAGTGCCCGGCGGGCCGGCAGTCCCGGCTCGCCGATTCCGGCCAACACGGCGCAGGCGATCCTGAAGCGCCCGGCGAGGCGGATCACCGCGCGCGCCTCCCATGGCGCCAGCGCGAGCCCCGCGAGGAGCCTTCCGATCGAGACCTTCGCCTGAGTGCTCGCGGCGAGCACCGCGCCCGGCAGATCCTCACCGGCCGTGTCAACGATCACCCGCACGGCGATGAACGGCAGCCCCGCCTCGGCGGCGACCTGGGCGATGGCCGCGCTCTCCATGTCCACCGCCATGCAGTCCGTTTCCCGCCGGGCGATGGCCTTGTCGAGCCGCAGGCCGAGCGGCAGCCGCGTGGTGAGGAGGCGGCCCGCGTACACCTGACCCCGCGGCAGTACTTGCGCCAGCGCCTCCCACCAGCGCGCGTGCGCGGGGAGCGCATCGCCCTCGGGAACCACCACCTCCTCCGGCAACATGATCGCGCCGCTCTCGAGCGCGCGGTCCAACGCTCCGGCGGTGCCGACACTGGCGAGCGCCATCGCGCCGGCTTGCACCAGCCGGCGCGCCGCCGCGGCGGCCGCGTCCCATCCCATGCCGCTCACTGCCAGCATGGCGTCCGAAAGCCTGTGCATCGATCCGTCCTGAAGTGCGCCTCTGGAGGCGATATCCGGGGCGAGCGCACGCGCTTCACGCGCGAGCGCGACGACGATGCCCGCGCGCCCGATCGGCTCATGCGATACCTCGTGACCGCCGGTCCGGGCGGCCGCCGCGCCCCATACCGCTCCCGGGGAGGGTCTCAAGGCGCTCCGGACCCCGACCGCCTGCGATACGCCGCCAGCGCCCAGAGCGGGAAGAAGGCGCTGTACCCGTGATACTTGAGATAGAACACGCGCGGAAAGCCCGGCGCCGTGAAGCTCGGATGCCGCCACAGGCCGTCCTGCTGAGTGCGCAGCAGATAGGCGACTCCCGCCCGCACGGCATCGTGGCGGACTTCGCCGGCGGCGATCAATCCCAACACCGCCCAGGCGCTCTGGTACGGCGTGCTCTCGAAGCCCCGCTCGCCGTAGCGCGCCGGATCGTAGCTGTCGTTGCTCTCGCCCCAGCCGCCGTCGCGGTTCTGACGCGCGAGCAGCCACGCCACTGCCCGGCGGACCGCCGGATCCTCGGCCGCGACGCCGGCCGCCTCGAGCGCCACCAGCACCGACCAGGTGCCGTAGATGTAGTTGGTGCCCCAGCGGCCGAACCACGAGCCATCCTTCTCCTGCTCGTCCCTGAGGTAGGCCACCGCCCGCGCAATGACGGGGCGATCCTCGGGCCGGCCGGCGCGCGCGAGCACCATCACGACCCGCGCCGTGACATCGGCGGTGGGCGGATCGAGCAGCGCGCCGTGATCGGCGAAGGGGATCAGGTTGAGGTTGTAGTGAGTGTTGTCGACATCGAAGGCCGCGAAGCCGCCATTGCGGCTTTGCATGCCCGCGAGCCACTCGAGCGAGCGCTCGATGGCCACCGGGTAGCGCCCCGGGGAGCGCTCGTGGGCCTGGTGCATGGCCCAGGCGACCACCGCGGTGTCATCGAGATCGGGGTAGTGCGCATTGCCGAACTGGAACGGCCAGCCGCCGCCCTTCAAGTGCGGGCGCTTGATGCGCCAGTCGCCGATGTCATCGAGAACCTGCCGGGCGGCGAGCCAGTCGAGGCCGCGCACCGCCGAGGCGAGCGCCCGATCATCGCCCGCCTCTTGCAGCGCGAGGCAGGCGAGGCCCGTATCCCACACCGGCGAGACGCAGGGCTGACAGTAGGCGCGGTCGGCCTGCTCCACCACGAGCTTCTCGATGGCGCGCTTGGCGGTCACCCGGCGGGGATCATCCGGCGCATAACCGAGCAGCACCATCATCTCGAGCGCGTTCACCATCGCCGGGAAGATGGCCCCGAGTCCATCCTCGCCGTTCAGGCGCTCGAGCGTCCACTCCTCCGCGAGGCGCGTGGCCCGCGCGCGCAGCGCGGCCGGGACGAGCGGATCGATCATCCGGCCCATGCGATCGAGCGCGAAGAAGATCCGCGCCAGCCATCGGCCCTGCTGTGGCAGGCGGAAGTAGTGGTGCTCCTCGTCCGCGGCAACGGTGAACAGCTCGCGCACGTGCACCTTGCGCGGATTGCGGGCCACGGGCTTGCCCGTGCAGAGCACGAACAGCGGCACCATCACCGTGCGCGACCAGTAGGACACTTTTTCGAGATGGAACGGGAACCACCTCGGCAGCAGCATGATCTCGACCGGGATGTAGGGTACGGCGCGCCAGGGGACCTCGCCGAACAGCGCGAGCGCGATACGGGTGAAGACGTTGGCGTGCGCCGCGCCGCCGCGGGCGAGGATCTCCTCGCGGGCGCGCCGCATGTGCGGCGCCTGCGGATCGTCGCCCGCGAGTTTCAGGGCGAAATACGCTTTGACGGTGCACGACAGATCGAGCTTTCCGCCCGTATAGAGCGGCCAGCCGCCGTGCGCGGCCTGATGGGCGCGCAGGTAGACCGCGAGCTTGCCCTGCAGGCGCTCATCGATCTCATCCAGGTAATGCATCATCATGATGTATTCGGCCGGGATGGTGCAGTCCGCCTCGAGCTCGAAGAGCCAATGACCGTCGCCTTTCTGCAGCCCGATGAGCGCATCGCGCGCCGCGCCGATCGCCTGCTCGAGGCCTGGCGCCGGCGGTGCCGCGGAGGTTTCGGCCTCACCGCGCAGAAAGCCTTCGGCGAGCTCCACTGTTCGTGCGTCGTCGTTCAAGAGGCCGTGCCTCCAAGCTGCACGGAAGGGGACTCATGGTGCGCATCGGCCGTGCCGGTGTAGACCCCGGCGGGCCTGAGGGACACCGGGCCCGGTGCGAGCGGCAGGCCGCGCGTCGCCCGCTCAAAGAGCTGGCGCAGCACCCGGTCGTTGCGCACCGAGAGATTGGTGAGGGACTGGGTCATCGCCACCGCCGAGCGCGATACCTTCACCTGACGGCCGCTCGTATAGCCGGGAGTCTCCTGGATCTTGCGCAGCGTGAGGGCCGCCAGTCCGATCGCCCACAGGCAGAAGCGCCGGATTCCCGCCTCCTGCCCGGGAATGAGCAGAGTGAAGGCGAGCGCGTTGCGCAGATGCGCGTGCGCCACGCCGATCAGCTCGAGGATCCCCGCGTGAAAGCGCTCATCCGAGCGCTCCGGAGTGAGCGTGGCGAGGTCCACGCCGTGACGGCCGAACACCTCCCTCGGCAGCCAGCAGGCCCCCCGGCCGCGGTCTTCCCACACGTCCTTCAGGATGTTGGTCATCTGTAGGCCCTGGCCGAAGGACGGCGCGAGCGCGTAGAGCTCCTCGTACTGGCGGCCGATCTGCGGCGAGTATCCGCAGAAGAGTTCCGTCAGAGTCTCCCCGACGATGCCCGCCACGTAGTAGCAGTAGGCATCCAGGTCGGTGGAGCGGGCGAGTCCCTGGAGGCTCGCGGTGCGCTGGAAGTGATGCATGCCGTGACTCATCACCTCGATGCAGCGGCAGATGGCGCCGCGCTGGCGCTCATCGAAGCCGCGCAGTACGCGAATCACCCGCGCCGTGTTGGCGAGCAGATCGCGCTCGGCCGGCAGCGTGTGATCGGAGAGCCTGGGTGTCACATCGAGCGCGAATCGCGATGCATCCTCCTTCCCCTGGACCACCGCGGTGAAGCGGCGCAGGCAGGCGTAGGTGTCGGCCGCGGACACCGCCGGCTCGTCCTCGATCGTATCGGCGATGCGGCAGAGAAGGTAGGCGCTGGTGACCGCCGTGCGCAGCGCCGGCGGCAGCTGCGGGATGGTGAGCGCGAAGGTGCGCGAGACGTGCGGCAGGATCGCTTCCTGGTACGCCGTGTCGGACTGGGCGGATTCGGGCTGCATGGTGGTCGCGAAGGGCCGTCAGTTTTGCCGCGCCAGCAGCCACTCGGTCACCGCCCGCAGCACATCGGCGTCGCGGCCGAACGGTGCAAGCGATTCCAAGGCCTGCTGGTGCAGCCGGCGCACCCGCTCCTGCGAAGCCGGTATGCCGAGGATGGAGGGGTGCGTGGACTTCTCGTGTGCTCGATCAGCGCCCGCGGCCTTGCCGAGCGTGGCGGTGTCGCCGAGCACATCGAGCAGGTCATCCTGGATCTGGAAGGCGAGCCCGATGGGACCGGCGAAGCCGGCGAGCGCGCGCTCGGCGGCCTCCTCGAGCCCGGACCGGCAGGCCGCGCCCATCATGACGCTGGCGCGGATCAGGGCCCCGGTCTTGAGCGAGTGCATCCGCTCGACCTCCTCGATGCCGAGCTTCGCGCCCTCGGACTCGAGGTCGATCGCCTGCCCGCCAGCCATCCCGAGGCTGCCGATGGCATCGGCCAGCAGGCCCACCAGACGGACCCGGGCGGCCGGATCGGCAGGCAGCGCCGGATCGCGCGCGAGCAGTCCAAAGGCGAGTGACTGCAAGGCATCCCCGACCAGGAGCGCGGTCGCCTCGTCGTACGCCTTGTGGCAGGTCGGGCGGCCGCGGCGCAGATCATCATCGTCCATCGCCGGCATGTCATCGTGCACCAGCGAGTACACGTGCACCAGCTCGAGCGCGCAGGCGGCGGCCTCGACCTGCTCCTCGCTCAGCCCGAGGGTGCGCGCGGTGGCGAGGAGCAGAATCGGGCGCACCCGCTTGCCCCCTCCGAGCACGCTGTAGCGCATGGCGGCATGCAGCCGCTCCGGCACCTCGTCCGCCCGGGGCAGACGCCGCTCGAGAGCCCCTTCCATCCGCGCGCGCCAGGCCTCGAGCTGCGCGCCAAATGTCTCAAGCGCCGCTGACACGGCGGCCTTCCCGGTTCGCGCTGCTGCCCACCTTCTCGAGCGGAATGATCACCTCCGCGGGCCTCTCGGCCGCCAGCGGCGGCTCCTCATAGAGGATCGGCAGGTCCGGGGCCATCGCTCCGGTGAGCCGCGGGCCGCGGACCGAGGTCATGAGCGCCTTCAACGGATGGGCGAAGGCGTCGTCCACGGCCGTGCCCTCGTAACCGCAATGCGCCATGCAATTGTTGCATTTCGGATTGCGCCCGACGCCGTAGCGCTCCCACGCGGTATCCTCCATGAGGGAGGCGTAGCTGCTCGCGTAGCCTTCGTCGGTCAGCAGATAGCAGGGCCGCTGCCAGCCGAAGATGTTGTAGGTCGGTGTGCTCCAGGGCGTGCACTGGTAGCTCTGATTGCCGGCGAGGAAATCGAGGAACATGGAGGAGTGATTGAACGACCAGCGGGCATGGCGCTCGCGGCCGCGCTTGAAGATCTCGCGGAACAACTGCTTGCTCGCGCTGCGGCCGAGGAACACGTCCTGACGGGGTGCGTGCTGGTAGCTGTAGCCCGGGGAGACGGTGATGCCCTCGACGCCGAGCGTCATCGCCATGTCGAAGAAGTCGGCCACGTCGTCCGGGTTCTCCTGCTGGAACAGGGTGCAGTTGACCGTGACGCGGAAACCCTTGGAGCGGGCGAGCCGGATCGCGGCCACCGCCTTGTCGAACACCCCCTCCTGGCAGACCGACTCGTCATGGCGCTCGCGGTTGCCGTCGAGGTGCACCGAGAAGGTGAGATAGGGGGAAGGCCGGTATTCGTCGATGTGCTTGGAGAGCAGGATCGCGTTGGTGCAGAGGTACACGAAGCGCTGGCGCGCGACGATGCCCTCGACGATGCGCGGCATGTCCTTGTGGATGAGCGGCTCGCCGCCGGGAATGGAGACCATCGGCGCGCCGCACTCCTCGACCGCGCGCAGCGCCTCCTCGACCGACAGGCGCTTCTGCAGGATGTCCTTCGGATAATCGATCTTGCCGCAGCCGGCGCAAGCGAGGTTGCACTGGAACAGAGGCTCCAGCATCAGCACCAGGGGGTAGCGCTTGACCCCCCGGAGCTTGCGTCCGAGGATGTACCGCGCGACCCGGTACTGTTGAATCAGAGGAATACCCAATATCCGACTCCCATGGTTGGGCCGGTCTCATCGACCGGCTGGCTCCGTAAAGGCGAAGCCCCTGTCTATCGTGCCGCCGCGGGACCCTCGAGCGCGCGCAGCGCCTGCTCGTGGTCCCGCCTGATCCGTTCCCATTCGAGCCTGAACCAGGGCGTGAAGCGCTCACCGCCCTCCTCTTGCATCTGCCGATCGAGCGCGCGCGGACTCACCCAGCGCCAGGCCGCGATCTCCTCACGGTTGGCACGCACGGGTGCGGAGCTGCGCCCAATGTACACCGAGCACAGCTCATGCTCGGCCCCGGCGCCGTCAAACTGTGCTTGATACTGGAATTTGAACAGGAAGTGCAAGAGGCAATCGAGCCCGAGCTCCTCGTTCAGCCTCCGATGAATCGCGCCGTCCATGCTCTCGGCGCGCCGGGGATGACTGCAACAGCTATTCGACCAGTATAACGGCCAGAGCCGCTTCGCCGCCGAGCGCTGCTGAATGAACAGCTCCCCCTGGTCATTGAAGATGAACAGCGAGAAGGCCCGGTGCAGCAGTCCCCTGCCCTCGTGGCAGCGGGAGCGGCTGGCATGGCCGACCTCGCGGTCCGTCTCGTCCACCAGGATCAGCGCCTCCGCGCCGACCCCCTTGTCGCTCCCTTGCAACATATCCGGTTCGCCACTGTCCCGATCCATTATGCCATCCCTCGTGCACGCCCAACCGTGTACCCTATGCGCCGTTCATGGGCCCGAAGTCCTCTGGCTCTCTCGCTCATGGAGCAGTCCGCAGCGTGGGGATCGTCTTGGACATGATAGTCGCCTCCACGTTCACTGTAACGGGTCCGATCATGACCGCCCTGGGTCTCCTTCTTGCCGCCGCCGCACTCGGCTACCTGATCATCGCCTCAGTGGCGGTGACGCTTGGGCGCAACAAAACGGCGGCCTCAGCGCCCGGCGCCTTGCGCCCCGTGACCGTGCTCAAGCCGTTGTGCGGGGCAGAGCCGCATCTCTACGAGGGTTTGCGCTCCCTGTGCCGGCAAGCCTATCCGGACCGGGTGCAGATTATATTCGGTCTGCAGGACCCGACGGACCCCGCGCTCGAGAGCGTGCGCCGGCTCGAGCAGGAGTTTCCCGCTCTCGACATCGACGTGGTGATCGACCCCCGCCGCCACGGTCACAGCGCCAAGGTCAGCAACCTCATCAATATGATGGGGTCGGCCCGCCATGACTGGCTGGTGCTCGCCGACAGCGACGTGCACGTGCCGCCCGGCTACCTCGAGGGGGTGTGCGCACCGCTCGCGGACCCGCGGGTCGGCATCGTCACCTGCCCGTACCGGGGTCGGCCGGCCCACCGCCCCGGCGAGGCGAAGCTCTGGTCCGAGCTCGGGGCGCTGTTCGTCAACGACTGGTTCATGCCCTCGGTGCGAGTGGCAGCCTTGTTCGGCTCGCGCGCCTTCGCATTCGGGGCCACCATTGCGCTGCGCCGCGAGACGCTCGCGGCCATCGGGGGCTTCCCCGCCATCGTCGATCAGCTCGCCGACGACTATCGGATCGGTGAGCTCACCCGGAGGCGGGGCCTGACCACCGTGCTCTCGGACCTCGAGGTCGAGACCCTGGTCGATGAGCGCAGCTTCCGGCAGCTTGCGCGGCACGAGACCCGATGGCTGCGGACCATCCGGGCGGTACGCCCCGCGGGATACGCCTGCGCGGGAGTGACCTTCGGCGTGCCGGTCGCGGCGCTCGGCTGGGCGCTCGCCGGGGGCGGAGCGGCGCTCACCCTTTTGGGTGCAACCGTGGCGGCGCGGGTAATGCTACATTTACTGGTTTACGCTCCAGGATCTGCCGTGCAGGCGCCGGAATCGGACCTTGCGGGGCCCTGGAGACGGATTTTGGCGCTGGCGACGGGCGATGTGCTCGGCTTTGCGCTGTGGTGCTGGGGTTTCGCGGCGCGGGACGTCCATTGGCGGCAGCAGCGCTACCGCGTGGCCCGCGACGGCTCGGCCCGCCCGATTACCTGAGGACGTACTCATGATGAAGACGCTGTTTCTGCAAGCCCCGTCGTTCGATGGATTCGACGGAGGCGCCGGCGCGCGCTACCAGGCGAAGCGCGAGATCCGCTCGTTCTGGTATCCGACCTGGCTCGCGCAGCCGGCGGCGCTCGTGCCGGGCAGCCGCCTGCTCGATGCCCCGGCCGATGGGCTGTCCATGGCCGAGGTGCTGCCGCTTGCGCGTCAATACGACCTCATCGTCATGCACACCAGCTCCCCCTCCTTCCCCACCGATGCCAAGGTGGCGGAGCTTCTGAAAGAGGAGAACCCGAATCTCCTCGTCGGCATGGTGGGAGCGAAGGTGGCGGTCGATCCGGCGGGCTCCCTCGGAGCCTCGCGCGCCATCGACTTCGTGGCCCGCGAGGAATTCGACTACACCCTGAAGGAAGTCGCCGAAGGGCGGCCCTTCCCCGACATCATGGGCCTCTCCTTCCGCAGGCCCGACGGACAGATCGAGCACAACCCCGCCCGGGCCATGATCGAGAACATGGACGACCTGCCGTGGGTCACTCCGGTCTACCAGCGCGATCTCACCATCGAGAACTACTTCATCGGCTACCTGCAGCACCCCTACGTATCGTTCTATACCGGACGGGGCTGCCGCTCCAAGTGCACCTTCTGCCTCTGGCCGCAGACCGTCGGCGGCCATCGCTACCGGGTGCGCAGCGCCCAGAGCGTCATCGACGAGGTGCGCTGGATCAAGGAGAACATGCCGCAGGTGAAGGAGATCTTCTTCGACGACGACACCTTCACCGACTTTCGCCCGCGCGTGGAGGAGATCGCCCGCGGACTCGGCAAGCTCGGGGTCACCTGGTCGTGCAACGCCAAGGCCAACGTCCCCTACGAGACGCTGAAGATCATGAAGGACAATGGCCTGCGCCTGCTGCTGGTCGGCTACGAGTCGGGCAACGACCAGATCCTGCACAACATCAGGAAGGGCCTGCGCACCGACATCGCGCGCCGCTTCACGAGCGACTGCCGCAAGCTCGGCATCACCATCCACGGCACCTTCATCCTGGGGTTGCCGGGTGAGACCAGCGACACCATCCGCGAGACCATCCAGTTCGCGATGGATATCAATCCGCACACCATCCAGGTCTCCCTCGCCGCCCCCTACCCCGGCACGCAGCTCTACGCCCAGGCGGTCGAGAACGGCTGGATCACCGCGCACGAGGACCTCAACCTGGTCAACGACCGCGGCGTCCAGCTCTCGCCCATCAGCTATCCGCACCTCTCGGCCAAAGAGATCTATCACGGGATCGAGACCTTCTACAAACGCTTCTACTTCCGCCCGCGCAAGATCGCCGAGCTCACCGGGGAGATGCTGCGCAGCTGGGAGATGACCAAGCGGCGGCTGCGCGAGGGCGTGGAGTTCTTCCGCTTCCTGCGCGCGCACGAGGCGTAAGTGCGGGGCCGGAGCACGAGAGTGATCCGGCGAGCGGACCTGCGTGAAGTTCCTGATCATCACCGCCGATGACTACGGCCTGCATGAGGCCGTCAACGAAGCCGTCGAGATGGCCTTCCGCGAAGGTGTGCTCACCACGGCAAGCCTGATGGTGGGCGCGCCTGCGGCCGCTGACGCCGTGCGGCGCGCGCGCGCGCTGCCCGGTCTCGCGGTCGGATTGCATCTGGTGCTCGCGGACGGGCGCCCGGTGTTGGCGCCTGAGCGCATCCCGGCGCTGGTCGATGCCTCGGGGCGCTTCCGGGACTCCATGGCGCGCCAGGGAGTGCGGTTCTTCGCGATACCCGCCGTCCGCCGCCAGCTCGAGGCGGAAATCCGCGCTCAATTCGAGGCCTTTGCCCGCACGGGCCTGCCGCTCGACCATGTCAATGCCCACAAGCACTTCCACCTGCATCCGACCCTGCTCGAGACGCTGCTGCGCATCGGGCGTGAATTTGGACTCGAGGCCGTGAGGCTGCCCAGGGAGCCCGCCTGGGTCGCGCGCCGGGCGGGCCCGCTGAAGGGGGCGGCCTCGAGACTGCTCGCGCCATGGCTCGCGCTCATGAAGCGCCGCCTGCGCGCCGCGGGAGTGGCCCACAACGACCAGGTCTTCGGCGTGACCGACAGTGGCGCGATGGACGAGGCGGCGTTGCTCCGGATCCTCACCCGACTGCCCGACGGAGTGAGCGAAATCTATCTGCATCCGGCGACCCACGGCGCCCTGACGCCGGCCATGAGCCAATATCGCCACCGCGAGGAGCTCGACGCGCTGCTCAGCCCCCGCGTGCGCGCAGCGGTTGCCGCCTCGGGCTCGGCCACCGGAGGGTTCCGCAGCCTGGTGCGCGCCCAGGAGCCCATGAAGTCCCCCCGCGCCGCATGAACCGCATGAGACTCGCCGTCCGCATCGCCCTCGTCGCCGGCCTCGCTCTGCTGATTGGCCTGATCGCCCACGAGGGCTCCGCCATCCTGACGCCCCTCATGCGCGCCGGCTGGGTGCTGCTGTGGCTCGTGCCGCTGCACACCCTGCCCATCGTGCTCGACTCGCGCGGCTGGCAGGCGCTGCTCGAGGAGCGGGTTGCGCCGGGCACGCTGTTCTGGATCGCCAGCGTCCGCGAGGCGGTCAACCGCCTGCTGCCGGTGGCCAACATCGGCGGAGAGCTCATCGGGATCCGGCTGCTCGTCGCCCAGGGGACTGAGGGCGTGGTGGCCGCCGCCAGCGTGACCACCGAGACGCTGCTCACCCTGTTCAGCCAATACCTGTTCGTCGCCCTGGGAATCTCCTGCCTGCTGCGCGTGACGCACACGGTGCATTCGGTGAACGAAGCGCTGATCGGCCTCGGCGCGAGTCTGCCGGTGATCCTGCTCGCCGCGGTGCTGCTGCGCAACGGCTCGGTGTTCGAGCGCCTGGAGAAGCTCTTGGTGCGGATGCTCGGTGAGGAGACGCTGAGCTTCCTCAACGGAAAGTCCGCGAGTCTCGATGCGGCCATTCGCGCACTCATCAACCAGCCCGCGCGCCTCCTCGGCACCCTCGGCTGGCAGTTCGCCGGGCTCCTCTCCTCGGCCATCGAGACCTGGCTGGCGCTGCGCTGGCTCGGACATCCCGTGGGGTACGGCGCGGCCCTTGCGATCGAGAGCCTGACGCAGGTGGCGCGCAACTTCATCTTCCTCGTGCCCGCGGGACTGGGCGTGCAGGAAGCGACGCTCATCGGTGTGGGACACCTGCTCGGCATCGACGGAGATCTCGCGCTCGCCCTGTCGCTCGCCAAGCGCATGCGGGAGATTCTCTTCGGGGCCCCGGCGTTGCTGTCCTGGTACTGGATCGAAGGAAGGAAGGAGTTGCAACATGTCCGTGGCTCGAGCAGACCTTGAGACCTCGACACCCAGGATGGGATCGGCCGAGCATCGGCGCCTCCTCGCGCGATTCTTCACCGACACCTACATCGAGTACGTCCCCGAGAAGATCGACTGGCCCGCGTTGTCAGATGCCGAGCGCAGACGGCTGACCGGGCTTCCCTTCTGGCAGGCGGCGGTCTCGACCGAGCATGTCACATCGCACACGGTGGCCGCCGCCGCGGCGCTCGAGCCAGTGATGGAGGAGGAGGCACGCCACATCCTGTTCTTCGCGAACTGGGTCAGGGCGCGCCGCGCGCGCTGCGCCCGGATCATCCTCGAGCAGGTCGCATCCCGGGTGAAGACGGCGCGCGCCCTGAGCCGGGGGCCGCAGCAGGACGCGCAGAAACCCAGCGAGAACTTCACACTCACCGCCCACCAGGCGCTTGCCGCTCCGGTGACCCTGCAGGGGCTGCTGGATAAGTGCCTCGAGGAAAACGCTCGACGGATGTCCCGCTACGATGCGCGCCTCGCCCGGCCGCGGCTCGTGCCGGGCATCGCCCGCCTGCTCCATCGGCTGCTTCCCGCAAGGCTCTGACCGCTCACTCCGCAGGCGGCGCCGGGGCGAGCGACGGGCTCCTCAGCGCCCGGTAGATGGTGTTGCGCGAGACCCCGAGCACGCGGGCCGCCGCCGAGACATTGCCGGCATTGCGCTCGAGCACCGCGGCGACCGTGGAGACGCGCAGCTCCCTCAACTTCACCTCGCCGGGCGCGGCCGCGTTCGGTGGCTGCGCCTGCGGCTCGGGCACCGAGAGATCGTCGAGAAAATCCTCCGGCAACTCGGCCCGCCCGATCGGGCCCGCCTCGGCCATGACGCCCGCGATGCGCAGCACGTTGGTCAGCTGCCGGATGTTGCCCGGCCAGCGGTAGGCCCGGAAGAGCGCCAACACCTCGGGAGAGAGGGAAGGCGCCGTCGCGCACTGCGCGCCCAGGATCCGCCGGATCAGCTCCTCGAGGTCCTGCCGCTCCCTCAGCGCGGGCAACCGCACCACCAGGCCGTTCAGCCGGTAGTACAGATCCTCGCGGAACTCGCCCCGGCGCATCATGTCCTTGAGGTTGCGATGCGTGGCGCAGATGACCGCGATATCGACGTCGATCGGCCGCTGTCCGCCCAATGGCCGCACGGCCCGCTCCTGCAGCAGGCGCAGCAGCCGTGTCTGCAGCGCCAGGGGCATGTCACCGATCTCATCCAGAAACAACGTGCCGCCGTTGGCCAACAGGATCTTGCCCGGACTGCCCCGGCGGCGAGCCCCGGTGAAGGCGCCCTCCTCGTAGCCGAACAGCTCCGCCTCGATCAGGGACTCGGGGAGCGAGGCGCAGTCGACCGCGACGAAGGGTTGATGCCGGCGCGCGGACTCGTTGTGGACCGCCTGCGCCAGGAGCTCCTTGCCCGTGCCGGTCTCCCCGAGAATGAGGATGGGAATGTCATGCGCCTGGACCTTGCGCACCTTGGCGAGCACCTCGGCGATGGCCGGATCTCCGCTGTCGAGATCGGCGAGCGAGGGCCCGCCGGTCGGCTTCCTCGAGGCGTGCGGGGCGCCTGAGGCCCGAGGCACCCGGGCGCTGCGGGCCGTGGCGGGACTCGCGCCCTGCTCCGGCAGCCCCGGCTCCGCCCCGCAGAGCGGCTCGATTCCGCAGGTCGTCTCGGCGCGCGCGCGAAACTCGACCCGCCCCACCACGGGCGTGCCGTTGCGCAGGTGCAGGCGCAGCAGCGACTCGCCCCGGCATCTGCCGAGCAACACAGCGACATCGAGCCCGAACAGGGACTGCAGGCTGTGCGCGGATGCGCTCTCGGGGCCGATCCCGAGCTGCGTGAGACCACTGGGATTGGCGGCGAGGAACCGCCCTCCCTCATCGAAGGCCGCGATGCCCTCGAGCAGCGTCCCCATCAGCTCCTGGCGGCTGTGGAAGTGGATGCGCAGCGCCTCCCCGAAGCGATCGACGAACAGGTGGTTCTCGATCATCTGCGTGGACATGCGCACCAGCGCCAGGGTGTGGGCGTGATAGCTTTCCTGGGGCCCCGAGACATCGAGCGTCCCGATCACCTCGCCGCGCGGATCACGGATGGGCGAGCACGAGCAGGTGAGGAAGCGGTTCACCGCGAGGAAATGCTCACTCCCGTGCACCAGCGTGGCGCGCCGCTCGGTGAGCGCGGTGCCGATTGCGTTCGTCCCCTTGCTGTCCTCGGACCAGAGGACCCCGGGCTTGAGCGCCACTCGCTCGGCCTTCTCGAGGAAATCGGCGTCCCCGAGCGAGTGCACGATGAGACCCCGCTGGTCGGTGAGAATCACCATGCTGTGGGTGTTGAGGATCTGCTGGTGCAGCACCTCCATCACGGGCAGGGCGTGCCGGTAGAGCGCGTGATGCTGCTCGACGAGCCTTGCGAGCTCACCGCGCGCCAGCGCGCCGAAGTCCGGCCGCTGCCGCTCGCTCAACCCCAGGCGGCGCGCCCTCTCGTGCCAGAGCGAGACGACCTTCGTGCGCTCGCCCGCGCCTGCGGGACGCGATGGCTCTTGCGCAGCAACAGATTCAAACCTCATCAACCCCCCTCGAGCGGGATCGGGTACCCACTCTTGGACCGGTTCTACCGGTGACAGCGACCTTAGTTCGCGCCTCGAGCGAATGTCCATCGTGGAATACCGCATCCGCGCTCCCGGTGCAACAGGGCGCCCCGAGGCGCCCGCCGGTTGTTGCGTTTCGGAGCAGCTGGCGTGTGCACCTGCCGCCGGCGGCCCGGGCGGCGCCTCAGCTCATGGCGCATTCGTCCGCGGAATGGCCAACGGCTTGCCCGCGCCTGCCCTCGACTTCGCAACCCCCGCAGGCGCCTGGACCACCGCCTGAAAGAGCAGCGGCACCGTGGACTCGCTCGCGATCCGATCCGTCAGCGCCCTCGAGCCCGCCGGGTAGCCGTTCTGCTGCAACAGAAAGGCCGTGATGTCGAGGTATTGTGTGCGGGTGAGCGAGCCCGGCGCGTAGGCGGGCATCTCCACCGAGAGGAACTCGTAGATCTGCTGGATGGTGAAGCCCGATTTCGCCGAGGCGAAGACCGGGCCCTCGAGCGCCGGCCCCACGCCACCTTGCAGGTGATGCCCGTGGCAGGAGGCGCACTTCCACTCGAACGCCGACGCCCCCTGGAGCGCCTGGGACCGTGTGTACAACGCCGGCGGGGGCGAGGCAGCCTCAGCGCGCTGCAGGAGCAGCGCACTCAGAACGAGCACGTAAGCGGAGATTTGCAACAAACGGATACTCACGGCGGACCTATTTCAGAGAATAGACGTACAGGTGCCCACCGACCGGGATGTTGGCGACACTTTTGACCATGTCGCCGCCCCAGATGGGAGTCGCGCCACCCCAGCCGGCGAGAATGGCCACGTACTGCGTGCCATCGACTCGGTAGGTCACCGGCGGAGCGATGATCCCCGAGGAGAGCTTCGGGCTCTTCCAGAGCACCTGGCCCGTGCGCGCATCGAGCGCCAGAAGGTGTCCTTGGGGAGTCCCGCTGAACACCAGCCCGCCGGCGGTGCTCATCGCGCCCGCATCCCAGGGGAGCCGGGTCTCGCGGTTCCATGCCCGCTTGCCGGTATCGAGATCGAATGCCTGCAGGGCACCCCAATTCGAGTCGTTCGGGTCGTGCACGACCTTGAAGGTCTCCCCGAGATAGGGCAGACCCGGCTTGTAGAACGTCGGGGCACCCTTCATGGTCATGCAGGTATGGATCGTCGGCACGTACACCATGTGCGTGGCGGGATCGACCGACGCCGGCCACCAGTTCTTGCCGCCGAGGAAGCTCGGGCACGTGAAGATCTGCTTCCCCACCGCCGGCCGCACCGCATCGTCCGTGTAGGGCAGGCCGTCGCGAAAGCCTGCGAGCGAGATGGCGTGGGCAAAGGGCACCGCGTAGATCAGCTTGTGCGTGCGACGGTCGATGACATACAGCCAGCCGTTGCGGTCGGCATGGACGATGGCCTGGTAGCGCCTGCCGTGGTAAGTCAGGCTGGTGATCATCGGCGTGTTGACGCCATCGTAATCCCAGGAGTCATGCGGCGTGTACTGGTAGTACCACTTGCGCTGGCCGGTGCGCGGATTGAACGCCTGCAGGGAATCCGTGAACAGGTTCTTGCCGGGGCGAAGCCTGGCGAGCCACGGCCCGGGATTCCCTCCTCCCCAGAACAGGGTGTTGCTCGAGGGATCATAGGTGCCCGTGAGCCATGCCGACCCGCCACCGTGCCGGTAAATCTTGCCCTTGGGCCAGGTATCGCTGCCCGGCTGCCCGGGCGAGGGGACCGTGTACTGGCGCCAGATCTCGCGTCCGGTGTTGGCATCGAGCGCCACGACGAAGTCGCGCGCGCCGTACTCGCCACCCGAGGTTCCAACGATCACCATGCCCTCGAGAGTAAGTGGCGCCAGCGTCATCGCATATCCCACATCCGCCGGCTTGATCTGCTTCTGCCACACGACCTTGCCGGTCTGCGCGTTCAGTGCGACAACGTAATTGTCCAGTGTCGCCATGTACACGTTGTTCCCGTAGAGCGCCACACCCCGGTTGACCACGTCGCAGCACACCGTCTTCAGTCCGACGCCGGCCAGGCTCTTCTGGTACTTCCAGAGCACCTTGCCCGTCACCGCATCGAAGGCGATCAGGTGATCCTTCGGCGTCGTGACGAACATGTAGCGGCCATTGACGATCGGGGACCCTTCGAAGCCTTGCCTCATGCCGATCTTGTAATCCCACGCCGGCTTCAGGCCGGACACGTTGCGCGTACTGATCTCGCGGAACGGCGCATAACTGTCACCGGTATAGTCGCGAAGGAACATCAGCCAGCCGTTGTCGCTCGCGGCGTGCAGCAGCCGTGCGTTGGTGACTACCGGATAGCCGGCGGCGATGGCTCCCGCGGCCGGCCCCAGCAGGACCGCGGAGAGGACGATCCGCCACAGGCAGCGCCGCGGAAGGAAGGCTTGAAACCTGGTCATACTCGTTGTTCCCCTCGGTTCTAAGGTTGTACGACCGGGACCGGCTTGCGCGCGGCCCGTCTGGGTGGGTCAGTGTGCAAGCCTCATGCCACGGTGCGGCGCAGGCGATGCCGGCGGCCGACTTCGGTTGGAATGAGATGCGGGCACGGAGCCCTCGCCAGCGGGCGCCGCGCGGGCGATCCGGGACAAACTGCGGCTCCTTGCCGCACGCGAACGCCCAGCGCGCCGCGCAGTGGGCTCCTGAACACACGGAGTCCTCCGTCGCATCCTGCTGTTCCATTCGCGATGCTCCGTTCCGTATTGGAACACTGCGCGGCGCAGCGGCCGTCGGGAAAACTCCCTTGCGCACCCTGCGCGTTCCCGTACACCATGCCGATGATGCACCCTCAGAAGCGCAGCCGGTCCCCTCGCGGCCTTTCCATCGGTCTCACGACATTCGGCGCGCTCATCGCCTGTTGCGGCGCCGCTCACGCGGCGAATTCCCCGTTCGGCCCGGGAGGCCTCAAGGAGGTCGTGATCAGCGCGACACCGCTTGCCGGCTCGAAGATTCCGCTCAATGACATCCCGGGCAACGTGCAGCTCCTGTCCGCCGCCGACCTCGCCCGCCAGGGCACGGCCAGCCTGACCACCGCGCTCAATTCGCGGCTCGGCAGCATCAACGTGAACGACAACATCGTCGATCCGTTCCAGCCGGACATCCTGTATCGGGGGTTCGAGGCCTCCTCGGTGGCCGGAACGCCCGAGGGCCTCGCCGTGTACGTCGACGGCGTGCGGGTCAACGAGGCGTTCGGCGACACCGTGGACTGGGATCTCATCCTGCCCACCGCGATCCAGCGGGTCGAAGTGACGAGCTCGAGCGCGGTCTACGGACTCAACGCCCTCGGCGGCGCGATCTCCGTCACCATGAAGAACGGCTTCACCCACCGGGGCGGGGACCTGGAGCTCTCGGGCGGCTCGTTTCACCGGCAGCAGATGAGCGCCCAATACGGCATGCACTCCGGGATATTCGGCTTCTACGTGGCGGGCCGCGGCCTCAACTGGAAGGGCTGGCGCGACTTCTCGAGCGACCAGCTGCGCGACCTGTACGCCGTGGCGAGCCTCCATGGGAGCGCGGGCACGCTCGATCTGAGCTACGCCTGGGACGACAACGTGCTCAAGGGTCAAAGCTCGGTGCCGGTGCAGGAGCTCGCGGTGAATCGCTCGCTCGTCTTCACCGGACCGCAGGGGAATGAGAACCGGTTGAAATTCCTCACCCTCACCGGCGCGCTCGCGCTCGCCCACCACTGGGCGCTTCAGACGGTGCTCTATTACCGGGACTTCGCCCAGCAGGTCACCAACGGCAACACCACCGAGTACACCAGCTGCACGAGCCTGCCCGGCGTCCTCTGCCAGCCCGACGGGCTCATCCCCCTCACCAACTCCGCCGGCCAGCCGCTGCCGGACCTCTCAGACGGCGGTATCCGTCCCATCGGCGAGAACGATTTCGAGTTCCTGCACTCCTTCGGCCGCGGCATCACCCTCCAGGCCTCGAACGGCGGTGCGGTCTTCGGTCACGCCAACCACTTCACGGCCGGCGTCGCGGTGGATTATGCCTCGACGAACTATTACGCGGGCGCCCAGATCGGCCGGCTCAACCCCCAGCTGATCGTGCTGCCCTCGAACCTCTACGTCCTCACCCCCGAGAACTCCCCCGGCGCCATTGCGAACAGCGATGCGACGCCGGTATCGGCCACCTCGGTGAACAAGAGTTTCGGAGCCTACCTCACCGACACGTTCAACGTGACGCGCTCCCTCGCCGTCACGGCGAGCGGACGCTACAACCTGGCCCACGACAACATCGCCGACCGGCTCGGCGCGCGGCTGAACGGCTTCAACCGGTTCGTCCACTTCAACCCCGCGATCGGGGCCACCTACGGGCTCCTGCCCTCGCTCACCGTCTACGGCCAGTACTCGGTGAACAACCGCGCCCCGACCCCGGGGGAGCTCGAGTGCGCGGACCCGAGCGCCCCGTGCGTCCTGCCCTCGAGTCTCTCGGGAGACCCGCCGCTCGCGCAGGTCGTCTCCCATGCGGCCGAGCTCGGCCTGCGCGGCCGCGGGCTGCGCCTGCCCGGCCTCGATGGGGTGCTCGACTGGAATGCGAGTGTATTCCGCACGGTGCTGTATGAGGACATCCACGCCATCGCCACCTCGCACGCCTCGGGCTACTTCCAGAATATCGGTGACACCCGCCGGCAAGGGGTGGAGCTCGGCGTTGATTTCCACGCGCCCCGCTGGTCTGCGTACGCCAACTACAGCCTCATCAAGGCCACATTCCTCACCGCGCAGCGCTTCCTGTCGCGTTTCAACCCGTTCCGCACTGCGAACGGGAGTATCCAGGTGAGCCCCGGCGACAATCTGCCCGGGATCCCCGAGAACCGCTGGAAGCTCGGTGCGGACTTCTCGGTGCTGCCCCGATGGAGTGTCGGCGCCAGCATCAACATCGTGAGCAGCGTCTACTACGTCGGAGACGAGTCCAATCAGCTGGCGCCGATTCCGGGCTACGCCCTGATCGGTCTGCACTCGAGCTACCACCCCGTGCGGCGCGTGGAGCTCTTTGCCACGATCGACAATCTCCTCGATCGCAGGTACGCGACCTGGGGCATCCTCAGCGATCCGACCGGCGTCGGAGCGCCGGGCGTTCCCGCGAACGCCGTCACCAACGGTCCCGGCGTGAACAACCGCTTCGAAAGCCCGGGGGCGCCGTTTGAGATCTTCGGCGGGATCAGAATCCGCTTCTGAGGCCGCCCGCGGCGCGCCTCGCGCGGCTCACTCGCCCCCCTGGCGACGGGCGATGAGGCCTCGCCCGGGGTCGTAACCCACGATCGCGAGGATCGCAAAGAGGACGAGACATCCGCCGACCACGGCGAATGCCACATGGTTGAACTTCTCGTAGAGCGCGAAGCGGACCAGCTCGACCGCATGCGTGAAGGGGTTCATCATGCAGATGTCGTAGAGTTTCTCGTTCGCCTGCTTCACGGTCCACAGCGGATAGAGCGCGGATGAGGCGAAGAACATCGGGAAGATCACGAAATTCATGACGCCCGCGAAATTCTCGAGCTGGCGGATCACCGACGACAGGAACAGGCCGAGCGCGCTCAGCATCATGCCCGAGAGGATCAGGGCCGGGAGCACCGTGAGGTAGCCCCAGCGCGGCGGATGAATGCCCCAGAAATAGCCGATGATCAGGAAGACATACGCCTGCAGCACCGAGACGATGACCGCCGCGATCAGCTTCGAGAGCAGAAGGTACCAGCGCGGCAGCGGGCTCACCAGCAGCGTGCGCATGCTGCCCGTCTCGCGGTCCCACACCATCGACAGCGAGCTCTGCATGCCTTGAAACATCAGGATCATGCCGATGAGACCCGGTGCGATGTAGACCTGGTACGGGATGTAGGTCTGGTAAGGCGGGATGATCGACACGCCGAGCACGAAGCGAAAGCCGGTGGCGAAGATGAGCAGCCACACCAGCGGCCGCACCAGTGCCGCGAGAAACCTGCCGCGCTGGTTGAGGAAGCGCAACGCCTCGCGCCACACGATGCCGCGCATGCAGCGGTAGTAATGGACAGGCTTCATTCGAGGCGCTCGCCGGTCAGCTTATCGAACGCCTCGCGCATCGATGTGGCATTCGCGCGGCGGATCACCTCCGGCACCGGCCCTTCGGCGAGGACCTGGCCCCGGTGCAGCACGATCACGCGCGCCTCGTCATCCACCTCATCGATCAGGTGCGTCGCCCACAGGGCCGCGAGCCCCTCTTCGCGACACAGCATGCGGACATGATCGAGCAGGAACTGCCGGCTCGCGACATCCAACCCCACCGTCGGCTCATCGAGGAGCAGCAGCTTCGGCCGATGGATCAGGGCACGCGCGATCTCCACGCGACGCCGCTGGCCGCCGCTCAATGTGCGCGCATTCTCGCGGAGCCGATCGGTCAGTCCGACGCGCTCGATCTCGCGCTTCAAGCGCGTCGCGGCCTCACGGCGCGGCAGGCCGTGCAGGGCGGCATGATAGAAGAGATTCTGCGCGACCGAGAGCTCGAGATCGAGGGTCGGCAGCTGGAACACGACGCCGAGCCGGGCGAGCGCCTCCGAGGGTTTGCGCTGGATCTCCCACCCGAAGATCCGGATCGAGCCGCCGCGATGATTGTACAGGCGGGTGATGAGCGAGAAGAGCGTCGTCTTGCCCGCGCCATTGAGACCGAGCAGCATCGTCCGGTCGCCGCGCTCGAGTTGGAAGGATACCTCTCGCAGGGCCTGCCGCTTGCCGAACGCGTGACTGAGTCCCTCGACGACGAGCGGTGGCGCCTCCCGGGCCGATGGACCCGCGGCGCTTGCGTCCCCCGTCTGTGTTTTGACCTCCAGCATCGCGCCTCATCGCCTCACGGCCGACAACGCCGCCGCCCGGGGCGCCCTCGGGCGCCCGGCACACGGGTCGGACCCAGACACGCGGCGCCGCGGCTCGCCATCAGGCATTGGACAACAATTCCCCCCGGCCCGCCAACGGCTCATTCGAAAGCAGGGGCCGATCCCCGCGGCGGGCCGATCTGTGTCGTATCGGGAACAGTATGCCATAATGCGCTCGGCCCGCCGCAGCAGGGCTTGTATGGCCTGTTGCGGCGATGCACGATCCTGGGCGGCACATCAGCAAGGGCCACTGGCCCGCGGGGGAACACGACCGTTGCGCTGCGTCCGCCGATATATCGTCCTGCTTCTCGTGGCCGCCCTCGGGCCCGGGGTGGCGCGGGCGGCACCCACGCTGCGCATCGCGGTCTTGAAATTCGGCACCGTGAACTGGGTGATGGATGTCATCGCGCATCACGGACTCGACAGGGCGAACGGCATCCGCATCGACAAGTTGGCGCTGGCGAGCGCTCCGGCGACCCTGGTGGCGCTGCAGGCCGGGCGCGTCGATTGCGCGGTGTCGGACTGGCTGTGGGTTTCCCGTGAGCGCGCCGCCGGCGCGCACTGGACGTTCTTTCCGTTCTCGACCGACCTCGGCGCGCTGGTGGCCGCACGCGGTGCGCCGATCCATCGCCTCGCCGACCTGCGCCATCGCCGGCTCGGCGTGGCCGGCAGTCCGCTCGATAAGAGCTGGGTGATCCTGCAGGCGCTCGCGCGCGAGCGGCACATCGACCTCGCACGCGATGCGCGAATCTCATTCGGCGCCCCGCCCCTGCTCAATCAGGAGCTCCTGGCGGGCCGCCTCGATGCGGTGCTGACGTACTGGAACTTCGCTGCGCAGCTGACGAGCCGGGGCCTTCCGGTGGTCCTGCCGATGAGCGACGCGCTGCGCAAGCTCGGCTTCAAAGTCCCGATCCCGCTCGTGGGGTATGTCGTGTCCGATCGCTGGGCGCGGGCGCATCCGCGCGCGCTGGCCGGCTTCGTGCGCGCCACGCGTCAGGCGGAGTCGATCCTCGCGACATCGAATGCCGAGTGGCGCTGGCTCGGACCGAGGACCGGGACGCGCGACCCCGCGGAGCTCGCGGCGCTGCGCAAGGGTTTCCGGGCCGGCATTCCACTGCACTGGGGCCAGCGTGAGCGCCATGAGGCCGAGGCCCTCTACGCGCTGTTCGCCCGCGTCGGGGGCAGGACGCTGGTCGGCTCGAGCCCCACCCTGCAGCCCGGCACGTTCCTCGATTCGGTGCGTTACTGAATGAGCTCGAGCGCCGCGCAGCGCGCCTCCTGGCTGCGGGCTTTCCCGCTGGCGCAGCGCATCGGCTCGATCGCCCTGCTCATCGCAATCTGGCAGCTCACCGCCGAGGCGCTGCACAGCCGCATGCTGCCTTCGGCGGGCGCCGTGTTCATCGAGCTCGTGCGCCTGTGCGCCGATGGCTCGCTGCCCTTCAATCTCGGCATCACCCTGGCGCGGGTGGCCGCCGCCTTTCTCGTGGCGATGGCCGTCGGCACCGCGATCGGCATCGCGATGGGCCGCTCGAAGACCCTGGACGTCCTGTTCGACAGCTGGCTCGTGTTGCTGCTGAACCTCCCGGCGCTCGTCATCATCGTGCTGGCCTATGTCTGGTTCGGGCTCACCGAGGCGGCGGCGATCGGCGCCGTGGCGGTCAACAAGATCCCGGCCGTCGCCGTGACGCTGCGCGAAGGCGCCCGCGCGCTCGATCGGAGCTATTCGCAGATGGCGCAGAGCTTTCATGTCGGTCGATGGCGGACGCTTCGGCACGTGATCCTGCCGCAGCTCTACCCCTATCTGTTCGCGGCCGCCCGCTCGGGCCTCGCGCTGGTGTGGAAGATCGTGCTGATCGTCGAGCTCCTCGGGCGCAGCAACGGCGTCGGCTTCGAGATCCAGCTCTACTTCCAGCAGTTCGACGTGACGGGCATCCTCGCCTACACCATCGCCTTCGTGGCGGTCATCCAGCTGATCGAGTGGGTGCTCTTTCAGCCGCTCGAGCGGCGCGCCGGACGATGGCGCCCGTGACGCCGGCCCTGCTCGCCGACATCCGCGAGAAGCGCTATGCGCGGGCGCGCGGCGCAGCGTCTCACGAGGCCCTCGCAGGCCTCACGCTCCAGCTCGCCGCGGGCGAGCTCGTCGCTCTCGTCGGTCCCTCGGGCTGCGGCAAGACGACGTTCCTCAATATCGTGGCCGGGCTCGATCGTGATTATGTCGGTCAGGTGAGTCTTGCGCCGCGCCCCGACGGCCACCCGGCGCGGGTGGGCTACGTCTTTCAGGAGCCGCGGCTGCTTCCCTGGCGCACCGTCTACGAGAACATCGCGCTGGTGCTGCCACCGGATCGCGCCGATGCCATCGTCAGGGACATGCTGACGGCGGTCGGCCTCGCCGGGGCGCAGGATCTGTATCCACCACAGCTGTCGGTCGGAATGAGCCGCCGGGTGGCGATCGCGCGCGCCTTTGCGATCGAGCCGGACCTGCTGCTCATGGACGAGCCCTTCGTGTCGCTCGATCACGATACGGTGGAGCAGCTGCGCGAGCTCCTGCTCACGCTGTGGCGCGCCCGGCCCACCACGGTGTTGTTCGTCACGCACGACCTGCGTGAGGCGCTGGTGCTCGCCGACCGTCTCGTGCTGCTCTCCGCTCCGCCGGCCCACGTGGTGGGCGAGGTTGCGGTGAGCCTCGCGCGCAACCGCCGCCACAGCGGCCCGGAGATCGAGCTGCTGCGCGATGAAGTCCTGCGCCACCACCGGGAACTCATCGGCTCCGCCGCGGCCCGCGCATCCCAGTGATGTCGCGCGCGCCCGGGCGGCGGCTCACGGGATGACCGCGATCCCCCAGGGCAGACGGCCGACCGGAACCGACCTCACCGCCTCCTCAGAGGACACATCGATGATCGTCACGTCATTGGTGAGGCCGTTGACGACGAACAACCGCTTGTGGCCCGGGCTGAAGGCGATCTGCCAGGGCCGCTGGCCGACCAGAATGTACTTCTCGACCTTGTACGTCTTCGCATCGACGACGGCGACCCGGTTGGCGCGGCCGAGGGCCACGAACGCCGTGCGACCATCGGGCGTGAAGCGCACGCCGACAGGGCCTATGTATTCGCGGTCCACGCCCGGAATGTGGAAATTGATGATGTGCAGGATGCGATGGGTGCGCGGGTCGATGACCGAGACCGTCCCCCCGACCTCCGAGGAAACCCAGAGATAGCGCTGGTCGCGGGTGAACTGCGCGATCCTCGGCCTCGTGTCGACCAGGATGTTGGCCACGACCCTCCAGGTCCTGGTATCGATGAAATGAGCCATGCTGGTCGTCTCGGAGACCACCACCACGGTGCGCCCATGCGCACTCACCGCAAGCCCCTCGGGCTCTATGCCGACCGGGATCTGCTTGATCGACTTGCCGGTGGCGAAATTGATGACCGTGACCAGCGCGTTGTTTTCATTGGACACGTAGACCTTGTCCCCTGAGGGGGACATCGCGAGCGTTTCGGGGTCCGGGCCGGTCTCGATCCGGCGCACGACCTTCAACGTCTTCGCATCGATCACATCGATGTTGCTCGAATCGCCGTCGCACACCAGCACGTACCTGTGGTCCGGCGTCGCAAAGATGCCCCTCGGCCGCTGGTCGGTGGGAATCGTCGCGATCTTCTGGTACGTCTCGCCGTTGAGCACGGTCACCGTATCGTCGATTTCGTTCGAGACGAACAGCTCGCTCGCCCGGGCTCCCACCGCGAAGGAGCACAGAACGAGGGCCGGCAGGAGCAGCGCGGCGCGGCGCCCGGTCAGTGTCCGAGATGGCATTTCGTCTCCGGCTCATCGAACCCCAGGGTGTCGGTCGTGTACCCCGGATGGAGGAACCCGTGCTGCGGCGACATGGAGACGGTCATGAGGGGCGTCGAGAGCAGCACCGGCTGGCGCAGCTGGTTGTCCCAGCGGCGAAAGGTGAGCCCCTGCCCCTTGTAGCCGGCCACCAGGAAGTCTTTCGATCTGAGGTACTTGCGCATGGCGAGAGGCGAGGTGGCTCCCGCCCGCATGACCGCGTTGCCGATGATTCTGACGGCGAGCCAGCCGCCGTAGTCACGCTCCCTCATGCCGCGATGGGCGAACAGATCGAACCTCTGCTGCATCTGCAGCGCCGCATATTCCTGGTAGGCCGGGGTCCAGGCGCTCGCCACGAGCCCCTGCGTGCCCACCACCGGACGGGCCGCGTACGTGTTGTAGGGCAGGTAGTCGCCGAACAGATCGGTCTCGTCCGCGACGAAGATCACATCGTAATCGCCCGAGGCCTCGGTCGCGAGCGGCATCTGCGTCTGGATCTGCTGATAGCCGGTGTCGCTGCGGCGCGAGCCGGGGTTGTAGCTGTAGGTCTTCTCGGCGACGACCCGGGCCCCATAGCGGGCCGCCGAGCGGCGGATGTCCGCCGCGTACACCGCATCCCCGGCCGTCGGCCCCTGGATGACGAACCACCGGCTCCAGCGCTTCCACACCAGATATTGCGCCAGCGCATCGGTGAGCATCGCCTGGTTCGGCAGGATGTGAAAGACGTTCGCGCGGCACTGCCGCTGCCTGAGGCTGTCATCGATCGTCCTCATGTCGAGGATCAGGGCGTTCCGCGCCGCCGGCAGGTCTGCGAGGGTGAGGAGGTCATTCGCCTTGAGGTCGGCGATGATGATCCCGGGACCGCGCGCGAGGAGCCGTTGCGCCGCGGCCGCGAGGTTGCCGCCCTCCGGCACGGTGATGACATTCAAGGTGAAATGCCAGCCGATGAACTTGCCGGCGGTGTTGAGCTCGGAGGTCGCCTCCTCGGAGCCGGACACCCCGAGATCGGCGGGATGAGTCTCGAGGAGCGACGGCAGAACTTCCTTGTTGAAATGGTAGGTCTTGCGCAGGAGGGTGATCGAAAAGGACCGCACCGCCGCCTGCACCGGCGCCGCGAGGGCGAGGCTCACGCCGGCCAGCACGGCCAGCGCGAGCAGCCCGAAACCGCCTGGTGCGCGTCGCACGATCACGCGCCGCTCAGTGGTACTTGTGATTCGGGGGGCCGTCGTACGCCGAACGAATCCAGGTGATGATCTTCCACAGATCGCTGGCCTGTTTGATCACGACTCCCATCTCAGGCATCGGACCCACGACATTCTCCAAGGCCTCCCGCTGGTACCCCAGATGCGTGAGCTTGTCCGAGCCGAGTGAGATGAGACGGAACAGCGTGTCGTCGCTTCCGCCGTAGATCCAGACCCCATTGATGAGCGGCGGACACATCCCTCCGCCCCCGCCACCGCCATGGCAGCCGCTGCAGCCGTAGCTCATGAACAGCTCATGACCCTCTTTGGCCATCTTCGCGTTGCCGTCGTACGGGTTGTGAAGCGATCCCTTGGGGGCCATCGCGACGATCTTGAGCGGCTTCTCCTTGAGGAGCGGGGAGCCCTTCGCGAAGGAAATCTTCGCCGCCGTGGCCGTCTGCGACGGCGCCGCGATCCCGCTCGCCCATCCAGTCAGCATCAACATGAAAGCCATTACGCCTGCGAATCGCTTCATCAGTCAATTCCTCCGGGTGGTCAGGAACAGGGAACTCGCCTATTGACGGGCCAGCAGCTCGAGGGTCCGGGTGGCGCCGAGATTGTCATCCTGCACGGCGATATCGTGCGCCGTCTGGCCCGCCCTCGACTTCATGTTCGCATTGGCGCCGGCTTGCACCAGCAGGCCGATCATCGGCGAATTGTCGCGCGCCGCAGCGATCATGAGCGCGGTGACCCCATCGGCATCGGTCGCATTCACATCCGCCTTGCGGGCGAGCAAGGCGCGGGCGACGTCCATCGGGCCATGATTCTCCATCAGCCGGATCCGGCTGTCCGCCTCCGGCGGGCGGAAACTGGCGACGATCATGAGGGGGGTCAGCCGGTACCTGCTCACCGGGGCGTTCACGTCCGCCCCCGCCTTGATGAGAGCGTAGGCGGCATCGAAATGTTCCCCCTGCAGGGCGAGAGACAGGAGCGTCGAGCCGGCAGGCGCCCCCTTGTCCATGCTCGCCCCGTGCGCCAGCAGGAACTTGATGGCCGCGGCCCGATCGCGCATCACCGCCCCGACGAGCGGCGTCTCTCCCCCGCTGTCGGGCAGATCGACCCTGGCGCCATGCGCCACGAGCAGCCGCATCATCGCGATGCAGCCGGCGCGGGAGGCGGTCATGAGCGAAGAAGTGCCGAGGTTGGTCAATTCGTTGACGTCCGCGCCCTTGCCGATGAGATAGGCGGCGCGGGAGACATCGTTGGCGAGCACGGCGTCATAGAGCTCCTTGTTGACGCTCGAGCCCTCCGCCAGCCACCGGTCGAGCACGGCCCGCGACACCGTCCAGTGCGTCGCCTGCGTGCCATCGCCGCTCGATGAGACGTGCACCATGTAGCTGCCGTGCGCCGGCAGATCGCCGGCCACGAGGCAGTCGGCGCACTCGACGAGCGGCACACCATATCGCCTCAGGATGGCCTCGATCCGCGCCCGGTTCGCCCTGAGGGCGTTGTCGAGCGCGTATCTCAACACGACGTCCCGTGGCTGCAGGCCTATGCCCAGGCTGAATTCCATCGGCACCGTGTCGTCCATGAGATTGGTCGGCTGCAGCGTGAGGGGCTCCCCCTTCATGGTCTTCAGCCACCCCGCCATGGGTCCCCACGCGGCCACCACATCGAGCTTGCCGTCGGTCACCTCCTGTACCTGGCGCCAGGGCTGGTGCGCCGGATTCCACGCCGTGTCGTTCCTCACCGGCCAGACCTTCACGTGCGCGAACACGCCATGATTCTCGAGCGCCTGGCGGACCGCGGAAATCTGGAATACACCCACCCGCAAGGTCTTCAGGCGCGGGTCGCCCAGGCTCTTGATGGCGAGGTGCTCGTCGTTGCGCCACACGAGCACATAGGTCGTGCGGTAGATCGGCATCGTCGGCAGGATCCCGGCGGCGTGCACCGGCATGTCCATCAGCAGATCGCATTCGTCGCTCGAGCCGAACGCCTCGCCCACGATGTCTCCCGTGTAGGCGCGCCAGTAGTAGTCGAGCCTCGCGCCCATCGCCTTGGCGAGAACCTCGAGAATCCTGTTCTCGTATCCCTGCCGCTTGCGATCCGACAGCGGCATGTTGCCCGGGTCGGCGCAGACGCGAAGCACGCGAAAATGCGCGGTGAGCGCCGCCTGCCTGGCCGCGTCCTTTTCCGCCTGATCGAGCTGGTTGAAGTCTTTGCCGACCCAGGGTCCCTGCAGACCGGCGGACCCGGCCGCCGAACCGGCGGCGGCGTCAGCGAATGCGGGCGAGGGGGAAACGGCGGCGATCAACACCAGGGTCAAAAACAGCGCGCAGCGGCCAGATCTCGGCATTGCAGACATCGCGTTTCCCGTCGAAGACGATCATCGGGTTCCCGCCCTCTTCCGGTTTGGCGCCGCAGGGTCCGGGAGGCACGGCACCCCCGCGGCGACGTCCGCCGCCGCGGGGGTGCCTCACTCTCAGTCTATCAGATCATTCGCTAGTACAGGCGGAAGGTATACAAGGTGCCGCCCTGAGGAATCAGATTCAGGTGCGTTGCCTTGGCCATCGCCGTCGCTCCGATCGCGCCGTACTTGTCGTTGAGATCGAGACCCGCCGTCACGGGCAACCCGATCCAACCTCCGATGCCGTCGAAGACCGACACGTACTGGTGCCCACCGACCTGCCAGGTGATCGGATTGCCGATGATGCCCGAGCCGAGCTTGCGCTCCCAGAGGATCTTGCCCGTCTTGGCATCCACGGCGCGGAAGTTGCCACCGAGGTCGCCGTAGAACACGAGATTCCCGTTGGTGTTGAGCGTGCCGCCCCAGTTCGGGTACTTGTCCGGGATGTTCCACAGCGTCTTGCCGGTCACCACGTTGAACGCCTTCAGCCGGCCGGAGATGCCCGGCTTGTGCTCGTACATGTAGACGTTGGCGAAGACGTAGACCAGGCCCTGCTGCAGATCCGTACGCGGCTGCGGCGTATCCTGCATGCACCAGTTGTTGGTCGGGACGAAGAACACCTCCGGGTCCGCCGGATTGACCGATGCCGGCTGCTGATCCTTGCCGCCCATCGCAGACGGGCAGGCCTGGGCCATCTGATTGACCAGCAGCGGCGAGTGCGCGTACACCTTCACCGGGCGGCCCGTGTGCAGATTGACCTTCTCCGCCCAGTTCACATAGACGAATTTATGGGCCTCGAGCAGCGTGCCGGTCGCCCGGTTCCACACGTAGGCGAAGCCATTGCGGTCGAACTGAACGAGCGTCGGCTGCATCTTGCCGTCGACCTTCATGTTGACCAGGATGGGCTCGTTGACGCCGTCATAGTCCCACTGGTCGAACGGGGTCATCTGCATGGCCCACACCACTTTGCCCGTCTCGACATTGCGGGCGAACATGGTCATCGACCACTTGTTGTCCCACTTGCCGTCGTTGCAGGCTTGCTGGGTGGCCGGATGGGCGCCGCACCGGTACGAGGGACTCCACAGACCCGGATTACCGGACCCGTAATAGACGAGCTTCAGCTTCGGGTCGTAGCTGTACCAGGCCCAGGCCGCCCCGCCACCGCGCTTCCATTCGTCACCGGGATAGGTGAGGCCGGTGTCGTGGCCATAGGTGCCGTATTGCGGGTTCCACTTGTTGGTAGCGGGCGTCATGCCGATCTGCGCATCGGTCCCGTTGTCCCAGTACTGCCATACCAGCTTGCCGGTCCCGAGGTCATAGGCCTTGACCTCACCGCGCGCCGCGAATTCATCACCGCCGAATCCGACGATCACCTTGCCGTCGGCGATCAACGGCGCATTGGTCACGGTCTGGCCCTTGTCCGGATAGGCGTGCTTGACCTCCCAGTCCACCCGACCGGTCCTCGCGTCCAAGGCGATGAGATAGCCGTCGAGTGTATTGAAGAGGACCTTGCCCTGCGCATAGTTCAACCCGCGGTTGACGGTATCGCAGCAGGCGCGCGGTACGGCCGAAAGATCGCGGCCCGTCTTCTTCACGTAGTTCCAGACTTCGACGGGATGATCCGGGTTCGACAGGTTCAGCGCCTGCACGATGTTCGGCCAGCCGCTCACGAAGTACATCATCGGCGTGCCGCCGACGTCGACGACGATCGGCTGGCCTTCCTGGCCGCGCAGAGTGCCGAGCGACTGCGCCCAGGAGAGCCCCAGGCGACTCACGTTCCCGGTATTGATCTGCGAGAGATCGCTGTGCCGATCGAGCGCGAAGTTCTGGCCCATCGCCGGCCACAGATCCGGATTCGCGCTGGCGCTGGTGATCTCGGCATCCGTGCCCTCTTGCGCGTACGCTGCGCTCGGGAGCAACAGCAGGCCGACGGCAAGCAGTGAGGCGGCGCTGGTGAGCAACCATCGCCAGTGCCGCCGGTCCGCCCGCCTTGGCGTGCGATCAGTTAGGGTATACACGGTTTGGTTCTCCTCGTTCGGTTTGTGCAAGTGATTCGGGCCGGTTCGGTCCCCGCTTGGAAATTGGTCCGCGCGGCGGTCCGGCATGCGCGCGCCGGCTCATCCGGCGCCCAGCGCTCATCGGGCCCGCCCCCCGGTGGAGCCGAGCTGTCTTGGACTTGGTCTTCGTCTTATGAATTGAAGCCCCCCCCTCTGTTGCCCACCCATGACATCGCCCCACACGCCACGCCTCATCTTCGAGGCCCGGGCGGCCGGTGCGCCTCCCGCCGTACTCCTCGGCCGTATGTCAACTCGATGTATCCCTACTATGCGCGCGCATCCTCCCGCGGCATAGTCCGGCCGCTCCAACCGCGGGTGTCGCCGTTCGGATTGACCTGAATCCGGCACACACTTGTCCCGTTATCGTTCAAGCCGGCCGCACACCTTTCTGCTTGGCGGCGTGGGTGGCGATCGCGTCCATCAGCGCGGGCGACAGGCAGTCGTAGGGCTCGAGCCCGAGCTCCTTCAGGCGCGCCCGTACCTCGCCCATGCGCGCCGGCGGGAATCCCGACTCGATGATGGAGGAGACGAAAGCGGCGAACTCGGGGTGCGCCCAGCCCTGCTCCTTGAAGAGCTCGGGGTGCACGAAATCGAAGCCGTAGAAGGCGTGGTCCTTCTTTTCGATCCTGCCGTACATGTGCACGCCGCAGCCGGTGCAGGCGTGGCGCTGGATCACGGCGCTCTCATCGACGATCTTCAGCTTCTGCTCGTTGGCGGTTACTTTGACCTTGTCCTTCCCGACGACGGCCACGAGCGAGAACAGCGCCCCGGAGGGCTTCCAGCACTTGGTACAGCCGCAGACATGGTCGAAGGCGACGTTGGCCCCGAGGCTCACCGTCACGGGCTGGGAGGCGCACTTGCAGGTCAATGTGCCGCCCGAGAACGAGGCGTTGCCGTGCTTGACGCCGTGATCGACCAACGGATGAATCGAGATAGCCATGGTGTTTCCTCTTCAGGTAGATGCAGCGCTCAGAACGTCACGACCGAGCGGATGGATTCCCCCCGGTGCATCAGATCGAACGCGTCGTTGATTTTCTCGACGGGCATCACGTGCGTGATGAGCTCGTTGATCCGGATTTTCCCGTCCATGTACCAGTCGACGATCTTCGGCACATCGGTGCGCCCGCGCGCGCCGCCGAAGGCCGTGCCCTTCCAGACCCGTCCGGTCACCAGCTGGAAGGGGCGGGTCTTGATTTCCTGGCCGGCGCCCGCGACGCCGATGATCACCGACACGCCCCAGCCGCGATGGCAGCACTCGAGCGCCTGGCGCATCAGATCGACGCTGCCGACGCACTCGAAGCTGTAGTCGGCGCCGCCGTCGGTGAGCGCGACCAGGTGCTGCACGAGATCGCCGCCGACTTCCTTCGGGTTCACGAAGTGGGTCATGCCGAAGCTCTCGGCGAGCGCCTTGCGCCGCGTGTTGAGGTCCACGCCGACGATCTTGTTGGCTCCCACCAGCCGCGCGCCCTGAATGACGTTCAAGCCGATGCCGCCGAGGCCGAACACCACGACATTGGCGCCCGGCTCGACCTTCGCCGTGTTGATCACGGCGCCCACACCCGTGGTGACGCCGCAGCCGATGTAGCAGACCTTCTCGAAGGGCGCGTCCTCGCGGATCTTCGCCACCGCGATCTCAGGCAGCACCGTGTAGTTCGAAAACGTCGAGCAGCCCATGTAGTGATGCACCATCTGCCCGCCGATGGAGAAGCGGCTGCTGCCATCGGGCATGACGCCCTTGCCCTGCGTGGCGCGGATGGCGGTGCAGAGATTGGTCTTGCGCGAGAGGCAGGATTTGCACTGGCGGCACTCGGGCGTGTAGAGCGGAATCACGTGATCGCCCTTTTTCACCGACGTCACCCCCGGTCCGACATCGACCACGATTCCGGCGCCCTCGTGGCCGAACACCACCGGAAAGAGGCCCTCGGGATCGGCTCCCGAGCGGGTGAACTCGTCGGTGTGGCATACGCCGCTCGCTTTGATCTCAACCAGCACCTCGCCGGCCCTGGGTCCGTCGAGATCCAGCGTGACGACTTCAAGTGGCTTGCCCGGCGCATACGCGATCGCTGCTTTGGTTTTCATGGGTTGATCTCGGAATGATCTCGTCTCTGGGGGGATCCACCCCCGGTCGGCGCAGTCTACGCGCGGCGCGCACGGGGCGTGTGATGCCGGCGGCGGATGCGCCGGCGCAACGGCGCTGTCCCGATTCGGAACACTCCAGCGCGGGGCTGTGCCGGAACCGATGCTCGGGCGATCGCCGCCGGCGGAGTCGTAGCATAATGGGCCCCTGGGCCGGCAGAGGGGGGACACTCATGCTTCAGCCAGTCACCATAACGGCGGGCAATCACCTCAGGCACATCCATGAGATCCTGCAGGGCACGGTGCGTGATGAAGGGGCTGGCCCGCCGGAGTACATCAAGCGCTCCTGGCTGCGCTGTCTGAACCAATACCACCTCGATCCGCAGTCCCAGCGCGAGCCGTACGTGCTCGGGCGCC
>JAJYDK010000114.1 GCA_021777555.1 Pseudomonadota bacterium | reverse complement strand
GCGGCCTTCGCGGCGGCCCCCATCGGGGCCCACGCCGGACCGGTGGCGCCGAGCGCGACCTGCACGACGCAGGGTGAGCTCAGCGCCATCCAATGGGGACAGGGCCCGACGCTGACCGGCAACGGCTCGGTCATCTCGGCGACCGAGAGCGGCGGCTACAGCATCACCCAGTCCAAGGGCGCGGGCGGTGCGCAGGTACAGAACGTGCCGTTCGTCTGCGGCTTCGACCTCACCAAGGTCAAGAGCGACGGCGGTGCCGTGACGCGCGGGGCGAATGTCTTCGCCACGGCCACGCTGACCGCGGGCAGTGCGTTCGCGATCGATTTCGGGGCCTTCAATGGCCGCGGCATCCTGCACACCAAGGAACTGGTGGATTACACCCCGGTGCTCACGGCGGCATCGTACTTGCTGTCGGGGTACGGTACGGCCGGGACCAAGGGTGCGCCCTACGGGCAGACGGTGGTCACGGACTTCAATCTCTATCTGGAGGGCGCCAATCCGTATACCGAGATGCAGCTCGTTCGCGACTACCTCGGCGTGCAGGTGATTTCGCATGCGAGCGTGCTGTCCCGCTCCGATCGGTTCTTTATCGGGAGCTTCGAGGGTTCCACGACCCCGCAACTGGTGTTCGACCCGTCGTTCTCCGGCACCGCGACGGTGAACCTGCTGACGTCGCCCGAACCGGCGCTGACGGGGGCGTCCTCCGCGGTGCCCGAGCCCGGCACGCTGGCGCTGCTCGGTGCGGGCTTCATCGGTCTGCTCGCGGCGTTGCGCCGGCGCAAGCGGCCCGAGGATCGCGAGTCGGAGGCTTGAGCAGCCGGACGCCGTACGACGAGCTGCACTACCCGGGGAAGTTCTACCCCCAAGCCGCTCCGAGTCGCATCGCCACGGCGGCCACCCTGTTCGGGGTGCGAGCGCCACCGCTCGCCACCAGCCGCATCCTCGAGCTCGGGTGCGGGGAGGGCGGACACCTCGTACCGATCGCGGCGGCCTATCCTCACTCGAGCTGCCTCGGCATCGACTCCGCGGCGAGTGCGATCGAGCGCGCCCGCGACTATGCCGAGCGCGCCGGCGTGAGCCACTGCGAATTCCGGGCCGAGGACGTGCGCTCGTTCCCGGAGGATGCCGGCCAGTTCGATTACATCCTCGTCCACGGCGTGTACTCCTGGGTCCCGGAGGCCGCGCAAGAGGCGATTCTCTCGATCTGTGCCCGGCACCTGAAGCCCGAGGGTCTGGCCTACCTCAGTTACAACGCCTACCCGGGCGGGCACGTGCGCCAGATCCTGCGCGATCTGACCGTGTTTCACACCAAGGACATCGCCGACCCGCACGAGAAGGTGCGCGAGGCGCGCCAGGTGTGCGAGTTCATCGTGGGGGCGATGCCGCCGAACACGCTCGAGCGGCAGCTGTTCGGGCGCCTGCTCGGCGCCTACAACGATTCCGATGCGCTGATCCGCTACGACCTGCTCGCCGAGGAGAATGAGCCGGTCTACTTTCTCGATTTCATGGAAGGGGCGCGCGCGCTCGGACTGCAGTTCGTCGCCGAGTCGGGGTTCGCGGCCCGGGAGCGGCCGCGCCTGCCCGAGCCGGTGCAGCGCTGGCTCGAGGCCATCCCCGATCGCCTGGTGCGCGAGCAGTATCTGGACTTCATCGGCTGCAGCGGGTTTCGACAGAGCATCCTCTGCCGCTCGAACCGTCCGCTTGAGGCACATCCCTCGCCGGCGACGCTTGCGCAGGTGTACCTGCGCAGTTCCCTTGTGCCCGCTGCGCAAGATCATCTCACGGACGAGAGTGAGGTGAAGTTTCGCGACGCGTTCGGGCGCGAACTCACCTGCAGCGAGCCGGTTCCGAAGCTGCTCTACGCGCAACTCGGCGCGGCGTTCCCTGCGGCGCTGCCGTACCGACAGGTGCGCGAGCGGATCGAGGCGCGGCAGGGATTTGATGGGCCCCTCGATGCGCTCACCGAGGGCAAACTCGTGAGCCTGCTGCTGCAGTCGGAAGACAGCGGAGCGTTGGAGATGTATGCGCAGCCGCCCAGCTTCCCGCTCGAGATCGCAGCGCAGCCGCGGGTGAATGCCGTGGCGCGTCTGCAGGCCGAGCGTGGCGAGGCGCTCACGGTGCGCGGTGCGTCCGGCCTGCTGGCCGCAGACTCGACGCTCCGCACGCTGATGGGTCTGCTCGACGGCAGCCGGGATTCGGTGCGACTGCTGCGCGACTGGCAGCGCGCGCTCGGGGTGAGCGCAGCACCGCACCCGGATGCACTGGAGCGCGCGCTGCGACTCTTGGCCGGGCAGGGGCTGCTGGCCGATTGAGCCGCGGCGTGACGATGAGGCCTGCCGACCCGTGGCGGTCACAGAGCCGCCGAGGTACGCGCGCCGCGCGAACCCCCCGGGTTCGAAGTCGGGCGACGCGGAGTGAACCGCAGAGGGCCGAGGAGGCCGGCGGACAGTCTCCTGGCGTAAGCTGACGGGCGATCGTCATCGAACAGTACGGGGGCGGATGCGCCGGACGCTGAATCCGCCACATGGGCGCAATGACATGACACAGGTACGGTTTCGGGTCGATTTTGCCGCCGGGTGCTCGATCGGTCCGGGCAAGATCGAACTCCTGGAGGGCATCGAGCGCACCGGGTCGCTGCGCCAGGCCGCGCGCGGCCTTGGGATGAGCTACCGGCGAGCCTGGCTCCTGCTCGATCAGCTCAATCACTCCTTCGCAGCGCCCGTCACGACCGCAACCGTGGGAGGTGCGGGCGGCGGGGGCGCCGTGCTCACGCAGTTTGGGACGGCACTGATCCGTGCCTACCGCGCGTTTGACCATGAAGTGCAGGCGCTCGCTCGCGAAGCGCTCGCCACGATCGCCTCGTGCGCCCGGCCCCCAGTGCCGTCTCGGACCCGGCGCCGGCCGAAGCCACAGCGCCGGCGGTTGTCACGCGCCGGCGCTGCGGATCGCGCCGAGTGATTCGGGGCGCGTGCGGGCGCGACGGCTGCGCCCGTCTCGCCCCGGACTCGGGGCACGAATTCTGCGCACTCGGCCGAACCCGGCGAGGATCCCATCGCAATGGCTCCTCAGTGGTATAGTTGGGACGTGACTGCGAAGATGACCTCTCATCTGGAAATGATCGCGGGGCACCTGAACGCGCCGTACGGGCGCGTACT